>CATLHE010000001.1 GCA_949948895.1 uncultured Christensenella sp.
ATCGTCGAGAGTGGCGATAAATAAAGCATGAGTTTAAACGGTAAAAGACTTGTATTTATAGGACCTATGGGTAGCGGAAAAAGGCGGCAGACGGAGCGGAAAGAAAATGAGTATCAACGGTAAAAGATTGGTGTTTATAGGACCTATGGGTAGCGGAAAAAGGCGGCAGACGGAGCGGAAAGAAAATGAGTATCAACGGTAAAAGACTTGTATTTATAGGACCTATGGGTAGCGGTAAAAGCTCATTGGCGAGGCGCGTTTCCGCGCAGTACGGCGGCGACGTATTTGACACCGATCGCGAGTTTGTGCGCCGTTACGGCGATATCAAGGCGTTTTTCGAGCGCAAAGGCGAAGCGGAGTTCAGAAAAATAGAGACCGAACTGCTCAGAGAAGCCGCCGACTCGACTGCCGCGTATATAGCCACGGGCGGCGGCGCCGTGCTCGATAAACGCGGTATGTGCGCGCTCCGCGCCAAATGCGACGTAGTGTATTTAAGCGCGCCCGTAAGCGTTTTGGAATCGCGCATAAAAAACTCCAACCGCCCGCTTAAAGGCAAGCTGAGCGAGACGCTGAAAGCGCGCGCGCCGCTGTACGAAAAGTATGCGGACTATATTATAGATACTTCCGTCGATTCGGTCTCGGCGTTATTGACCGCGCTCGAGACTCCGCGAAAAAATAGGTATGACGTGATCTTATGCGACGCCGACGATACGCTGTTGGATTTCAGAAAAGCAATGCGCCACGCCGTGATTGCGGCGGTGCGCGGCGAGTGCGACTGTTCCGCATCCGACGACGCGATATGCGCGGCGTACTCGGCGATAACCGACGAGGTGTGGTCTGAATTAGAGCGCGGCGAGATAACTCGCGCCGAGCTCAACGCCGCAAGGTTCGTCATGTTAAAAGAGCGATTGGGCGCGGACTTTTCGCCCGAGCGCACCAACGCGCGATACGTTCCGGAAATGCAAAAAACGCGGTTTACGATAGACGGCGCAAAAGAGTTTTTGGACGCGGCGAGAGCGCGCGGCGTAAAGGTATATATAATAACCAACAGTTTCGCGCATATAGCGAGCCAACGGTTAAAGGCGTTGGACGGACATCACGATGGCGCGTTCATATCGGAAAACGTGGGGTACGACAAGCCCGACGTAAGGTTTTTCGCGCGCGTGTGCGAGGCTGTCGGCGCAGTCGATAAGAACAGGATACTTGTGTTTGGCGACGGCGAAAACTCGGATATATCGGGCGGGATAGCGTACGGCGTAGATACCTGTCTATTCGATAGGCACGGTAAAAACAGGGCGACGGCGGCGGATTACAGAGCGTGCGATTTCGACCGTGTTTTAAAGATAATATAGTTGGGAAAATTTGGCAATAGCGCTTGTAAACGTTTGTCAAAAACGACAAAACGCGCTATAATAACTGTGAATGCGACGCGCGCTTGCATATCGGCGCGGCGCGTAGTCGCGAAAAAGTTACGGAGGCTGTATGTCTGAATTATCCAAGTTAAAGAGCGGAACGGATATCCGCGGTCGAGCTATAGCTTCCGATACAGAACCCGCCGTTCTTACCGCGGAAGCGGTGAGCGCGTTTGCCAATGCTTTTGCGGTATGGCTGACGCGGCGGACGGGCAAGCAACGCTGCAAAATAGTTATAGGCAGAGACAGCCGTATTACGGGCGAAGGTTTTGCCGAGACGATAGTTTCCGCGCTCAAAACGACGGGACAGGATATTTACGACTGCGGCATGTTCAGCACGCCCGCGGCGTTCATGGTGACTAAATTTCCGTCCATTCTTGCCGACGGCTCGATCATGATAACTGCGAGCCATCATCCCAAGGATATAAACGGTCTCAAATTTTTTACCGCCGACGGCGGAGTCAATTCGACGGAACTCAACGAGATAATCGAGCTTGCCGAAAACGGAGAAAAGCTCGAGTCGGGCGTTTATTCGTCCATAGTGCGCCGCGACTGTCTGCGGCTTTACTGCGACATGCTGACCGATACTATCCGTAAAGGCACGGGTATTTTCATGCCGCTTAAAAACATGAAAATAGTAGTGGACGCGGGACACGGCGCAGGCGGCTTTTTTGCTACGCGCGTGCTCACTCCGCTCGGCGCGGACGTTTCGGGCTCGCAGTTCTTGGAGCCCGACGGAACGTTCCCCGCGCACGCGCCCAATCCCGAAGACAAGGAAGCTATCGGGTCGCTCAAAGCCCGCGTGCTCAAGACGGGCGCCGATCTCGGCGTCATATTCGACGCGGACGTCGATCGCTGCGCGATAGTTGCGGCGGATGGCACGGAGATAAACCGCAGCAGGCTGATAGCGCTTGCCGCGGCTATGGTTTTGCCTTCGCATAAAGGCGCGACGATAGTTACCGATTCGGTGACGACCGAGGGCTTGCGCGAGTTTATCGAGGCGCACGGCGGCGTGCAGGAGCGCTACATGCGCGGCTACCGCAACGTTATAGACGAAGCCAAGCGCCTCAACGCCCAAGGCATAGACGCGCCGCTCGCTATAGAGAGCAGCGGTCACGCGGCTTTTTCGGAGCATTATTTTTTGGACGACGGCGCGTACTTCGTAGCCAAAATATTGATCACGCTGTCCAATCTCAGACGCAACGGCAAAGACCTTACAGATCTCATTGCGGGGCTTCGCAGCCCGCTTGAAGAAGCGGATATCAGACTCAAGCTTACGGGCGAGGATTGGCGAAACACAGCCGATACGGTGATTACGCGGCTTACCGCATTGTCGGAGCGTCTGCTTAAAATATCGCCCGATAACTACGAGGGCGTAAGAGCATACGTATCGCACGCGAGGGGATATTTTATAGTGAGAACGAGCGTGCACGATCCCGTGCTTCCCATTTATATCGAGTCGGATAAAGCGGGCGGCGCGGTCGCGATAGCAAGGTTTTTAAAATCGTTCTTGGGCGGCTTCCGCGGTATAGACTGCGTGCCTCTTGACGAGTATATAGGTAATAATCAATAAATATCGGTTTTGGCGCAGAGGTTGCGCCGAGTTTTAAAGCGTAATAATTTTCGGGGATTGCCCCAAGGAGAGCATAATGGACGAAAAACTCAACATTTCCACGATACGCGTACTTTGTGCGGAAGCCATAGAAAAGGCTAAAAGCGGACATCCGGGAATTTGTCTCGGCGCCGCGCCTATCGGCTATACGCTGTTTGCGCGTCACTTGAAGCACAACCCCAAAAACCCCAACTTCTTCGACCGCGACAGGTTCGTGCTTTCCGCGGGACACGGGTCCATGCTGTTATACTCGCTTTTGCACGTGTTCGGCTACGGACTCACCAAGGAAGACCTTATGCGTTTCCGTCAGCACACGTCCAAAACGCCCGGGCATCCCGAGTACGGCGTTACAGCGGGTGTCGAGGTGTCCACGGGGCCGCTCGGTCAGGGCATAGCCAACGCCGTCGGTTTCGCGCTCGCAGAGAGAATGCTCGCGCAAAAATTCAATCAGCCCGACTGCAATCTCATAGACCATTATACTTATGCGCTTTGCGGCGACGGTTGCATGATGGAAGGTATCGAAAACGAAGCGGCTTCGCTTGCCGGCACACTCAAACTCGATAAGCTCATCGTTTTGTACGACAGCAACCGTATAACCATAGAAGGCAGTACCGATCTTGCGTTTACGGAAGACGTGGGCAAGCGTCACGAAGCGCTCGGCTGGCAGGTGCTTCGCGTTTCCGACGGCGAGAATATCGAAGAGATATCCGCCGCGATAACGCTTGCGAAAGCGGAAAAGACCAAGCCGTCGCTTATTATAGTAAACACGACTATCGGTTACGGATCGCCGCTTGCAGGCACTTGCAAATGCCACGGCGCGCCGCTCGGTGACGTGAACGTAAAGGCGCTTCGCAAAAACCTCGGTTATAAGACCGCGGCGTTCGAGGTGTCGTCGCAAGTGACGGAGTCCATAGCCGAACTTCAATCGACGTTTGCCAAGTATGAGTCCGAATGGAATAAGACCGTCAAGGCATACAAGACCAAATATCCCGAGCTGTACGAGGAGTTTTTGCGCTGGCGTAAGTCGGAGATCGATTTTTCGACGCTCGACAGTATATACGATCAACCCAAAAAGGACGAGGCGACGCGCGCTTCGTCGCAGCGTATACTCAATGCCATAGCCGAGCAAAACCCATTCATAGTCGGAGGTTCTGCTGACCTTGCCACATCCAATATGGTAGTGCTTGCCGACGGCGGCGATATGTCCGCCGACGGATTCGGGCGTAATATCCACTTCGGTATACGCGAGCATGCCATGGGCGCCGTAGTTAACGGCATGTACCTGCACGGCGGTCTGTTGCCTTTCTGCGCGACGTTTACCGTGTTCTCCGATTATATGAAAGCGGCTATACGCATGAGTGCGCTTATGAATATCCCCGTTGTGTACGTGCTTTCGCACGATTCCATAGGCGTGGGCGAGGACGGTCCTACGCATCAGCCTATCGAACAGCTCGAAATGCTGCGCTCCATACCCAATATCAAAGTTTTCCGTCCCGCGGACGCCAAAGAGACCGCGGCGGCGTACGAGTCCGCTTGGACGGGCAAGAGCCCCACGGCTATCGTACTGTCGCGTCAAAACCTGCGTCAGCTCAAAGAGACTGGTACTGACGCGCTTTATGGCGGATATATCGTGGCGGACAGCGATAAAGAGACGCCCGACGTCATACTTATCTCCAACGGTTCGGAGCTCGCTCTTGCGCTCGACGCCAAAGAAATGCTCAAAAAAGACAATATCGATGCGCGCGTAGTCAGTATGCCGTGCATGGAACTGTTTGATATACAAACGCAAAAATACCGCGAATCGGTGCTTCCGTCGTCTGTGCGCGCGCGCGTCGCGATAGAAGCAGGTCGCTCGACCGCATGGTATAAGTACGTCGGTCTCGACGGCGAGTTCTGTTGTATCGACAGGTTCGGAATGTCCGCGCCCGCGAGCGTTATGTTCGAAGTGTGCGGATTCACCGCCGACAATGTTGTCAAGCTCGCGAAAAAGACTGTTAAAACGTGCGTCAAAGCGGCGAACGTTATTCCCACGGCGGTAAGCGATGATCAGTAAGTTTTTTGCGTTTCTCGACCGCATGAAGCTTATCGACAGATGGGCGTTGATGCGCAATACGACCGTCGAGGACGTAGCTCAGCACACTATGCAGGTGTCTATCATTGCGCATGCGCTTTGCGTTATCGAAAATACTTTTTACGGCGGTAAACTCGATGCGGAAAAAGCGGCGGTATTGGCGCTTTATCATGAATCGGCGGAAGTTGTTACGGGCGATCTTCCTACGCCCGTCAAGTATTACGACGACGATATAAACCGTGCGTACAAAAACATAGAGCACCGCGCCGAGCAAAAGCTTATCGATACGCTTCCGAAAGAGCTTGCTGGCGCGTTTACGCCGTTCGTAAAGCCCGATAAATCGAGCGCGGAATACAAGATAGTCAAGCGCGCGGACAAAATGAGCGCGCTCATCAAGTGCGTGGAAGAGCTTGCCGTAGGCAATAAAGAGTTTGAAAAAGCGTATGAATCCACGCGTAAAAGCTTGGAAGAAGTGCCCGAAAAATCGGTCAAGTATTTCTTGGAGACTTTCATTCCCGCGTATTCCATGAGCTTGGATTACCTGCTCGACTGATAAGTAACAAAATCAAAAGCTCTCTGTCGAAGATAAGACAGAGAGCTTTTTTGCTTGATATGTAATATTATCTAGGAGCCTGCCGAATATATCGGCGCTGTGATGATATACGTCTTTACTTTTCTGTACGGTCATCGCCCGTAAAGAACAGGGCGAGAGTGCCGGGACCGGAGTGCGAACCGATTACGTAGTCGAGCGGGAGGAATTTGACGTCCAGCCCGAATTGTTCTTTTATCATGTCCGCAAGCAGTTTTGCGTCGTCGTAGCAATCGCCGTGGGAGATGTAAACGAGCTTGCTTTCTCCGTTGTAACGCTCGACCATTCTTTCAAACAAAGCTTTGACCGATTTTTTTCTGCCGAAAACTTTTTTGAACGGTACGAGCCTGCCTATGGGATCGACGTGAAGCACGGGTTTTATGTTTATAAGGTTGCCGACTATTGCCGTGCCCTTGCTGAGCCTGCCGCCGCGGGCGAGGTATTTGAGATCGTCTACCGTGAAGTAGTGCATGATATGCTGTTTGATATTTTCCGCATATTCGCACGTTTCGTCAAACGACGCGCCGCTCAAGCGTTTTTCATTGACGAGCGTAACAAAAAGTCCCTGACCGCCTGCCGCGCACAGCGAATCGACTACGCATATTTTGTTTTTTGCGGTAGCGTTCAGCTCTTCCGCAACGCGCTTGAAGTTGGCGTATGTGCCGGAGAGCGCGCTGTCGAACGACAAGTACAATATGTCCTCGCCGCGCTGTAGAAGTTCGGTCATAAACGAGCGAGCGGCGTCCTCGTTTATCATGGACGTGTTGGTTTTTGCTCCATTACGCATCTTATCATAGAACTCGTGGAACTCGACTTTGTCGGATACGTCGTCGTCATACTCCACGCCGTCTATAATGTAGGTAAGGTCGCGCGATTCGATGTTCATTTCCGCAAGCATTTCTTTGGGCAGATCGCATGCGGAATCGGTTGCCAAAATAAAACTCATATTTCACCTCATTAAATCGATCCGTCGTTATTGTTTTCGACGGATAAAAGTTATTTGCCGAATCGCGGCGTTTATCTTTTGTATTTTAATCTTAAGTAGTATGTATATCGGGTTTATCCGAATTACATCAAAAAAGAAGGGGATAGGTCGGCGCCGCCGTCTGCAAGCTCGAGTACGAATAACGCCCGCACATACCCGCGATCGAACGACGTGGAATGAACATAAAACATTTTGCCGTAGTAGTATCTCGCAAGCCTGTAATACTTGGCGTTTGTGTGGAGCGTTACGGCTTTTGCGCCGTGTTCTTTGGCGTATGTGACCGCCGCGTCGAGTAGTGCCGAGCCGAGTCCGGTATTAGATATCTCGGGGCTTACGCCGAATCTGTATATATACCACAGGTCGGGCGAGAGCTGTTTTATGCGTATCGCGCCGACAATGCCGCCGTTGCGTTCCACAACGAATACGGCGTTTTCGCGTATGTCCTTTAGCGTCGACTCGATGGTTTCTTTGAGCGCCTTTACTTCGTAGTCGACGTGCAGCTCGTCCTGATAGAGCGAAAACGAATCTTTCGTTACTTTCAATACCTCGGCGGTATCGTTGTCTGTGGCTTTTCTTATCGCCAAAAACATTATTTTTTACCCATCAATAGGCACATGACGGCTTTTTGCGCATGGAGCCTGTTTTCGGCTTGCTCGAAGATAACGGAATGAGTCGAATCGATGACGCTTTCGGTGACTTCCTCGCCGCGGTGAGCGGGTAAGCAGTGCAAAAACACCGCGCTCTTTTTTGCCATGCCGAGCACGTCGGAATTGACCTGATAAGGCATGAGCGCCGCTTCTTTCTTGGGATCTTTGGCTTGTCCCATCGAGAAGAAAACGTCGGTATAAAGCGCGTCGGCGTCGGCTGCCGCTTCTTCTACGCTGTTGGTCACGGTCACGTCACCGAACTTTTGCGCGGCGGCGGTTATCTCGGGATTGGGTTCATAGCCTTTGGGCGAGCATATGCATACTTTCATGCCCGTTTTTGCGCCCGCGAGCATAAGGGAGTGAGCCATGTTATTGCCGTCTCCGAAGTACGAAAGCTTCAGCCCGTTAAGACGTCCGAAAGTCTCGGTAAGCGTCATAATGTCGGCAAGCGCTTGGCAGGGGTGGAAATCGTCGGTAAGCCCGTTTATAACGGAGAAAGAACCGTACTTTGCGAGCGCTTCTACGTCCGACTGCAAAAACGTGCGTATCATAACGCCGTCAATTCCGTACCTGGATAGAACGCGCGCAGTGTCCTCTATGGTTTCGCCGCGTCCGAGCTGTATATCGTTGCTCGACAAAAACAAAGTATGTCCGCCGAGTTGGTGCATACCCATTTCAAACGAAACGCGTGTCCTCGTAGACGATTTGGAAAAGATCATCGCGAGGGTCTTACCTTTTAAAAGTTCGTGTTTTTTGCCGCGGTGAAACGCGTTCTTAAGATCTTGAGCGAGATACAATATCTCGTAAATATCGAAAGCGGAGTAGTCGAGCAGATTGAGTAAGTGCTTGTGCTCGATCCTGCCTTTGGGCTTGTATGCCGAAACGTCCATTTTGTCCTCTATTATGTAAATGATTAATTTATTATATCAATTTTTTTTGCCGTTCGCAAGCGAAATCGGAGAAAAAATCGTATATGCGTCCGAATTAGGTTAAAAATCGATAAAAACTCAGCACATCACGCACGTGGATGCGCAAATATCATCGAGCGCGGCAACAAGACCGTCGATCTCTTCCGTCGTTATCGTAAGCGGCGGAACAAGCCTTATCGTGTTGTTGCCCGCAACGTTCACCAAAAACCCGCGCTCTCTCAGCTGCCTTTCAAATTCGGATGCCGCAACTTTGTCGCATAGCTGTATGCCGCGCATAAGTCCTTTGCCGCGCACGTCCTTTATAAAATTGTACTTGCGAAAATGCGCGAGCTTGTTGCCGAGATACTCTCCGACGGCGGCGGAGCGTTCCAAAAGCTCTCCGTCGAGCAATATTTCCAAAACCTTGTTCGCCGCGGCACAGGCGAGCGCGTTGCCGCCGAACGTAGAACCGTGGTCGCCGAGTTTGAACGCCGTGCCAACTTCTTCCGACGCCAGGCACGCGCCCATTGGAATACCGCCTGCTATTGCTTTTGCAAGCGTTATCACGTCGGGCTTGATACCGAAATGCTCGAACGAGAAAAGTTTTCCCGTTCTGCCCATGCCGGTCTGCACTTCGTCTACTATAAACAGTACGCCCTTCGATTTGCAAAGTGCGTACGCGCCCACTAAAAAGTCGTTGTCGAACGGACGCACGCCGCATTCGCCCTGGATGGTTTCCATAAACACCGCGCCGACGTCGTCGGTCAGTTTGGATTGGAAATCTTCGAGATCGTTGTACTTGAACGATGCGAAGCCGTCGGGAAGCGGCGAATACACCTCGTGCTGAGCGGCATTACCCGTCGCAGTAAGCGTAGCGAGCGTTCTTCCGTGGAACGCGCCCTCGGACGTGAGGATGGTCATATTCTTGCCGTGGGTGTTTTTAAAATACCGTCTTGCCAATTTGATAGCGCATTCGTTGGCTTCCGCGCCCGAATTGCACAGGAACACGCGCGGGAATCCCGATGCTTCGCAAAGCTTGTTGATATAGCGCGACTGTACGGACGAGTAATAGTGATTGGATATGTGCATGAGTTTTTTTACTTGTTCGCAAACGGCTTCGGTGTATTCTTTATGTCCGTATCCGAGTATGTTCGTCGCGATACCCGCCACAAAGTCCACGTATTTATTGCCGAAAGAATCGTACACGCAGTTGCCTTCGCCGCGCTCTATGGATATTTCGTCGCGCGAGAATACTGGCATATAGTGAACGTTTGCCGCATCCTTGATTTTTTTAAAGTTCATAGCGTTTCCTTTAAATTCGTTGTCGATAGTCGAGCGAGTGTTTCGTCGTTAATTTTCTATCATCGTGCCGACGCCGTCGTCGGTGAACAGTTCCAATAGTATGGAATGGGGTAGCGTGCCGTTGAGTATGAGCACGCTGTTTATGCCGCGCTCGATGGCGTCGATACAGCTTTGAGCTTTGGGCAGCATGCCGCTCGAGATGGCGCCGCTTGCCATCATCTTTTTCAGTTTGGTCACCGTGATACGGTCGATTAGCGTTTCGCGGTCGTCTTTGTCCGCCATAATGCCGTCGATGTCGGTGAGGAACAGCAGTTTTTCTGCGTGCATCGCCGCGCCTATCGCAGCCGCCGCAACGTCGGCGTTCACGTTGTAGCTGTTGCCTTCGTCGTCGGTAGCTATCGACGCGATAACGGGTATAAACTCGTCCTCTGCGAGTATATCTAGCAGTCGCGAATTTATCTCGGTCACTTTTCCTACGTATCCGAGATTTTTGTCGAGCCGCTCGGCTTTAATCAGTTGCGAGTCTTTACCGCAAAGCCCTATGGCTTTTACGCCGAGCGAGTTGATCTTGCCGACTATGTTTTTATTTATTTTGCCGCACAGTATCATTTGCGCGACTTCCATGGTCGCTTCGTCGGTGACGCGCATGCCGTTCACAAACTGCGGCTTTATGCCGAGCCGCGAGAGCAGTTTGTTTATTTCCGGTCCGCCGCCGTGCACGAGAATGGGATTTACACCAACTATTTTGAGCGCGGCTATGTCCTGAAGAATGGTCTCCGTCACCGCTTCGTCGTTCATGGCGTTGCCGCCGTACTTGACAACGAGCGTTTTTCCGCGGTATTTGTGAATGTACGGTAACGCTTCGCAAATGGTATTGGCACGTTCTATTATGGTCTTGTATCCGTCTTTCATGATGATTCTCCGATTATATGCGTCAAACGGGCGCGACGCGCGGAAGCCCCGCCGCCTCGTCAAGCCCGAACATGATGTTCATATTTTGTACGGCTTGACCCGCCGCGCCTTTCAAAAGATTGTCTATGACGGATACGATTATACCGTATTCGCCGTCGAAACGCGCCGAAAAAACGCAGTTATTGGTGTACGCCGCTTGCGATATTTGCGGCAGGGCATCCGAATACTTGACAAAGTTTTCGCCGTCGTAATGCGTTTTAAGTGCGGATAAAGCCGCGTCGCGGTCTTTTACTTTAAAGTATATCGTGGAAAGTATGCCGCGTTTAATCGGCAAAAGATGCGGGGTGAACAGCACGCCGCAACCGAGTTTTTCGCTTATCTCGGGCGCGTGGCGGTGGGAGAATACTCCGTACGCTCTGAAACTTTCGTCCACGGTGCAAAACGAATACGCTTCGTCGCTCTTTCTGCCCGCGCCGCTCGTTCCGCTTTTTGCGTCAATGATGACGTCGGATATGAGACCTTTTTTTGCAAGCGGCAGAAGCGGGAGCAGTGCGCTCGTGACGTAGCAGCCGGGATTGGCGACAAGCTTTGCGGACGCGATGGCTTTTCGGTTATGTTCGCACAGCCCGTACACCGCGTGCTTAGATAGATCGGGGCGAGGGTGCGTGACGCCGTAAGTGCGTTCGTAAAGCGACACGTCGTCAAAGCGGTAGTCTGCCGAAAGGTCAATCACTTTAACGCCGCGGTCGATAAGCTCGCCGACGAGCGATGCGCCCACGGTTTGCGGCAAAGCGACAAACGCCACGTCGCACTCGCGGATCTCGGGCGCGTCGGCGTCTTTGAATATCATTTTGTCTGGCATTCCGCAAATAACGTCGGATACTGGTTTGCCCGCGTGCGCTCTGCTCGTTACGACGGCAGGCTCTGCCGACGGATGCGAATAGAGCAGTCTTACGACTTCCGCTCCCGCATAGCCGTTTGCGCCTATTATCGCCGCCCGTATTTTTTTGTTCATTATTCGTTCCTCGCTGAATACAGCTATTATAATACTTTCCGATTATAATATATAGACATGCAAAAATCAACCGTTTGGGCGAGCTTTATCGAGGCGCGCCGCATGTCGCATCAAAATAGTCGATAAGAAATGTATATTTGAGATTGACAAATTGCAAATGTTGTGTTATCTTATTCGCAGAACGGATCGGCTCGGGAAATTGCATACACAAAATGCATTAATTCGAGCATGACGGCATATTGCTTTAAGGGAGGTAAAAGTCCTACATGTCAAAAAACGGTACGTGCGAGTTGTGTGGATTGCCGGACGACAGTTACACGATAGAAGACGGCGGCAAGGTATTTAAGGTATGTAAGCTCTGTCACGACGGATACGTCGAAAAACAAGGCGACCCGTCGGAAGCGATCGAAAATACCATAGACGAGATAGTTTCGTCGATGGCTGTAGAGCCCGCGAGCGGCGGGCGCGTGGAAACGCTTACCCCCGAACAGCTCGAAAAGCTTTTGACGCCGTCCAACGAGGAGCGCCGCAAGCTCTATGCGTCGCTCAGGAAATCGGCAAAAAACAGCGAAAAAGCAAACGGTCTTGCCGCGGACACCGAAGCGTTGAAACGCGAGCTCATAGAGGAAAACGCGGCGATAGAGGAAGAAAAACGCGCGCAGGCAATACGCGAAAATGTCAAAACGGCTGCGTCGGGGCTTGGCGATACGGTCGCAAGCGACGACGTGGACAGTTCGGTAGAGGAGGCTATGAAAAAGCTAATGGGTAAAAAGACTAATTCGGAACCCGAAAAACAGCATGACGAGGACGAGCGCATCAAGCGCGCGGAAGAAAAGCGCGCGGCTGCAAGAGAACGCGCCAAGCTCGCGGCAAATCCCACGATAGACGACGAACGTATTTCTATCACGAGCCCCGAGGTCGAGCTTGTAAAAGACGAGCGTCCCAAGACCAATTTCGACGCCGCCACAAGCGAACACGTCAAGTCCGTGCGGTTTATAGAAGCGTTTAAATATGTAGTGCATCCCGTCGTGTACGCTATATTCGCGGGGCTGTGCGTGCTCGCCGTCGCAACGGCGTTTATGATAACGCTTACTTGGAAAGAGGCTGTTGTAGACTTTTTTGCGGGCGCGGGCGCGGTAGCGATAGGCTTCCTTCTCGTATGGTACTTAAAGCGTCGGCTCGAAGTCGATCGCAGAACGTTGCTTCTTCGTATCCGTCAGGAGCAGATAGCGTTCGACAGTATTGCTACTCCGTGCTATCGCGAACTCAAAACCAAGTACCCCATAATCAAAGCGCTCGCATGGCTGTTGTCCAAGCTTTCGGTGATATTGCCGGTAGTGACCGTGATAGGCGGTACGGTCGCGGCTGTGATACTCTCGTTCCTGTCGTTCTGGTGGTTGTTTGCGCCCGTGCTCGTCGGCGCGGCAGTGGCGGCGGTTTTGGTGTATTACACGTTTAAGTTCGGCGCGGACTATGTGTATTATAAACTCGACGTCGAGCGCAATCAGCAAATAATCCAACAATCGCTCTTGGATATACTGTCCAAAAAATCCAAATAACGATATGATAAAAAGGCAACCGCGTAGTTGCCTTTTTTGTTGTCGGTATTGACTTATAAAAGTATTTATGGTAAATTGTTAGCTATGATAGGTATTAAGGTAGGAATTTCGGTTTGCTTGGCGCTGCTTATCGTTATAGCGGCATGTGCGGTCATAGGCTTGGTTAGGTCGGGCTCGAGAAAGGGCAGGATCGACTATGTGCGCAATTTTAAACGCGGTAAATGCATAATCATTTATATAGCCGTTATACCGCTTTTTATGATCGGGTTTAGCTATGCCGGAAAGAATTTCGGTGAAAGCTTTTTCGGCGCTATCTCCGAATCGGCGGATCTGATATTTTTGGATTGCAGTCTGGAAAAGGTTTCCGAGCTGGCATCTGCGAGCGTGTTTTATACGGCGACGATGTATTTCGCGTTTGCATTGGTATTGATAAACGCGATACTTTTTACCGCGTCGATACTGCAACAAATGATATGGCATTTTGTAAAGAACGTCACTTGGCGATGCGGCGAACGCGACAGGCTGATAATATTTGGCAATAACGAGTGTTCGAGGATAACCTATGACTCCGCAAAAGAGCATAAGGGTAAAATAATCGTAGGCAAGAAACTGAGTGCCGATGAAAAATACGCGCTTTTTGCCGACGGTGTAATGTATTCCAATGTGGGCGCCATGCTCAAGTATATCCAAAAGCGATTGGACAAAAAGACGAGCAAGGGCAGGCATTTTACCAATCGCACGGTATTGGTTGTAAACACCGGCGACGAAGTCGAAAATATCTCGCTTTGCCGCGAGCTCGTCAAAGTTATCAAATACGTAGGCTACATAAAAGAGAAAAGCGAAGACGAAGACCGCAAGCGTTTCAAGGAACTGCCAGAGATCAAAGATAACGAGCCGGAAGAAAAAAAAGACGAAAAAGGCAAAGAAGCGGCGGCTATCAAAAAACAGATAGTCGAGTTGTTTTCGCATTTCCGCGTTTATGTATTCGGAGACGCGGCGAACGAAGCGCTTTATCGCGAGATAATGCAAAACTCTTACGGCTGTATTCGGTACGTTAATCGCTACAACCGCGCGGCGATAGATTTTATCGACGAGTACCCGCTCGCTCGGTTCATGGACGAAAAACACGTCGATTATGCGACTTCGCTCGTAAGCCCGGGCGTGGATATAAACGTTACGATGATAGGCTTCGGCGATACGTCGCGGCAAATATTTTTGGCGTCCGTGGCAAACAATCAGTTCCTCACGAGCGACGGTAGCGGCAAGGCTGTATTAAAGCCGGTGCATTATCATATTTTCGACAAGGATGCGGCGCAACACAACAAAAACCTCAATCACAGTTATTATCGATACCGTAACGAGTTTTTCGAGCTTGATGAAAACGCCCGACCCAAGACCAAAGACGGGAAGTTCATTCGTCCGAAATGGATATCGGAGAGCGATTATTTGGAATTGCCCGAGCTTCCGTCCGACGACGAGTATATACACTTGGATATCAACGATGCGGAGTTTTATATCCGCCTCAAAAACATATTCACGCACAAAGCGGCGGCGGTCGATTACGTTATAGTCTCATACGGCACCGATCTCGAGAATATCGATCTCGCGCAAAAACTCTTGGAAAAGAAAAAAGAGTGGGGCGTAGAAAATCTTGTCGTATTTGTCAAAGTGAATACTGCCGATAACGTGACCGATATCTTCGAGCGCAACGACTGCTTCAGAATAGCCGAATATGCGAGTATCTACGATATAAACCGTATAGATAACGACGCGCTCATGCGTATGTCCGATAGCCGCAATCATTTGTACGTCGTGGAAACGGTGTTGCGTAAAGAAGAAAAAGCGGTCAGAGAAGAAGGTCAAGCGCCCCGTTCTTCTGCCGAGATAATGGAAAAACTTAAAAAAGAAATACCAAATGAAGATTATAAATGGTATGTGAGCAGAAAACAGTTCGAGCGCGACTCCAACACATATGCGTCGCTGAGTCTGAGGTCGAAATTGCTTTTAATGGGGCTCGATTATGTAAGAGCGGATGCGGAAGGAAAAGGACTTTCGGACGAAGAATACCTAGCCGTATACGCAAATGGCGACGCGCCCGAGTATTTGGACGGGGTCGAGTCGGTTTATCCCGAAGCCGCTTTTAAAGGAAAACGGGTAATCAAATACGAACCGTTAAAGTTTAAGCCGTCGCTTCGCACGACAATGGCGATACAGGAGCATTACCGCTGGAACTCGTACATGCTGAGTATAGGATTTATTCCGGCGGATAAAAAGACTATAGTATCCGAAGTAAAGGAAGACAGGGGAAAAAACTACGAATTGCGCCGTCACGGAAACCTGACTTCGTTTGAAGGTCTTGTCGAATTCCGCGAAATCGTGGCTAAAAAATTATGCAGCGACAGTGTTACGGCGGAGGCGTTGGAAGCAAGCGTAATAGAAAACGACGTGATAAAGTACGATTATCAACTAATGGACAATGCGTACTGGCTATTGAAGCAGGGCGGGTATAAAATAATACAGCGTAAGAAATAAAATATATAGGTGTGTAATTTTATGCAACATACCGAAAACGCTTGCATAATTTTTAAAAGTGTGCTAAAATTACTATACTTTGCCGGTGTGGTGGAATTGGCAGACGCGCCGGACTCAAAATCCGGTGGGCTAATCACCCGTGTCGGTTCGACTCCGACCACCGGCACCAAAAAGACGCGTGTAGCGTCTTTTTTTGTGCCGAATGCGAGGAGTCGATGCGCCAAAGGTAATCAATGTGTCATAGGTCGATCAAATAAATAGCAGTGCCGAGTAACTACGAATATGGACGGCGCAGGTTCGCTAGGCGCTTGGGCTTTAAGCCCAAAGCCCGCCGCGAATACGCGGCACTCCGACCACCGGCACCAAAAAGACGCGTGTAGCGTCTTTTTTTGTGCCGAATGCGAGGATTTGATGCGCCAAAGGTAATCAATGTGTCATAGGTCGATCAAATAAATAGCAGTGCCGAGTAACTACGAATATGGACGGCGCAAGTTCGCTAGGCGCTTGGGCTTTAAGCCCAAAGCCCGCCGGGCACTCCGACCGCCGGCACCAAAAAGACGCGTTGAGCGTCTTTTTTTGTGCCGAATGCGAGGAGTCGATGCGCCAAAGGTAATCAATGTGTCATAGGTCGATCAAATAAATAGCAGTGCCGAGTAACTACGAATATGGACAGCGCAAGTTCGCTAGGCGCTTGGGCTTTAAGCCCAAAGCCCGCCGCGAATACGCGGCACTCCGACCGCCGGCACCAAAAAGACGCGTTGAGCGTCTTTTTTTGTGCCGAATGCGAGGAGTCGATGCGCCAAAATCGATTAATGTGTCATCGATTAAATAAAATGCAGTGACAAATACGAAAGTGTCGGATCATGTTGTCGCGCTATTGCACGATAACCAAAAATCTTCCAATACGCGGTTAAATTCGGTCGGAGCGTCCATATTCGCGCAATGTCCTGCGTTTTGTATGATAACGGCTTTGCAATTAGCGGAGCTCGACCATTCTTTGACTATTTCCAGCTCCGTAGGAATGTCGAACTCGCCGCATCCGACCAATAACGGGAAACTGCGTTTTTCGTTGGGGTATCGGTTGACCAAACTGCTCAGCTTGGCAAGATGCTTTAAAGATCTTTTTTTGAATTGGACGTTGAGATCGTAAAACTCCTGTTGCGCCGACTCGGTATATGCGGATATCTTTTTATTGGCTTTAGCAAACCATTTGATCGATATCATTGCTTTTAGCATCATTTTCATTTGGCTTTTTGAGTTGGCTTTTTGCTTTGATATGTCGAAGTTATTGATATCGTAGCCGCCGAAGCAGGCGAGCGACAATACCTTTTCCTTATATTTATTGGCAAAATCCTGTATGAACACCGAGCCGAGCGACACCCCGACAAAGTGTGCCGAAGTTATGCCGTGCTTGATAATAATACGATTTATCCAGTCGGACATATTTTCGACACAGTCGCCTTTGTTCGCGTTTAATGAATTTCCGTGCCCCAAAACGTCCACGGCGAGAAGATTGTACTTGCCCTTAAAATAATCGAACTGTTTATTAAACATTCTGCTGTCGACAAAAGCCGCATGGATAAATACCACCCATTCCGAATCGGCGGAGTCGTCTAAATAGTATGCGATAGGCGAGTTATCAAGATATAGCTGTTGCATCGTCTTTGCTCCTTATTTTATTTAATAATCCGTCGAACCAGTTTATATTAAAACGAATAAACTCCAATGCGTAAGATACCGTTTGCATCTGATAAAAGAAAATATCGTTATTGCCGTATTCGGGTTTAAGACCTTCGCCGTCTTTGTTTATTCGCTCGAGATCGGCGTAAATGACTTTCAAATTGTTGATATATTCTTCGACGATCGCGACGTTGGTCTGCTTCGCGGAAAATCCCATAAAGTATATTTTAGTCAGTTCTTGATTCTTAGGCGGCTCGCTGTTTATGGGACCGTTCAGCCAAGCGAAAAATAAGCGTTTGCCTTCGTCGGTAATGGAGTAAATCTTTTTCAGTTTCCCGTCCTCGGTAATTTCCGTTTGCGTAATCGCATTTATTTTAAGCAGTTTCCCGATCGCGGCTTGGATGCTTCCCGTGCTGCAACTGTACATCAAGTTAAGCCCTTTGCCGATTCGCTTGCGTAATTGGTATATCGTGCGCGGCTGTAATAAAAGCAAGCCTAATATTATATTATCCATAAATCCTCCTGTGTTACTAATAGTAACACTATGCGATAAAAGTGTCAATGCTTTTTTAGTAAATTATACAATTGGATCAATGTACGAGCGGGTGAGCGCAATAATTTCACAAACAAAAAGATCCGAGTCGAGGTTTTTCGATTCGGATCGTGTGTTTGATATCTTATCAGTCGTTATATTCGGGCGCGTCGCCTTCGTTGAGTTTAAGCTTATACAGCAGTTCTTCCGCCATTCCCAACTGCATGAGGTTGGCGACGGTGTCGTCGGTGCCATACATGCCCATCGACGCGTTGACCGCCAATGTCTCGTACGCTATTTCTGCGTCGAGCTTTCGCGCGCGCTCCAAAGCTCTTATGTCGCTGTCGAGGTCCGCCGCCTCGCGTATCGTTCGTTTGAAGTCGTATTCCTCTTCGTATCTGTCGTCCATGTGCTTAGTGTGCGCAAATACCAGATTTATATTCCGCGTGCCGTATTCTTTGACTATCGTTGCGTAATAAACGCGCGATAAGGGTTTTAACGGCTTATAAGCCGTCGTAAACGTCAAGCATGAGTTTTGCCTCGTCCCGCAATCTTTCCGCGAGTTCGGGCGGGCTGACGACGCGTATCGACGATCCGAAGCCCAAAAGCTTTTTATACAGCGAATCGGTCACGGGCACTTCGGCAACGGCGTAGAGTTTTGTTCCGCGCTCTTGTATGGCGGAAACGCCCAGCCAGTCCACGACGCTATCGGTGACGGTGGGGAAGAACTCGAATTCCAGATCGGCATATATTTCGTTGTAAAATTCAAGACCGAGCTTTTCTACGAGCTTGCTCTCCGTTTTTGTAAAGCTCTTGCTTGTTTTGCGTATATAGCCTATACGCGTCAGCTTGAACAAGCGAAAGTCTCCGCGCAGTCTGCACATGGCGTAAACGTACCATGCGCCCGTTTTAAATACGAGAGTATACGGTTCTATCGACCTATATGATTCGTATCCGCGCGAGTCGGTGTATTTTATGTCCAATACTCTGGACGCGTTGATAGCCTCGGTGATAACTTTTATTTTTGGGCGAAGTATAGCGGCTTGCTCGTAGTCGCAGTCTATGTACAGATCGTCCTGCTTGATGACAAACCCGTCTTTGGAGCGCATTTTATCCACCGAATCGATCTTTTCGGAAATCGCGCGGTTGATCTTGTCGCCGTATTCGTCGTCGGTGCGGGCGAGCGCGTCTTTTATCCTGAGCGATTCTGCCTCGGAGAAATACGTTCTGTCCAAAACGTAATCGTCGTACAGCATGATCCCGCCTTCGCGCCCGGCTTCTACGGTGATCGGTACGCCCGAATCTTCGAGCACGCGTATATATCGCGAGACGGTGCGCTTGCTCACAGAAAACCGCTCGGCAAGATACTCGCGCGTCACTTTTCTGCGAGTAAGAAGGATCATCATTATGGAAAACAGCATGTCTTGTTGCATACGGTGTTTAATTATATACCTAATTATCCCGAGTGTCAAGACATGTCGGGTAAAGCCGCGTTTTAACGGCATTTTTTGGGACCTTGGCAAAAGAAGCAGAAAAAATCGAAAAAGTCTGTCAATTTGATTGTAATAAAGTTTAAAGTATGTTAAAATATCAAAGAATACTATTTTATACGGAGTAGTAATGAGTAACGAAGAAACTATGGATACAATCGCTACCGAAACGGCGGACGAGGTAGCTCCCGACGCGTCGGTGTCGGAATCGACGGAAGCTTCGGACAAGCCCGAAGTTTCGGCGGCGGAAAGCGATAACGTCGATAATAACGCCGCCGCGGAAGAAAACGCGGGCGACGCAAATGCCGATAAACAAGTGGCTGACGCGGCCGCATCCGAAATATCCGAAAAGCGTGAAAAACAAGCAAAGCGCGATAAGAACAAGCCCGCGTCAAAGGGCATGAGCAAACTGTTTAAGCTCATTTATTTCCCTGCGCTGGCATTGTTTACCGTTATCATGCTCGTTTTTTCGATAGTGGACGGCGTGTACGGCTATAAGCCCAAAGCGTACGGCGAGGGGTATTACCAAAAAGTGCAAAAGCATATAGAAGTGCTTGCCGCGGATTCGCGTTCGTCGATGACTTCGGGCGGTATTTCTTATGCCAAAGATTATATAGTTTCCGCTCTTACCGAGGGCGGGTTTACGGAAGCCGACGAAGAAAAATCGGGCGAGTACGGTAATCCCGACGAGCTTGTGACTACCGTTACCGATTGGCAGACCGTTTCCAACGTTCCCGTGCCTACCGTTACCGTCATGACGGCGCGTCCCGACGTGGCGCTTCAAAACGGCATGAAAGCGGGAAGTTTCCTTGTCGGTACGGAAATTACGAATATAATAGCCGCTATCCCGAGCAAAACGACCAAAAGTCGCGGCGCGGTAGGTGGCAATGCCGATAAAAAAGCGGGCTCGATAGTCATAACCGTGCGTTACGATACGAGACCCGATACCGCGGGCGCGGCGGATAACGCGGCTTTTACGGCGGTCGCCGTGCAGTCGCTTATAGAGTATGCCAAGTCGGGCGCCGATTTCGACAGAGATATTATCGTTGTATTTACCGAAGAACTCGACAGGTCGTACGGCACTTACTCGTTCTTCGAGTCGTTTAAGGGCTTTGACAACGCGGCGGAACGCGCGGAAGTTGGCGTAAGCCTCGACGCGTACGGCAATAGAGGCACGCTTGCGCTTACCGACGCTTCGGGTGCGGGACTCGATTATATCAACTCATACACCAAGATCTCGGGCAAAACGTTTAATTCTTCGCTCGTAGCAGATTCGATACCCGAATACGTAAAAGCGTACGGCGCGATAGACGCGTTCGGCGACGTGCCTGCTATACAGGTCGCTGTGCTCGGCGGATTGGACGCGTTCGGTTCGCTCACGGACACTGCCTCCGATATCGGCAAGTCGATTATTTATCAGGAAGCGGATTTCTTTAAGAGCTATGTGGATGCATTCGGTAAGTCTACAAAAAAACTCTCGGCGGAAACGGACAGGACGCTTACGTATTTCTCGTATTTTGACGCAGGCACCGTCGCGTACAACGATATAGCCGCTTATGTAGTGGGCGCGATGATACTTGCGCTTATCGGCGCGGCGATAGCGGTAATAGTAGTTAAGAAAGCGTTTTCCATCAAAAAATTGCTTATTGCTTTGGGCGTTGAAGCGCTTGTTGTGGTAAGCACGCTCGTCGCTATGTTCGGCGCGTCTTTCCTCATAACGCTCATGCTCACGGGCTTCGGCGTATTGCCCATACACGCGATAACTCAGCTCAGATACTTCAATGCCGGTATATTCATCGCGGCAATGGTGATCGCGGTCGCGTCGGCGTTCGGGTTCACTACGCTCTACAAAAAGCTGTTTAAAGTGACTGCGTCCGATACTGTGCGCGGAACTGCGCTGTTATTCGGGCTTGTAGGCGCCGTTATGAGCTTTGCCGTTCCCGCATACTCGTATGTCGCTTCGTGGGTAGGACTGCTTCTCAATGCGGTGCTGCTTGTCACCGCGTGTCTCAACGGGAAGCTCAAAGAGCGTTTCGGTATAGGCTTTGACAGACTGTTCGTGTTTGTATTGCCGATAGCGCTTTGCATGCCGTTCATGATGTCGGCGCTGTCCATGCTGACCGTTATATTGCCGCTGTATATGCTGCCCGTAACGATGACGGTGTTTACCGCCATGCTCGGCGTAGCTGTTCCGTACCTCGACCGCACGGCTGCGGTCTTTGATAAGGTCGCCAAAAAACTGCCCATGCGCACGCAGCGTGTTCAGCGCGTCGTTACCGAAAAGGTGGAAGACCGCGCCAAGAAAGGTAAGTTTACCGAGCGTACCGTTAAACGTATCGACAAAGAAAAAGTCGCCGTATCGTACAAAAACTATTTCGGCGTCAGCGTATTGGCTGTTCTCGGTATCGTTATAGCTTTGTTCTCGGGCGGGTTCGGCGTAACGTTCGGTCAGACCGTTACCGCAACGCATTCGTACGACAGAGCTATCTATAACGACTCGCTCGTTTACGAGTGGGATAAGAGCTCGTCGGGCGAGGTCACGCAAAAGATAATAGTTGACGATCTCGTGGCGTACAAGTATATCCGCAACGCGGTCACCGATCTTAAATGGGATGCGGCTAACGAGTACTACTACAAAACCGTTTACTACAAAGATACGGAAATCATCGCAAATGCGCCCACAGTCACGCGCGACGGCAAACATTACGATATAACGACATTCGACGGCGCGTATTCGTACGTTACGCTCACTATCGAGTCGGCACAGCGCATAACCGATTTGAAGATCACGAGCAACGTAACTAACAAAGAGTTCGAATACAAGTTCTTCGAGCAGGAAGAGATAACGCTCAGGCTCCCGTACGGGTTCGGCAACTTCTCGATAGACGTCGAGCTCGAAAGCGGTACTTCCGCTCCGAGCGTAATCAGATATGAAGAAGTGAGAGCGGTCGCGCCCAACAGCGAAGACAGAGCAATGGATAATATCGACGAATGGAATGCCGTTCTCAATGCGTACCGCGATCAGGACGTTCTCGATCATCTTCGCGGCGGCATCGTGCTTAAGCAGACTTTCAGTCTTTGATCCGTGCAGAATAGCAATAAAACAAAAAGCGGCTACGTCGAATGACGCGCCGTTTTTTTGTTTTGCGTGCGCTATTATAAGCGCCGTTAGTGTCGTAAGCGTGCGCTTATCGGGCGTGTGTTTCGGTGCCGAAAATGCGCGGTAGTTTCGGGCGGCAAAACTGCCGTGCCGAGCCGAAAACGTGTCAGAGGGCGAATTTAGGGCGTAAAATGCACATAAATTCAAAATAAAGGCATAAATGTCGTATAAATTATGGTCGGAATAGTGGACAAAACTCAAAACGGTATGGTATAATTTACACGATAAAGCGGCAAATCGCGAGGAGAATTATTAAATGGCAGCAGCACGAAAACCTAAGAATACTTTGAAATTTTCACGCCCGTCGTCTTGGTGGGGCAGTCAGTGGCGAGAGGCGCTTCCTCTCGGCAACGGTGTGTTGGGCGCGTCCGTTTACGGCGGCGCGGCAGACGACTGCATAATGCTCACGCACGGCGATCTGTGGTGGCAAGGTAAGGATTCCGTACTGCAAGACGTATCGGATAAAGTAAAGGACGTGCGCGCCAAAATAGACGGCGGCGATTTTGTCGCCGCAGAAAAAATACTTTCTACGGAACTCATAAGAAAAGGTTACCGACCTCAGCTTTCGTACCCGTTGCCGCTGTGCGATTTTATTATAGAAATGAACTCCGTGCGCGGAGTCAAGGAATATTCCCGCGTATTGGATATGGAAAGCGCCGAGGCGTCGGTGTCCTTTAAGGACGGCACGACGCGTTTTGTGCGCAATGTGTTTGTCTCGCGTGCGCGCGATATAATCGTTTACGAGATAGCACGCGTCGGTCAAAAGAACATAGACGCGACTTTCCGTTTCGATATACATGATAAATTCAACGCGAGAACGCCTGTTGCCGTGAGCGCGACTCCCGAAAACGTCAATAAGAAATGCGAAAACTATTGGCTGTATTACTCGGCGAGAAGCTCGACGGGCGCCGATTTCGGCGCAGTCGCAAAAATCAATTTCTTCGCGGGAAAACAGGAAGTGACCGACGACGGCATTACCGTCACGGGCGCGGAAAAAATACTAGTTATAATTAAGCCGTTTATCGAGGCTCAGCGCGAAAAAGCATGGAAGGAATGCAAGGCTTCCATTATGGAGATCAAACTGCCTTACGACAAACTGCTCAAAGAACACGAAACATTGCATCAAAAGCTGTTCCTTTCGGCGGAAGTCGATTTTGCATGTGACGACACCGACGAATTTGTCGATAATTCGATAGCGCACGCCGTGCAGTCGGGCGAGACAGACGCGTCGCTTCTCAATAAGCTTTGGGCATACGGTCGGTATCTTATGATCACGGGTTCGAGACCCGACGCCAGACCCTTTGCGCCGTACGGACTTTGGTGCGGCGATTATAAGGCGGTAGACGCTCAAATAAACGCGGCGGGCGATCTTCAAGCCGTATACGATATGACCCAGACGGGCAACCTCAACGATTTTGCAGAAAGCGTGTTCAGGCTTTACGAGTCGGTAATGCCGTCGCTCAAATATAACGCGTCAAGACTTTACGGCTGTCGCGGTATATTCGTTCCGTACACGACTTCGCCGTCAACGGGGTATCTCGGAGAAGTGTACGAATCGATGATACACTTTACGGGCGTCGCGGGCTGGCTCGGCAATCTCTTTTACGACTATGCGCTCTACACCGACGATCAAAAGTTCTTAAAGGCGCGCGCGCTCCCGTTCATGAAAGAAGCCGCTACGTTCTATGAAGAATTTTTCAAGCTCGTCGATCTCAAATATTACGAATCTTCGCCGTCGTATTCGCCGTTCACTACGCCCGGCAATCTTACGGGAACGGGCGAGGAGCACGCTATCGCCAAGAACGCGACGGTAGACTTTGCCGTAGCGAGAAACCTGCTCAAAAACCTCATAGAAGGCAGTAAAGCCGCCGCAGTGTACAAAGCGGAGGTCATAAAGTGGGAGGATATGCTCAAAAAGATCCCCCCGTACAAACTCAATCCCGACGGCACGGTGAGCGAGTTTATAGACGATCGTTGCACAGACAATCCCAATTCTCCATCGCTTGCGATGTATTATCCCGTATATCCCGATTATCGTTTGCGCGACAATGCGGAGCTTACCAAAGCGTTTGCCGCTACCGCGCGCAAAAAGAGCGTTTCCGCAAGAAGCGAAATGACGGCTTCCGCGCTCGCGCGTTATGCGGAGATATTTGCGCGTCTCGGCGACGGCGACGCGGCGTACGAGCAGATAAACGCGCTCGTCCGCGGCATGGCTATGAACAACCTCGTGTTTGCGGCAGACGACTGGCGCGGCATGGGTAGCGGAAAGAAATCCATTTGGGCTCAGCCCGTTCCGTACGTCAACGCTATCGTCACGGGCGCTATCCAAGAAACGCTCGTACAGTCCACGCCCGACACCATACAACTGTTGCCCGCGCTGTTCGGCGGAACGGCAAAAGGCTCGCTATCGGGCTTCCAGACCCGTGCGGGAGTAGAAGTAACTTCCATGGAATGGGATGTTGCGCGCGGCACGCTGATCGCGAGGCTTAAAGCCAAGCACGCGACGGTAATTGACGTACAGCTTCCCAAAACGGCAAAAGCGCCCAAAAAGATAGACGCGGAAAAGTTCGACGATTCGTGCGGACTGCTTATAGGGCTCAAACTTGCGGCAAACCGTCCGGTCGTGCTCGATATAAGATTCTAAGCCGTATCAGTTATTCAATATCTTAAATCAAAAGCGCCACGTATCATTTAGAATACGTGGCGCTTTTATATATAAATGGGTCAGAAAACAAATCAGTACGGTTGTTGGGATATTTGTGTTTATTTGACAAGCGACGCTACGAGATCGTCCATGTTGTAGAGCGCGGGGGAGCCGACCGACAACACATAGTCCGCCGCCTTGTATGCGCCCGCGGCAAACAGCTTGCGCGAAAACGCAGTATGCGTTATCGTTACCGTCTCGCTCTCGCCGTAAAATCCTATCTCGTGTTCACCGACCACGCCGCCGCCGCGAACGGACACTATGCCGAGTTCGCCTTTGTTGCGCTTGCCTTCACGACCTATAACTTGATCTTTTTTATCTGCGAGCGCATCGGCAAAAAGCAGGGCTGTGCCCGACGGTGAGTCCGCTTTTTGGTTGTGGTGTTTTTCGACTATTTCTATATCAAAGCCGTCGCCCAATATCGACTGCACGGTTTTTGTCGCCGCCTTTGCCGCGGCAACTCCGAGGCTCATATTGGGCGAGAAAAACACGGGCACGCATTCGGAAAGCTTTTTTATTTCGTCTAAGCCCTTCGCGTCGAAGCCCGTAGTCGCTATCACCGCGGGAACGTTGCGGCTTTTTGCAAGCGCAACGATCGCGTCGAGCGTGTTGCGTTCGGGGCGCGAAAAATCGATGACGACGTCGTAGTCTACGTTTACCGCGGCGGCATTGCCGAATACGGTTATCCCGTCCGTAACGCCGTCTTTTATATCGAATCCGCCGGACACGGTGTAGCCGTACTCTTCGGCGCATTCGCAGAGGTTTTTGCCCATTTTGCCGTTTATGCCGATAATAAACGCCTTTTTCATTTGATAAGACCTACTTTTTTCATTTCGGCTGTCAATATCGCCGTGTGTTCGGGCTCGAGCTCGGTGAGCGGAAGGCGCGGCGCGCCTACTTCAAAGCCCAAGATTTGCATGGCTTTTTTTGCGGGTATCGGATTGACCTCGATAAACAGAGAATGTATAAACTCGTTGAGACGGAATTGCAGTTCGCGAGCCGATTTGAAGTCGCCGTCAAGACAAAGCGCGCACAGTTTGCTCATAAATGCGGGAGCGGGGTTTGCCGCGACCGATATCGTGCCGAGAGCGCCCATGGCGATAGCGATAGTCGTGAGGCTGTCGTCGCCGCAATAAAGGTCGAGCCCTATATCGTGACAGACCTTTGCCGCGTCCTGAAACTGATCGATATCTCCGCTCGCTTCTTTGACGCCGACGACGCCTATCTTTTTAAGCTCGATAAGCGTTTTGGGCGCTATGTTTACGCAGGTGCGTGTGGGAACGTTGTAGGCGATAACGGGTACTTTGGACGCTTTGACGACCGCGCGGTAATGCTCGACAATGCCCGCTTGCGTGCATTTGTTGTAGTATGGCGTAACGACGAGCACGCCGTTCGCGCCGAGCGAATGGGCTTTTGCCGCGAGCGCGGCGGCGGTAGCGGTGTTGTTGCTTCCCGCGCCGACTATGACGGGCGCTCTGCCGTGTACGCGCTCGACAATAAAGCGCGTAGCCGTCTCATATTCTTCGGGAGCGACGGTCGCAGGTTCGCCTGTAGTGCCAAACGGCAGCAGGGCGTTTACGCCGTTATTTATAAGATGTTCTATGTATCTTTCGAGTACGGCGTAGTCGATTTTTCCGTCCGCGCCGAACGGCGTGACCATCGCCGCGCCGCAACCTTTGAAAAGTGCCATAATTGATCCTCGTATACGATTATATTTGTATGATGATTATGCGAATAATGTTACTTTCTGCGCGAGTTGAGTAGCTCGGCTATCTGGACAGTGTTGGACGCCGCGCCTTTACGTATATTGTCGGCAACGACCCAAAGATTAAGCCCGTTTTCCACCGAAAAGTCCTGTCTTACGCGCCCTACGTAAACTTCATCGGTGCCTTCAGCGTCTATGGGCATGGGGTAAACGTTGTTATCCACGTCGTCGCAGACGACTACGCCTTTCGCGCTTTTCAGGCATTCGAGCGCCGCTTTTCTCGTGACGGGTTTATAAAACTCGACGTTTATGCTCTCGCTGTGTCCGTAATATACGGGAACTCGCGCGGTAGTCGCGGTTATCTTGAGCGTGTCGTCGCCGAGTATTTTTTGCGTCTCGTTTATCATTTTCATTTCTTCAAACGTGTAGCCGTTTTCGTCGAATACGTCTATATGCGGGATTATATTGTGGGCGATAGGATACGGGAATTTTTTGGGCGCTTCGCCTTTTTCGCCGTTGGTAAGGTCATCTATGCCCTGTCTGCCCGCGCCCGACACCGCTTGATATGTGGAGTAAATTATGCGTTTGATTTTAAACGCGTCGTGCAGCGGTTTGAGCGCGACCACAGCTTGAATGGTGGAGCAGTTGGGGTTGGCTATGATACCGTGATTTTCAAAAGCCGCTTCGGGATTGACTTCGGGCACGACGAGCGGCACGGTCTTATCCATGCGCCAATACTTGGAGTTGTCTATAGCGACGGCGCCGCATTCGGCAAACAGCGGAGCGTAGTCGCGGGATATGCTCGCGCCCGCCGAAAATAGAGCATAATCTGCGCCGCATGCGCGCACGTTTTTCTCGTTGAGTTCTTGAACGATTACTTTTTTTCCGTCAAAATCTACTTCTTGACCGGCACTGCGCGCCGAGGCGAACAGAGTAAGCTCGTCTATGGGGAACTTGCGTTCGATTAGCACTTTTTGCATCATGCGTCCGACTACGCCGGTCGCGCCTACAACGGCAACGTTTGCTTTTTTCATGGTTATCTCCAAAAATGTTATGCGATCAAATAATAACATTTTCCCGTAACGACTGTCAAGTTTTTAAATGCATTTGACCGCTTGTCGCGCGCGTATCTTTAAAAATAAGTATGTTAAAAAACAAAGCCTTTTGGCTTGCAAATATTTCGGCTTTGGTGTATAATGTAAACATGGATAGTATGTCGCTTTCGTATCTTACCGAAACTCGCAGAAAATTGCACGCGCTTGCCGAGCTTTCGGGAAGCGAGTACAAGACCTCGGACTTTATATTTTCCGAGCTTTTGCGGTTTGGGTACAAGCCCAAGCGTATCGATACGGGCGTATACTGCGATCTCGGTCGAGGAAACAAAAGGCTCGCTTTTCGCGCCGATATAGACGCGCTGCCCATTAAAGAAAACGTACAGGCGACGCACTGCGATTTTGCCGCCGAAGGCAGCGCCATGCATGCGTGCGGTCACGACGGACACACCGCCAATCTTTTGAACATTGCAAGGCTTATGCAGGGCAAAACCGATACGCCGCTGCGGTTTATTTTTCAGTACGGCGAAGAGGGGATAGGCGGCAGTCTTGCTATGATAGAGGGCGGCGTTTTGGACGGCGTGGACGAGATATACGCTCTTCATCTTTGCCCCGAGCTCGAAGCGGGTAAGATAGGATATTGTTATGGCGGAATGTTTGCGGGGTGCGTCGAGTTCGATTGTAAGATAAAAGGTCGAGCCGCGCACTGCGCTATGCCCGAAAAAGGCGCTAACGCCGTGCATGCTTCTATTGACGTAGCGGAAGCCGCGTTTAAAGCGGCAGACAGGCGCGGGCTTTTGCTCAATCTCGGCAAGATAACGGGCGGCGTCGCGCGAAACGTAATAGCCGCGGAATGCGTGAGCGAGTACACGGTCAGGTTTTACGATCAGGCAAAGAGCGAGGCGGTCATGATCGATATAGAGCGCGCGTTGCTTGCCGCGGACGACAGGTACGGCGTAGAGCACAGGCTCGAAGTTTTGAGCACGTACCCGCCGCTTATAAATCACGCGCTTGCCGTAGACAAAGCGAGAAAAGCCGCGGGCGAGCGCGCTGTGGAAATGCCGCCGAGAAACACCGCGGAGGACTTTTCCAACTACTTGCTTGAAACTACGGGCTGTATGGTATGGCTCGGTACGGGACGCGACGGCATGCGGTCGCCGCTCCATAGCGATACTTTTGCATTTGACGAGCGCGATCTTTTGGTCGGTACAGAACTGTTTATGCGGCTGATAGACATGAGACGCGGCAATAAGGAGTAAAAATGGCAAAATCCGAAACTGTCAAGAAAAAGAGAAATATCGTTCAGCGAATGATGTTCGGTAACGAGAATAAGCCCGATCTTACGCCCGAGCGCATGAAAATGTCTAAATGGGCGATGTTTAAATATTTGTTTTTTCATCGCTTCGGAACGATGGTCGCGCTCAATCTTTTGACGTGTCTTTTCGCTATTCCCGCCGTACTCGTATATGTTTTGTTTTTCATGAATATCTCGGTAGCCAACGGACTCATACCGTACTCGGCAAACATCGGTATAGGCTATCCCGTTGTTACCGACGCCGTCGCGCTCGGAACGATGGCAACGTTTAATTACCGACTCATGCAGTACACCCTTATGGTTCCGGGCATAGCGATATTCGCTCTCGGCGTGGCGGGCAATCTTTACGTAATGCGCAAGCTCATTTGGGAGCAACCGACCAGAACGTTCAAAGACTTTTTCATCGGCATAAAAAAGTGCTGGCTTCCCGCGCTTCTTATGGGGTTTGCTTTCGGATTGACAGTTTTGTTTTTGGTGTTTTCGCTCGGGTACTTCGACGCGTATCATCCGTCGATCCCGCTCAAAGCGCTTTGCATCACGCTGTCTGTCATACTTCTCGTGTTTATGACGCTGTTCGCTTCGTTTTTGATGACGCAGACCGCCGCGTTCAAAATGCGCGCCATGGTGCTTATACGCAACTCGATACTGTTTATCATAGGTACGCATATACTTTCCGTGGTTATGATAGGCTTGGGCGTTGCGCCGATATTCCTCGCTTTTATACCCGGGTTTACCATGATATTCGCTATGCTGTACGTATTGATCGGCATATCGTTTTCGACGCTCGTGATATCGCTGTACTGTCATTATTGTTATGAGCGGTTCCTGTACGACAAGATCGACGATTCCGCGTCCGTGTATACAAAGCGCGTCAACGATATAAACGACGACGACGGCGATAAGAAACGCGCGGAGAAAAAGCGTCAAGCGCCCGCGCCGTACAAAAATCCCAAAAAGCGCAAGAAGTCTATCGACGAGGGCGCTTCCATCACGCCGCTTACGCCTATGTTCAGGCGCGAGGACTTGGAGCGTTTGCAGTCCGAGCACGAACAGGTCCAAAGCGAGAGCGATATGGATCTTGACGACGATCTCGGCGAGCTCGAGGACTTGGAAACTCCCGAGACCGATACGCCCGTAGCCGCCGTAGAAACGACGGAGACGGATGAGACTATAAACGACGACGACGCTACGAACGCCTCGAGTGCGGACGCCGAGGCGGCAGACGCGACAAACGACGGCGCGCGTAAAAAGAACGGTAAAGGCAAGAAGTGATAACCGAATTCGACAAAAGCGGGAGAGCCGCGCATTTTAAAAGTATGTTCGGCGAATGTCTGGACGACGAGGATTTCGAGGGCGCAATGGATTGCCTTTTGAAATACTCCGAAGAGACGCGCTTTGCCGACTTTCACTTGGCGTGCGGCATGCTATATTTGGAGATGTGCTTGGATAGCGACGATAACGAGCTTTTGAGCATGGCTTACCGCGAGTTCATGATGCACTTGCGGCGGTTTCCAGATTGTCGGATAGCGTATAGAGACCTGCTCGCCGCGATACTGTTGCGCCGCGACGCAGTGGCTTTTATTTCGACGTGCAAGTGGATAAAAAAACGCGGTATCGCCCTCGACCCTATCATGAGCGATCTTGCCGAGTGCGGCGTACTGTTCGCGGCGGAAGGCGGAGAACCGCCGATATTTACCGATATGTTCGAAGGCGAGTACGGCGAGATCGATCCCGAGTACGTTCCGACGGATAAAGCCGAAGAACAGGGAGCGAGCCTCGATTCAGACTCTTCAAACGCGAACAAAGCGCAAAAGTCCAAGATCTTGGCTTTTGACGGCGGTAAGAAAGAAACCGCCGACAAAAAGCGCGTCGCGGTCGGAAAGAAAAAGATACTGAGCATCGATTCTGGCGACACGTTCAAGATACTCGACGAAAACGGCGAGGCGATAGAGCCGTCTTTCGACAGCGAAGAGGAAAAGTTCGACCTGTTCGACGACTTGCTTGCGATAGAAAAAGGCGACGGCGAATTCGAATCGGAAGGCGATTTTAACGACTTTATCAACGCCTATCTGTTTGACGGCGTTCAAGAAGAGGACGAACCGATATACGACGAACGCGGACAGCAAAGCGACGTAAAGCTTGAGGACAACGCCGCGTTAAGCGCGGTAAAGACGGCGGAGAACGCGTACGGGCGCGGCGATCTCAACGGCGCTATCGAGGCGCTGAGCGAGATACGACCGGACAGCGAGCAGTATTATTACGCGCTCAACATGCGCGCCCTTATCTATATGGAGCTCGGGCGGTATGACGAAGCGGAAGCGTCGCTGAATAAAGCCATGCAAATAAAGCCCGACGGCGCACTTGGCGGCGCGCTTTTGTGTCAGCTTTACGAGTATGAGGGCAAAACGGAGCTTATAGCGCCGCTACTCAAAGCGATAGACGTTAAGGACTACGTAAACAGCTCGCACCTGTACAAGTCGTTTTACATGGTGCTCAAATACTGCGATCAGTCGGATGCCGAGCTTTTGCTCGAAAGATATATCGACGAGTTCAACATTTTGGATATGCGGCTCGCTTACGCGTTACTGCTGTATAATCGTGGCGAGAAAGAAGGTGCGATAGACGAGCTGTACATTATCTCGCGAATATTCTACGACGATATCAACGTCAAGTATTACTACTTATCGGCGCGCGGCGGTATCGAAAAATTCAAATTGGACACCACCGCGCCGCAAGAAGTTTTGGCGTCGCTTGTAGAAAACGTAATGGCTGTAATGAGCGTGGAGAAAGTTCCCGACGACATACTTAATAATGATATATTCAAGTACAGTCTGGAATTTTTTCTGACTCTGGAATTTCGCAACGACAAACGATTGCTTATCGCCATGTTCGAGACTTTGCGCCGCATAGCGCGAGACCCTCGGCTAGGCGAAAAGGTGCGCGACGCGCTGGTATCACCGTATGTAGAGCCCATAGTCAAAGCGACGCTTCTCGGCGAACTGTTATCGGCGCACCCCGAGCAAGACTTTACCGCTACGTTTTCATACATTCCGTGCAGTTCGGACTGCGAAAAAACGCTTAAAGGCGGATATTCCGACGGATGTTACGTGGCGTACTCATATGCGCTCGCGCTCGACCCGCTTTCGGTAAACGAGATAGTAAAGCTTGCAGACGAGTTCGGCGGTCGCAATACGCTTACGGCGTTTGCTAACGAGCGCGATAAAGCGTATTACTTATTGAGACGCGCGCTCGGTAAGCGCGCCGATTCGGATGAACGCATACCGTATGCGCTTGGCTACAGATCAAAGGCGACAGCGTCGCGCGCGTACCGCGCCGCGACGACGGCAATAAAAGAAAAAACGGCAAAAGGAGAAACATTATGAACGATGCCGAAAACTTATATTATATAGATTTCGATAAGCTTTTCGAGAACTATGCGGACAGGTATTACGTCGAGCACGAGTCGGAATACGATTCGCCCGACGATTTCGCGCGCGATCTCGACAAGGTCTATCACGAGTGGGCGACTTCGCCGCAGGACGTTCTCGGCGGTATATCTCCGTCCGAGTTTTTTAACCGCGTGCCTACTGCCGAGCTCGTTGACATTCTCAAAGGCGCGTGCGCGGGCGAGAATAATCCGTCGTCGCTTTTATACGATCGCATAGCGACCGAACCTATCGTATTGCCCGACCTTGTCGCGCTTGCAAACGAGACGGACGACGAGAAGCTTTTGACGGTTACGATGAGCCTTATCTCGGAGCTAGGCGGCGCGGCGGACGTATTCTATTTGGACATGCTCGAACGCAACGTAGACGCCGCGGTCAAAGAGCAGTGCATAGAAGCGCTGTGCGATCACGCCGAGGACGTCAAGGACGAGCTTATCGCGCGAGCGAAAGCCGCCGACGACGTGGGAATGATCGAGTTGTACATAGAGCCGCTCACTTATTGCACGCCGGGCGACGACGATATATTGGAGCTTTTACGGCTGTTGCTCAGGACCGATCCCAACGTCGCGTATGTGGCGGCGCTTATGGGCAGGTACGGCGATACGCGCGCTACTGCCGATCTGTATCCGCTTCTCGATACGTGCGATTACGCCGAATTTTTGGAGATACGCAACGCCATAGAAGAGCTCGGCGGAGCGGTCGACGATAAGTATCGCGATTTTTCCGACGATCCGCTGTTCCAAGCCGTAAAGGGCGAGAATAATAATTAAAGCGCAAAGCGACTTATTTTTACTTCCGTCACGTAACCGAATGAAAAAAGATAAGACAAAAACAAAAATAACAACGGCAAACTTGCCGAGAGAGACGGCAATGCATATCGTCATACCCGTTTTGCAGTTGGGTATACTGATAGGCATTTGTTGCGGTCCGTTTGACCGTGTCTGGACGTTTTGGCTGTTGGTCGCTTCGCTCTCGGTCGTGTGTCTTTATTTCTCGTTCATGCTCGTATACAAGCTGTACCGCGCGCGAATCACGTTTGCGACTTTTACTAAAGAGAGCGTGCGTTTTTATATCGGGTTTCACGCCGTTGAGCTTAAAGCCGACGAGCTGTCAGTCACGCTGTGCGATACAGGCAAACCCTCCGCCAAAAACAAGTATGCCGTCGTCCATGAAACAAATAACGGCGATAACGGTTTTATGCTCGTCGTTTCGTGCACCAAGAGCTTGGCAAAGTTCAAAGACTGCGCGCCCGAGCCGCTGTTGAAGTTTATTATCGCGTGCACATTGCCTCAGGTCTTGGAGTCGGCGCGCAAAGACGCGTCGGACGAGCTTAAGCAACTTATAGACGAGGATATCGAAGAACGCGAAAAAACGCGCTTGCAAGAAGAGAGCGCGGCGCGCAAAAAAAGAAAAAATAAGAAATAACAGTTAGACCGTCGTTTTTTTACGGCGGTTTTATTTTTATGAGACAAACGTTCTGTTTGTTTTGTGTGCACTTAGCGTAAGAACCATGGTCTAACGGCTCGCGCATCGGGCATATAATTAACCATGTTTAAGTCGTTCATGCGTGCTCTGTCCGTTGCTATGCTGATAATAGGAACGGTTATAGGCGCGGGGTTTGCGTCGGGGCGGGAGATAGTTACGTTTTTCGGCGCGGCGCCCAATATGTTTACCGCGCTCATTACGGGCGTGCTCGTTTTCGGTTGCTCGGTCTTGTTCCTGTTTGTGGGGCGGCGGGTAAAAAAGACGGATATAGGCGAGGTAAACGGCGCGGTGTTCGGAAAACTGAGACCGATTGCCGACGTTTTCATGCTGTTCAACTCGATGACGGTGCTCGGCGCTATGCTCGCGGGAACGGACAGTCTTGTTGCGGAACTTATCGATATTCGCCCGTTTGCGTCGATAATAGTCGGTATTATCTGCGCCGTAATAGCGGTGAACGGGCTTAATGGCGTTATCAAGTCGAACGCGGTACTCGTGCCTATCATGGTCGCGTTCATACTCGTATGCAGTATTCTTGCGACCGATTTTCCGTTCGCCGCGCAGTCGTCGCCAATAAAGCCGTATTCGATAATATTGTACGTGTCTATGAATATGATACTCGGCGGCAGCGTTCTTACAACAGTACATAAACTGTCGCCGCGCGAAATAATACTCTCGTCGTCCATAGCCGCGGTCATAATAGCGGCGCTTTTGACTTTTATGATGGGCGCGTTGCAGTCGAGCTCGGCTTCCAACGCCGATATGCCCATGCTTCTCATTGCGCTCAAAAGCGGCAGAGCGGCGTATTTTATTTGCCTGCCCGTTATCGGCGCGTCGATATTTACAACCATGCTGTCGGCGTTTAAATCGGTATACGATTATTTAAAGGGCTTTATAAAGCACAAATGGGTGGCGGCGGGCATGGTGCTCGTAACGGGGCTTGTAGTCGGCGCGTTCGGGTTTTCGAGCGTAGTCGGAGTGCTGTATCCCGTCATCGGCGCGATCGGGGTATTATATTTGGCATGCAGTTGCTGGTTCCTGTTCCGAACGCGCGCAGTCCGCGGCGCCAAGCGTAAATTGCGCAAGGTGAGACATAAAGCAAATTGTATGCGGTCTAAAGTCGAAAAAGGGGCGCGGCGAGCGACATGATGGCTAGACGCACGGTAGGCTTGACAACGGCGCGCCCGAGCAATTATAATAAATAATAGTTTTATTAAAACGGAAGAGCAGAGCGAATATGAAACGTAAATTCAAAGGAAAAAGCTTGCTTGAGTTCCCGTCGGATTACACGGTAGTGGATATCGAAACAAACGGGCTAATGGAAGGCGTGTGCGAAATAATAGAAGTATCGGCGTTGAAGGTGCGAAATGATATAGTATGCGACAGGTTCTCGACGCTTATAAAGCCCACTCAGCCTATAAGTAGGTTTATAACGCGCTTGACGGGTATAACGGACAGTATGGTTGAAAACGCGCCGGATATCGTAGACGTCATGCGGGACTTTTACGCTTTTATCGGTAAGGATATTTTGATAGGTCACAACGTTCACTTCGACGTGAATTTTTTGTACGACAATTTATGGTTGTACAACGGGCTCGTGCTCGATAATTCGTTTGTGGACACGTTACGGCTCGCACGAAAGGCGTTACCCGATCTTTCCAACCACAAGCAATCGACGGTAGCCGAGTATTACGGAATATCGACGGTCGGAGCGCATCGCGCTTTGCGTGATTGCGAGATATGCGATGCTTGTTATCGGCATTTAAAGCGCGATCTGCTATATCGCATAAACGGTTTTTTGTAAATCAATTCAAAAACGGGCGCGACTTTTTATCGCGCCCGTTTTTATCGAGATATTTTATTCTCCGTGGTATTTGCGTTTTACTATGCGTTCGACGGCGGCTACCGCCAGGTACATAGCGGTCGCTAGCAGACACAGTATGACCGTGCTTGCCATTACAAGGTCCATTTTAAACACTTGACTGCCATAGATTATCAAATAACCGAGCCCCGCGGTGGACACCAGATATTCGCCCATGATAGTGCCGACCCATGCAAGCCCTACGTTTATTTTGAGCATGTTTACGAGCGCGGGCACGTTGGCGGGGAATATGAGTTTTGTTAGGATCTGAGTGCGTGACGCGCCCATGGATTTGAGCAATAGTATCTTGCCTTCGTCCACAGCCATCAGTCCGTTAAGAACGCTTATCACCGTTACTATAAGGCAGATGAGTACCGTCATCACCACAATGGCTTGCATGCCCGCGCCCACCCATATGATGATAATGGGACCGAGCGCGATTTTGGGCAAGGCGTTGAGCACGACTATATACGGCTCCATCACGCGTCTCAGTTTTTTAAACCGCCACAACAGCACGGCTATGAGTATACCGAGCGCGCTTGCCGCGACAAAGCCTATCGCGCACTCGCCGAGCGTGTAGCCTATATGGATGAATAAGTCTTTTACGTCAATCGTTCCGAGGATCTTGACTATTCGCGACGGGCATGAAGTGATAAAAGGATCTATCCAGCCCACCGTTGCCGCAAGTTCCCAAACTCCTATAAAGACAAAAAGCAGACCTATCTGCAAAAGCACCGTTGTGATCTTGTCGTTTCGACGCTTTGCGAGATACACCTGCCTCGGCGACTTGACTTTCGCCATGCGGCAGGGCAATTTGGATCGCGCTTTTTCGGTCATTATGATTACCTCCGTTTACGTTTGTCTTTGGATTGTATCGGCAGGCGGGTTCGGTTCCCGCCTGAATTATTGCGCCTTTTCGGGCGAGTCCGTTATCTCGTCGTCGCCGTCGGATTTTTTGTCTTTGTCCGCAAGCGCGACCTTGACTTTGACGTACACCGTTTTTCCTACCTGAAAAAGGTATTCGCCTATATTTTGGAGCAATTCTTCTATCTCGGACAGTATCTGTTTGCCCGTGATCTTGTTTTCGGTGACTTCGTGTTCGTTCATAACGACACCTCCTTCCAAATGCGGTCGAACCATTGCGAAAAGCTCGGATGTTCGCGTTTTTTGAGCGGCGTGGGCGCGTCGATGTCCACGTCGAATATTTTTTTGACCGTTGCGGGACGCCCCGTGAGAACGACTATCCTGTCCGCCATGGAAACGGCTTCCGAAATGTCGTGAGTGACGAGAAGCGCCGTTTTCTTTTCGTTTTTTATGATCGAGTAAACGTCGTCGCAAACCGTCATGCGCGTTTGAAAATCGACGGCGGAAAACGGTTCGTCCAGCAATAACAGTTTGGGCTTGAACGCGAGCGTGCGAATAAGCGCCGCGCGCTGTCGCATACCGCCCGAAAGCTGCGTAGGGTAGTGCGTGCGGAATTCGCCCAAACCGTATTTATCGAGCATGGCGAGCGCGTACTCGCGGTTTTCTTTGGTCAGCTTTTTTTGTACCGACAGTCCCAAAAACACGTTGGATTCGATAGTCCGCCATTCGAAGAGATTGTCGCGTTGAAGCATGTACCCGACGTCGCCCGAGCCCGCAGTGACAGGCTTTCCGCCCACCGTAACGCTCCCGCGCGTGGGTGAGATAAGCCCGGCTATCATGGAAAGCACAGTCGTTTTTCCGCAACCAGACGGTCCGACGAGAGCGATAAATTCGCCCTCGTCAACCGCAAGGTTGAGGTTTCGCACGGCTTCCGTCTCGTCTGTTTCGGTCTGGTAGATCAGGTCTACTCGGTCGAGTTCGAGAAGCGCCATGAGTTCCTCCGTTAAAGCTCGAGCTCTTTGATAAGCTCGTTGGCTATGTCGTTATTGACCGCCGCCGAATAATCCGCACGCGTCGACAACGTGCCCGCGTTTTCCATGATTTCCTGCAAGTGGTTGAAGTCGGTCTCGCTCATGACGGGCGAATGCGACCATGCGTCTATGGCAAGGTAACTGCGCACCGCGGCGGCGGCGGACTCTTCGCTCGTGCCGGCAAACGATTTCACAAGCGATTTTGCGACCGTTTCGGGCGTGTTTTCTTTCATATATTTGTAGCCGCGAAGAACTGCGCGAAGGAACGCCTTGGCGGTGTTTCCGTTTTTGTTGAGCCAAGATTTTTGCGCCGAGAACGCGGTGTACGGCACGCCGCCCGCGGCTTCGCCGACCGACGCGACTATATAACCCTTGCCGAGCGCAACGTATTCGGATGCGGTGGGCTCGAACATGGTGGTGTAGTCGACCGTTTTATCGGTGTCGAAAGTACCGACCATCGCGTCGAAAGCGACGGACGTGTCAAACAGCGGAGTGTCGGTGGATACGCCGTGCTCGTTAAGCACCCATTGAAGCGTCATAGCAGGAACGCCGCCGGGACGCCCCGCGAGTATGCGTTTGCCCTCTAAGTTAGCCCAATCGAAATCGGGTTCGGGCTCGCGTCCTACCAAGAACGAACCGTCGCAGCGCGTGAGCTGTCCGAAAATAACGGGGTAGTCGCGCTGACCTTCCACGTGGCAGTATATCGTTGCCTCGGGACCCATGAGTCCTATGTCGGCAGAGCCCGATATGACGGACGTCATAACTTTATCCGCGCCGCCGCCGTTGCTCAGTTTGATCTTGATATTTTCGTCGTCGAAATAGCCGTTGTTAATGGCTATGTATAGCGGCGCGTAAAATATCGAGTGCGTGACCTCGCTCAGTCTTACGGTAGTTTTGCCGTCGTTTCCGCACGCCGCAAAAGCGCAAGGGAACACAAGCATGAGTGCGGCGCAAAGCGTCGCGGTCAGTCGTCTTTTCATTGTCTTTCCTCCCATTGGATTATATTTCAGTCTATGCGGTGCGCTCTTTTGCCGTTACGTCGATTTTTTAGGCGTTATATAGTGCTATTTTGAAAAAGTATGCATTTTTTGAAAGATAAAAGCATATATTCTTTGCGGTATGTCGGAGATATATAGTCGACATGTGCATACCGTTATGCTGCTATGCAACAGTTTTGTGATTTATTCGACAAAAAGATGAATTTTAATCCTATATAGCATTTTATCGGTGATATAAATATAGTATATAAATCCCTTGGAGGTAAAAATGGAAGAAAAGGTCAAAAAGATACTTGGCTACGTTTTTGCGGCTCTCGTCGCAGTAGCTCTTGTGCTCGTCATCGTCGGCATGTTTGTCGGTCAGCTCGGCGTCAAGGGCGGCGGTGAGAGCGAAACTGTTAAGCTCTTTGATGAAGGATGGGGCAAGTACGGCGCGCCCAGCAACACGTTTGCTGTGATCTCGTACATAGTTACGATTGTCGGTCTCGTTGTTCTCCTTGCCGACGCCGTTCTTCGCTTGTTTGCTAAAAAGAATCTCAAGATCGTTCGCATAATCGGCGTAGCACTTGCCGTCGTAGGCGCGATACTCGTTCTTGTTTCCGGTCTTTTGATGGTAAACGATATGTGGAGCGTGTTCGGCGAGTCGAAAGAGTTGCTTAAAAAAGCGGGTCTCAGCATTTACTGCGCAGCGGGCGTATGGCTTGCATTTATCGGCGGTCTTGTCGGCGGCGTTGCAGGCGGACTCGGATTGCTTAAGCAGTTCAACTAATATCGATTAAGTATTTCAAAACACAAACGGAGCGTCCGACGGGCGCTCTTTTTGGTTGCGTTTTTTTATGGCGTGTGATAAAATATATAATGAATACATATGTCACGGTTTAGGAGAGGACATGGACAAGACTTACGATCCGAAGTCGTTTGAGGCGAGAATAAATAAGCGTTGGCTCGATAACGGTTGTTTCGAGCCGAAGCCCGGTAAGGCGAAAAAGAAGTTTTCCATTGTTTTGCCGCCGCCCAATATTACGGGACAGCTCCATATAGGACATGCTATGAACACGACCATACCCGACGCGATCGTGCGGTATAAACGCATGAAAGGGTATGAAACGCTATGGTTGCCGGGGTACGACCATGCTTCTATCGCGACGGAAATGAAAGTCGTAGAAGCTATGAAAGAAGACGGGCTCACCAAAGCGGACGTCGGGCGCGACGGATTTTTGGAACGCGCTTGGGCGTGGAAAAAGAAATACGGCGACCGTATCGTCGAACAGCAAAAGACCATGGGGTTCAGCCTCGATTGGTCGAGAATGTCGTTCACGATGGACGAAAAACGCGCGCGCGCGGTGCGCGAGGTGTTTGTAACGCTGTATAACGAGGGGTATATATATCGTGGCGACAGGATCATAAATTGGTGCCCGGGCTGTAAAACGGCTATATCCGACGTGGAAGTGGATTACGTTTCCGAGCCGTCGCATTTGTGGCATATAAAATATCCGTTCAAGGATGGCAACGGCGGCGTTACCGTTGCGACTACTCGACCCGAAACGTTATTGGGCGATACGGCGGTAGCCGTCAACCCTTCGGACCCGCGTTATGCGGGCATGGAAGGGCGGCTTTTGGTATTGCCGTTAGTCGGACGCGAGATACCCATTGTGTTCGACGAGTACGTCGAAAAGGATTTCGGTACGGGTGCGGTCAAGATAACGCCCGCGCACGATCCAAACGACTTCGAGGTGGGTAGACGTCACGATCTCGAAGTGATACGGGTGATGAACGACGACGGCACTATGAACGAGCATGCGGGCAAATATAACGGTATGACCCGCGAAGCGGCAAGAGCCGCGGTGGTTAAAGACCTTCAAGAGCTCGGACTGTTGGTCAAGACGGAAGACTATACGCACAATGTCGGGCATTGCAGCAGATGCAAACAGACGGTCGAGCCCATTGTGTCCAAACAGTGGTTCGTCAAGATGAAAGAGCTTGCCGAGCCCGCCATAAAAGCTGTCGAGAGCGGCGATATAAAGTTTATACCCAAGCGCTTTGAAAAATCGTACTTTAATTGGATGCGCAATATCCGCGATTGGTGCATATCGCGTCAGCTTTGGTGGGGACACCGTATCCCCGTGTTTTACTGCGACGGTTGCGGCGCGGAGATAGCGAGCAAAGAGGATATAACGGTATGCCCGCACTGCGGCGGAAAAGTGCGTCAGGACGAGGACGTATTGGATACGTGGTTCTCTTCGGCGCTGTGGCCGTTCTCTACGCTCGGCTGGCCGGACGAGACCGACGATCTTGCCAAGTATTATCCTACCGATCTTCTTGTTACGGCGTACGATATAATTACTTTCTGGGTGTCGCGCATGATATTCGCGGGGCTCAAATTCACGGGCAAAGCGCCGTTTAAGGAAGTGTATATCCACGGGCTTGTGCGCGACGGACAGGGCCGCAAGATGAGTAAATCCTTGGGTAACGGCGTGGACCCTTTAGAAATAGTCAACGAGACGGGTGCGGACGCGCTCAGGTTTTCGCTCGTCAACGGTATAGCGCGCGGCGGCGACGTATGCTTTTCGACTTCATCGCTAGCGAGCTACCGCAACTTCATGAACAAGCTCTATAACGCCGCCAAGTTCGTTATAGGCGCATGTGAAGCCAACGGCTACGAGAAAAATCCCAAGTCGATCACGGCGGCGGACGGCTGGCTTTTGGGTAAGCTCAACAAGCTCATAGGCGCGGTGAATACCGCCATGACCCGTTACGACGTGGGGCATGCCGCACAGCTTTTGTACGATTTCATTTGGGACGAGTTTTGCGATTGGTATATCGAGTTCGCCAAAGTTCAGATAAGAAACGGCAATGCGAAAAACACGGCGGGGCTTTTGCGGTACGCGCTCGACGTTTTGTTAAAGCTCGTGCATCCCATTATACCTTTTATCACGACGGAGATATACGACAATCTACCGGGAAGCGAAGGCGAGCTCATGCTATGCGCGTACCCTACCAAAAAGCGCGGCGACTATGAGGCTATGGAAGCGCTTACCGAACGCTTTAAGGATTGCGTTCGCGCCGTGCGTAATCTAAAGCAGACCAATAAAGCGGTAGCCAAACAGCCCGAAGTATACTGCGAAGGCGACGGCGCGCTTATCGAGCTTGCAAAGACGTACTTGCCTACGCTTGCAAAAACTTCCGACGTCACGGTCGGCGCGTGCGACGGCAGAGACTCCGCGCTCATTGCGCTCGACGGCATAAAATTCCACGTGCCGCTTTGCGACAGCGGAGAAGAGCGCGCGCGGCTCGAGAAAGAACTGAGCTTTGCAGAGTCGGAACTCAAACTCGCAGAGTCCAAGCTCAACAATGCGGGGTTTGTGAACAAAGCGCCGCAAAAGCTTATCGACGCGGAACGTGAAAAAGTCAAAAACTATTCCGCGCGCATAGCGGCGCTTAAAGAAAAGCTCGGGAAATAGCCGATTATATTTTGCGCGCGCTATTTACTTTGCTTGCGCTTTATGATAGAATGATCGTACCCGTCCGCAGTATGCGGGCGGAATAAACGGAGAAAGGTTTGGAACAGTCCGAAGAAGATCTACTCAATAAACTGATAGTATTGTTCGTTTTCGACAAAATGGACATCGCGCTCGACGAAAAGACGATCATCAACATTTGCTATACGCAAAACGGTTGGATGATGCCGCTCTACTGTATGGACGCTATCCAAAAACTCGTCAAAGCAAACTTTATCCATCAGGTCGCCCGCGGCAGGGAAAAACTGTACACGCTCACCGTGGACGGCAGGGTTTGTCTTGCCAATTTCTATTCGCGCATACCCGAGTCGCTTAGGCAGGAGATAAGCGAGTACGTCAAGGAAAACCGCATGTCTTTTAAGCGTCAGCAGGAATACATGCACACCTATTACAAGAACAAAGACGGCACGTATACCGTGTGGCTGAGGATAGTCGAGCCGACGTCCACGCTTATGGAACTTAAATTCGTCGTTGCAAACAACAAAACGGCTAAGTACATTCACGAAAATTGGGAAAAGAACGCCGCAAGCGTGTACTTGATGCTTCACGATAAACTTATAGAGTAACGCCGCGGCTATCTAAAAACGCAGGAGTAAAAATCATGGAAGAATACACCACCAAAGGCACATGCTCGAGCAAAATCATTTTCGAAGTGGAAAACAATAAGATCACTTCGCTTAAATTCGTTGGCGGATGCCGGGGCAATACGCAAGGCGTGGCGAGGCTTGCCGTCGGACGCGATATCGACGAAGTCATAGCGCTTTGCAGCGGTATACTTTGTCGCGGCGACACCTCGTGTCCCGATCAACTCGCGCGCGCGCTTAAAGAGTACAAAAGCACGCATGCGTGATGAACACCAAACGGCTTGTTAGCATCGCGGTGTTTGCCGCATTGATAACAGTGGGCGGATTGGTGTCCGTACCCATACCGTTTACGCAAGTGCAACTGTCTTTTCAGACGGTGTTCGTGCTTACGGCGGGAATACTGCTCGGCGGGCGTGACGGCGCGCTTTCCGTGCTTATTTACATTGCTATGGGGCTGTTGGGCTTGCCCGTATTCACTCAAGGCGGCGGTATCGGCTATGTGTTCATGCCGTCTTTCGGGTATCTTTTGGGCTTTCCGATAGGCGCGCTCGTCGCGGGCGCGGTCACGGCTCGACTCAAAAAAGCTACGCGCGGCAAAGTGTTTTTGTGTATGCTTTTGGGCATGCTGCCCGCGTATATCATAGGCGTTACGTATCAAGTGCTTATACTGTATTATTATACAGGCGTAGGGTATGCCGCGGCGATAGGCGGAGTTCCGGCGATAGGCGTGCTCGCATTAAAGGACGCTGTGCTGTGCGGTTTGGTCGCGTCGCTGTACCCCTCGCTTAAACGAGCTATCCGTTTGGATTCCAAAAATAAAAAGCAAGGTATGAAAATGCCCGAACATCAAAAAAGTAAGTCGACGTAAATTGTAGATCGATAGAGCGCAGGATGAAATGTCTTGCGCTTTTTGTACGGTCGCGCGGCGTATGGCTAAACTATACAAAACTATCGCGAAAATTTAGTCAGTTTGCCGTTGAAATTTAATTGTTTAAGTAGTATAATATAGATAAACAAAATTGAATTAAGGAGAAAATCATGGCTAATCTGTCACTCAGACACATTTACAAGGTGTATTCAGGCGGCGTTCGTGCCGTTAGCGATTTCAACCTCGAAATCGACGATAAGGAATTTATAGTGTTCGTCGGACCGTCGGGCTGCGGTAAATCCACCACGCTCCGCATGATAGCCGGTCTCGAAGATATCTCGGCGGGCGAACTTTATATAGACGATAAACTCGTGAACGACGTAGAGCCCAAAGACCGCGATATCGCGATGGTTTTCCAGAACTACGCGCTTTACCCGCACATGACGGTGTACGACAACATGGCGTTCGGCTTGCGTCTCCGTCACGTGCCCGCAAAAGTCATAGACGAAAAGGTTCAGGAAGCCGCGGAAATCCTCGGCATCAAGCACCTTCTCGAACGTCGTCCCAAAGCGCTTTCGGGCGGTCAGCGTCAGCGTGTCGCGCTCGGCAGAGCTATCGTTCGCGAACCCAAAGTATTCCTTTTGGATGAGCCGCTCAGTAACCTCGACGCCAAGCTCCGCGTACAGATGCGCACCGAGATCACCAAGATCCACCACAGATTGGCGACCACGTTTATTTACGTAACGCACGACCAGACCGAAGCCATGACCATGGGTACGCGTATAGTCGTTATGAAAGACGGTATCGTTCAGCAGGTCGATACCCCCACGACGCTTTACGACAATCCCGCCAACCTCTTTGTAGCGTGCTTCCTCGGCTCGCCGCAAATGAATATATTTAAGGCGCGCCTTGTCGAAGAAAACGGCGAACTTTACGCGCAGATAGGCGAGACCAATAAGGTACTTATCCCCAAGAGCCGCGCAAAGCGTCTTATCGATACCAGCGTTATCGGCACGGAAGTGCTTTTGGGTATTCGCCCCGAAGACGTGCATTACGAGCAGATGCTTGTTGAAGCGCATCCCGACAGCGTTATCAACGCGACGGTAGATGTTATCGAAAACCTCGGTAACGAGACGATACTTTATCTCAACGTAGAAGGCAAAGACGATTACACCATAGCGCGCGTCAATTCGCGTTATACGTTTGCTCAGGGCGACGAGGTAAAAATGTACCTCGCTACCGAGCACGCGCACGTTTTCGATCCCACGACCGAGCTCACGCTCATGGGCGTGCCCGATTATAACAGGATTCCCGCGCAGTTGGTTGCGGCAGAGGAAGGTCTTTGCGTCATGTTCGGCGATACGTGCATCAAGCTTCCCGAGACGGTAGTCAGCCGTATTACCGATCAGTGGGCAATAAACAACAAGGTCACGCTTGCGCTCGCTCCCGGCGCTATCAAGACGGAAGAAGCGCGCGGCGAGAACGACGTGCTCATCGAGGGCGTCGCCGAGTTCTTTGACAATTACCCGCGTTATAAGGCCGTGTATGCGACTATACCCGGCGCCGAAAACTACGTTATCGCGGCGCGTCCGCTCGACTACGAGTTTGTAGGCGGCGAGAAGATTAATCTTTACGTCAATCCCGAAGACGTTCAGCTCTTTAACGAATCGGGCGAGCGCATTGTTGCCGATAAGCCCGTAACGTACAACGCGACTAGCGGAACGGTCACGGAAGCGGCGCAGGTCTATTCTTATAAGTTTGCCGCCAACAACGGAACGAAAGCGCGTCTTAGTTTCTCCAACGTCGAGGCGGGACTTCCCGGGCTTGCTACGACGACGGAAGAAGATCGTCCCATTCACATTTTGTCTCGCGGCTTTACCATCGACAAGAACGATATTTCCAAAAATTCCAAGATGGTCATAGTAGGCAACATCACGGCGCTTGACGAATATCGCAGAGACGCGGTAGTTACCGTTGCCGCCTCAGGCTTCGACGAGCCCATCACCGCGATAATCCGCGACTTCTCCGGCTACAACGTCGGAGACAAAATCAAGCTCGGCGTCAATCCCGGCGCGGTCAAAGTCGGAAAACATATGACGAACGCCGAAGCGGTAGTCGCCGCGCAGTCCGAGGGCGAGATTAGATACAAAGAGATTAAAGCGGCGCGCGAACATGAGCGTGAGCTTGAAAACACCGCCAAAGCAGCAGCGGCAAAGCCGCAGAAAGAGCAAGCGGCAACCGAAGAAACGGCTGCTAAAAAAGCTCCCGCCGCGAAAAAACCGACCGCTGCCAAAGCGCCCGTGAAAAAACCGACGGCAAAAAAGAAATAACTCTTCGGAGATAAGATTTGCAGACTTTGATAGACAAGTTGCCGTGGGTATTGGTATTGATACTCACCGTGCTTTTCGATCCTGTTTTTCAGGGCATTAACAGGATAATGCGGCACCGTGACGACGCCGTCGGCGTGCTTGTCGGGGTGTTGTGGATACTCACGCTCGGCTTGTTCGGCGTCGGTTGGATCGTAGATATCGTTACCATGATCACGCATAAAACCATCAAGTTGTTTGCTTAATACTGTCGTATGATCAAAAAGCGTCGAAGCGATTGCCTCGGCGCTTTTGTCATGCGATAATTGATTTTGCCGTTGCATGACAATGTATCATTACGCGTCGAAGGCGGTATTTATTACGACGCGTTATGTATAGATATTCGATAGAGCTTCAATAAAAAATCCCCGACGACGTCGGGGAAGGATCGTTGTAGAACAGTTCACAAGGAACCGCTTTACGTTATTATAGTGTGCATATCCGCAGCGCTTTATGCGTGAGACCTGCACTTAATTTACTTCTTTTTTATCTCGTAGCCGTCCTTGCCGTCGAGTACTGTATAGCCGAGCTCGTCGAGCTGTTTTCTCAGCGCGTCGGACGTTGCGAAGTCCTTGGCTTTGCGTGCGGCAAAGCGCTTTTCGGCGAGCTCTTTGATCTCGTCGGGAACGGCGTCCTGCTGTTTTTCCTGCGGTATGTGAAGGTCCAAGCCGAATACTGCGTCAAGTTCTTTTGCCGTATCGTAAACTTCTTTGCACTGCGGAAGTTTTGCAAGCGTCCACATTTCGCCCAGAGCGAGCGGGAAGTTGAGGTCGTCGAATATAGCGGCTGTTATGTTATCTCGGCATTTTTGTATTGTTGCCTTTGTCTTATCGTCGGCGGCGGGTGCATTCTCGCATGCCGATATAGCCGCGCGCAAGCGTTCGTACGCCGTTTTTGCTCCGTCCATTCCGTCGAAAGTGAAATTGAGTTTGTTGCGGTAATGCGTGTTAAGACAGAAATAACGGAAGGCGAGCGGCGAGTATCCGCGCGCTATCAGGTCGTCTATGGTGTATACGTTGCCGAGCGACTTGCTCATCTTGCCGCCGTCTACCATCATAAACTCGTTATGCATCCATGTGTTTACGACTTGATGCCCTTCCAACGCTTCGGACTGCGCTATTTCGTTTTCGTGGTGGATGGGAATATGATCTACGCCGCCCGTATGAATATCGAACCGTTCGCCGAGATATTTTTTGCCCATAGCCGAACATTCTATATGCCAACCGGGATAGCCCATTCCCCAAGGCGATTGCCATTGCATGATGTGGTTCTTTTCGGCTTTTTTCCATAACGCAAAGTCGGCGGGGTGGCGTTTTTGAGTATTGACCGCGACGCGCGCGCCTGCTAGCGCGTCTTTGAGGTTGCAGCGCGAAAGCTTGCCGTAGCCGTCGAACTTGGATATATCGAAGTATATCCCGTCGTCGATCTCATAGCCGTAGCCGAGTTCTACGAGCTTTTCGACGAACGCTATCATTTCGGGAATGTTATCGGTCGCCTTAGCGATTATTTCGGGCGGGATGATATTGAGCCTGCCGAGATCTTTAAGAAAAGCGGCGGTGTACGTAGCCGCGATCTCTTCGGGCGTTTTATTCTGCTTTTTTGCCGCCGACTGCATTTTATCTTCGCCGTCGTCGGCGTCGGAGGTGAGATGTCCCACGTCCGTTATGTTCATTACCGATTTAGTCGTATAACCGGCGAACTTGAGCGTGCGGCGCAGTTCGTCCATAAATACGTATGCGCGGAGATTGCCCATGTGCGCGTAGCTGTACACCGTAGGTCCGCATGAGTATGTAGTCACGACGGGCGGAGCTAACGGCTTGAAAACTTCTTTCTTGCGCGTGAGCGTATTGTAAAACTTTAATGTCTCCATGTGTCACTCCGTAAACATATAAGTAGTATTCGATTAAGTTATATAATCGGAATATCATTCTGTCGCGTCGTTTGCGGCGGGTTTGTCGGATTTTTCGCCGTTCGCAGTTGCAACGCCGAGTAGCTCTTCAAGATGCGATATGCGAGCTTTAAGCTCTTTTATTTCGTCTTCGACGGGGTCGGGCAGGTCCTGACTGAGATCGTCCACGCGTTTGCCCGCAATGCGCACTACGCGCCCCGGACAGCCGACTACCGTCGCGTGCGGCGGAACTTCGTTTAGCACGATCGAGCCCGCGCCTATCTTTGCGCCCGTGCCTACGGTAAAAGGTCCCAACACCTTTGCGCCCGAGCAAACCATTACGCCGTCCTCGATAGTGGGGTGGCGCTTGCCTTTGTCTTTGCCCGTTCCGCCGAGAGTTACTCCTTGATAAATGATCACGTCGTTTCCGATAACGGCGGTCTCGCCGATAACGACTCCCGCGCCATGGTCTATAAACACGCCGCTGCCGATGTTAGCGCCGGGGTGGATCTCTATGCCCGTGAAAAAACGCGTCAAGCCCGAAAGTATCCGCGCGAGCAAAAAGTACCGATGCACATACAAAAAATGGAAAAACCGATACATTATGAGCGCGTGGAACCCGCTGTAACAAAGCGCGGCTTCAAACTTGTTGCGCGCGGCGGGATCGTGACGCATGACGGCGTCGAGATCGCGTCGTATTGCTTTGAACGAGTTGAGTTTTTTCATGGTACCTTAGCTATGATGAGACGGCGCGCATAGTGCATTACAGCAAAAACAAAACGCCGCGCACTTATCGTGACGGCGTTTATTTTGTTACCGTTTATTCCACGCCGTTAAGGAAGTTTAACGCGGCTTCTAATTTTTTCTCGCCCTTTTGCGCTTCTTTGTCGTTGAGCTGAAGCTGCTTGGTAAGCGACTCGTCCAACTCGGCGATAAGACGGTTGAGCTCGGCAATGCCTTTATCCGTGATCTTGTAATGCACGGAACGCATGTCGCGCTCGACGCGCATTTTCTCGATAAGTCCTTCGGCTATCATGTTGCGCGCGAGGATGGTGAGATTGGGCTTTGCAATGCAGAGTTCGACTACGAGTTCGCGCGGCGAGAGCACCTCGTTGCGAACGAGGTAAAGCAACCGCATTTTTTGCGTGATAACCGTTCCGTTATCGCAGTTTTTGCAAAGTTTTCTTGTCGTAAGATTGAGTGAGAGAACTTGTTCTGCTAACATATTCGACTCCTGAAAATTCGTTTTCAACATTCTATCATATTATATGAATATTTGTCAAACAGATTGACGATTGTTTCGTAATATATAATCGTTTTCGCAAGCCGATATTATCGAATTTATGCGAAATTTGTCATATACGTTCGCTTCGGGCTTATGAAAATCCGCTCGTTACATATATGCGACTGCTATCGCTCAATGCTGTCAAGTGTTAGCACTTTATCTGTATGAGTGCTAAAAATAACTTTTAAAATTGACTAAAATAAATTATTGTATATTCTCATAAATGACCACTTTGCTTAAGTAAACAAATAATAACGCATATATTTCAGCAAGATTTTGACCCCTTAAGACCATTAGTCGACAATTTTAGATGATTTGTTTATCTGTGTATTGTTTAGTTAAACGTAAAATAAACGCGTAATAAAATGTCAATATCTTGACTTTAAATGAATATTGTTGTAATATGTACGTGTATAAAAAGCGATAAGAGGTGCGTTTATGCCTATATCGGACGAGATTATCGAGCTTGCCCCCGTTAAAAAGACAAAATCCAAACTCATTATCATGTTTGCTGTAATGGGAGTTTTGTTTGCTTTGGCGGTAACATTTCTGATACTTTATTTTTTGAAGCCGAGCGCTGTCGCGGATAACGGCAAGGTTTTGAACGTCGGCATATCGTCGTCGTCGGAGCTGTTTTCCACTACGGACGGCGAAGGTAATCAGATATATACCGCGTCTGTGGGTAACGACTATACCGTTTATGCGACGGTCGCAGTAGAGGGCGGTAAGAGCCCCGAAGTCAAGTGGATAGTCGAGCCGTCCGATAAAGCGATCGAGATCAAGGACTCGGGCAGGGTAACCGACAAGACCGAAACCAACGGCACGCTCATAAGCGCGACGAGCGACGTACCCGAATATAAATTTTATTGCACGTTTTCGCCCAATGAGGAATACGCGGGGCAAAAGATAACTCTTGCCGCAATGTCGACTTCGTCAGACAATAAGATAGGCAAAGTTGAGTTTACCGTAGTAAAGCAGGGCACCGAGCATATCGTACTCAATACGTACAGGCGCGGATCGAACGGTGCGCAGGAAGCTATCGAAAACGATACTTTGGAGCTTCCTTGGTTTGCCGCCGCAAACTTTAAGCCCGATCCCTCCGAGGCGATGATAACGACCAACGATTATTTTTACGTCAACTTTACGCAGTACGGCGAGTATGACGTTTCTACCGATTCGTATTCCAAGATAACGATCGATCGCACGCAAAACAGTAATAACGTGCGTATCGACGTAGTCAGCGGTGGCGACGTTATAAATCTCGCAAGCCAAAACCCCGGTGCGTCGCGTTTTTCGTTCAAGCTCAAGAAAGTGGGTACGGCTGTCATAAAGATCGTTGCCAATGTAAACAACGATTACATAGCAGACGGGCGCGTGGTCTCGAAAACGCTTACCATAAAATCGGTCAGCAGTGCAAGTCTCGGGTATATCGACGGTATGTATTTTACCCAGCAACCCGTTACCGCGGAAACTTTTGCAGCGCTCAAAAATACGTCCGTTCCGCCCGCAGATATTCTTACGGACACGCTCACCGTGCCGTACAGCATCGCTACGTATACCGGCATAATGTCGCATGTGATACTTACGCCGTATTCATTGCAGTATGATGCGACGACGGGTAAGCTTAAAGACGATTGGCAGAACAAGATAGAAATTACGTCGTCCGACAAGAGTATATGCACGATCACCGGTTCGGATATCACGTGCCGTAAGCTCGCGGCTAACAGCGAGTGCACGCTCAGGTTTAACGATAAGAGCGCGAACTCGATAGGCGTCTATAAGAACATCAAGCTCAATATAGTCGCGCCCGTAAATCAAGTCAATCTCGATTACAAGACGTCGTCCGGCGGCAAACCGGAAATAGACGCTTCGACCGGTGCGATAAAGTCCGCGCTCGGCGCTTCTTACGGTATGACGGTAACGTATAATATTACCGTGCCCGCCGGTACCGACCCCAAGACGTTGATCGCCAAGGGGTATCTCTCGGGCAATTTCAAGATCGAAGCCGAGAGCAACTTCGTGAGCGTCAAGACAAAGAACGGTAAAGATATAAAACTCGGAGAAACGACGTCGTTAAACGAGAACGATATGACGTTTACCGGCACGGGTACTACGATCACGGGCACCGCCGAGTTTATCGTTACTATTAAAGACAAGGGGATAGTAGACGACGAGTATGAGCTGAAATTTACCAAGTTTGGAATCATGTTCGGCGACGATCCCGATAAACAGATCAACACTGTCAATCCCGAGATAGTAAAGACGACTAATTTTAAGATCGAAGCGACAGCCAAGCACGCGTATTTTGTTAAGGATAAGGACAAAATCGATAATATTGTGACGGCGGGCGGTACGCAGGCGGGTAAGTTTGTAGATACGTCCGATTCCGACGCGACGGATGCGTTCTCGGCGACCGTATATGTTCAGGCGAAAGCGGCGGGCGCGTTTTTATCGAGCACCGTAGATCTTATAAAACTTATCGATAAAGACGGTACGGGCGATATCACGGGAAAGATAACCGGTCGCTCGAGTTTTAAGGGCACTATTGGCGGAGATTATAAAACGCTGGAGTTTATCAGCATTCAGAACTTGGACAACTGTTCCGCAACGTTAACGTTTACGGTTACCGATTACCACGAAACGATAGCCACGTTTATTATAACAGTCAGGCTCGTCAACGAAATAAGAAGTATAGAATGCGCAAACACGGAGACGGCGACGATGCCGTATGAATCTACAAAGCTCCTCAGTTTTGCGCGTGAAAAGATAGTGCCTAATCGCGTACTCAATATAGGCAACGAGTCGCTTACAAACGAAAAGACCACGGTGTCTATGTACTATGAGGACCTGGATGGTAAAAAACCATTTGTTGCGGTAGAAGATAAGGATGCGGGACTTACGTACTTCAGACTGGCTGAAAACGGTAAAGATATATTCTCGTTTAACGGCTCGCGCTTTAATGCCTGCGTCGATCTGTTTGCGGCGGCGTATCAAAACGGTATACCGCTCAGCACGATTTATGTAAGATATACCACGGTATCGGAAGCCAATTATGTGCAAGAACCCCGTTGGTGCGAACGCACGTATAATTTGGTGCGCTATGCGGACAGCGTCAAACTGTTTGATGATGAGTATTGCATGAACGAAGTTGTTTATGACAATACCGCAAAAAGTTATATACCCGAGATGAATCAGGGTAAGAGCGAAGATTTCTGGGTCTCTTCCGTGGTGCATATAGCATTGGACAACGGAACCGAAAAGGACGTTGTTATAGAGCAAGAGCGTCATCAAGGCACGGTGCTCTCCGAAGTCGAAGCGTCGTATATTTCATTACCTTCCAAAAACGGTTTGCTGGATGTGTCCGGTAAGCCTTTCGGCGATATACAAAACGCGTATTTGTCGATCAGGTTTACGGCGCCCGACGTTTCTAACAACGAAGTTTCCCAAGAGCACGAATTTTCGTTGATCAGTGCGCGCAGAAACGAGGTAACTCCAGTTGTTCTGACCGTAAACAACAGAGCGCGCCGTGTAGTGTCGGTAGGTTTGTTTGCGGACGATAAGGGCGACAACAGCATAACCGAATTCGATTTCGGTCTGTACAACAATACCGCCACGGGCGTTAAGCCTTATACTAAGGAAGCGTACATTATTGTCACTTACGTTGCCGCTAGCGAGGGCGTATATTCGTATTTTGAATCTGCAACGCTTAAGATACCCGATTATTTGGAGCTCAAACTCGGCGAGGGCGAGTACCTTGCGTATAGTCAGTCCGGATATGAAATAAAACGCGGCGATACTTACGTAGGCGATGCCGAAACTAAATTTGTGCAAAAGTGCACGTTCAGAGTCTTGGATTCGTCGGTGAACCACAGCGGCGATACGGCTAACGAGGTCATTACGCTCGGAGTCGAGGCGTCGTCCGTTGTGGGACACGAGGCAAAAGCGAAAGTCGATGCCGGTCTCGATAATATCTCGTATACGGTCAACGACATAGAGTATAATACGGACGGCGGTCAGCAACCGACAGTCAATCTCATGCTTAAATATAACGGCGACGCCGAGCAAAAATGCGTGATACCGTTTAAATTGAACGCGTTGGTAGGTACGGGATATAACAAGCTTGCATACAACAAGAGCAATATCAGCATTACAAGCAATAACTTGACGGGTACCGGACTTTCCGCGAGCGGCGCGCTTTCTGGTGAACTCGTGATAGCAGCCGACGGAACAAAGACGGTAAGCAATCAGCTCGTGTCGTTTACCGTTACCGATACCGCAGGTTATGCCACGGGCGGTAAAACGTTTAATATCAATATCATGGTCAACGTTACGACCGATATTTATGAAGTAAAGTTGTTGCGTAGCGCTATCAACGTTACAACGACGGGCGGAAGCGGCTTTGTCGACTATATCGAAGAAGGTAAAAAGGTCAATCAACTCACACTGATAATAAACAACAATAATACAAATTTTGTTCCGAATGAAGATGTTGTCAGAAATATCAATGTAGCGATCGTAAAAAAATCGGGCAACGGTTATATAGAACATAAGGGCGAAGATATTACTGTCGACAAGTTGAATTCAGATATACCCAAGGGCATATATATTCTTAAAATTTCCAATTCCGTAATTACGACCAAAATCGATAATGTCGAGAGCTATTTTGTTGCGCTGTCTTACGGCACGCTCGAACCTAAGTATTATCCGATTATCGTTACGACAACAGCCAATGAATTACGTCTCGGCGCGGATGGCAACTCCATCACCGTTAATCCCGACAGGCAAGCGAACGTTACGGTCGGCAGTGCAAGCGACAGGTTTAAGCTGGGCGCGACCGTTTACAATCGCGGCACGGGAGAAAAAGTAGAAAGCGGCGTCACTGTTACGTATGAGCTGTACGACAATTCCGAGCGTACCGATCTAATTGCGGACAGCAAGACGACAGCCGCCGCCAACGCCGTAGCCGATATAGACGCGTTCGGCGTAATTAGATTTATCAAACCCGATGCGAGCGGTACCGGCACGCTGTACTATCGCGCAAAATATACCGACTCTTCGAGCGGTAAAGAGTACGTCGAGGACGTCGCTATAAATTATCTTGTTACCATCGCAAAGATCAGCTTGGATTTCGGCAAGCCGCTCATGCTGTATTATATGGACGGCTCGCATTATACACAGGTCGATCTTAAGGACCATATAGTTGTGGAAACGGCGTTTGCGGGCGTTGCCATACCGACGAGCGGCGTGACCGTTTCCGTTAAATCCAACGATACCGGATATATTTCGGTCGTCAACGGTCATACGGTGCGTCCGCTTCAGTTGAGGGTCGACGACAGCAGTATTACCGTAAGCGCGACCTATTATGACTCCGTGTACGGTACGACGACCGTCAATCAAGATTACAGCGTAAGCACTACGGGTATTACCGCACCGCGCTTTACATTCGATAAGAATTCGGTGGAGATTGTCTCTAACGAGACGGCGACGCTCACGCCCGACGTGGTAACTTACGATTGGCTCGGTTACACGTATTCGATAGTATCGTATAACAACGCCAAGTTTACGATAACGCCGAGCGCAGGCGATATAAGCGGAGATCTTGCCGCAGGAACTACTTTGAGCATATCGCTCAAGCGCAACGGCTTTACAGGTCAAGCCGATTACGACGGCGATTATAAGTTTAAACTGCGCGTTAAGTACTCTGCGCTTCCCTCGGCTATGGGAACGCTTGTCGGCGGCTCGTTCGATAGCGAATATAGTTTGAAAGTAACGTGGGCGCTTACCGGCGTGAGCTTTAACATAGTTGAGAGCAAAGACGGCAACGAGTCCGTTTATGCAGGCGGAACCGTGACGGCGCCTACTGCGATAGAACATGATTCCAAAGCGGCATACAAACTTCAACTCGATCTGTCGGGCGTGTCCGAGAGCTTCGACGGCAAGTACGTTGTTGCCAGCGATAACGTGAACATCGTTTCGTTCGGTTCGTCTAAGTCCAATACGGCGACGCTCACGGACAGCGGAGTCGCTCTCAATACGGGCGACGGGTTCGGCACGGTTATGCTTACCGTTACCGCAAACGTATACGGCAAGAGCTTGGGCTTTGCCAAATACTTTACTGTCACGTATAACGGCGCGACTACCGTGGCGCTCGAAACTTCCGCCGATAACGGCAGTACGTTCAAGACTGCAACAAGCGGCAGCACGCTCAACGTCGATTTCGATAACGACACGCACAAGCGTTTGATACGCTACTATATCGACGTTTCGGGCGTAGGCATAGACGTGAAAGCCGAAGATATATCCGTGGTATACAGCGGCAATGTGACCGCCAATACAACGACGGACGGCGGCATGGTATTCAAAGCCGCAGACGGAAGATACTATGCGGAATTTGTAGCGAATAAACCCACGACGTTTACCGCCCGCGGTACGATAATAGTAGGCGGCAGAACATTCTATGCCGATACCGCGACGCTCGAGCTTACCGCTTCCGAACCCGATTTTACGTTTGGGTTTAAAGTCGGCGGCGCCGAATCGTCGCAGTTGTATCAGGAGTCTACGGCGACGCTTGCTCCGTCGTTTGTCGATAACGGATTCAAGGGCGAGCATGATATCGAGTACACTTTGGTTTCGGGCGGCGAATACGTTACGCTTGTCAACGGCGTGCTTACTCCCAAAAAGAACGCGACTTCCGATCACATGATAATTGTAGGCGCTACGATCAAAGTGACGGGCGGCGCGTATGCGGGCAAGACATATTACAAAGAGCGCGCGCTTACTTTGCGAGGCGTGTCGCTTCCCAAACTCGAGCTTGTAAACATAGAGAAAACGCTCACGGTAACGGGCAATTTCGTTACAGAAGATATTGCGGGCAACTTTGTCTTGGGCAAAGGTATAGCAAACGGCAAACAGTATGATTACAGCGGCAAGGTCGATTATAATTACTCGATAACGCCGCCCGCCGGCTATACTGCCGCAGATTATTCGATAAGCGGCTCGCGCATCACCGTGAACAACACGGATAAGGCCCGCGCGGGCGGTAGCTTTACCGTCAGCGTTTCCGCTACGATCAAGAGCGGCGAGATCAATGCCGGCAGCGTCGTAACTTCGGACGTATATACCGTTATCGTCAGACCTCAAGCATGTGCGGTGAGCGGAGTATCCGTATCCGGTCAGAAAGGCGGTTACGATATCCGCAGCAGCGTCAAACCGTTTACGAGCGATTCCGACGGTCAAGTCAAGGACGGTGATAAGTATAACGTTTCGTTCGCGCTTAAGAACGGTACGACCGTCATTACCGTAGGCGGAGTATCCAAGCAGTTGGGCGACGTCGTAAAGGTAAGCGGCGGCACGCTCACGATCTTGGAAAACATAACGTCCAATGTTACCGTTCAACTCGCGGCAACCGTAGCGATGGCAGATGGCGCGTATGCGGGCGAAGTCATGACCTGCGATACGACGGTAGTCGTCAACGGATTCACAATAGTAGCGAAAGATATAGATTTTGCAAGCGTTGTCGAAGGCGTGATCGTAAACGCATACGGCGAGCTCGACGTTGCGGATTGGGTTTCCGCTGTTGTGAGCGGCACTATCTCGCAAATAGATGTATACGTTGTAACGTCGGGTGCGGGCGCGTTCGTAAAAACGGATTATACCGATAAAGCGGCGCCCATCGTCACGTTCGATAACGATATCAACGTGTCGCTTACTCAAAACCGTCGCGTCGTACGTATCGGCTTTGCGGTTTATACGGATAACGGCGTTTATTACGGCGAGGGCGACGTGAATATCGCCGCGATCCATCCGGAAACTATGGTAAGAGCAAACGACGAGATCTTAAACGATCCGTATGCCGTTGAACTGATAGGCGGTTCGTCTGTCTCCTTCGGCTTGAACGAAGAACACGGGCTCGATATCGAGAACGTGACAGTCAGAGATGCCGGCGACAGCCTTGCCGTAACCGTAAGCGGAGCGAATATCATGTTTACGGCAGCGGATATCGTAACTACCGTCACGGCTAACGTCGAGATATCGTACAGAGTTTGTGACGTAAATCAGTCTCTCAGAATAGCGTTTGTAATAACGCCGCGCCCGTCAGAGGATCTTTTCATCGTTACCAACAAGACCGTTACGGTCTCGTCAAGCGCGTACGAGTTCGTTTCCAAATGGACGCCGTCGTTGTCGAATAACTATGTATACGGCAAATCGATAAGCATATCGTTGTCTAATAACGACTATGTAACAAGGAAAATCTCGAGTATAACTTTCACGGGTTACGATGCGAGCGGCGGAGCTTATACAAAGACGGGCAGCATAGGTATGATCGACAGAACGGTCAATATTTCGCCCAATAGTTCCGTGCCGTACAAATACTTCCAACTGACCATAGGCGTCAAGCAAAGCTGTACGTTAAAAGTAACGTATACTTCGGCGAACAGCGCGGACGGAAATTCTACCGTCAGGACCGAAGTTACTTACAACATAATACGCAGCAGCAGTTCTCAGGTGCCCGTAACGTTCGATGCCAACGGCGGCACGTTTGCGGACGGCAATTCCACGCTTATGATAACTCACAACTACGGCAACGCGTCGCGCACGTATATGCTTCCTTCGGTACCGCCTACGAGAGAGGGCTATGAACTCGACGGTTGGTATTTCGAGGCGGACGGAACGGGACTGAAAGTAACTTCGGATATGGCGGTTGCTTACGGTTACGATCACGTGATCTATGCCAAGTGGAAGGTTGCCGATTACAGCGTTACGCTTGATAAAAACGACGGAATGGGTATAAACGACGTGATAACGGTGACGTTCGGTCAGACGTTTAGCGGTAAGCTCACCGTGCCTACGCGCACCGGCTATGCGTTTAACGGCTGGTATACTTCCGAAAACGTTCGAGTTACCGACAGCACCGTCGTTACCGCGGCATTCGACAACGCTACGCTTCATGCGGAGTGGACAGCAGTATCATACAGTATAACTCTCGATGCCGACGGCGGAAGCTTCAAGACCGGCAATACTATGCCGACCGTCACGTTTGACCAACAGTATCCCGATCTTGCAGTTCCCGAACGCGCGGGCTATACGTTCGGCGGTTGGTATACCCAAAAGGACGGTTTAGGTACGGCTGTTACCGACGCTACGGGCGAGAACGTAAATTTGGTCAAAGTAAGCAACGAAAACGAGCATTCGCTTTATGCCAAGTGGACGGCTAACCGTTACACCGTGCAGTTGAACGGCAACGGCGGCAACCTCGGCTCGGCAAGCACAATAGACGTGACGTACGGCGAGGCGTACGAGATGCTCGTCGCTACTGTCATCACCCGTGACGGATACACCTTCGACGGTTGGTACATTACGAAAGGCGATACCGAAATAATGGTATTCGACAGTAACAGCGTAAACGTGAATAACGTCAAAGTATCGATAGCGTCCAATCACTTCATGTATGCGAAATGGACCGCAAACGAATACGCCTTGACGATAGACGCCGACGGCGGCAGCGGTGCGCCCGACGACACTACGGTGACTTTCGGCGGAACGTTCCCCGAAACGCTCGGCACGGTGCCTACGAAAACGGGCTATACGTTTGACGGTTGGTGGACTGTGGACGAGAGCGGAAATATCACCGCCGACAGCATCAAGGTTGTAAGCGGAATGATCGTGAACGTTACGGGCAATATCACGCTCAAAGCCAAGTGGACGGCTAATACGTATACGGTCGTGCTCGTTACGGCGGACGGCGCGGATATAGCCACCGGTACGGTCATCACGATAGCGTACGGCGAGAACGTTAAGTTCGATTCGTTGCCTACGCCCGAAGTGGACGGTTACGATTTCGACGGCTGGTACTCCGATGCGAGCTTCAACAACGCAGTCGACGAGAATACCACGGTGTTTGACGCGAGCGGCAAGTTGGCGTATACCGTGCTGTTTGCAAAGTTCACGCCTCAACCGTAATAGCGGCGTTGCTGTGCCGACTGCAAGAATAGCCGTAAAGATAGGTTTTATACTACTGTTATCGAAGACCCCGAAAGCCCTTGACTTTTCGGGGTTTTTTGTGGTATTATTGTATATGTGGGCGCCGCCCCGTACTATAAAACAACGCTAAGAGGTGAGCAAATGAAAAAGGTTTATACGGTAGATATTTGCGGAAGGAAAGAAGACCTGCCCGTGATACCGTTGCCGTCGTGCGTCAATATTTGTTTCTTTAATCTTCACGGCAACGTAGAGTTGACCGAGTACTGCGCGGAAAAGCTTGCGGAGCGCATAGTGCCGTATTCGCCCGATGTGGTCATAACCGCCGAGAGCAAAGGCTTACAGCTCGCGCATTGCATAGCGCGCAATATCGGGCAGAATTATTATGCGGTAGCCAGAAAGAGCAAAAAGCTCTATATGCAGGACGGTATATCTGTGGACGCCAAGACCATTACCACGGGCGAAGTGCAGCATTTGTATCTGTCCGCGCACGACGTGGAACTTTTGAACGGCAAGCGCGTCGCGATAGTAGACGACGTTATCAGCACGGGCGCCGCCAACGCCGCGCTGGAACAGCTCGTAGAAAAAGCGGGCGGTAAGGTCGTTTGCCGCGCATTCGTGCTTGCGGAAGGCGAGGCGAAAGAGCGTGCCGATATAGAGTATTTGGCGGCGATACCTTTATTGTAGAAAAAGTTAATTAATAACAAAAAGACGCGTAAAATTGCGCGTCTTTTTTGTGTTTTATTTATTATTCTGCGCGATCAACGGTGATTATCGCAGAGCGGACGGAACTGCTGTTTTGCTTCCGTTACCTTTTCTTCCGTAGCGGGTTCGGTTTTATACATTCCGCGTTTTTGCATATACTCGAACGTGGAATACTGATCGGCGGCGGCTTCTATAAGATTTTCGCGGAATATATCGCGAAGCGGCTCTTCCGCGCTCTCGCAAAGCGCCGTCGAATAGAGCTTGACGAGCTGTTTTTCGCAACCGAGTACGTCGGAAATGATCTCGTAGTCGTCGAGCGCGCAGCGGCTTCTCGCGTCGCAAGTCGGGTCGTCGCAGGTCGCAGCGGTCTCGTCTTCGGGCGAGCCCGTCATGCCGTAGTCTTCCGCCGTTTCGCTGTCCTCATCGCAGTTGCAGTGTCTGTCTATGCCGCAACCGTCGTTGTCGCAACCGCAACCGCAGCCGCTGTCGGAAGCACTCTCGGTGTCATACACGTCGGGCTGTTCGTCGTAGAGCCCGCTGAGATCGTCAGAGCGGTCTACGGGGTTAGTGGTCTCGTTTTTGCCGAGCGGCGCGATAACTCCGGGCGCGTTAAAGAAATCTTTTGCGGTCTCGGGCTCGTTTACATATTGCGGGATACCGTCTTCCGCGGTCTCGGCGCTGTTTGCACCGAATTCGTCGGGCGTCGAGGGAAATTCCGTGGCGGATTCGACGTCGCATTCGCGGCGCGTCTTGTAGCCGTTGCAGTCGGAAGGGTCGCTATCGAACGAATCGAACAGATCTTTATTGTTTTCCATAAAAGCTCCTTAATTTTTATCGAGATAGTTGGTGAGCGTTTCGTAACGCTGTTTGTGCCCGTTGGCGAGTTTGCCGAGCGCGCATTGGAGATCGGAATTGTCCGTTTCGGAGACGTAGTTGCAGCATTTTTTGTATGCGAGTTTTTCGCTGCGACAGAGCTCGCTCAGTTCTTGTAAGCTTTTTGTTGTCATTATTTTCTCCTTGTCTATGATGAATTTAATATGTGAGGCTTGATTTATTTCTATTCGCGGTGTATAATGTGGGCATGGGTAAAATTACCGACATAGCAAGACAAAAGCGTAACAAGTCGCGAGTCAGCGTGTATATCGACGGCGAGTTCGCGATTGGTCTCGACGCCGTGACGGCGGTCGCGGCAAGGCTCGCGATAGGTGACGAGGTGTCGGAAGACGAGCTGAGAGCGGTGGTCGAAAAGAGCGAGATAAATTCCGCGTTTGAACGCGCGGTCGGGTATCTTTCCGCCGCGCCGCGCGCCCGCCTCGAGATTCATAGATATCTAAAAGATAAAGGCTATGACGGTAAAGTTTGCGACGAAGTATTGCGTCGGCTCGACGAGTATCGCTATGTGGACGACAGGGCGTATGCGGAAAGTTATGTAAAGTCGAAATCCAAAAAATACGGAAAGATACGGCTCTCCGCCGAACTCAAAAAAAAGGGTATAAGCTCGGAGATCGTTTCCGACGTGTTGTCGGGCGAGTCGGACGATTACGAAGACGCGCAGGAATATGAAGAGACGGACGGCGCGATCAAGGTCGCGGAACGGTATTTGAGATCGCACAAAGAACGCGACGCGCTCAAACTGAAGCGGTTTCTTGCTGGACGCGGATTTACATGGGACACAATAAACTCGGTTGTTTCCAAGCTTAAAGACGGCGGGGCGTTCGATACCGAGACGGACGACGAATATTTTTACGATTGACCGCTTTTGCGATAACAATGCGCTATTTTGCGCACGGAGGAATAATGAATAAAATAAAACTGCCTCATGGCATACGCATAGGACATGCGCACGACGCATATACGGGCGTTACGTGCATACTTACCGATCGCGCAGTCGGCGGTGTGTCCGTCCGCGGCGGCGCGCCGGGCACGCGCGAGACAGACATGTTAAGAGCCGAAAAATCGCAGGGCTTTGTCGATGCCGTAGTGCTTTCGGGCGGGTCGGCGTTCGGGCTCGAAGCTTCGTGCGGGGTCTCCGAATATTTGTTTAAGCGCGGCGTCGGGTTTAATGCGGGCGACAAAATAGTGCCGCTAGTCGCTCAGGCGATTCTGTTCGACTTGATAACGCCGGGCGAGTATCATTATCCCGATAAAGCTATGGGGTACGAAGCGGCGGCAAACGCCGAGAAAAACGAGCTTATATTCGGCAACGTGGGCGCGGGACGCGGCGCGACCGTATCGAAGATACTCGGTAACCAAAGCGCGAGTAAGAGCGGTATAGGCGCGGCGACGCTCGAGTTTAACGATGCGTTCGTCACTGCTGTGATAGCGGTCAACGCGCTCGGTGACGTGTACGACCACAAAAGCGGCAAACTACTCACGGGCGCAAAACTGCCCAACGGCGCAACTATGGGCGCGATCGACTGTCTTACCAACGGCATGTTCGCGGCAAAAGCGCGCGAAGCCATGCAAAAATCGGCGGGCACAAATACGACTATAGGCTGCATAATGACTAACGTCAAGTTGGATAAAACTCACGTGAATAAGCTCGCGGACGTAGCTCACGACGGCTTGGCGCTTTCCATTCGTCCCGTGCATACGGATGCGGACGGGGATACTCTGTTCGCATTATCCCGCGGCGAAGCAAAACTCGATTATAATATATTAGCCGCGCTTGCTGTGGAAGCGACCGCGCTCGCAGTCGAAAATGCGATAAAAGAGGGCGGTATCGGATGATAGGCATAGACACCGTTCATATTCCGAGAATAGCGAAAGCCGTGGAGAGCAAAGCGTTTACCGAGCGCGTTTTTACCGAATACGAGCGCTCGTATTGCTCGGGAAGAGCGCGCCCTGCCGCAAGTTATGCGGGATTGTTTTGCGCCAAGGAAGCCGCGGTAAAGGCGTTAAAATGCGGGTTCGGCGGCGGTATCATGCCGTGCGATATAGAAATTTATCATGACAAGCGCGGCACACCGTCGCTCAGAGCGTGCGGTAAAGCGGCTATCATGCTGAGCGCATATAATGTGGACGTATCGATATCGCACGACGGCGATTACGCAGTGGCGGCGGTCATGCTTACTGCTAAAAAGTAACGTGCCGTCGTGTCGTTAATATATGGAGTTATAGCGGAGATATTATGAAAAACGTATTGACAGCCGACGAGGTACGAGCGGCAGAAGCCGCGGTAGCAGAAAAAGGCGTGGACATGCTGTACCTGCGCATGAACGCCGCGCTCGCTGTTGTCGAAGAGATATCGGATATATGTAAGCGCTCGGGCGTAAAGACCGCGGTATTTTGCGGCGGCGGAGGCAACGGCTTCGACGGCGTGCTCACAGCCTCGCGGCTTTTCGGCATGGGCTGTAACGTAGCCGTATACTTGGTCGGCGACGGCGCGGCGAAAAAGCTGGGAAGCTCGATTGCTGTAGCCGAAAATGCGGGCGTGCCTATTTTGGATGCTTCGGCGTTTGACGGACGGGCGGACGTTGTTATAGACGCTATCTTCGGGATAGGGCTCAACAAGGAAATCGAGGGCGAGACCGCCGAGCTTATCGAGCGAATAAACGGCGTAAAAGACGCGCTGAAGATAGCCGTCGATATACCGTCGGGACTCGATCCCGATACCGGCGAGGTCAAAGGCGCGGCGGTCAAAGCGGATAGAACTATCACGTTTTCTTGCTATAAGTACGGCATGCTGTTCGGCAACGGTCGCGATCTTTGCGGCGATATCACAGTAAAAGAAGTGGGTATACCCACGCAGTCGAAAGCGCGCGTTTTCGAGGACGACGATTTCAAGCCGTATAAGCGCAAGCGCGACGCGCATAAGGGCACGTACGGCAAGGTGTATGTGATAGGCGGAAGCGGAGCGATGATAGGCGCGCCCGTTATGGCGGGTGCGGCGGCACATGCCGCGGGGCTTAACGGCGCGGGCACGGTAACGCTGTGCTTGCCCGAGATACACCGCACCGCGGTCGCGGCGAGAAGCACGCTCGCCATGATGAAGTTTTTGAGCGACGATAAAGACGGTTTTATCAGGTTTGAAAAATCGGAGTGGGAAGAGATCGTCAGAAAAGCCGACGCCATTAACATAGGCATGGGCATGGGCAAGTGTCCCGATCTCAAAAAGATAATAGAATATCTTTGCGCCGAGTTCGACGGGGCGCTCGTTATAGACGCGGACGGCATAAACGCGCTTGCGGGCGATTACGGCGTTATCAAAAACGCCAAGCCCAAGATAGTTATTACTCCGCACGTGGGCGAGTTTCGCAGGCTTACGGGAGAGGAAGCTACGCCCGATACCGCATACGAGCTAGCCAAAGAGCTTGGCTGTATAGTGGTGTTGAAGTCTGCGACCACCGTCATTACAGACGGGAAACAAATACGGCTTAACGTGTCGGGCACTCCCGCGCTTGCCAAAGGCGGAAGCGGCGACGTGTTGGGCGGGTGCATAACTGCGCTCGCGTGTTCGTTCCCGCTTTTGGACGCGGCGACTGTGGCGTGCTACCGCAACGGCGTGGGCGCGGCAAACGCCGTCAGTTCGTATTCGGAACTCATGCTTACGCCCAAAGATATATTAAAGTACGCCGATTATAAAGAATTGGACGACTGATAATCACGACAAAACAAAAACCGCGTTCGATCATGCCGACGCGGTTTTTGCGTGTGGAAAATCCACGAATATATAAAACGGGAGTATGAAGATCATACGAACCCGAGTGATATAAGCGTCGCGCGCTCGATCTTGCGCATCGCTTCGCCGTCTATTTCTCCGACGCGCGTTTTGAGCCTGCGCTTGTCGAGAGTGCGGAGCTGCTCCAACAGTACGACCGAATCTTTTGACAGTCCGTACTTGCCCGCGGCGATCTCTACGTGCGTGGGCAGTTTCGCTTTGGTTATGCGGCTTGTGACCGCGCACACTATAACGGTGGGCGAGTAACGGTTGCCTACGTCGTTTTGCAAAATGAGAACAGGGCGCACGCCGCCCTGCTCGGACCCGATAACGGGGCTGAGGTCGGCGTAATATATTTCTCCGCGTTTAAAATTCACCGACACAGTTTTCTCCTTTGCTTAAAGATTCGCCCATTCGAGATTGAGTTCCGCACATTCCTCGATCCCGTTCTTCCATAGGTCGCTCTTTTCCATTATATGAGCGTCGATGAGATAACGTTTCAAAAGTTCGCTGATAAGAGCTTGTACGCTCATACCGTTCCTATTGGCGTTGTGAGTGAGAATGTTGTTCACGCTGTCCTCTATTTCTATGATATACTCCATGAATTGTCTCCTTTTTGCGGGCAAATATACCCGTATGTTGCGGGAATCATATCGATCCTCGCATAACCGAATATAGTTTGTGGATTTTGCTTTGCGATATGTATAAAATTCGATAATTTTCGACACGGGGCGGAGAAATGCCAAAAAAATGCAATAAAAAATTCCCGACGGGCTGTCGGGAATTTGAATAGCTTGTTTATTATTCGTTGGCGGGTTTTGCCGCGATACCGCAGTATACGGGAGGCGAGACCATGGGAATGCCGTTGGATGCTTGCGTGAGCTGAGCGATCTGCAACGACATGAGCGAGAATACGTTGCCGCAAAGGAAGTTAAAGTCTTTCGCTTCCATTTTGTGGAGCTGTTCGCGGAAATCGACGTCCTGATTGACGTACTCGTCGGCGAGCGTGCGGCGGATAGTGTATACGACCGTTATCTCGAAAACGCCTTCCGGCTCGAAATCCATTCTGCGCACGATCTCGAACTCTACGTTCGCACCGTCTTGCTTTTGGAAAAATACTTCGTCTTGCGTCCTGCCGCGATAGTTGGTAGAAGGGCGAATTTGAAGGCGGTCAAAGGTCGCTCTGCGTAATTGCGTTTGGATAGCTGCTTCTTTAAACAACTTAGTGAGTTCTATTTTCTCCATGTTTCCTCCGAAAACTTTTCAGTTCTTTCGATTATATAACATAGCCAGCCAAAAGTCAATAGATTTTATTAAGTTTAAGTTATTATAGTCCAATTAGTATTTCATGTATTTGCGGACAAATCGGTATTGACAAGCGTACTTTAAAGTATTATAATATATAAGCTTTGATTTTGCTTGGAAGTTTAAGCACGGAGAGTATACATGAATGTTTTTGTATCGGGGCTTGTCAATATAGAGACCGACCTTAAAATACGCGCGTTTCCCGTCACGTATTATCCCGTCGATTATCCGTTTTTCGGCATACATTCGACGGTATCGGGCGTGGCGTACAATATCGCCAAAGCCGCGAAAAAGCTGGGCGACGGCGTTTCGCTATCGTCGCTTATCGGCAAAGATTTCGAGGCGGGCAGGATAAAAGACGCATTCGACGCCGAGGGGCTTTCGCGCGAGTGTTTGTTTGACGCGTTGGATACTACGCCCGTATCTGTTGTGCTACATGAGCACGGAAACGCGGGCAAGCGTCAAGTCTATTGCGATCTCAAAAACATTCAGGACATGACTGTCGATACGGGCGCGGTACGGGACGCTATGGCAAAATCCGACGTGTGCGTGCTTTGCAATATCAATTTCAATCGTGCGCTTTTGCCCATAGCCAAGAGCATGGGCAAAACGATAGCGACGGACGTTCACGTATTGTCTTCGGCGGACGACGCGTTCAATCGCGAGTTTATGGAAAATGCGGACATACTTTTTCTTTCGGACGAGGATCTGCCTTCGGAGCCGCAGGAGTTTATACTGACGCTTAAAAATATGTATACCGCCAAGATAATAGTCATAGGGCTGGGCGCGGACGGCGCTATCATGTACGAGCGCGAAACCGACAGGGTGACAAACGTTCCCGCGGTCAATATCGGCGGCGTAGTAAATACCGTCGGCGCGGGCGACGCTATGTTCACGGCGTTTATACATTATTACGGCAAGTTCGGCGCGGTCGAGGCGTTAAAGCGGGCGGAGGTGTTTGCCGCGCTCAAAATACGCCACGACGGCGGTTCGGTAGGGTTTTCGGACGAGGCGCAAGTGGAAGAGGTGTTTGGCAGTTATACCGCGTGGTAATGATATATAGAATAGCATCGGATAGAGCGATTTTTAATGAAAGACAGAGTAATACTGCATTGCGATCTTAATAATTTTTACGCTTCCGCCGAATGTATCTCTCATGAGGAATGGAAGAACGTGCCGCTTGCCGTTTGCGGCGATCCCGAAATGCGGCACGGCGTAGTGCTTGCCAAAAACGAAATAGCCAAAAAACTGGGCGTAAGGACTGGCGACGTCATTTGGGAAGCCAAGCTGAAAGCGCCCGATCTCGTAGTCGTGCCGCCGCACTTCGACCTGTATACGGCGTATTCGCGTCAAATGTTCGAGCTATACACGGGCTATACCGATATGGTCGAGCCGTTCGGCGCGGACGAGTGCTGGTTGGACGTTACGGGCTCTCAAACGCTTTTCGGCGACGGCAAGACGATCGCGGACAAAATAAGGGCGCATGTAAAAAAGGAGAGCGGGCTTACGTGTTCGGTGGGCGTGAGCTTTAATAAGGTGTTCGCAAAGCTCGGCTCCGATCTTAAAAAGCCCGACGCTACTACCGTTATAGACAGAAATAATTTCAAGCGGCTGATATGGGGATTAAACGCCGACGAGATGCTCATGATCGGCAGGCGAACGTACGCCGAGCTACTGAAACTTAATATCGTAACGATAGGCGATCTTGCGCGCGCCGACGACGCGACGCTTAAAAGTCGGTTCGGCATAAACGGGTTAAAGATGAAAGCGTATGCGCTAGGTGAGGACAAAGAGCCCGTGCGCGAGGCGGTAAAACACCGCGATATAAAATCGATAGGTCACGGCATGACGACTATTCGCGACATAGAGACCGACGAGGACGCGCGCGATCTTATTTTCTTTCTGAGCGAAAAAGTGGCGGCGAGAATGCGTAAATCGGGCGTGCGAGGTTCGCTCGTCTCCGTAGGTATGCGCGACAGTAAGCTGTTTTCCATCGTGCGACAGCGCGTTTTGCCTATGCCTACTTATTCTTCGGACGAGATAGCCGAGTGCGCGTTCAAATTGTTTACCGATAATTGGAACGGCGCCCCCATGCGTACAGTAACAGTGTCGGTCACCAAGCTCGAAAAGTACGACGAGCCGCGTCAGCTTTCGTTTTTGTCCGATTCCGAGCGCAACGACAAGCTCGAAAAACTCGACGAGACCATAGATAAGCTCAATGCCAAGTACGGGCACGTTGTGCACCGCGCGTCGCTCGTAGGCAAAGACTTTTTGTACGATAAGACCGACGAAGAGGACTTTTTGCCTTTTCAGAGATGATGTCGATTTTTGCGGCGTAAAGTATTGATAATAATTTTTGGGGCTTTACGAGTTTAACGTTTAATAATCGTTTAAGTAGCTAAATAATTGACAAGTATGGATAATTCGTGTTATACTATCCGCCGATTTTAACGGCGGGTTCGTCCGTTTTACGGTATTAAAAAAGTTATGGAATTTAAGTTACACAGCAGATATAAGCCGACGGGCGATCAGCCCGATGCGATAGAACAGATTGCAAACGGCATAGAGGACGGGCTTGCGGCGCAGGTCTTGAAGGGTGTTACGGGCAGCGGCAAAACCTTTACGATGGCTAACGTTATCGAAAGAGTTCAGCGCCCGACGCTCATTCTCGCACACAACAAAACGCTCGCGGCGCAGCTTTGCAACGAGTTCCGCGAGTTCTTTCCCGAAAACCGCGTCGAGTTTTTCGTCAGTTATTACGATTATTATCAGCCCGAAGCGTACATTCCCACGACCGATACTTATATCGAAAAAGATCTCGCCATAAACGACGAGATAGACAAGCTCCGTCACAGTGCGACTTGTTCGCTTCACGAGCGGCGCGACACGATAGTCGTGGCGTCGGTCTCGTGCATTTACGGCTTGGGCGCGCCCGAGGAATATTACAGGCTCGCACTTTCGGTGCGCCCCGGCGACAAGATGTCGCGCGACGCGCTCATAGAGCGGCTTATCGCCATAAACTACAAACGCAACGACATGGCGCCCGAGCGTACCGATTTTCGCGTGCGCGGCGACACCGTGGATATTTTTCCCGCGAGCATGTCGGAGCACGGCATACGCGTCGAGTTCTTCGGCAACGAGATAGACGGGGTGTGCGAGTTCGATATAGTTTCGGGCAATATCGTATCTAGGCTCGCGCACGCCGCTATATTCCCGGCGAGCCATTACGCAGTCGAACATTCCAAGCTGTTGTCGGCTATAAGTCGGATAGAGGCGGACTGCGAGGAACGCGTTAAATTTTTTACCGACAACCATAAACTCATAGAAGCTCAGCGCATAGGCGAGCGTGTGCGCTATGATATAGAAATGATGAAGGAGATAGGGTATTGCTCGGGCATAGAAAACTACTCAAGATACTTTGACGGGCGCAGTCCCGGCGAGCCGCCGTTCACTCTGCTCGATTATTTCCCCGACGACTTTATCATGTTCATAGACGAGAGCCACATGACGGTCCCGCAACTCCGCGCCATGTACAACGGCGACAGATCGAGAAAGACCGCGCTCGTCGATTACGGGTTCCGTTTGCCCGCGGCGTTCGATAACCGCCCGCTCAAGTTCGACGAGTTCCGCGAGCGAATACACCAAACGGTATACGTTTCCGCGACCCCCGCGCCGTACGAGCTGTCGCTTACCGACGGCAAGTACGCAAGGCAGATAATACGTCCTACGGGGCTTTTGGATCCGCCCGTCACTGTCAAGCCGACCAAAGGTCAGATAGACGATCTTTTGACGGAGATAAAGGATACTACCGATAAAGGCGGGCGCGTGCTCGTTACGACGCTTACCAAGAGAATGTCCGAGAGCCTTACCGATTATCTTGCGGAGCAGGGCGTTAAAGTCAAGTATTTGCACAGCGATATAGACACGATGGAGCGCGTCACCATAGTCAACTCGTTGCGTCGCGGCGACTTTGATGTCGTAGTCGGTATAAACCTTTTGCGCGAGGGTTTGGATATTCCCGAAGTCAAGCTCGTCGCCATACTCGATGCGGACAAGGAAGGATTTTTGCGCTCCGAAACGTCGCTCATACAAACGATAGGTCGCGCGGCGCGTAACAGCGAGAGCCGTGTTATAATGTACGGCGACGTCATTACGGGCTCTATGCGTCGCGCTATAGATGAGACTGAGTCGAGAAGGAAAATACAGACCGAGTACAACGAAGCGCACGGCATCACGCCTACGACTATAATCAAACCGATTAAAAACACTATCGAGATATCGCATAAAGAAAGCCGAGTCGATCTCAAAGATATAGGCAAAGAGTTAGACAGACTGCGTACGCTCATGAACGCCGCGAGTAAAGAACTCGATTTCGAAACGGCTATATCGTATCGCGACAAGATAGCCGAACTGCGCGAACTGCAACGTAACATAGCAAAAAATGCGCCCAAGCGCAAGAACAACGGATAAGTCGGTCAAGCGACCGAAACGACAGACCGGATATACGGAGAAAAAATGGACGGACAAAACAACGAAATAGTGATAAAAGGCGCGCGCGCCAACAACCTTAAAAACGTGAGCCTTTCCATACCCAAAGAAAAGTTTGTGGTGTTCACGGGGCTTTCGGGCAGCGGCAAAACGTCGCTCGCTTTCGATACTATCTTTGCGGAAGGTCAAAGGCGATACGTCGAGTCGCTCTCGTCGTATGCGCGGCAGTTTTTGGGGCAAATGGACAAGCCCGACGTAGACAGTATAGACGGACTTTCGCCCGCAATATCCATCGATCAAAAGACGACGGGGCGCAACCCGCGCTCCACCGTGGGAACGGTAACGGAGATCTACGACTATATGCGTCTTTTGTATGCGCGCGTGGGCGACGTGTATTGCTATAACTGCGGCGCGGAAATACACCAACAAACGGTTGACGAAATAGTCGATAAAATAATGCAGTTACCCAAGGATAGCCGCGTTATGATAATATCGCCCGTGATTCGCGGAAAGAAAGGCGAGTACGTCAAGCTCTTCGAGGATTTTAAAAAGTCGGGATACTCGCGTATGCGCGTGGACGGCAATATTTACAGCCTCGACGAAGAGATCAAGCTCGATAAAAATTCCAAGCACGACATATCCGTCGTTGTGGACAGGCTCGTCATAGAGGACGGTATAGAGCAGCGCTTGACCGACTCGGTAGAGACAGCCATAAAACTATCCGACGGGCTTGTCATTGCATTTTGCGACGACAAGGAACAGCTGTTCAACACAAAATACACCTGCGGCAACTGCGGGCTTTCAATCGCGGAAGTAGAGCCGCGGCTGTTCTCGTTCAACAGTCCGTGGGGCGCGTGCGAAAAGTGCGGCGGTCTCGGGTTTTTGACTAAGATCGATCCCGTCTTGCTGTTTTTCGGAGACGAGTCGCCTGAGGACCTTTTGAACAGCGGCAAGCTGGACAATTCGCCGTACTTCGAGCGGTGCTGGGAGGCTTTGGCGAAAAAGTATAAGTTCACTTTGAAAACGCCATTCCGCAAACTCGATAAATCGGTACGCGACATTATGCTTTTTGCGGAAGCCGAGCCGATAGTCGTCGAGTACGTGACGGGACATTACCACCGAAGCGAACGAATAAACTATGAGGGCGTCGTGCCCACTCTCGAGCGCAGGCTCGCCGAGACTACGAGCGACGGCGTGCGTTGGCGTATCAGTCGGTTCACCAACTCTCAGCCTTGCCCAGAGTGCGGCGGCAAACGGCTCAAAAAGGAAGCGCTTGCGGTCAAGATAAACGGAAAGAATATCGACGAGCTGTGCGCCATGCCCGTTAAACGGCTTAAAGAGTTTTTCGACGGCATCACACTCACCGCGTCAAAAGCCGTAATAGCGGAGCGCGTGCTCAAAGAGATACGCGCGCGCATAGACTTTTTGATAAACGTGGGACTCGAATACCTGACGCTTTCGCGCAGCGCGCAGACTTTGTCGGGCGGTGAGGCTCAGCGCATAAGGCTGGCGACGCAAATAGGCTCGGGGCTTTCTGGCGTGCTGTATATACTTGACGAGCCGAGCATAGGTCTTCATCAATGCGATAACGCCAAGCTTATAGACACGCTCAAAAATCTTCGCGATCTCGGCAATACGCTTATAGTCGTCGAGCACGACGAGGACACCATGCGCGCCGCCGATTATATCGTGGATATAGGCGAAGGCGCGGGCGTGCACGGCGGAAACGTTGTGGCGGCGGGATCTGTCGAGGATATAATAAGATCGGGCTCTATAACCGGTAAGTTCCTCTCGGGCGAGCGCAGTATACGTATTCCCGAAAAGCGCAGACTTGCGGACAGTTTTATAACGGTGCGCGGCGCGTGCGAGAATAATTTGCAAAACGTGACGGTCAAGATACCGCTCGGAGTGCTTACGGCGGTGACGGGCGTATCGGGCAGCGGCAAGTCGTCGCTCATAAACCAAACGCTTTTTCCCGCGGCTGCAAATATGTTCAATCCCGTCAAACAGCGCGTCGGAAAGAACGACGGTATCGACGGATTGGAACAGATAGACAAAGTCATAAATATCGACCAAAGCCCGATAGGCAGAACGCCGCGCTCCAATCCCGCCACGTATACGGGCGCCATGTCCACGATACGCGACCTTTTCGCAGAGCTTCCCGCCGCCAAGGAGCGCGGGTACTCGTCGGGGCGGTTCTCATTTAACGTAAAAGGCGGACGGTGCGAGAACTGCGAGGGCGACGGAATAATTCGCATAGAAATGAACTTCCTGCCCGACGTGTACGTGCCGTGCGACGTTTGCCACGGCAAGCGGTTCAACCGCGAGACGCTTCAGGTCAAGTATCGCGACAAATCGATAGCCGACGTGCTCGATATGACCATTGAAGAAGCGTACGAGTTCTTTAAAAATATCCCGTCGCTCAAGCGCAAGCTGGGCACTCTTCTCGAAGTGGGGCTCGGGTACGTTAAGCTCGGTCAGCCGGCGACCACGCTGTCAGGCGGCGAGGCGCAGCGCGTCAAGCTCGCTACGGAGCTCAGCAAGGTGTCCACAAGCAAGACGCTGTACGTTCTTGACGAGCCTACGACGGGGCTTCATTCGGCGGACGTCGAGCGGCTTATTAACATACTGTCGCGGCTCGTGGACAACGGCAATACCGTAGTCGTCATAGAACATAACCTCGACGTGATAAAATGCGCCGACTATATTATCGATCTCGGACCCAACGGCGGCGATATGGGCGGCAAGGTCGTAGCCGAGGGCTTGCCCGAAAAAGTGGCGCAAGTGGCGGAGAGCAAGACAGGACAGTATCTTAAAAAGATGTTAAATATGGAATAAAACAAAACGGCGGCATGAAAACTTAACGTGCCGTCGTTTTTTATCGGAATTAAAAAAGACCTTTTGCAAATACTATGGTCGTTATGCTTGTAGTAATGTTAAAATCGATAATCACGTTTGCCGTCGTATTTTTTGTGATACGACTTATGGGCAAGCGTCAGATAGGCGAAATGCAGCCGTTCGAGCTTGTCATAACGCTTATAATCGCAGAGGTCGCGTGCATTCCGATGAACGATTCGTATATACCGCTGTATTACGGTATTATACCCATAGTCACGCTTGCGACGCTTGCCATCGTGCTTTCGTTCTTATCGCGCAAATCCGTAAAAGCACGCAAGTTTTTGAGCGGGAGCAGCGTTATAGTCATCGATAAAGACGGGATAGTATACGACAATCTCCAAAAACTCAATATGAATATGGACGATCTCGTTGAGGCGGTGCGCACTGCGGGCTACGTCGATTTTACCGAAATAGCTTACGCCATTTTCGAAACCAACGGCAAACTGTGCGTAGTGGAAAAGGAAGAGCAGCAAAGCGAGCAGCCGAAAGATAGCGAGTCTCAGTCCGAAACGCCGCAAGCCCCCGCGCTGTTGCCGCTCGAGCTTATCGTTGACGGTAAGATAAATAACGAGAATCTCCAAACGGCCGGTGTATCCGTGACCGATCTGACTGACGCCATAGCGGAAAAAGACCTGAAAATAAAAGACGTTTTATACTGCGACGTGAGACAGGACGGCAAGACCTTTGTTTCGCCTAAAAAAGCTCGTGCGTTTTGTTGCACGCTGAATATCACGGGAGGGAACAACTGGTGAAAAAACTAATTATAATTACCGTCGTTTTCGCTATAATGCTGGGCGCGATGATAGGCGAAGTCATTTATGTGAATAAATTTTATAACGGCATCCAAGCCGATCTTACGCTCATATCGGAAAGCATAGAGCAAAATAAAGATAACGTAGATAATCCCGAGACTAACGAGCTTTGTAAAAAACTCGTTAAAAAATGGGAGAAGGGTAAGAATATCCTGCTCATGCTCCAAAACCACAATACGGTGCGTAATTTCGACGATAAGATAGTATGCTTGGCGGCGGTCGTCGCGTCCGATAACTACAACGACGCGGTGATATTCGTCGAATCCGCCATCAACTATATCGACGACGTATTGCTGGACAGCATACCTTATTTGTCGAATATTATGTAGCAATAAATGCGCGGTATATGCCGCGCTTATATTTTGCGAAAATTCTATTGCTTTAATCGTTCGTATATGATACAATATCCGAAAAGTATGCAAGTCGGTAAAGCGAGTTTGCATTTAAAATCTACGATAATGGAATTTTCTGAGCTTAAAAAGCATTTAAATACAAAAACACCTGAGCCGTGCTATTATTGTTACGGCGACGACGAGTACGTCGTGGCGAGAGCAGTCGCGCTCATAAAAGCGCTTGCTAGCGAGCCGACGGCGTTTAACGTTGCCGATAAAGAGTTCGGCTCGGCAAACGAGCTTACGGAAGAGCTTGCGCAGCTCCCGATAACGGGCGAGCGCAGGGTGGTGGTAGCGCGCGGAAAAGCGGACGCTTCGGCTATAGAAAACTATCTGAAGTCGCCCAATCCCGCGGCAGTTCTCGTATTGGTGAGCTACACGCCGCACGATAGTTGGAACAGGACGACCGCGCCCACCGTGCCCGCGGGCGCTACCGCGGTCAATTGCAACCGTCAAAGCGAAGCGCTGTTGGTGAAATACGTTTTGAGCGTGCTAGCAAAAACGGGCGCGACAGCCGACGAGCGCGCCGCAAGACTGTTGTGTTCGCGTTGCGACGGATATATGACGCGTATCAATTCGGAAGCGAAAAAACTGTCGCTGTTGTGCGCGAACGGCACGGTCACGGAAGAGACGGTCATTCGCGAGGTAAAGGCGGACACCGAGTTTGTTGTGTTCGAGCTTACAGACAGTATAATTAAGCACGACGCGGCGCGCGCCCTCTCGATAGTGGACGGCATGGCGAAAAACAACGATCTCGGAGCGGCGTTCACGCTGCTTTACAACCGCTTTAAAAAAATGTTCGCGGCGTCGGTCGATCCCAACGGGCTTTTGGCGCAGGGAGTTAAGCCGTACATGCTCAATAAGCTCAAAGCGGAAGCGGCGGGATTTACCAAGGTAAAGCTTAAGCGCAATCTCGACAGGCTCGCCGCGGCTGACTACGGCTATAAAACGGGCGCTATGACGCAATATGAGGCTCTGTGCTCTTTCGTCGCGCAAGCGGCAAGCGAGGTTTGATTTGATAGATATTGCAAAAAAAAGATTGCCTACGGGCGTAATGTTGCTGTTCGTATATATTTCGTACTGCGCCGCGGGTTGGTACGTCATGCGCGGAAATATGGCGTTTTACGGCGAGCGTTACGGTTTTCCCGCGTGGATAGCCAACGACGTCGTGGCGTTCTTTTTGGGCGGGGTATTGCCGCTTATAGTGTACTCGTTCGTTTCTGCGTTTTGCATGCGTTCTTTTTCCATTCGGTTCCGTGGCAGGGGCGATATTTCCGCGGTGCGGTACGGTCTGCATTTTGCCGTGATAGCGGCTAACATAGTCTTGTTTTTGCTTAAATTTATTTACCTGTCCGTGCCCTTGTACGCGGCGCTTCTCAATATCATACTCGATCCCGTCATAACCATAATGTTTGTCGCGCTGTACTTGCTGTATGCGTTCAAGCGCGAGTATGTTGAAAAATGCATGTTCGGCACTGTCGTGACGCAGGTGATGGGCGGGTTTATAACGGTGTATGCGCTCGTCTCGGTTATCTCGCTCATATTGGCGGTGGCAGCATGAAAAAGTTGTTTTATATCATATCTGCAATATCTTGCGCCATTGTCATGGCTTTTTCGCTCATCGCGTGCACGGACGCGGGCGCGCCGTCACATCCCGTCGATAAAACTCCCGATTACGTCGTGAGCGCGGACGAGTTTTCGCAAAAGCTGGAAGAGTTCTTGTCGGACGACAGAACGAACAGAACGACTTATACCGACGCCGAAAGAGCTGCGGCGGAATATCTCAGAGCGGAGCTCGTTTCGTACGGGTATGCGGACGACCAATCCGACGACGGTAAAAAGATGATCAGGGAGTTCGGCGGTAAAAACGCCAAGAACGAAACGGTCAAAAGCCAAAACGTCGTGGCGACATACAGACCGTCGGACGTCGGCGACGGCGCTCCAAACGTTGTCATAGGCGCGTATTACGATAACCGATTTGACGCGTCGCTTTCGGACGATGACCCGACCGACACATATGTGACGCGCTCTCACGGCGTGCTTGCCAACGGTACGGGGGTTGCGACGCTTCTCGTTTTAGCGGAGTATTTGCAAACGCAAAAACCCGAGCTCGATTTCACTGTGACGATAGCGTTTTTCGGTGCGTCCGCCGTAAATAATATCGGTGTCAGCCAGTATTACAATAAGCAGATGACGGTAGCGGAAAAGCGCAATACCGTGCTCATGATAGAACTTCAGCGCTTGGGCGTGGATCATGTGTATGCGTTTTCCGATTACAGAAAAACCCGTCGGGAGAGCTTTTTCGACGGCGTGGCGGCTAAGAGCGGCTTGGACGTGTATAAGCCCACGCAAAAATCCCCGCTCATACTCTCGTTGCGCGCGCTTAACGGCATACCGTTTTATCAATGGGTGCAGTCGGGTAATTTCTCGGTGTTTTTCAACAACGGAATACCCACGCTCAACGTTGTCGGCGCAAATTGGGAGACTATCGACCTTACGGACAGAGAAGGCGATTCCCATGCCAATGTAGGAATGGGCAAGGACGATACGCTCGCCAACCTCAAAAGGAATTATCCCGACTATGCGCAGAAGATGGCGACCGCAGGCACGCTCGTCATGAACTCACTCACAGCCGACGGATTCATAGACGCCATGAAATACGACCGCGATAATTTCCCCGATACCGACGTCCTCGCCACCGATTGGATATGGTACGCGGTGGTGCTCGGAGTGATGGCGATAGCGGCGGTAGTCATGACGTTGCTGTCGCGTAGACTCATAAAAAAATATCCCGTTCCGCCTGTCGTGCCGCCCGTGCGCCGCAATGTTAAAATGGCTGTATTCGGTATGGAATACGAGGACGCGAATTCAAACGATATCTTCATCGACCTCAAACGTGTGAACGACAAGACCGACGATATTTTTCCCGGTATTCCCAACAACGACGGCGACGGAAATATCTTCCCGCCGTTGTTCCCGCCGCCCGTGTCGCGCGATCATACCGAGCGCGATAAAAGCGAAGTAATACAAACCGACGAAAAAGAACCGCATGGAAGCGAAAGCGACTTCGACCCGTTTGCGAGCGAGTCCGAAGTTGCCGAAAAAGCGGACGCCGCAAAAACGACGGATGATACTGCCGATAAAATAGACGAGACGGCAGCGCAAGATTTGAAAACCGATAACGCGGCAATCGTACCGTCCGAACCCGAAATAAAACAAAACGACAAGGACGCAAGCGAAACGCCTACGGAGGAAATCAAAAAAGCGGCGACTGCGCCGAGAAAAGCAACGCCGACGGCGCGTAAAACAACGTCGGCGGGTAAATCGGTTTCCGCGAAAAAGTCCGTCGCTTCGTCGGCGCGCACGGTAAGCGCGAAGAAGCCTATCAAAAAACAAACGGATGACGGCGAAAATAAAAACGGCGGGGAAGACTCATCCGAACAATAAGGAACGTCGATAGCGTCTCTGCGACGCTTTTGCGGTGGCGTAAGGGCAAAACGAGCTCGCGCAGTCGCTTAACATCAAAAAATCGCCGTAAATACATGAATAAATTATGAACAAAATTTCGGAAAATACTTGATTTTTCGGAATATATGCTATATAATGTATAATACAACCTATATACGAGGGTGCAATGGCTAAGAAAGAGACTTTAAAGCCCGAGAAAAAGTCCAAAGAAAAACCCGACAAGAAAGACAAAAAGGACAAAAAGGGCAAAAATAAAAAAGGCGACGCGCAAGCCGCGGCTGCCGGCGGCGTTCCTCCTACGGGACAGCCGTCTGTTCCGCTGTCTGCAATGACGCCGGAGCAAATGACGGTAGCTCAGCTCGAGCAGGCGATAAAAGAGAGCACCGATCCCGAATCCAGACTCAAAAGACTTCGCAGTCCGTTTAACGTAAGGAGTTGTTTGCTCAATATCCTTATACTTATAGTTTTGACTTTGGGCGTTGTGATACTGTGGTGTTATCTCGCCGTCGATAAATTCAACTTTGTCACGGTAGTAAAGGATATGTCGTCGGAGTTCGGTATAACTCAAGGCTTTACGTGGCTGGGCGACCAGATACGCGGTTGGTTCGGAGGTTAAAATATGTGCGTCGCTCAGGCGGCGCATTTTTATTTGAGGTGCGCAATCGGGGCGTGATAATGATTAAAATTTGACTAATTGTTTGAATATCGCCGTAAAACGATTGAAAACAAAATAAATATAATGTATAATAATCGTGTAGAGGTAGAAAAAATGGAGTTTTTTAACCGTATTTACGAAAAAATGGCGGCAAATCCCGCCGCGTGCGTGTTTGATATAATCCTCACGGCATTTTTGATTTACGGCGTTATCGTGTTCCTCAAAAAGAACAATTCCGTAAAGCTCGTGTTATATATTTTGCCGTTGACGGTGCTCGGCGTTGTTCTTTCGTCGGATATGTTGGGGCTTACGGTCATCGGTTCGGTGCTTTCGTACAGTATAGTGATAGCGTTGATAGGCGTTTTGCTTTTGTTCCCGCAGGAGGCGCGAAGAGGACTCATAAAACTTGCGTCGCCCAAAGAAGCGCATGTCGAGTTTTCTACCGAGTACGAAGTGTCGGACGAGCAGCTCCATGACGCGATAGACGATATAGTCCACGCCGTTCAAAACATGTCCAAAAAGAACGTAGGCGCGCTTATAATCGTGCCCATGTCGACCATACCCGAGCATATACTCGATTCGGGAACGGCGCTCGACGCGGTACTATCGAGCGCGCTCCTCGAAAGCATATTCAATACGAAAGCCCCGTTGCACGACGGCGCGGTGTTTGTCCGCGGCAACCGTATAGCGGCGGCAGGATGTTTCCTTCCTTTGTCGCAGTCAACTTCGATAGACAAGGAGCTTGGAACAAGGCACCGCGCCGCGATAGGTGTGAGCGAGTCGTACAACGTTCTTGCGATCATCGTATCGGAGGAAACGGGCGTTATATCGCTTGCGCAGGGCGGTGAGATCACGAGATACTACGACTCGCAAATGCTTACAGACAAGCTTGAGCAAGTGTACGGGCTGAAAGCAACCGCGTCGTCGGCAAGAAAACGCAAGCGTCGTAAATAAGGGAGTGTGATATGGAAAACATCGAGAATACCGAAAATAAACAGAAAAAGTCAAATAAATTCGTATCGTTTCTCAAAGCCGTTTTCGTTCATAATATCGGGTGGAAACTTCTCGCTTTGGGCACTTCCGCCGTAATATGGGCGCTTGTCGCGGGGCTTTGGTAAATGGTAGTCGATTTTGACGGCGAGATACTTATACCGAGCGGCGACGTAGGCAAGTTTGCCGCAGTCGCGTGCGACCAGTTTGCCGCCGATCCCGAGTATTGGCGCGGCATACAAAAAGAACTTTCGCCGCAGTCTGCTTTGGATCTTATACTGCCCGAGTGTTTTTTGTCTGAGACCGAGCCGAGGCTCGAGAAAATCAAATCGTCGGCGGCGGAAATGCTTAGCGGCGGTCGGTTTTATTCTGTGCGCGGCGCGGTCGCGGTCACGAGAACTACTAAGTACGGCAGGACGAGAAGAGGAATAGTCGCCGCCGTCAATCTTGACGATTACGATTATTCGCCCGAGTCCAAAGCGCTTATACGCGCTTCCGAGCGCACGATAGAGTCGCGCATACCGCCGCGCGTGGCTATACGCGAGGCGATAGATATAGAGCTTCCGCATATACTCCTGCTTGTGGACGACCGCGACGGGCTATTGCGCGCCGCTGTGGATAATTCGAAAAAGCGCGAGTTGTACGACGCCGAGCTTTGCGGCGGCGGAGGACGGATAAAAGGCGATCTTATAGAAGCGGGCGATACTTCCGCGCTGTACGCCGCGGTAGACGGCATAATCAAGGCGTCCGAAAAGAAATTCGGCACGCCGTTGTTCGCGCTCGTCGGCGACGGCAACCATTCGCTTGCCACCGCCAAATACTGCCACGAGCATTATCCCACGCCGTTCAACGGCTTCGCGCTTGCCGAAATAATCGATATTTACGATGCGGGGCTTGTTTTCGAGCCAATACACAGGCTGGTGGAGACGGACGATCCCGTTATGTTTATGGACAGTCTGCGCTCTGCCGTAAAAGGTGATGCATCGTCGTACGTGTACGCGCCGAACCCCATAAAAATTTCGGTGCCCGCAGATAAGATAGAGGCTATATCCGCGGTCGACAGATTTTGCGAAACGTTTGTAAAACACTTCGGCGGTAGCGTTGAGTACGTGCACGGAAAGGATGCTTTGTCAAAGAGCGGACACTTCGGTATAGAAATGCGAGGCATAGAGAAAGACGAGCTTTTCGGGTATGTTTTGAAAAACGGCGTTTTGCCCAAAAAAACTTTCTCGCTCGGCGAGGCGGAAGAAAAAAGATACTATATAGAAGCGCGTCGAATAAAACGTTCGTAAACGCGCTCGGTCGTTGACAGATAAACGATAATGCGAATATATTTATATTGATCGCATAGTCGGATTGCCCGACATTTAACGGATATAGCGCGTCGCGCGGTCCGAGGTAACACGGGCAAGTCAATAAAAAATCGGAGAAGCAATGAAAGCAATCAAGTTCGGCGGCACGTCGATGTCTACCGTCGAGAGCATTTTAAAAGTTAAGGAGATAATACTCTCCGATCCAGAGCGTCGGTTTGTCGTGGTCTCCGCACCGGGGCGGACTAAAGACGAGGATAAAGTAACTGACATGCTCATCAAAACGAGCGCTGCAGCCCCCGATAGGCGCGCGGCGGCGTTTGCGGCCGTCGCGGCGCGGTTCGAGTCTCTTTGCAAAGGGCTTTTGGGCGATGCGGGATATCTGAACGGAGCTTTGGACGAGATAAAGCGCGCATTGCCCGACGCCGACGACGATTATATCGTATCGCGCGGCGAGTACTTGTCGGCAAGGCTTCTTGCCGCGGTGCTCGGCTATGATTTTGTCGATTCCGCCGATCTCATCAAGTTTAAAGGCGGCGCGTATGACGACGCGTATACCGAGCACATGTGCAGGATAGGTCTTGCGGAACATTCGAGCGCGGTCATTCCCGGATTTTACGGCAGTGACGGCAACGGCAGACCCGTTACGTTTTCGCGCGGCGGCTCGGATATAACGGGCGCTATCGTCGCACGCGCTATCGACGCGTCGCTATACGAAAACTTCACCGACGTCGACGGGTTCATGACCTGCGATCCGAGGATAGTTCCGCATGCGTCCGTGATAGACGTTCTCACGTACAAAGAGCTTCGCGAGCTCGCGTACATGGGCGCGAACGTGCTTCACCCCGAATCCATATTTCCCGTGCGTAAAGCGAATATCCCCATTCACATAAAAAATACGTTCAATGCGACGGCGGGCGGCACACTCATCGTTCCGACCGAGCAGTTCCTGTCGGGCAAGTACGAGCGCAGCGCAAAGCGTCCGATAACGGCGATAGCGGGGCGTAAAAACTTTTATTCGCTGTACGTGGATAAATCCATGATGAACGCCGAGATAGGCTTTATGCGTAAGCTCTTGGCGTGTTTTGAAAAGTACGGTATCTCGATAGAGCACGTGCCGAGCGGTATCGACTCGACGACCGTGGTGTTTTCGGCAGTCGATAACAAAACGGCAAACGCGCTTATAAAGTCCGTTCAAGACGAACTCAAGCCCGATCATATCCATCTTGGCACAGATACCGCGCTTATCGCGATAGTCGGTCACGGCATGGTCAGTCGTCCCGGTACGGCGGCGCGCGCCATAAGCAGACTGTCAAACGCCAATATCAACCTTCGTATGATAGATCAGGGCGCGTCGGAAATTAACATTATCTTAGGTGTATCAGACGCCGATTTCGAGCGCGCGCTAATAGCGTTAAACGGCGAGTTCGAGATTTAAGAGCGCATTTTATCGCCATCCTTATTTTTAGCACTATATAAAATTCATGTTTAAAATCGGCAAACCATGCCGATTTTTTGTTGACAATGGTTTGAGAGTTATGATATAATTCTTTTGAACCGCGCGAAAAGGGTTTTAAATTCGCAATGCGATACCCCGACGGCGAATACTAAACGGAGGTCAATGCTATGTTTGCAATTATCGAAACGGGCGGCAAGCAATACCGCGTTTGCGTAGGCGACTATCTGGACGTCGAACGCTTGGACGCGGAGGAGGGCGCGACGGTCGAACTCAAAACGCTCATGACGGGCGACAATGCGACGGTCGTTGCGGGCTCGGAAGCGGCGGGCAAGAAAGTCACCGCGACCGTGGTCAAGCAGTTCAAAGCCAAAAAAGTTGTCGTTTTCAAGTATAAGGCAAAAAAGAACGTGCGCAAAAAGCAAGGTCACAGACAGTTCTATACGCGCATTAAGATCGAAAGTATCGCATGATAAAGGTTTCGTTTTTCGAGACGAACGGAACGGTCGAGAGAGTGCGTGCAGTCGGGCACAGCGGCTATGCGGAAAGCGGTAGCGACGTTGTGTGCGCGGCGGTGTCGACGCTCGTACAAACGGCATATCTTGCGATAAAAGAATTGGGTTGTGACGCGAGCTACGTTCGCGACGAAAAGACGGGGCTTTTCGAGTTTACCGTCAAAGCGGACGGACAAAAGCGGCACGATGCGGACGTAATACTCCATGCGCTCGGCGTGGGGCTACGCGATCTCGAAAGCGGGTACGGCGAATACGTCGGGCTCGAAACTAATAACGGAGGTAAACGGTAATGTTTATTAATATTCAGTTGTTTGCTCATAAAAAGGGCGGCGGCTCTACCAAAAACGGCAGAGACAGTAACGCGCAGCGCCTCGGCGTAAAGCGTTCGGACGGACAGTATGTGCTTGCCGGCAATATTCTCATTCGCCAACGCGGCACCAAAGTTCATCCCGGTGAAAACGTCGGTCGCGGCGGCGACGACACTTTGTTCGCGCTTGTTGCGGGTAAAGTCAAGTTTGAGAAAAAAGGCGATCGCAAACAGGTCAGCGTTTATCCGATTGCTAAATAAAAAGGGCGACAGCCCTTTTTTGTTTTATGCACGGCGACGTGGCACACATAACGAGAGCGACGCTTGCGTATGTTTACATAGGCAGGTACGAAGAGGATGAATAATGTATAAGACGGAAGCGGGAAGGATCATAACCGCTAAATCGAATATCGACGTTAAAGCTACGCTTGAATGCGGGCAGCTTTTTCGGTTTGAAAAAAACGACGAAGTGTATACCGTCAAGTCCGGCGGAAACACCTGTAAGGTTTATACCGAGGGCGATTACGTAACGGTGGAAACTGCCGCCGTCGATTATTTCGTGAAATTTTTTAATTTCGACCGTGATGTCAATCGGATCAAGCGCGAGCTTTCACGGTTCCCGGAGCTCGTAAAGCCGCTCGAAAGCTGCGGCGCGCTCAGGATACTTCATCAACCTCTTTTCGAAACGATAATCTCGTTTATAATCTCGGCAAACAATAATATCCCGCGCATAAAAAGCATTATCAACAGACTTTGCGCCATGTATGACGACGTATTCCCGACGCCCGAGCAGCTCGCAGACGTCTCTTTGCGCCAGCTCGACGCCATAGGTTGCGGATATCGCTCACAATACATTCATGACACAGCCAAGACGTGCGCCGAGACAGACGTGCTCAACAGGCTCATAGGCGCGAGAACGGGCGATGCGCCAAGAATACTTATGTCTATGCGCGGCGTAGGACAAAAGGTAGCCGACTGCGTTTCGCTGTTTGCTCTTGGAAGAATGGAAGTCGTGCCCGTAGATACGTGGATATTAAAAACGCAACGGCAGGGCATGGAAACGGAGTCACAATTGCGCGCAAGGCTTATGGATCGCTACGGCGAAAACGCCGGTTATGCGCAACAATACATTTTTTACTACAACGCCATACTTCAAGAGGGAAACAAGCAGTGAAGTTGGGAGCAAGCATAGCCGCTCTTTTCGGAGACGTCAATATACTCGTAGTGTGCCTTTGGATAACGGGCATGATACTGTTTGTCGCCGAGTTTTTTCAACCGATGCGCGGCATAGCGTACGTATTGGGGGCTGTGCTTACGGTATCGGCGTTTATCGCGCGCATGACATACGGTTCCTCCGGCGAAGCTTTTGCGTTCGTGCTGGTGACTGCCGCGGTCATTTTTGCGGTGCACGTCGTTTCGCTTGCCACACAGCACCGCGATTGGTTGCGCGTATCGCGCATAGAAAAAGCGGGCGAAAGAAGTCGGCGCTACGGCACTTTGATAGGCAGTATCGGCACGGCAAACACGCCTATCGATCATACGGGCAACGTTACAGTCGGAGATACCAACCTCGTCGTTTACAGTGAAAAGGCAATAGACAAGGGCGAGAGAGTGCGTATAATTCGCGTTACGCCCGACCGCATAGTAGTCGAACAGGCAAATTACGATACCGAAGTTTCCGATATCGATGAATAAACAAAACATAATAATCGCATAGTCGAGCGCGGATCGCAAATACGGTCCGCGTTTTTGTTTGTCGCACGCATTTTTATTAGCGCATTGACAGCAGTGTGCGACGTTCTAACGCGTGCGCGCTCGGCATAAAATACAGTCGAGGCTGGTATGAGTTTTATAGGACAGACTGCGGATCATATTCTCGGGAAAACGGCGGAATTGAAATTCCAAATCGTTATGTTCGGGCGCGACGCGCTGTATTTGGAAGGCGTAAAACCGCTCAAGCTCGACGGCGACGAAATGATATTCAGGGCGCGCGCGTGTATGATAACGCTCAGCGGCGAGAGCATGACTGTAAAAGAACTTGCCGACGACTGCGTTTCGGTGCTCGGCAAGATAAACGGTATAGCGGTAAAAGATCTATGAATAGCGTGAACACGGATAATAATGCGAGCGTACTTAAAGCCGAGCGCGCGGCTCGAAAACGCTTGAAAAAGCGCGAGCGCGATCTGTCGGTCGAAGCCATGCGTAAAGAGCGCGCCGTAAAGGCGGCGGAAGAGAAAAAGCTCAGACTCCGCGAGCTTGCCCACAAAAAAGCGGAAAATGAAAAGCACCGTAAAGAGGCGAGCGAACTGCGCGAAAAACGCCGTACAGAACGTAAAAAACTCGCCGAAGAGCGCGCGGAGCTCAGCGGTAAAAAGCGCAAAGCGAGGCTCGAGGCTCGGCAGGCGGTTTACCGCAAGGTGAGAAAATGTCTGAAAAACGATCCGAGCGGTTTCGATTATTTCAATTACGGCGTATTGCCGCGCGTCATTTTGAGAGTCAAGGGCGATGGCGCGTCTGTCGCGGCGCGACTGTCCGCATCGGGTATCGCGGTGCGCGATCTTGTCGAATCGGGCGCATATTGTCGCTTTAAAATACGAAAAAAAGACATGCGCAAAGCGATTGCTATTTTTGACGATATGTGCTATACTTACGAGGTATGCGGATATTGCGGCATCGGGCGTTTTTTGACGTTTTGGCGCGCCAGACTCGGGATCTTGATCGGAGCCGTCGCCGTAACGGTCGCACTGAACATTTCTTATTCATACGTATGGCGCATAGAAATATCGGGTAACGAGCTTATTACCGAAGCGGCTATATCGAGGGTCTTATACGACGCGGGTATACGCGGCGGCGTGAAAAAGCGCGCTCTCTCGCTTAGCGGCGTTACGGCGGCGGTAAACGGAATCGACGGCGTTTCGGACGCGAGTGCGGAGGTAGTGGGCACTACGCTGTTCGTTTACGTTTTGGAAGCTTCCGATTACGAGTTCGGCAAAGAGTATGCGGCATACGGCTCGGCATACGACGCTATGGTGACGCGCATAGTCATGCGGAGCGGCACGGCGAGAGTGGCGATCGGAGACATAGTCAAAAGCGGCGAGATACTCGCTGACGGAAACGTTTATTCCACTTTGGGCGAGCTTTTGTACACGGGTGCGTGCGATGCGGATATTTACGGCAACGTGACGGTCGCGGTTTCGTGCGAGCTGTCCAAGAGCGCGGTAGAGTACCGAGCCACGGGGCGCACGGACGTTAAAACCGATTTCACGCTTTTCGGACGAAAGATATTCAAGGCAAAATCGCCGTATGCTTCGTACGAGGTAAAGTCCGAAACTTTCCGTTACGACGTGCTGTTGCCGCTGTACGTTACGCGATACGAGTACGCCGAGACCAAGCCCGTCACTGTCGAACGCGATATAGACGCCGCGGTCAAGGAGTTTGCGGAGCGTGAGAAAGAGCGGCTCAAATTCACGGGCGAGTTCGATTATTCGTATACCGTAGTTCCCACCGTTGCGGAGCTGTACAGAGTAAACGTATTCCTCAGCGGCGAAGCGCTTATTTCACGCGGTATCGAGCAATTACACGAGCAGTAGTTTACCGTACCGTAAATGAGTAAATACTATTAAGCACGGAGAAACAGTTGAAACAAGGTTACAACGAGGACGAGTTGCGTTCGCTGTTCGGTGCGTACGACAAAAACCTGAAAGCGGTCGAATCGCTTTGCGGCGTTGCCGTTCGTATCGAGGGCGACGAACTTATAATAAGCGGACGGGACGAAGAGCTTGCGCGGCTTTTGATAGACAAGCTTATCGGATCGGTGCGGCGCGGCGAATCGGTCAGTCCGTCGGCGGTCAAGCGCTACTATGCGGCGCTTGCGGAAAATCCTGCGGCGTTCGACGAGATGTCGGTCACGCCCGTATGCACGACGGCGACAGGCAAAAAGATATTCGCAAAAACTCTCAACCAAAAGCGTTTTGTCGACGCCGTCAACCGTAACCTTTTGACTTTTGCCATAGGTCCCGCGGGAACGGGCAAAACGTATCTCGCCGTAGCAATGGCGGCGGCGGCAGTCAGGCGCGGCGAGGTAAACAGGATAATCCTCACGCGTCCCGCTATCGAAGCGGGAGAAAAACTCGGGTTCTTGCCCGGCGATCTTCAAATGAAGGTTGATCCGTATCTCAGACCGCTATATGACGCGCTTGCGGAAATGTTCGGCGCGGACTATACAAAGCTTATCGAGCGCGGAACGGTGGAGATCGCGCCGCTTGCGTACATGCGCGGTCGTACGCTCGGTAATGCGTTCATCATATTGGACGAAGCACAAAACACCACGCCCGAGCAGATGAAAATGTTTTTGACGAGATTCGGCGAGGGCAGTCGCGCGGTAGTCACGGGCGATATCAGTCAGATCGATCTGAAAGGCGCGCCTTCGGGACTTACGGAAGCTCAAAACGTATTGGAAGGCGTGGACGGCATAGCGTTTTTGCATATGTCGGAAAAGGACGTGGTGCGTCACGACTTGGTGCAAAAAATAGTTGCAGCTTACGATAAATATTCGCAAAGGAGAAGCAATGGAAAATACGACGGAAAAACCGAATAGCGGCGTAAACAAAAACAAACCGCCCAAAAGCGCGTACGGCGTGCTTGCCGGACTTTTTGCGGTCGTTTTTGCCGTTTTGTACATAGCGTTATTGCTCAGAGTCAGGTTTTTGAGTATAGCGGTCTACGATATCAGTATGACCGCGGCTAATTTGATATTTGCGCTCATACTGTTCGTGTTGCTCGGTGCGCTTTATCTGTATGTTGTTTTTACGCGCAGAGAGCTGCTGTACAACATAAAAGAAGCGGGGGCAATGCTGTTTGTTCTCACTCTTGTTACGACTGCAAATATATATATCGTTTATCTCGATCCGTACGCGATGTTCATTTCGCTATCCGCACTGTTGCTGTTGCCGTTCGCGAAAAAACACGATGCATTTGTTCTTAACGTATTCACGTGCCTCATTTCGTCGTTCGTTCTCATAAACGCAAAAATACTCGAAGTTACGGTGTTCACGGCGGTAGCGGGCGTGCTCGGCGGCGCGGTTGCCTCTTATGCGTTCCCGACGTCGCTTACTCGCGCAAGATCGTTATTGCGTTCGTTCGTTACGCTGTTGTCCACTGTAGTAATATACTTCGCGTTGCTGTCGGCATATAATCTCGGCGTTAAGGCGTTTGCCGATAATCTCATGTATATCGGCGGTGCGGCGGCGGCGCAGTTGTTGCTCGTGTGCGTGTTGGAGCCTGTCATAGAATCTTTGTTCAAGCTCACTACTGACTTCAAGCTCATAGAGCTCACGACGCATAAAGCGCCGCTCATTCATAGACTTATCGTCGAAGCCCCGGGCACTTTCAATCACTGTTTGGCAGTGGCGAATTTCGCGGAGATATGCGCGGAAGCGATAGGAGAAAACCCGTATCTCGCGCGTGCCTGCGCGTATTATCATGACGTAGGAAAACTCAATAACCCCGGGTACTTTACCGAAAATCAAGCGGGCTATAACCCTCACGACGAGCTTTTGCCCGAGGTGTCCGCGGATATCATTCGTCAGCACACCGAGGACGGGTATTCTTTGTGCAAGGAGTACGGCATACCCGACGAGGTCGCAAGCATAACCGTAGAGCATCACGGCACGCTGCCCATCACGTTTTTCTATAACAAAGCAAAGACGCTTACCGATAGTGCGGTAAACATGGACGAGTATCGCTATCACGGCGAAACGCCCAAGGGCAAGATCGCGGCGATAATCATGATCTGCGATTCCGCGGAAGCGGCTATACGCGCCATGGATAATCCCGACGGCGAAAAAGTGGACAAGCTTTTGCAGGGAATGATAGACGAGCGACTGCGACTCGGACAGTTCGACGACTGCGCCATCACCATAAAAGAACTCAACGCGGTGCGTTACGCAATCGTCGGTGCGTACGGCGGATTGTTCCACCGTCGTATCAAATACAATAACGGGAAAAAGGATTCTGCTCATGTTTAAGCTTACGGGCGACGTTCGTCCCGAATTTTTACGGCTTGCGGGCATTGCTTACGATATGCTGGAGCTAAAGGGCAATGTGTCGATAGACGTTGCCGTAATAGACGACGAAGAGATGCGGGAACTCAATAATTTGACGCGCGGCATCGATAAAGCGACGGACGTATTGAGTTATCCCGCCGTCACGGAGATCAAAGAATTTACAGCGAAAAACTATCCCGACGATTACGACCCGCTCCAAGACGCCGTGGTCTTGGGCGATATTGCCATTAATATAGACGCGGCAAACCGTCAAGCCGAGGAATACGGCACGGGCGAGCGCGAGATCAATTATTTGTTTGTGCACGGAATGTTGCACGTTTTGGGCTACGATCATATAGAGGACGCCGATAAAAAAGTCATGCGCGAGGCGGAAGAAAAGATCCTCGGCGCAAAAGACGAGTCGGTCGTGGTCGCAGTGGTCGGAAGACCGAACGCCGGAAAATCGTCGCTCGTAAACGCGATAGTCGGCGAGAAAGTTTCGATAGTATCGCCCAAACCCCAAACCACTCGCGACAGGATAACGGGTATATGCACGGAAGGCAATAAGCAAATAGTTTTTCTCGATACCCCGGGTATGTTCAAGCCGAGAAACAAACTCGACGAACACATGGATAAAAGCGTCAAGAGCTCGCTCGGCGGCGATGCCGACGTCATAGTCGTGGTATTGGATTGTACCAAGGGTATTACCGACGACGATATAAAGCTCATAGAGGAGCGGCTTAAATGCCGCGCGCCGCTTTACGTAGTTGTAAACAAGACCGATCTTCGCGGGTACGAGTCGATATATCCCATACTTGCAAAACTCAATCCGTACATGACGGGCGACGGCAGAGTGATAAAAGACGTGATACCGACGAGCTGTCGCAGCGGAAAAAATATAGATATACTCAAAGCCGCGCTCAAAAAAGAATGTAAAGACGGCGGATTTTTGTTCCCTGCCGACGAATATACCGACCGTCCGGTCAAGTTTATCATAGGCGAGATAATACGCGAAAAAGCGCTTTTGTTCTTGCAGGACGAGATACCGCACGGTGTGGGCGTGGCTATCGTCTCGATAGACGAGGACAGCGAGCCCGTTCACATAACCGCCGACGTAATAGTGGACAAGCAGTCGCACAAGCAAATAGTCATAGGCGACGACGCCGCTATGATCAAAAAAATAGGAAGTTCGGCGCGGCGCGACATAGAGCGGCTGTTGGATTGCAAGGTGTTCTTGGAATTATTCGTCAAGGTCAGACAGGGTTGGCGAGATAAACCGAGTATTCTACACGATATCGGCTATTAAAAACAACGTCCTTTGCAAGTTTTGCTTTTTACGCGCGTATACTAGCGTGGAGGTGAAACTATGGACAAGGACGAAAAAACGCTTTGGGATCTTTTTTGCACGACGGGCGAGCCGCGATACTATTCGATGTACGTTCGCGCCAAGAATAACGGCGGCGACGGTTCGACGGGCAAGGAAAATAACGACTGATAACGCGGCGTTGCTTAGCGTCGCCGCAAGGTGAGAGGCGATGCGCGATTTTACCGATAATTGCATTGTTCTTAAAATAAGCGATTACCGCGACGACGACAAACTCGCGCGCGTGCTTACCGCGGAAAACGGCATGGTTTCCGTGCTTTTCCGCGGCGTGAAAAAAGCGAAAGCCAAGCTTAAACCGTTTGCTCAGGTCTTTGCGGTGTTCAATGCGCGGCTGACCTCTACCAAAAGCGCGTTTTTGACGCCGATAGAACCAATGCTCATACAGGACGGGTTTTCGCTGTGCGCCGATCTTAAAATGTTTGCCGCGGCTTCCGTCACTGCGGAAGCGACGGTATCGGCTATCGGCGACGACGAACCGCACTCGGATGTTTTCGTGGCGTACCTAAAACTTTTAAAGGCGTTGCAGTTCGACGGCGATCCGTTCTATTCGGCGGCGGCGTACATGTGCGAGCTTTTGAAACTTTCGGGGTTTTATCGTGCGTATTCTTACGACAGCGAGCCAAAGACGCCGGTGCAGATGCTTGGGTATGCGCAGAAACACGGGTACGAAAAGCGCTGTGCCACCGATTTGTCGCGGCGTGCGCTCAAGTATGCATGCGGGGAGTTCTCGAGATATTTCGACGCGCCGCCGCTAAAAAGCGCGGAATCGATCGATCTATATACGGATAAGTAAACGATAAAGCGGGCTTTTTTGACGGCTCGCGGACATAAGTTAAAGAAAAACGCAAAACGAAGCTAAAACGCTTGCGTTTTTTTTATGCTTTTGATAAAATAATCAATGACAAAATATACATTTCAAGGAGAATCACAAATGGCAAAAAAGTATTGCTATCTTTTCACCGAAGGTAACGCCACGATGAGAGAGCTTTTGGGCGGCAAAGGCGCTAACCTTGCCGAGATGACCAATATCGGTCTGCCCGTTCCTCAGGGATTCACTATCTCCACCGAGGCGTGCACGCAATATTACGAAGACGGTCGCAAGATCAACGACAATATTCAAAAAGAGATCATGTCGTATATCGACAAAATGGAAAAAATCTGCGGCAAGAAATTCGGCGACAAAGAGAACCCTCTTCTCGTTTCCGTTCGTTCGGGCGCGCGCGCTTCCATGCCCGGCATGATGGATACCATTTTGAACCTCGGTCTCAACGAGACGGTCGTAAACACCATTGCCAATAAGTCGGGCAACCCCCGTTGGGCGTGGGACTGCTACCGCCGCTTCATTCAAATGTTCTCCGACGTCGTTATGGAAGTCGGCAAGAAATACTTTGAAAAACTCATCGACAAGATGAAGGAAGAAAAGGGCGTCGAGTATGACGTAGACCTTACCGCCGACGATCTCAAAGCGCTCGCTTTGCAGTTTAAAGCGGAGTACAAAAAACAGCTCGGCAAAGATTTCCCCGACGATCCGAAGGAACAGCTTTTCGAAGCTATAAAAGCGGTTTTCCGTTCTTGGGACAACCCCCGCGCAAATATCTACCGCATGGATCACGATATCCCGTATTCTTGGGGTACCGCCGTCAACGTACAGATGATGGCGTTCGGCAATATGGGCGATGACTGCGGCACGGGCGTTGCGTTCACGCGTAACCCCGCGACGGGTGAAAAAGGTCTCATGGGTGAGTTCCTTATGAACGCGCAGGGCGAGGACGTCGTTGCAGGCGTCCGCACTCCCATGCCCATAGCAAAAATGGCGGAAGTTCTTCCCGACGTATACAAACAATTCCTCGGCGTGTGCGACAAGCTCGAAAAGCATTACCGCGACATGCAGGATATGGAGTTCACTATCGAGCAGGGTAAGCTCTACATGCTCCAGACTCGTAACGGCAAGCGTACCGCTGCCGCCGCTATCAAGATCGCCTGCGACCTTATCGATGAGAAAATGATCTCCGAGAAAGAGGCGCTCATGCAGATCGACGCGAAATCGCTCGACATGCTTCTTCACCCGCAGTTCGATCCCAACGAACTCAAAAAAGCCGATAAAGCCAATGTTGTCGGCAAAGGTATCGCGGCGTCTCCGGGCGCGGCTGCCGGTCATATCGTATTCACTGCGGAAGACGCGGTTGTCGAAGGCAAGAAAGGCAACAAGGTAGTTCTTGTTCGTCTCGAAACCAGCCCCGAAGATATCGAAGGTATGAAGTTCGCGCAAGGTATCCTTACCGTTCGCGGCGGACAGACTTCGCACGCGGCAGTCGTTGCGCGCGGCATGGGAACGTGCTGCGTATCCGGTTGCGGCGACATCAAAATGGACGAAGAAAACAAGAAGTTCACGCTCGCGGGCAAAGTGTTCAAAGAGGGCGACGTGCTCTCGCTTGACGGTTCTACGGGCAACATCTACGACTGCTTGATCCCCACCGTTCCCGCAGACCCCAACTCGGGTTACTTCGGTCGCATAATGGAGCTTGCCGACAAGTATAAAGCTTTGGGCGTTCGCACCAACGCGGATACGCCTAAGGACGCCAAGCAAGCCGCGGCGTTCGGCGCGCAGGGTATCGGTCTTTGCCGTACCGAGCATATGTTCTTCGATCCCGCCAGGATCGGCGCGTTCCGCGAAATGATCTGCGCGGATACCGTAGAAGAGCGCGAAGCGGCGCTTGCCAAGATAGAGCCTATGCAACAAGCCGACTTCGAAGGTCTTATCGAAGCTCTCGAAGGTCAGCCCGTTACGATCCGTTTCCTCGATCCGCCTCTTCATGAGTTTGTTCCTTCCGACGAAGCGGACATCAAAGCGCTTGCAAAAACGCAGAACAAGACCGTTGCGCAGATCAAACAGCTTATCAGCGATCTTCACGAGTTCAACCCCATGATGGGACACCGCGGATGCCGCCTTACGGTAACGTATCCCGAGATCGCGGTCATGCAGACCAAAGCGGTCATCAAAGCGGCGGTCGCCGTTCAAAAGCGTCATCCCGATTGGAAAGTCGTTCCCGAGATCATGATCCCGCTTACCGGCGAAGTCAAAGAAATGGCGTTTGTCAAAAAGACCGTCGTAGCTACCGCCGACGAAGTCATCAAAGCTTCGGGCGTCAACCTCAAATACGAGGTCGGCACGATGATAGAGATACCTCGCGCGGCGCTTACCGCCGACGAGATCGCCAAAGAAGCCGAGTTCTTCTGCTTCGGTACCAACGACCTTACGCAAATGACGTTCGGATTCAGTCGCGACGACGCAGGTAAGTTCTTGCCCGCGTACTATGCGAACAAGATCTACGAATCTGATCCGTTCAGCCGTTTGGATACCATAGGCGTAGGCAAACTTATGGAAATGGCTGTCAAGCTCGGCAGAACGCAACGCAAGACCCTTCATTGCGGTATCTGCGGCGAGCACGGCGGCGATCCTTCGTCCATCGAGTTCTGCCACGACATCGGTCTCGACTACGTTTCTTGCTCGCCGTACCGCGTGCCCATCGCAAGACTTGCCGCGGCTCAGGCAAACATCAAAAATCCCAGAAAGAAATAATAATCGATATAGGCACTACTTGTTAGTGCCTATATTTTTAGGAGAAAGACCGTGAAAAAGTATCTCGATTTCGTATTCAACCATTGGATATGGGATGATCCGTATTCCTCGACAAACATAAAGTCCGCATTTAAGACTTTGGAAAAAATGTTCGATGACGCGACAACCGTTTTTGTTCACGTATCGGGACATAATAAAATTAATGCCGAGATTTGGGGCGATATCGACGATGAGCTCGTCACGGTGTATCATACTTTCGAATTGACGCCCGAACAAAGACGCGAACTTGCCGATATAGCCGGATTGATATGCAAAAAGAAAAAATCAAAAAAGTCTTACGAATCCGATATCTCGGTGATTTTTCAAAAGCTCGAACAAGACGACTTTTATTATATTCCCAAAGAATAGTTCGGTCATAAATTCAAACACGCGCAAAAAGCCTATTCCCGCGGTGGAGTAGGCTTTTATATTGCAATCGAGAACATATTAATTATTAGGCTTGTATTTTTTAATAATATATGGTAAAATGCAGTATATAAGTTTTGATCAAACTAAGGAGTAAAGTATGGACGCTTTTAAATACGCCGCGGGCATAGTCGTAGCCGCGCTTGCGCTGATCATTGCATTTGCAGTAACGATTTGGGGCTATCTAAAATATTGCGCCAAGCATCCTTCAAAGAAACTTCGTGCGGAAATTTCGGTCGTTATTTCGGCTGTTTGCGTCAGCTTGATAATACGCTTGGCGATTGGGTATGCTGCTTTGCCGAATAAGGATATGACGGTCGGCGCGGAGTCTTTGTTTCAAGGCATAATGTCAGCTGTCGCCGGACTGTTGTTAGATGCGCCCGACGATATATCTACTTTCGGGTTTACTAACGGCTTATCGGCGTGCTTCTATTATGGGCTTATAGCTTACGTCGGATTTGTTTTTCTTGCCGTTATTACGGTAGGTATAAGCTATGATTTTTATTCTAAGGTTCAAACCGCGTTCATGCGGCTTCGTAAGGATCGTACGTATTATGTGTTCACCTCTGTTACCAAAGACAGTTTGGTGCTTGCCGAGGACATAAAAGCTCATGAGAGCAGGATAACAGGTCGGCATTTTATTATAATTTTCCTCGAGGGCGGAGAATCGTCATTTTCGCGAAAAAACCCGTTGCACCGTAAAATTATGGAGAACGGTTTCTATTATTTTTCCGATCCGCGTAGCGACGATAAAGGAAGAACCGTTTCTATTTTCGCTAAATTCAAGTTCAAGGCCGGGCATTTTAAAAATACTAACGATGAAAACCGTAACAAGCTTTTTCACGTTTTTGCACTCGATGACGGCGACGACTACGAAAGCAATAACGCGGACATTATTTTCGACGACATTACGGCAACGCTCGATAAGTATGTTTACCGTAAAAAAGGTCTGATAGTCAACGATATACCTACGGTGATAAATTACCACATTTTAGCCGGAGGCGAAATTAATTACGAAAGTTACGACCGTCGTACAGACGACGTATTTTTGAAGCGGTTGAGCGATCTTAGAACCGACAATGCGTCAGCAATTTCGTTCGAAACGAAAGATGTGGATTTTATAAAGGAAATCAACGGAAAAATTCAAATCAACGTCGTAAACGAAGCTACACTATCGTCATACGAATTGGTATCCGCTAGGAACATGTACCTCGATAGGATGGACGGAAACGCTTTTGAGCGTGATTCCATGCCCGACGGTTGCGGCGCTTATAGAATAGCCGTCATAGGCTTCGGTAAAACGGGGCAGTACGCCATGGAAGAGCTGTACACGCACACTGCGCACTTGATTAAGGATAATAATGATTATGTCCCCACTCAGTTTATTGCCGATATTTACGACGCGCATATAGACGACAAGTCGGGAATTTTTGCGTATAATCATCCGCTATTCCGTTGCATGCAAAGCGATAAGTCATCGCCGCAAGAAACAAAAGAAGTAGTCGCCGCGGCAAACGCTATATCGGGAAAGGCGATTGACGTATTATATTCCGAGTGTGCCGAAAAGACAGGCAGAGAGATCAAGAAAGCCAAAAAGTTTATTGACGAAAAAATGGCGTTCCCCATAGTCGTCATGCATAAAGAGAATTGTTTTAAATATCCGTTTATGGATGACGAAGGTACGGAGATCGCATTAAAAGCCGTTTGCGATAATAATATACGAGACTTTGTTGTAGCGCTCGGTAATGACGAACGCAATATCGCTATGGCAAATATGTTGATAGGCAGTTTTAACCGCGTATTTTTGGAGTTGCAGCAAAGCGGTAAAAAATCGATTTTGCCCAAGATAAAGATTTATGTCAATCTTATAGAAAGTCGAAATTTATCGTTATTGGATTGGCGGACGGATAGCAATCGACCGACGGGCGATATCGCGCAAGAATGTATTGCCGTTCCCGATCTATCCGTAATACCTTTCGGGTTAAGAGAAAAAATGTACTCATACGATTCCTTTGTAGATGATTACAAAGAGCGTTTATATAATTTCGGTTACAGCATTTTGTCTGAAATAATCGATGAAAAAAACCAAACCGAAATCAATAGCAACAGGAATCGGTATGACGATTTTAAAATAAAACTCGCAAGCAATTATAATTGTTATCGAAAAGATGAGAATGTAAGCGACAAGTGGATGAAGCTCAATTGGTTCTTGCGGATATCCAATAAGTCCGCGCTCGCATTTGCTATCAATTACTATAAATATAAAAACGAAAAAAAAGAATATTTGCAAGACGAAGATTGGGATTATTTGATGAGGTTGGAGCATGAACGCTGGAGCAGATTTTTTATTTCCCACGGATGGATGTACGCTACGTACAATAAATCCGGAATTTTATCGAAAGAATCTAAAGAAATCGAAAAAACATATAGGCGAAGTTTGAGACAGCATAACTGTTTGTGTCCGTTCGACGAAATGTTAGACGATAGCACCAAGGCTTACGACAGAGGAAACGTAGAACTTGGTTTTGTAGAGGGGATAGCAAACCCACAAACGACGGCTTGACATAACGCCGTAATGGGTGTATAATTTATTGTATAGACTCGTGAAGAGTTAAATAGGAGGATCGAATGAAAGAAAAGAAGACTGTTTTGGCGGTCGTGCTCGGCGTTTCCGCCGTGTCGTTGATCGCCGCGATTATCGCCGGGCTTGCCGATAGCTTGTCGTTGTTGATAGACGGCAAATACATAGCGAGCTATAGTGACGGCTTGACTGTGAAAACGGGCGTTTTGCAGTTGATAGCATTGGTATTGGGTATAGCTACGCTTGCCGTCTGTATTTATGCCGCAGTAAAGCATAAGAATTTAAGTAGGGTTCTGATAATACTGACGGCGATTTCCGTCCTGTATTTTATCGTCTCGGTGATAGTGTTCAGAGCGACGATGCCTAAGAGTTCATATAGCGGAGAAATTACTCAGAAGGATTACGTGCTATTCTTATCTTTCTTGACGTCTATAATATCTGTTACCGTTTCCAATGCTCTTGTTGCTATATCGTCTTTATTTTTATTCCGCGAATCTACGAAAGACAAAGAGCACGTAGAAGAGAGCGCAGTAAATAACACAGAGCCTAACACGTAAAATAACTTACTATAAATTCAGTTGCTTAAAATAAGAGAAGGGTATGTGCCTCATTGCGCGCCCTTCTTTTTTGTAATACAAAAAAATATTTATAAATTTATTCGATAAAACGCTTGATTTTATTATTTTCTTGTGTTATATTAGCTTTCACTTTGTTTTTGAGAAAGTATGGAGGTGTCACTAAACTTTATTCGATTATATGATTGTACGGTATAGCTAATTTTTGTATTTATAAGGAGGTTTGTATGTATACGTTTGATAGTATCGCCGGTTATGCGGCGGAAAAGGAAGAATTGAAAAAGTTGTGTGATATACTCATAAACGAGGACAAGTATCTTCAAAAGGGAGCTAGAGTTCCCAAGGGACTCATTCTCTACGGCGCGCCCGGAGTAGGTAAGACGCTTTTTGCTAAGGTTTTGGCTAATGAGTGCAAGATGCCGCTGCAAGTCATAGACATAACAGATCTTTCGCTCACTCAGTCTATTTGCGACAAGATCAAATCGGCGTTCAACAGCGCAAAAAACAGCGATAAGCTTACTATGATCTATATGGACGAGATAGACAAAGTTTTGCCTAATTTGTCCGAAAGGTATGTATCCGATCAATCTAAAACCATATTGACGCAACTGCTCACGCTTATAGACGGCATCGAGACTATGCAAAGGGTGTTTTTTGTCGCGTCCTGTAACGATTATGATGACTTGCCGTCGTCGCTCGTGCGACCCGGGCGTATCGATCGAAAGATCAATATATCTTTGCCTGATCAAGCGTCTCGGACGGCTATACTCGAATTGTACATAGGCAGAAGCAAGTGTACTTTTGAGCAGAGCGTCGGCGAAATATCGTCGTTATGCAACGGGCTAAGCTGTTCGGGCTTGGAAATGCTCGTCAATGAGTGTATTATCGAGTCAGATGAAAACAACTTTGTACCCGCGCGTACTGTCTTTGATCAGATCGAAAAAATCAAGAGAGAGGACATAATCCGTAACGTACCTTTGGAAGAACGCCGATTAAACGCCGCGCATCAAGTAGGGCACTATGTTGTCGGTCAGGTCTTGCACAGGTGCAAAAGTTCGATAGTTCGTGACGACGAACGCGTTTGCAATTCGTTTTACGACGCATTTTTGAACGCGGACTCCGACTATGATTTTGACTATGACGACTGCGACGACGATGACGGCGTATCGGATATAGCGACCAATGCCGAGTCGGATGAAAGCATTTATTTTGTCAAAGAAGACTTTCTCGATTTGTTCGCCGTTCTTTGCGCGGGCAGTGTCGGCGAGCAGCTTTTTTACAAGGGTGTAACGGATAACTGTCGTTCGGACATGGATCGTATGAGGTGGTTGTTCATAAATATGGCGGAAAGCGGTATGTTCGGAACCGATCTTTTGTACAATAGAAACGCCGCCGGGTATTTGCCGTATCCGCAAAGCATGATCGACGATCTGAACGATATATATTTTTGTATTCTCAAAGAGGCTGAAAAGCGTTCGCTCAACATCTTAAAATCAAATGAGCACGCTTGCCGTAGCTTGATCAAAGCGTCGATTTCAAACAAAGTGCTTGACTCCGACAGTCTGGATGATTTGGTTGGTTCTGTCGGCGGATTGGTTCGATAGAAAGCTAAACGTTTTATCTTTGAAAGGACAAGCAACGTAATATTGTACAAAATCATTTGCGACGGGAGCGTCACTCGGTTTGAGCGGTAAATATATACCCATAGCGAGTGCCGCTTCGTTGCATCTTATTTAAAATATTTTCTATTTTATTACCGTTGTACCGTGCCGGCTTTTATACAGTAAAGAGTCGGGATATATATGTTTGCTTTGTGTATTGTACGAATCACTTGACAATTATATAGATATATAGTACAATGCATACGTGGAGGTGCGAAAAGTGATAGATGGCGATTTTTGCTTCATAATATCGACGGGAGAAAGAGGTGACGGAAGTTTGCCGGAACTGACGTTAAAAATCGTATAAAGCAATAAATCGGTCGGTCGGATGCGAGCTTTTCGGTGTTATGCGCTTAAGTAAGCGTCCGCTCGGCTATCGAAGGTCGAAACGCTTTTAACGACGTTTCGGCTTTTGGACTTTTAAAAAGAAGGTAAAGAACCGATCGACATGGACTACAAAGCGGTTACTTACGAGATACAGGACAAATATTTGTCTCCGTACGCGTGCAAAGATAAGGACACAAAAGGCAGGGCAAGAGCTGTTGCGCCGTGCCCGATGCGTACCGAATTTCAGCGCGACCGCGACAAGATAATCCATTGTAAAGCATTCCGCAGGCTAAAACACAAGACGCAGGTATTTTTGTCGCCCGAAGGCGATCATTATCGTACGAGACTTACGCACACGCTCGAAGTAAGTCAGATAGCGCGGACGATTGCAAGGTGCTTGCGGCTTAACGAAGATCTGACCGAGGCTATCGCTTTGGGACACGATCTCGGACATACGCCTTACGGGCATGCGGGCGAGCGCGCGCTGTCCAAGTTTACGCACTTCGCGCACAACGAGCAGAGTTTGCGCATGGTGGACGTAATAGAAAATGACGGCGCGGGCATGAATCTTACATACGAAGTACGCGACGGTATACTGCACCACACGGGCGACGGCGAAGCCGCTACGCTCGAAGGCAGAGCCGTGGCGTTTGCCGACAGGATAGCGTACATCAATCACGATATAGACGACGCGGTAAGAGGCGGGATAATAACGAGCGCGGACATACCCGAGCGGTTCATCAAGCTGTTCGGTAAGACACATTCGGAGCGTATTTCGTCGATGATCGCCGATATAATTAACGTGAGTTATGGCAAAGATAATATTGCCCAATCGTCCGAGTTTCGCGACGGAACGAGAGAACTGCGCGCGTTTATGTTCGATAAGGTGTACACTTCGCCGAGCGCCAAGTCGGAAGAAAAAAAGGCTATCAAAATGATAGAGTATCTGTACCTTTACTACTGTGCGCACGAGCAGGAAATGCCGCTGCAGTTCGTATACGGCACGGAGCCTATCGAGCGTCGCGTGTGCGACTTTATTTCCACGATGTCCGACCGATACGCCGTGCGCTTGTTCGAGGATATAATAGTACCGAAAAGCTGGTCTAAAATTTAGCGGCGTTCGGACGAAAAGGTTTTTTGTGAGCAGTAAAGAGTTTTCCGATTTTATTACGGCGGTACTCGATAAGACCGATATAGTTTCGCTCATATCGAGATACGTCAAGTTGGATCGCAAGGGAAATACGCATTGGGCGTGTTGCCCGTTTCATCACGAAAACCAGCCGTCTTTTGCAGTCAATGCGGAGCGTCAGTTCTTTCACTGTTTCGGCTGTAAAGAAAGCGGCAACGCGCTGTCGTTTGTCATGAAGATAGAGAATATCGAGTTTTACGACGCGCTTAAAATACTCGCCGAGCAAGCGGGAATGGAGATACCCAAAACGAGCGGCGGGTATGAGCGGCAGATCGACCGCAAACAGCGCGAAGCGTTGTACACGCTCATGCGCGACGCGGCGCGGCATTATCACGACAATCTGTCCGACCCGCGCGCGAAAAAGTTTGTCGACTATCTCAAAGACAGACAGATCCCGCCAAACATGATAACGCGGTTCGGACTGGGCGCGAGCCTCGATTTTACGGAAATGCTCTCGTATTTACAGTCAAAGGGGTATACGTACGAGCAAATACACGCCGCGGGTATAGCGGAGTCCAAGGACGGGCGCAAGTACGACGTGTTCGGCGGGCGGCTTATGTACCCGATAATAGACAACATGAACCGCGTCGTCGCGTTCGGCGGGCGCACGCTCGAACAGGACGCGCACTTCGCCAAGTACCGCAACAGCACGCAGACCGACATTTTCGATAAGTCAAACGTTATTTACGGCATCAATCTGCTCAAAAAGCGCAAAAGCAAAAAGCCTATCGATTACGTCATTATGACGGAAGGATATATGGACGTTATCGCGCTTCATAAAGGCGGGTTCGATACGGCGGTCGCGTCTATGGGCACGGCGCTCACAGCCAAGCAAGCGAGACAGCTCAAGCTGTACAGCGACCTTGTGTATATCAGTTACGACGGCGATACGGCGGGGCAAAAGGCAACGCTGCGCGGGCTCGATATCCTGCGCGAGACGGGGCTAATAGTCAAGGTCGTAAGACTACCCGAAGGTCAAGACCCCGACGACGTTATAAAACGCGGAGGGAGCGAGGCGTATCAAAAGCTTTTGGATGAGGCTGTTCCGCTTACGGCATACAAGATAGACGTGTTGCGCTCGAAGTACGATCTTGCCGATCCCGACAGGCGCGCTATGTTCGCGATAGAAGCTACGGGCGTTGTGGCGGCGCTTGATAACCCGGTAGAACAGGAACAGTATCTCAGATACATTTCCGGATTGACGGGGTTCTCGACTGAGGCGCTTATGCGTCAAGCCGATATATCGCCAAAAAGCATCGGACAAGCGTCTAAAAATACGGTCGCACAGCAACAGCAAAGGTCGCAGGAAGCCGAGCAAAAGCCCGTGGACAAGACGACCGAAGGTATGCTCACTTTCTTGCTCGCGAGCATGCTTCAAGCCCGAGACTACGTTGACTACGATCTCGACGTAAGCGGGGCGATGACGGACGAGTTTTCGTTGAGGCTGTACAAGTTTTGTCGCGAAAAGCGCGAAAACGCGCCAAAGGCGTATGAGTACGAGTTCGGCGAAGCCGATACGGCGCGGATCAACGAACTGCTCGATTACAGGTTCATCGACGGCGACGGTAAAAAAAAGTTTGTCGATATCGAGCGAAAACTGTATTGCAAAGTGCTTGAAGACGAGCGTCGGGCATTGATAGCGGAAAACAACCCCGCAAAAATGGTGCGCATAAAAGCAATCAACGACGAAATCTATAAATATAAACACAGTTAAACGGGAGAACACGATATGAAAGAAAAAAACAAAGATAAAAACGCCAACGCGGCAAAACAAGCGGCGGAAAATGTAGCCGAATCGGCTGTATACACGCCGCCCGCGGCGATAGTCGAAGCTCTCAACGAGCTTATACATGACGCCTCTAAATCGGGCGGGATCGAATATAACGTGCTTTCCGAGAGACTTGTGTTGCTCGAAGCGGGCGCGGACGATATGGATTACGCGCTCAAAATGTTCGAAGACGACGGTATAAGCATACTTAAAGACGGCGTAAAAGCGCCCATTCTCACTTCTAAAATGAACAATGCGCTTTCCAAGCTCATTGCGCTCGGAAGGTCGCGCGGATATTTGTCCAATGTGGAGATAGGCGAAAAACTTACGCTCGAATGCGGCGCGGATGCGCAGCAGCTAGAAGAAGCTATGCGCATTATCAACGAGAGCGGCATAGAAATAACTGACGGGCAAGTCAAGCGCGCCGAGCTCAAAAGCATAGAGAGCATGCTCGGCGAAGTAAATACCGACGATCCCGTAAAAGTCTACTTAAAAGATATAGGCAAGATACCCCTGCTTTCCGCAGAAGAGGAGACCGTGCTCGCCCAGCTCATGTCGGACGGCGACGAGGACGCCAAAAAGAAGCTTTCCGAAGCCAACCTTCGGCTTGTCGTCGCTATCGCCAAGCGTTACGTCGGGCGCGGCATGCAACTTCTCGACCTTATTCAAGAGGGCAACCTCGGTCTTATGAAAGCGGTCGAAAAGTTCGATTATACCAAAGGCTTCAGGTTCTCCACGTACGCCACTTGGTGGATACGTCAGGCGATAACGCGCGCGATAGCCGACCAAGCGCGCACGATACGTATACCCGTGCACATGGTGGAAACGATAAACAAGCTTTCGCGCACTATACGTATATTGGTGCAAAAGCTCGGACGCGACCCCACGCCCGAAGAGATAGCCGAGGAAATGGGGCTTCCCGTCGAGCGCGTGGTGGAAATACAGCGCATAAGCCAAGACCCCGTATCTTTGGAAATGCCCGTCGGCGAGGAAGAGGACAGTCACTTGGGCGATTTCTTGGAAGACGAAAAATCAAAAGCTCCGCAGGATTTTGCGGAGGCGGGCATGCTCAAAGAGCAGTTGAAAGCGGTACTGAGCACGCTCACGCCGCGCGAGGAAATGGTCATAAGGCTCAGGTACGGGCTCGACGACGCGCATCCTCGGACTTTGGAAGACGTAGGTAAGGAGTTCGGCGTAACGCGCGAGCGTATCCGTCAGATCGAAGCCAAGGCGTTGAGAAAGCTCCGTCATCCCAACCGCTCCAAAAAGCTGAGAGACTTTACCGACAGATGACGCGTCTCGAAGCGGTCGAATCGCTTATAACCGACGCGCAGACGATAGCCGACGTAGGTTGCGACCACGGACTTATAGCCAAGTATTGCGCACTATCTGGGCGGTTTCAAACCGTTATCGCATCCGACATAAGCGAAAAGTGCTTGAATAAAGCTAGGTCGGCGCTCGGCGGCAATGAGCGCGTTAGGTTTGCGGTGTGCGACGGCATAGGTTACGACTGCGACGAAGCCGTTATCGCAGGAATGGGCGGATATACCGTCTGCGACATACTGACGGCGGCGGATAAAAACGACCGTCTGCCCGAGATATTGGTACTGCTTCCGCACCGCGACGCAGACGCCGTACGGCGCAGGCTTACCGAACTCGGTTATCGCATAGACAAAGATTTTATCGTCAAGGAACGCGGTAAGTTCTACTCGGCGATCCGAGCAAAAAAAGGCGATGCCAAACCGCTGTCGGAGTTACAGTACCTGTTCGGAACGGAAGTGGATAAGTACGAACCGTTACTCACCGAATACTTGACGGGACTGCAAAAGATATACGAAGTTGCGCCCAAGCACAACGAGGAAAAACTCAAACTCATAAGAGCCGCGCTCAATGCGCAAGGCGCAGATCGCGCCAATAATAATAAGGAGTAGTGACACTCATGGACGAAAATATCAAACAGAAATTTCAAAAGCTTATCGAATATCAAAAGAAAGATATCGAACTCCGCAAGTTGAACGCTGTGATCGATCGTGACGAAGCGCTTGCCGGCATGAACAAGCATAAGCGCGCGTTTAACGACGCCAAGCAAGCCATAAAAGACTGCGAGGTGCAAGCGGGTTCGCTCATAGATACTTATGCCGAGCTCCAAAAATACGTCGCCGATAACGAAGAGCTTCTTGCCGCGTTGGACGCAGTGGAAGCGGCGTCTGAGGACGAACTTGCCGAGCGCGTGAAAAAGCTCGAGAGCCTTAAATCCAAGTTCGCTTCTGCGGATAAAAAAGCGCACGATATCGACGAACGCTCGAAAGAGTTGTTGAGAGCGCGTACGGACGCCGTTAAAACTGGCAATGCCGCAAAAGCAAAATACAATGAGGCAAAGTCCAAGCATGAGGCGCTTATCGGCTCGAAGTCGTCCGATCTCGAGCGGCTCAAAGCCGAACTCGAAAAGCTCAGGAGCGGTTTGGACGAGGCGCTGTTCAGAGAGTATTCCAAGCTCGTTGCCGAGAATAAATTTCCGCCCGTCGTGCCCGCGTCGGGCGACGACAAAAAAGGCATGTTCAACTGCGGTGGTTGCGGCTTGGGATTGCCGCAGTCGGGTAATGCCGAGCTCAACGACAAGGGTTATTGCCGTTGCGACAGTTGCAGGCGCTTGATCGTCAAACTCAGATAGGAACGCGATATGAAGATTAAAAAAGCTATCATACCGTGCGGCGGTATGGGTACGAGATTTTTGCCTGTGACCAAAGCCGTTCCCAAAGAGATACTGCCTGTCATAGACACACCCGTGCTCAAATATATAGTAGACGAGATAATAGACAGCGGAATCGAGGAGATCATGATAATCCTCGGCGCGGGAAAAGAACCGATACGCGACTTTTTCACGTCAAAACCCAAGCTCGAAAGCGCGCTGAAAAATAAGCCCGAATTGATGGAGCTCATACGCAATATCAACCGTAATGCGGAAATTCGTTTCGCCGTGCAGAAAGAGCCCAAGGGCAGCGGCGACGCGGTGATGCAAGCGCGAAAGTTTACGGGCGACGAGCCGTTTTGTATGTCCAACGGCGACGATCTCATTGTCGCCGATATTCCCGTGACCAAACAGCTCGCGGACGCTTACGGGCAAAACGAAGCCGTTATAATGGGCGTTCAAAAGGTCGAGCCGTCCGAAACGCACAAATACGGCATCATAAACCCGACAAAGATAGACGGGCGCACGGTATGGTGCGACGGCGTTGTGGAAAAACCCAAAGCCGATCCGCCGTCGCTGTACGCGTCGCTCGGCAGGTACGTGCTTACGCCCGAAATATACGAGTATATCGAACGCACTCCGCCCGTCGGCGGCGAAGTCGTCGTGACAAACGCCATTTGCCAAATGATGAAAGAGGGCAAGGTGTACGCGTATGAGTTTGACGGCAAGCGTTACGATATGGGCGATAAGTTCGGCGCGCTGACTGCGACGGTGGACTTTGCGCTTAAAAATCCCGAATACGGCGACGCGTTCAGGGCGTATTTGCACAACGTTATTGATAATGAAAATTAACGCGTTTTGTACAGCGGATCTCGACGCGGCGCTTAAACACAGCGACCGCGTCATATTTTGCGGCGTGACCGATACGGTAGACGAAAGAGTTACCGTGTACGAGCCGTATGCCGACGGCGTAAGCTCTAAACGCATATATATCGACGGAATGACGGACTTCGATCTTCTTGCCGCGGCTTGCGATCATTTGCTCGAAAACGACGCCACGGCAATGATAAGGGCGTCTTACGATCTTAACGAAGCGGGCATAATAGAAGCGAAGTATAAGCTTTCGCCTATCATGCTTTTGCATAGATTGGGCGTTTTGGATAAGTGCGTCATAGTCGGCGGCGTGTGTCTCGATAACGACGATCTCGATCTTATGGCGCAAGTCGGCGCGCCGCTCGTCGTAACGCCAATCGCTTCAGCCGCGGGCGGGTACGGCTATGCGCCGGTAAGCGCGGCAAAAAAGCGCGGCGTGCGCGTGGGTATCGGCACGTTCGACGGAAAGTATAATGCCGAGCATGACGTAGACGAGGAAGCTCGATTCATGTTGTTCACTTCAAATGCGGAAATGCGCGAGGAAAACTCACTGAACGATATCGAGCTGAAAGATATATCGGAATTTAAATAAAATTGGGTATTTACAAACTCGATAAATGGGTGTATAATATACTCGTAACATAAGCTAATAGGGGGTGCAAAATGAAAAAGCATGTTATAACGTTATCGAGAGAACTCGGCAGCGGCGGCAACCTTATAGCCCGTGAATTATCAAAGCGGTTCGATATACCGTTTTACGATAAAGATATAATCAATAAGACGGCGCAGGAATTCGGACTGCCCAAAGAGCGTTTGATCAAAACGGACGAGCGCAAAATAAACAGCTTTTTATATTCATTGGCTACGGCGCAGCTCGCGGCAAACGGCGCGGCATTCCCGCTCAATGATATCATCGTAGACGATCAGTCATTCATGTTCACTTGCGAAACCATCAAGCGCCTTGCGGAGGAGCCTTGTATCATAGTAGGGCGTTGCGCCGATTACGTTTTGCAAGACCGCGATATCATCAAGATATTTGTTTGCGCGGAAATGCCCGATAGGATAAAACGCATATCCGAGAGCTTGGAGCTCAGCGAGAAGAACGCTTTGAAGCTGATACAGAAAACAGACAAGCGTCGCGCGTCGTATTACAACTCGTATACCGACAACGTATGGGGCAAAGCGAATAATTATCATATCACGGTCAACACGTCGGTGCTTGGTATAGACGGAAGTGCGGACGTTTTGCAAAAATTTATAGAATCTTATAACGAAAAACATTGAATTTAAGTTGACAAACCGCTAATAACGGCGTATAATATTCGTTGTTAGCGGTCGTGGCGGAACTGGCAGACGCGCAAGACTAAGGATCTTGTGGGCAACCGTGCAGGTTCAATTCCTGTCGACCGCACCAAAACAAAAATCGACAAATTTCGTAAGAGGTTTGTCGATTTTTACTTTTATGGAGATATCAAGTGACCGAGTCATTAAATAACAAGGCGAGAAACGCGATACACAAGGATAGAACGGAGACGTATTCCGTTGTCAAGACAGCGCTCGATAAGTATGACCTTATGGGGCTGTTGGCATTCGGCGCGCCGAGCGACGAATACGTTTCCGAAGCGGAGATCATAGAATACAAGATAAATAAAGACAGTAGGCGTGATTGGTTTTATTTGAGAAATCTCGTAGCCGAAGTGTTTACAAAGCAGTTTGACGAGACGCCCGACCGCAAGCTTTGCGGCAAGGTCGCGAGTGATATAGTATGCGGAATCAGCGATATAGAATATCGTAGAGATTTTACCGAAAACGAGGTTTTGCGCGATAAGGTAGAATTATTCGACGACAGATTGATAAGGTTAAAAATACACGACGGATTTATTGTAGAATATTTTTACGAAAAAGCAAAAGCAAACGTGAACGGCAAGTATTTTTGCGAGATAGAAGAACAGGATATAGTAGATACCTTGTGCGAGCTGTGCCAAAACGACATGGTATATGTTCAGTATAAGCAAAAACATTTTGTTCGGTTTTATTGTTTAATCATGCGTTCATATTTTAAGGCGATACCAAGGTGTAAATTTGCTATGGAAAAACTGAGGCATAAAGAGGATATCGAGAGGGTATTCGACAAAAACGGTATAATATACGAAGCATAAGATCGGTCGTAATTTTTATTAAACTATTGAAAAGTTTTATTGATAGGTGTATAATATCAAAAGACGGATCGTCTTACGGACAATAAATCGAATAGCTACGGAGAATGTTAAAATGGATACGGAAATCAAAGACGACAAAGTAATAATAGATGAGGTCGGTGCGAGTGCATCGGACGAGCAAATACAAGACGACGCAGTTGACGAAGCCGTCGGCGCGGAATTGTCAAGGCTTGAAATACGCAGGCGCAAGCGTTCGGTAAGGGCTACTCGCGCGCTGTTTCGCGCAATCGATTTTTTGTTCAGCCAATCGCAAAACGCCTGCCCGTATGTTACGGAAAAAAATTCGGGCGAAGTGCGGGTAACCGCCGACATCGTGTACGACGAAAATAACCCGCGTATGTGCGTAATGGATTTTTACGAGAATAAAGACTCTAAGCCGGATGCGCCCGCGGTGCTTCTTATACACGGCGGCGGCTTTTCGGCGGGCGATAAAAAGTTCAGGCGCGGATTGTCGGAATATTTCGTTCTGAACGGGTTTAAAGTGTTTTGCGTTAATTACGGGCTTGCGCCGGAGACGCGTTTTCCCGAACCGATAAGACAGCTTATTGTTGCCGGCAACGCAGTCTACGCCCGCGCGGAAGAATTCGGTATAGACAAAAATAAGATTTTCGTAGCGGGCGACAGCGCGGGCGGATATTATGCCGCCATGCTCGGCGCGCTCTCGGGCAATCCGCATTTTTGCGATAACTTCGGTTGCGCGCTTAAATTCAAAGTGTTCGGCGCGCTGTTAAACTGCGGACTGTACGATCTTCAAACGGTGCTCAACACCAAATATATGCTCGACGTCGATTCGGGCGTGTTGTTAAGCTTTACGGGTGTTACAAAGCGTGAGTTCGATTCTTACGAACACAAAGAGATTTGCATGCCGCTCGACCACATCACTTCCGATTTTCCGCCTACGTTTTTCATATATTCGCCCAAAGATATGTTTTGCAAGGGACAAGGCGAAGCGTTCAAAGCCAAGCTCGACGCTTGCGGCGTATATTACGAATACTATGCCGCAAGGCATAATACGTCAAACCACTGTTTCTCACTCAATTGGCGAGGCGAGGACGCTTCGGCTGCGAACGAGCTCATGATGTCGTTTGCAAGGCGATTGGCTGCCGACAAGATAAAATTTTAAATATCGACGGCGTATGCATCGCGTGATACGAGCTACGTGCGTCAATACAGCTAGGTCATGTAGGTTGTGCTACATTCCCTTCGCTGTCTTGCCGCCTGTTGCCCGTCTGACGTGCGCCTACGCCGTCCGGACTTTATAGTTTTAATATATGCGTGGTATCTAGAGGTATAATTATTATATTGAACGCGCCCGAAAGGGTTGACGAGCGTGCGGAATAAATGTATAATGTTCGTAATGCATGAGAAGTTTGAAAAATTGGTAGACAGCCGTTTCGGAAAGATATTCGATAGGTTCGGTAATTCTTTATGGTATTCCGTGGCGATCGGCGCGGTGTGCATACTTTGTCATTCGTTAGATATTCCTGTAGTCGGCGCGGCGCTCTTGACGCTTCTTCTTGTTCCAGCGCTTTTATTTTGCAAAAACTCGTTCGTGCTTGCTCCGTTTCTGATGATGTGTTCGTTTGTAATGTCCGAGGAAACGAAACCGCAGAGCGGGTATTTTAATTCGCCTGCGAAGATATCGGTGCTGTGCGTGCTTTTGGTATTTATTGTCGCGGCGCTTATTTTTAATATCATATATTGCGGTAAATGGAAACAAATTTTTAAAAAATCGTATCTTACGGTATCGCTGTGCCTGCTTTCGGGCGCGCTCATTATAGGTGGGCTGGGCGCGCCGTCCTTTTCGGCAAAGGGACTCGGCATGGCGGCGGCGATATCCTTGACGATGTTTTTACCGTACAGTCTAATGATAAACTGCGGCGAGTACGAAGGCAGACGCACTGTTGAATATTTCGCGTGGGCTGCTATAACGGCGGCGACGGTCATATTTGCCGCGGTCATAAAGCAGTATATTATACACGGGCTGAGCTTGAGCTATCATCCGAAAAATTTGATTGTATTCGGTTATGCCATATCGAATACGGCGGCAGCGTTTGTGGTCATAGCAATGCCCGTAACGTTTTATATGGCGTATAAATACAAGCACGGGTACTTATTCTTGATAGCTGTGGCAATGGAGCTCGTGACGGTATATCTTACGTATTCGCGCGCATCGCTGTTGGTCGCGCTCCCGGGCACTGTCATCGTAGCTACGGCGTTGTGCTTTAAGAAAAAAACGGGCAGGATCGGTTATTGGATAGTTTACGGGCTGGCTGTCGCCGCGGCGGTCGCCGTATGCGTTTATTTCAGAAAGGCGATAATATCAAAATTGACCGAAGTTTGGGCGTCAATAGCCGACGGCAGTTTCACGGGCAGCGGCAGAGTAAATATTTGGAGACAAGGTTTCGAGGCGTGGAAGGGTTATCCGATATTCGGGCTTGGCATATGGTATTTACCGCCCATAAATAATTGGTATTATTCGTTCCACTGCACGCCGCTGACATACCTATATTGCGCGGGGCTTTTGGGACTTGCCGCGTATATTTATCACAGATATAAGACGGTGCGACTCGTGTTTTCGGCTAAACTGACTTCGGAACGCGTATTTGTCGCGCTTGCGGTATTGGCTATGCTTTTGAACGCGCTCATCGATATAGGAATGACTATGCCTCAGCACTTGCTGTACTACGGCATAATGCTCGCGCTCATAGACGGCGATGTGAAAAAGAAAAAAGCGGAAGCGGCAGTCGACGCGGCTGCAGATATATCCGCTCCCGTCGACGAATCAAAACCGCTGTCCGAAGAAATTAAAGATAAAAACGATACTACCGAAATAACGGAGGAATAACTGTATGTCCGAATGTAATCACGATTGCTCAAGCTGCAAAGAAAAATGCGACGAAGCGCCCATGACGGAAAAACCGCACGAGCTATCGCGTATCAAACGCGTTATTGCCGTAGTCAGCGGCAAGGGCGGAGTGGGCAAGTCCGCAGTTACCGCGCTTACTACGGTTGCCATGCGCAATAAAGGTTATACGTGCGCCGTGCTCGACGCGGATATCACCGGCGCATCCGTGCCCAAGATGTTCGGCGTAAACGGCGGTATCACGGGCGACGAGACGGGAATATTCCCCGCGGAAACGAGCGGCGGTATCCGTTTGATATCGTCGAACTTATTGCTCGACAACGAGACCGATCCCATCGTTTGGCGCGGTCCCGTGATTTCGGGCATGGTCAAGCAGTTTTGGACTGACGTCATTTGGGGCGACGTCGATTATATGTTTATCGACTGTCCGCCGGGAACGGGCGACGTTCCGCTTACGGTTTTTCAGTCTATCAAGGTGGACGGTATCATAGTCGTTACCACGCCGCAAGAGCTTGTCTCGATGATAGTCGAAAAAGCCGTCAATATGGCTAACATGATGAAAGTGCCCGTGCTCGGTATCGTGGAGAACATGAGTTATATCGTTTGTCCCGATTGCGGCAAACGCATAAACGTATTCGGCGAGAGCAAGACCGCTAAGACGGCTGAAAAGTTCGGGCTGCCGCTTCTTGCCGAGATACCTTACGATGCGGCAATAGTCGGCGCGTGCGACGGCGGAAAGGCGGAAAGCATAAAAGTCGATTACCTTAACGCCGCGGCGGATATAATCGAGAGCGGACTGCCCGTAGGCACAGAAGAATAGTCATGAATAACTCAATGCTCGTTCATAAAGCCGTCGAGTTTGCGGCGATAAAGCACAAAAACCAAAAGCGCAAAGGTTCGGACACTCCGTATATAGTTCATCCCGTCGAGGTCGCGCTGTTTTTGACCGAGTGCGGTTGCGACGAAACGTGCATAACGGCGGGCGTTTTGCATGACACATTGGAAGACACCGAAACCACATACGAGGAGCTAATTGCCGAATTCGGTAAGAAAGTCGCGGACATAGTAGCCGAGGAATCGGAGGATAAAAGCAAGTCTTGGCAGGAACGCAAGCAAGCCACCGTCGATAGGTTCCGTTCGGCGAGTAAGGAAGCTCAGCTCATATGTCTTGCAGATAAACTTTCAAATCTGAGGAGCATGGTCTACGATTACGGCAAGATCGGCGACGACCTGTGGTCGAGTTTCAGCGCGGACAAAGATAAGATAGAATGGTATTACCGCAGTATCGTTAACGTGAGTAAGGGCAATAAGTCAGTACTTCGCGAGCGGCTTATTTACTACTATATAAAGCTTTTCGGACGCCGCGAGCTTCTCGACGAATAAAATCTAAATTTAATGCAGGCTTTTCTCCTAAAGATATACGGAGCAGTTTAGTTAAATCGTTACATTCGATGACATAAGGCTATCTAGATGCTAAATAAAAATTAATATTAGGAGATAATTATTATGTCAAAAAAAACTTTAATACAAATTATCATAGCTGCTTTGTTGTTGCTTGTTGAAATTATAGTCGTTTTGGTTTGTCGATTCGGGGAAGCATTACATGCTGCTAGTGTTGATGCGTATATGACCGCTCTTCTTACGGTTTTTATTAATATAGATGTGTTTTATTTGATCGTACTACAAATCATAAATTCAAATCGGAAAAACAAATAAAACAGAATATAATGCGAAAATGACGGTTATATTAACCGTCTTTTTTGTTTTATAACGTATAGTCTTTTATAACCGAATAGGCGTCGATCAACTTCTCGAGCGACGTCGCGCAGTTGAGCGGGCTTGTCGACGGAAGCCTGACCGCTTGCGTAAGCGTCGGGCAATCGACCGTCTTTGCATAGCGCAACAATAGCTCATGCGCCTTTCCGCCCGTAGTAAAAACTTTTTTGATATTGGGGTATTCGGCGAGCAAGCCCGCGATATCGTTGTATTTTACGTCCAATATCGATGCGTCGGACGCGCCGAGTATAGTACAGCTTTCCAATACGTCCCATAACGCAATGCCGTGACGGCGCGCGAGTGATATTCTGTCATTTGTATCTGCGCTGTACGGCTCGTCGAAAAGCGAAAACATGACGCGCCAAAACCGATTTTGCGGATGTGCGTAATAAAAGCGCGCTTCTTGCGATTTGGGCGAGAGCATAGAGCCGAGCATCAAAACTCGGCTGTTTTCGTCTATGAGCGGCGGAACGTCGCCGTGCGTTGCATATCTTTGTTGCATGTCGATATTATAATACAAAAATCACCGTTTCGCAATGGTTTAGGCTTTGCAATGCTATTAAATAAAGTTGGATTTTTCATTTATTTATGGTATAATATTTTAGTTATAAGTGCGATTTTATTGCAAAAGGAGATGAAATGGGTTTTATTTTTGATAGAGGACATGATGCTAAATTAGAAAAGCAGTTCTTCAATGAAATTGCAGAATTGGGATATGGATTAAAATATCGTCGCTATGAAATCAGTTGTAAAACTTTTTCATCTGAGGACAAGATAGTAGTTCCGATTCTTATAAAATACATAAATCAATTTGAAAGTGATGGCTATAAATTGCAGTTTATGAACGCACTCGGTGTTAAAGGGTTTTATGGGGCAAGTGAATATTTAATAGAAGAGTATAAAAATAATTTGCCTCCGAGATACAATCAAAAGATGTTGGATATGGTGTCTCAAACTTTGGCTCGAATAGAAGACGAACGCTTTATCGACACGTATATCGAATTGATAGGCAATAACGTAACAATGGAAGCGGGATATTTGGTCGAAACGCTTGGAAGAATGAAAGTTGAAAGAGCCATACCGACGCTTATCGATTTGTTGGATCGTGTTGCGATCATTCCTCAAGAATGGTATAATAACTGTTTGGAAGAACAAAAGTTTTATGTTTCGTATTGTGCGATTAAAGCTTTAGGTAGTTTTAAGGATCGGGAACTTATAAAGCATGTGGAGAAATTTTTAACGCCCGAGAGGCTCGATTGGATAAGGTTTGACAATGCGGAAAACGAACAAAAACTAAAAAACCATGTTTTAGCCGATTATAAGAAATTTGCTATGCAATCCATTAAAAGTATAGAAGGATAGGCTGTGTATCTGTTTTAAGAATTTTGCGCCGAGCATAGTAAGTAAAAGTAAACGGGCGAAAACGCCGTATTGGCGAAAAATGAAATAATTTTTAAAATTTCGTCAAAATGGTTAAAGCACATTGATAATCGCGTATATTTGTTGTACAATACAAAAAAACGAAAAGAGGTGAATGTATGTCCAATAGGATAGTTCTCAACGAGACTAGTTATCACGGCGCGGGCTGTATAGCAGAGATCCCCGGAGAGGCGCAGAGGCGCGGACTTAAAAAGGCGTTTGTGTGTTCCGATCCCGATCTTGTCAAGTTTGGCGTTACTCAAAAAGTGCTCGACGTTCTGAAAAATGCGGGACTCGATTATGCGCTGTACTCCGATATCAAACCCAACCCCACAATAGAAAACGTTCAAAGCGGCGTTGAAGCGTACAAGAAAAGCAAAGCCGACTATATTATAGCGATAGGCGGCGGCTCGTCAATGGATACGGCAAAGGCGGTAGGCATAATCATAAACAATCCCGAGTTTGCCGACGTGCGCTCGCTCGAAGGCGTTGCGCCCACCAAAAAGCCGAGCGTGCCCATTATTGCCGTGCCGACGACGGCGGGAACGGCGGCGGAAGTTACTATCAATTACGTTATAACCGACGTGCAGAAAAAACGCAAGTTCGTTTGCGTAGACGTTCACGACATTCCCGTTGTTGCAATAGTCGACAGCGACATGATGTCCACTATGCCTAAGGGCTTGACGGCCGCTACGGGTATGGACGCTCTCACTCACGCCATAGAGGGGTACATAACCAAGGGCGCGTGGGAAATGACCGATATGTTCCACTTAAAGGCTATCGAGGTAATATCGAGATCGCTTCGCGGCGCGGTAAACAACGATAAGAAAGCGCGCGAGGACATGGCGCTCGGTCAGTATCTTGCGGGTATGGGCTTCTCCAACGTCGGGCTCGGTATCGTTCATTCCATGGCGCACGCGCTCGGCGCGGTATACGATACGCCGCACGGCGTGGCAAACGCCATACTTCTGCCTACCGTAATGCGCTATAACGCCGACGCGACGGGCGAGAAGTACAGAGATATAGCCAAAGCAATGGGCGTTGAGGGTACGGATACCATGACTGTGGAGCAATACCGCAAAGCGGCGTGCGACGCAGTAGCAAAGCTGTCGAGCGACGTCGGCATACCCAAAGACTTAAAAGCGATAGTAAAAGAGCAAGACGTCGATTTCTTGGCTCAGTCCGCTATGGACGATGCGTGCCGCCCCGGCAACCCCAAAGACCCCACCAAAGAAGATATTATCGCGCTTTATAAATCACTCATGTAATTGTAATAAGCAAAAAAATGTAATAAAAGCAATGACCCCGCTACTGTGTCGTTTACGCAAGATCGGGGTTTGTTTTTGCATTGGAAATGATCCATTAGCAGATTGGATTTCTGTTTGTATTTGCTTTATTGTTGATTTGCGGTACGCCCGAAAAAATGTGGTAACGTTTAACCAATTCGTAGGGCGTGACGACTCGGCACGCCGCAAACCAAATGTTTGACAATTGTCGTGTGTTTGCGTTATCATTGTTTTTACGTTACATCAGAATAAATGCAGTGCGTTTGTTAACCGTTCGTAGGGCGGGCAGACCCTTGCCCGCCGTTTACGGTTATTTGGCGCATCAAAAGCGGAGCGCAGAGGTCTGCGCTCCCTACGAATTTATATGATTGTTACCGTTCTTTTTAGAGTGAGCCCCAAAACAAAACATAAGCATACACACACGAAATACGCTAAGCATAAGGCATGAAAGCGCGTTCCACAATAATGTGTGTTGAAAGTAACAATTTAAAATCAAATATTTATCATGGTCGCTTTAATTATTTAATTACATTTTGGCATTCAAAAATCCACCCGAAGGGTGGATTTGGAGCCGAAGATGGGACTTGAACCCGCAACCTACTGATTACAAGTCAGTTGCTCTACCGATTGAGCTACTTCGGCACAGAGTAGGTTGTGGTGCCTCGGGGCGGAATCGAACCACCGACACAGGGATTTTCAGTCCCTTGCTCTACCGACTGAGCTACCGAGGCAGGTTTGGCGACCCGGAGGGGACTTGAACCCCTGACCTCCAGCGTGACAGGCTGGCGTACTAACCATCTGTACTACCGGGCCAAATTGGTGGACCTTCAGGGACTTGAACCCCGGACAAACCGGTTATGAGCCGGTTGCTCTAACCAACTGAGCTAAAGGTCCATAACCCACGTCATTAGCTTACTTAATATACAACATCTTAAATATTTTGTCAACAAAAATTACTATGATTTTCGATTTTTTTTAAATTTATCGTTTTGCGGCGTTTCGGTCGTTTGAATGGGGAAGATAATACATTAACGACTTGATCGCGTCTAAAATTCTGTCGCACAAAATACCGTATAAATTTTTTATATACCCGAAAAATCCTTGACAAGCCCTTTCGGTTGTGCTAATATAATAAAGCTTTTGCACCATTAGCTCAGTTGGTAGAGCAACTGACTCTTAATCAGTGGGTCCAGAGTTCGAGTCTCTGATGGTGTACCAAAAGGCATATAAGGGCGCATCTTGCGCCCTTTTTGCGTGACTCGCGCCCGGTCATTTACGTCTATGTAAACTCCCGTCGCGCTCGCACTTAAAAGTGCACAACCTGCAAACCTTCTCTGCCTTTTGGACAAGTAAGTTTTTCGTACTATAAAGACAAAGTAGAATTATCCGAACCGTTTATAAAAAATGAATGGCTCGGATTTTTTATGCGGATTTTTGATCAATACTTGCAAGAGTATTATAAATATGATAAAATACATTAGTTTGAATCGTAGTAATAAAATTATTGTTACGAACTTTTCTTCGTGTTTGGCATAGAAACCGACTGACAGTCTTTCTTTGCGGATTAAATAATTGACAAGGAATATAAATCACTGTGGTAACAAACTGTAACAATGAATTTGCGCGGCTACTTAGCGGCTTAGAAGAATACTATACTTTATGGGGAAGCGGATTAAAAAAACAAGCAAACAACAGTATTCGTGAGACAATGAATTATTACGACACGCTGTCAATAGACATTCGTAATGAATTTATCGTCTTTGTTTGTAATCGAATTTGTGATAAAATCGATGATGATATCTACAATAGCACATTAACGCATGAAATTTCTATTCGTTTTAAAAAAGACCTTCGACCTTTTGCCGATAAAGGAATTTTGCCGCAAGCGCGATGGTATTGTGAGCTGTTTGGAAGTTTGGATGAAGCTATATTAATATATAAGATGAAGCTATATTAATATATAATATAAATAATGGCGATAATAAGATGGCTGAATTGGTTTTGAGAATGTCAGTATCTTGGCTTAGTTCATGCGCGCACGAGATTCCGGTGGGTGTGCTATATGAAAGCATATCCGAACTTGACAATATAGAAGCACTTGGTTATGAAATACTGAAAAAACATAAAGTAGGCGATGACTTGAGACAAGGATTTTTATATTATATCAAACTGCATAGACTTTATAATTTATGGGATGGAACGGGCGACTTTGATAATTTCTGTAATATAAACGGATTAAAATAATATACTTATGCTATAATGGCTGATTAAGATATATCTTATCGTTTTATTGTAATCTTGATCGCGAGAAATCAGACTTACTCGGCTTTTAACTCGGTATTTTTAGAATATGCTTCGGCTCAACCTCATTTAGCGTTTGCTTTAAACGAAAAAGACCGTCAAATCGACGATCTTTTTGTTTGGAGCGGAAGACGAGACTCGAACCCGCGACCCTCACCTTGGCAAGGTGATGCTCTACCAACTGAGCCACTTCCGCACGGGTATTAAGTTGAGCGCGATTTATTAAATCAGCATAGTAAATATACCACGTATTTATGGGCTTGTCAAGCATTTTTTAATAAATAGCGCAAAAATGTTTGACAATCTTTTTAAATGATAGTATAATTGACCCGTAATACAAGGAGGTGGATTATGGCTGTACCCAAACATAAGACGTCAAAACAGCGTACGCATACCCGTGGCGCACAGTGGAAGGTATCCGGACCCGCGCTCACGACTTGCTCGCATTGCGGTCAGCTCGTTCAGTCGCACCGGGTTTGCCCGTCGTGCGGTTACTACGACAAAGTTTTGAAAATCGAAAAAGAACAAGGCAACGACTAAAAATTTTACCCCGCGAAAACGGGGTATCTTTTTATGTAAAGTTTTGATCGCACCGATCAAAGAGGCGATATGAAAATAATTGTTGATATAGGCGGGTGTGATTTTCCGCATAAAATGATAGGCGGCGCACTCGAAGCGGCTGCGGCGCATCCCGATTACGACATAGTTGCGGTCGGCACAAAAGAACAGTTCGAAAGCTACGGCAAGGACTATACGCGCTCTAATTTTTTTGCCGAGTACGTTACCGACGTAATTACCAATGACGACAGCCCGACTCATGCGATAAGGCAAAAGCCGAACTCGTCGCTCGTCAAAGCCATCTCTCTCGTCAACGAAGAGGATTCGGCGGGGCTTGTCAGCGGCGGGAGCACGGGCGCGGTCCTGACGGCTGCGACTTTGCTCGTGGGCAGGCTTAAAGGCGTACACCGTCCCGTGCTTGCGGGGCTCATGCCGACGGCTGTCGACGGCAAGCTCGTATGTATCGCGGACAGCGGCGCCAACGTCGACGCAAAGCCCGAGTTTCTTGCGCAGTTCGCCGTTATGGCGGATCTTTATATAAAAGCTACGAGCGGTATAGAAAGTCCCGTAATAGGGCTTTTGTCCGTCGGCTCGGAAGATAAAAAGGGCGATGAACGCACAAAAGCCGCGTTCCAGCTTATAAAAGCGTTGCCGCTCAATTTTGCGGGCAATGTAGAAGCGCGCGACGCGCTCAACGGCGTGTACGACGTTATCGTATGCGACGGTTTTTCGGGCAATGTGCTCGTCAAGTCCACCGAGGGCACGGCAAAATTGGTCATGGGCAAGCTCAAGGGCGCTATCAAATCGTCGTTGCGCTCCAAGATCGGCGCGCTTTTTATGAAAAAATCGCTGTATAATCTTAAATCGGCAATGGATTACCATGCTTACGGCGGCGCGCCATTTTTGGGCGTAAAAAAACCGGTCGTCAAAACGCACGGATCATCCAACGAACTTTCCACAAGAGTTTCCATAGAAAACGTGATTCGCATGCACGAGCACGACATAGTTTCCGCAATAGCGGCGGGCGTTGCGACCGACGCGACTACCGAGGCGTAAAGTGCCGTTCAATCATGAAGCGCTTGAAAACTTGATCGGTCACACGTTTTCCGATAAGAGTCTGCTCGAAGCGGCGTTTACTCATGCTTCATACGTAAACGAGCATAAAGCGGTTGATAACGAGCGTATCGAGTTTTTGGGCGACTGTGTTCTTAACTTTATAGTAGGCGAAAAACTGTACTTTTCGGAGCCTTATGCGGGCGAGGGCGCGCTGTCGTCGCGACGTTCGGCGCTTGTCTCGCGCGCGCCGCTGTCTCGGATCGTGGACGAACTCGGGTTTATCGAGTACCTGCGCGTCGGCGTGGGGGTCGATAAGTCGGCATTTTCGGATAAAGCAAGATCGGATCTATTCGAAGCGGTGATAGGCGCGGTTTATGCGGACGGCGGACTCGAAGCGTGTCGCGGCGTGCTTGATAATATCTTTTTCGGGCACGTGATGCCAGAGCGCGACTATAAAACGGAATTGCAGGAGTATGCAGTCAAAGCGGGCGTTTCTATCGCATATACGGTCACCGCTAATGGCGCGGGGTTCGATAGCGTCGTTGCCGTCGGCGATCGCGTTTTTTCGGGTACGGGAAAGAACAAGCACGCGGCTGAGATAAACGCCGCGCGTTTGGCTGTTTCGATATTAAACGGTAAAAGCGAGTAGTTTTATAAAATACTTGCGTATTTGGTTTCGACAAAAATCGGAAAACATATACGGGTAAACAGTATTAAATATTTGATTTTTTTTTGCGCGTGTGTTATACTTACTGATATTGTGCCTACGAGCGCGCGTTTTTTGTGCAAAAAACACGGTGAAACGTAGGTAAGAAGCTTACGGTAGACCGAATTGAAGTTCAAGAAGTTGACCCTTGTGGGGTTCAAATCCTTTGCGAACAGACTTGAAATCAAGTTTGACGAAGGCATAACCGGTATCGTCGGTCCCAACGGCTGCGGCAAGAGCAATGTTGCCGACGCGGTGCGATGGGTCCTCGGCGAGCAATCGGCAAAACTGCTCCGCGGTAACGGCATGCAGGACGTTATTTTTAACGGCACCAGCAAGCGCGGTTCGCTTTCGTATGCCGAAGTTTCGCTCACTTTCGATAATACAGGGCGTTCGTTGTTCCCGTCTTACGATTTTACGGAAGTAGTCATTACGCGTAAGCTTTTCCGATCGGGCGAGAGCGAGTATTACATTAACGGCGGGCAGTGCCGTCTTCGCGATATTTCGGACATGCTCCGCGACGCGGGCTTTGCTCGCGAGGGCTATACCATAATAGGACAGGGCAAAGTAACCGAGCTCATAAGTTCCAAGCCCGAAGACCGTCGCGCCATATTCGAAGAAGCGGCGGGTATAAGCAAGTATAAGTTTAAAAAGACGGAGGCGGAAAGGCGCAACGAGCGCACGCGCGCCAATCTCGACAGGATAAAAGACGCGATGCAGGGCGAAGCCGATCGCTTGGGACCGCTCACGCGTCAAGCCGAAAAAGCCCGTCAGTATAACGAGCTCAGCGAAAAGCTCAAATATCACGAAATAAACTATTATATCAAAAGTTACGAGACGGCGTCCGATACCAAAGACGCTATCGGCGCGGTCATAGACGGCTTGGACTCCGACATCCGCGAGAAACAAGCCGCATACGACGCGGCGTCCGAAGCGTACACTTCCGCAATGGACGAGCTGCGCAGGATAGACGAAAATCTCGAATCGTACCGTAACGAACTTCTGACTCTCAGCGTAGACAAGGAAAAAATAGCCGGACAAGTCGAGCTCTTGACGCATCAGCTTAACAGTCTGTCCAAACAGACCGAGAGCCTTATGTCCGCTAACGTTACGCTCGGGGACAATTATAACAAGCTCACTCAATCGGTGCAGGAAAAACAAGCGGAGTATAACCGCAAGACCGAACTTTTGCAAGCGGCGACTTCGGAATACGAAAAACTCAATGCCGAGTTTGAAAAACTCGACGCAGAGGTCTGCGCGGAAGAGGCGGAACTCGAACGCGTCCGCAAAGAACTCATGGAGGCCATGGAGCGCAAAGCTGCGGTCAGCATGAGCATGGGCGAATTGACCGCGGAGCGCGCCGGGCTCAAAGACCGTACCGAGACTTTGGGCGTTCGCATTGCCGAGACTTCCGAACGGCTCGCTACCGCATTGGCGGAGCTTAGCGAACGCGAAGAGCGGCTATCCAAGCTTGCGAGCGAAAAAGACGGGCTCTTATCCGAGCGCGGCTCGGCGAGCGAAGAATTGAGCTCGGTATCCGAAAAACTAAAAGCGTCGACCGAAGAGCTCGAAGAGGTCAAGCGCGAATATTCGGTATCGGTACTGCGCAAAAACATGCTTACCGAGCTTCAAAATTCGCTCGAAGGCTATGCCGTTCCCGTAAGAAAACTGTTAAACGACGCAAAGACGGACACGCGCGTAAAAAATGCCGTGCTCGGCGTAGTCGGTCAGATAATCACCGTCAAGGAAGGGTTTGAGACGGCGGTCGAAATGGCTTTGGGCTCGGCGGTGAGCAACGTCGTAACGAGAGACGAGGACGACGCTAAGTTTTTGATAGCGCATTTAAAGAATAATCGTTACGGTCGCGCTACGTTTTTGCCCATAACAAGCTTCAAGTCGAGAACTATCGACCCCGCATACATGCCGCAGCTCAGGCGTTCGGGTTGTCACGGCGTGGCGACTTCGGCGGTGTCTTGCGACTCGACTTTCGATACCGTTATAAGCGGACTTTTGGGCGGTACCGTTATAGTGGACGATATGGACACGGCGATAGCGCTTGCCAAGGATTGCAATTACGCGTTTAAGATAGTCACGCTCGACGGCGACGTAGTGTTCCCGCACGGTTCTATCACGGGCGGAAGCAAAAAATCCGACGTTCCCAATGTGTTCTCGCACGAGCGCGAGCTTAAAGAAATAACCGCGCGCGTGGACGAGCTTAAGGGCAGAATGACCGAGCTCGGTAATGAAAGTTTGAGCCTTACCGCGAGGAACAACGAGCTTACCGTGCGTGTTCGCGGGTTGAACGAGGATATACACGAATACGAGCTGGCGGAAACATCCGCAAACGTCGAGTGCGACAAACTTAAAGAGACGATAGAATCGCTGTCCAAGACAAAGGCGGCGGACGAGAATATAATGACTGCGTTTTTAAAGCGTATCGACGAAATATCTGCGGATATAGACGCGGTAGAAAAAACGCAAGACGAGCTGGGTACAGCCGAGCGCAGCGAAGAAGACGACAAGACCCATCGCGAGTTCGAAGAGCTTCGCAGCAGGCGCGATTCGCTCCGCGACAGGACCAACGAGAAAAACCTCGCAGTCGTCACTTTGCGCATGGATGCGGAAGCGCTTACGGTCGAGATAGCGCGTATAAAGAGCGAGGCGGTAGCCACCGCTCAGAATATCGAGCAAAACGAAATGGCTATACTCGACAACAACCGCACGGTCCAACAGTTGAGCGATAAGCTGCGCGCGCTTACCGAGGCTAACGCGGGCGGCGGAGATAAACGCCGCGAGGAGCTTAACTCCAAGCTTTCCGACTTGTCGCGCTATAAAGGCGAGCTTAACGACAAAGCGGCGCAGAACGATAAAGCGAGAATAGAATTCAGCGACGGCATAGTCGCGCTCACCGAGAAAAAGCACGAGCAGGAAATTTTGCTCACTCGCGTAGACGCCGATATGGAGGCCATGCAAGACCGCGTGGCAAACGAGTACGGGCTTGATTATACGCAGTGCTTGGAGTTCAAAGACGAAAGCTACGATCAGGAAGCTGGCAATATCGAGATAGCCAAGCTTAAACGCAGAATACAAAATCTCGGCAGTATCAACCCCAACGCCATCGAGGAATCGCAAGAGCTTCTTAAAGCGTATCACGAAAAAGAGATACAGTGCGACGACCTCGAGAAGAGCCTTGCGGACGAAGAGCGCGTCATCAAAGAGATGTCCGCAACCATGCTTCGTGACTTTAACGAATGCTTCGAAAAGATACGCACCAACTTCCGCGAGATATTCTCGGAACTTTTCAACGGCGGCGAAGCCGATCTTATACTTACAGAGAACGACGATCCGCTCCAACGCGGCGTGGAGATACAGGCGCAACCGCCCTCGAAAAAACTTCAGTCTATCACGCTTTTGTCGGGCGGCGAAAAGACGCTCACCGCCATTGCGATATTGTTTGCAATCCTTAAACTGCGTCCCATGCCGTTCTGTCTTTTGGACGAGATAGAAGCGGCGCTCGACGACGCCAACGTCGGCAGATTCGCGAGCTATCTCAAAAAGTTTTCTCAGGATACGCAGTTTATCGTTATCACGCACAGAAAACCCACTATGGAGCAGACAAACTCGCTTTACGGCGTGACTATGGAAGAAGAAGGCGTGTCGACGATAGTCTCCGTGCGTCTCGACGAAGCGGTGCGTTCCGCTGTGTCCGTATCGGCGGAGTAAAGCGATTGCTGCCGTACTTTAAGAGGTTGAAATGGGCTTTTTTTCAAAGATAAAAGAAGGTCTTAAAAAGACCAAAGAGGCAATAGCCTATAAGCTTAACAAGCTGTTTACGGGCGGCGTTCTTACCGACGATTTTTACGACGAGCTCGAAGAGATACTCATTACGTCCGATATCGGCGCTGAAACTACAGATACCGTTATGGATAGGCTCAAGGGCGAGATAGACAAAAACCATGTGCGCGATACGGCGACAGTGCGGACTTTGCTCAAAAAAATACTCGTCGAGCTGTTGGAAGAGAACGAACAGCCCACGTACGAATACCCGCTCGTCATAATGCTTTCGGGCGTGAACGGCGTAGGTAAAACCACGGCGATAGGCAAGCTCGCCAAAAAATTCAAAAAGGCGGGCAAGTCCGTTACGATCGCTGCCGCGGATACGTTCCGCGCCGCCGCGGCCGATCAGCTTACCGTGTGGGCGGAGCGCGCGAATGTCAGGATAATCAAGCACACGGAGGGCGCAGACCCCGCCGCGGTCGTGTTTGACGCCGCGCAAAGCGTAAAAAGCAAAAACGGCGACGTTTTGTTGGTCGATACCGCGGGTCGGTTGCATAACAAAAAGAACCTCATGGAGGAGCTTAAAAAGATCTCGCGCGTAGTAGAGCGCGAGTTGCCCGACGCAATGGTCATGAACTATATCGTGCTCGACGCTACGACCGGTCAAAACGCTATCTCGCAGGTGGAAATATTCAACGAGGCTATCGATATAGACGGCATAGTGCTTACCAAGCTCGACGGCACGGCAAAAGGCGGCGTAGTGCTTGCTATAGCGGGCGAACTCGGCGTGCCCGTAGTCTACGTCGGTGTCGGAGAGGGCATAGACGATCTCGAAGACTTTAACGCAGAAGAGTTTGTAAACGGAATAATGGACGAGCAGTGAGCTTAAATCTTAAAAATACCGAGTAAATAGTGTCCGCGTTGCGTTGTGCGCGCGGATTTTTTGTGAAATATTTTTTAAAAATATTAAAATCGTGTAAAAAACGCTTGATATTGTAATTATAACGGTGTATAATAGCTGTAAAGTCATTTGACTTAACAGTATGGGTAAAGATCTTAGCATAAGCAGGTTGTGCGACGCGTACGGCGGCTTGCTGACCGAACATCGGCGCGATATCATTCGCAGTTACTATGACGACGATCTTTCGCTATCGGAAATAGCCGAAAACGGCGGAGTTTCGCGTCAAGCGGCGTTATGCAGTATACGCCAAGCGGAAAAGGCGCTCAAAGACTGTGAAAGCAAGGTTGGGTATATTAAAAAAGTCGATGCGATAACCGCGGAGCTTACCGCGATCTCAAAAGCGCTCGACGACGGCGATGTGCAAACGGCAAAGTCGCGTCTCGATGCGATCATCAAAGATATATAACGGAGCGTGATATGGGACTTTTCTCATCGCTTGCCGAAAAGCTCGGCAATGTGTTTTCCAAAATAACGTCGCGCGGTAAGCTTACCGAAGGCGATATAAAGCAGGCGATGCGCGAGATACGCATTGCGCTTTTGGAAGCCGACGTAAACTATGCGGTCGTAAAGGACTTTGTTTCCAAAGTTTCGGAAAAAGCCGTAGGCGAAGCCGTTTTAAAATCGCTTACGCCCGGGCAACAGGTTGTAAAAATAGTAAACGACGAGCTCGTAGAACTCATGGGCTCGACAAACAGCAAGCTCGAAGTCTCGTCAAAACCGCCTACAGTAATACTTATGTGCGGTTTGCAGGGCGCGGGCAAAACGACTTTTTGCGGCAAGCTCGGCGGATATTTATTAAAGCAGGGTAAAAAACCGATGTTCGCGGCATGCGACGTTTACCGTCCTGCGGCGATAAATCAGTTGCAGGTAGTCGGTAAAAAAGTCAATATACCGGTGTTCGAGCAGGGCGCTGGCAATCCCGTCAAAATAGCGGCTAACGCCGTTGAAGAAGCGAAAAAGCTCGGCTACGACACGGTTATCGTCGATACGGCGGGTCGATTGCATATAAACGAGCAGCTTATGACCGAGCTCAAAGAGATCAAGCAAAAGACCGCTCCGACGGAGATATTGCTCACGGTCGATGCGATGACAGGTCAGGACGCGGTAAACGTTGCCAAAACGTTTAACGACGAACTCGATATAACGGGTGTTATCCTTACTAAATTGGATGGCGACACGCGCGGCGGCGCGGCACTGTCAATAAGGTCGGTAACGGGCAAACCCATCAAGTTCTGCGGCACGGGTGAAAAGCCGACCGATATCGAGCCGTTCTATCCCGACCGTATGGCGTCGAGAATACTCGGCATGGGCGACGTGCTCACTCTTATAGAAAAAGCGCAAAACGCCGTTTCCGAAGAGGAAATGAAAAAACTCGAAAAGCGTATGCGCGAAAACAAGTTTACGCTCGAGGACTTTTTGACGCAGTTCAAGTCGCTAGCCAAGATGGGCGATATCAACGACGTAGTGGCAATGATACCCGGCATGAACCGCGCCAACGTCGATTCGCGAGCGATAGACGAACGTATCAATAAATACAAATCGATAATACTGTCGATGACGCCGCAGGAACGCAATCATCCCGAAATAATCAAGTCATCACGCCGTAAACGCATAGCGGCGGGCAGCGGCACGACAGTGCAGGAAGTAAACGCATTATTAAAGCAGTACGACCAGACCCGCGAAATGATGCGCGCCGCAAACTCGGGCAAGCTCCCGCAAATGCAGCAAAAAATAGTCCGTCAAAAACGGCGGTTCAGATAAAGCCGTTAGTCGGGTGTATAGTAAATATCACCACAACCCAAACGCTTGAAACGCCGAAAGACCGGCGACAAGAAATAAAAACAAATAAAGCCGTTAGTCGGGTGTATAGTAAATATCACCAACAAAAGTAAATACACGGCAAGTAAAAAGGAGAAAACATGGTTAAAATCAGACTCACACGCCTCGGCGATCACAAATCCCCGTTCTACCGCATAATCGTAGCGGACTCACGTTCGCCCCGCGACGGCAGATTCATCGAGGTGCTCGGCACGTACGATCCGCACCTTGACGACGGGCTCAAACTCGATGCCGACAAAGCCAAGGACTGGATCAAGAAAGGCGCGCAACCGACCGACACTGTTCGCTCGTTGCTTGTAGACGCGGGCGTATTGGAGACCAAAAAATCCACGCAAAAGACCAAAGTCGAAAAGAAAAAGAAGGCGGAATAGTCGATGGTCGAGCTGGTTAAATACATGGTCGCTTCGCTTGTCGACAATACCGACGAGGTCAGCGTTACCGAGGAAGGCGAAACCGTTAGGATTCGCGTTGCCAAGGACGACGTCGGCAAGATAATCGGCAAGCAAGGCAGACTGATAAAGGCGATCCGTTCCGTTGTAAAGGCGGCTTCCGTCAAGCTCGGAAAAAACTATACCGTCGAAATCGACGAGTAATATGTTGATCGGGCAAATTTTAAAACCACAAGGCATACGCGGCGAACTCAAAGTCAAACCCATGACTTCCGATCCGTCGCGTTTTTGCGTGCTTGAAACGGTAAGCATAAAAGGTAAGCCGTACAGGATAGCAAAAGCGCGCGTAACGGGCGGCGACGTGTACATAACGCTTGACGGCGTGATAGACAGAAACGCGGCGGAGCTTCTTCGCGGCGCTGATATCGAGATAGAGCGCGAAAACGCTGTAAAGACCGAAAAAGGCGAGTTTTTTATAGCCGACCTTATCGGCTGCGCGCTTGTTGCGCGCCGTAACGGAGCATTGGAGCGCATAGGCGTGATAGACCGCGTCGAGTCATTCGGCGCGGCGGACGTTTTTACGGTAAGCACGGAGCGCGGCGGCATGTCGTTTGCTTTTATCAAGGCGCTTGGCGCCGAGTACGATGAGAATACCCGCACGTTTTTTGTAGACGGCGACGCGCTCGATACGGTGGCGGTCTATGAAGATTAGAGTATTGACGCTGTTTCCCGCCATGTTCGACGCGCTCGGCGAGAGCATTATGGGAAGAGCCATAAAAAAAGGCGTTATCGATTTTAAAGCGGTGGATATCCGAGCGTACAGCAAGGACAAGCACGGTAAGTGCGACGATACGCCGTATGGCGGCGGCGCGGGCATGGTAATGACCCCGCAGCCCATTTACGACTGCATAAACGCGATAGACCCCGACCATGAGTATCTGAGGATATTCACTTCGCCCGTAGGCGACAGGCTGTGCGACGGCATGGCGCGCGAGCTCGCTCAGACAGACAAGCTGATGATACTGTGCGGGCATTACGAAGGCGTCGATCGGCGCGTTATCGATCTATGTATCGACAGGGAGATTTCGATAGGCGATTATGTACTTTCGGGCGGCGAGCTTGCCGCTATGTGCATAGTGGACGCCGCTGCGCGGTTTGTCGACGGCGTTTTGGGCAAAAGCGAATCGCACGAAACCGAGAGCTTTTCCGACGGGTTGTTGGAATATCCGCAGTATACCCGTCCGCCCGAATTTATGGGCTTGAAAGTCCCCGAAGTTTTGCAGAGCGGCGATCATAAAAAAGTGGACAAGTACCGCAGAGAATGCAGCGAGCGTCTTACAAAAGAGCGCCGCGCCGACCTGTGGGAAAAACTGCAAAACGAAAAAAAGCTCGGTGACAAGGACAGCGGTGGAGGCGTATGATGGAAATAAATTGGTTTCCCGGGCACATGGCAAGATCGACGCGCGAGATCGAGTCGAGTTTGAAAGCGTGCGATTGTGTAGTATACGTGCTCGACAGCCGCGCTGTGCGCTCGTGCTTCAATCCCAAGTTCGACGGCATGATAAACGCGCCTATCGTGTATCTGCTCAATAAGTGTGATACCGTCGAGCGGACTGTTACCGATGCGTGGGTCAAGACCCTTACAAACGGCAAAAACACCGCTATCGCGACAAACGGCACTGACGCGGGATGCAGAAAGAAACTGATCGCGGCTATCAAAAACGCGTGTCGTGAAACGTTGGAACGGCAAAAGCGAAGAGGTCTGAACGCGCATGCTCGCGCCGTGGTAGTCGGCGTTCCAAATACGGGAAAGTCCACAGTAATAAACACGCTTTGCGGCAAAGCAAGACTCGATACGGGCAACCGCGCGGGCGTTACGCGCAGCGTCGTATGGGCGCGCGTTGACGAAACGCTCGACGTTTTGGACACGCCGGGCACGCTGTATCCCAAAATATCGGATAGGCGCGTCGGCGAAAACCTAGCCATTATAGGAAGCATAAAAGACGAAGTATTAGACAAAACGGAGCTTGCGCTCGCGCTTATCGAGCGATTGAACGGTATCGACGTCAATATTCTGCAAACCCGATACGGCCGAGCGGTGGAAGCCTGCGACGGTTTGGAGACGATAGCATTGTCGCGAGGGTTCAAGATCCGCGGCGGTCAGCCCGATACCGAGCGCGCTGCGGCGATCATTCTCGACGATTACAGAAAATGCAGGCTCGGAAAAATAGCATTGGAAAAGTGTGAGGACTATGAAGGATAACGCGGCGGTGATTGCGCGAGCGGAAGAGCTTGCGCGCTTTGACGACGGCTACGGCAAGCTTGTTTGCGGTGTGGATGAAGCGGGACGGGGTCCGCTTGCGGGACCGCTTTCGGTATGCGCGTGCATTATGCCGCACGACGCGCTTATCGCGGAGATAGACGACAGTAAGAAACTGAGCGAAAAAAAACGCGAGGAATTGTTTGACAAGATAACCGCCGTCGCAGATTACTGCGTGGTGCTTATAGACGAGCGCACGATAGATAAAATAAATATTTTGGAAGCGACCAAACTCGGCATGAAACGCGCGATAGAAGGTCTGAAAAAACGCCCCGATCACGCGGTCGTAGACGCGGTAAAAGGTCTCGATACCGTCGTGCCGTACAGTTCAATAGTCAAGTGCGACGCCAAGAGTTATGCGACCGCCGCCGCATCGATAATTGCTAAGGTAACGCGCGACAGATTGATGCGCGAACTGCACGAAAAATACCCGCAGTACGGGTTTATAAAGAATAAAGGGTACGGCACTGCGGAGCATATAGCGGCGTTAAAGGCGTTTGGCGCGACGCCCGTGCACCGAGTAAGCTTTATCGGTCATTTTGTCGACGCGGAAAACGAGCAAAACGCAGGCGACGGAGCATAGAATGAAAGACAGAAAAAAACGTGTAAACAAGAGCGGAAAAACGGGCGAGGATATCGCCGTAAAATATCTGGAAACGCACGGCTATCGAGTGCTTGACAGGAATTTTACGACCGATATAGGCGAGGTCGATATCTTTGTAACGGACGACCGTACGCTCATATCCGTCGAAGTAAAATCGAGACTGTCGCTCGAATACGGCAAGCCCGTCGAAGCGGTTGGTCACGACAAAGTAAAAAAGATAACACAGGTGACTTCGCAGTATATCAAGAAATATAGGTTGTTCGGCGTTCCCGTGCGCTTCGACGTCGTGGAAGTATATCTCGAGGATAAAACAGTCAATCACATTAAAAATGCGTTTGACAGTTATCTCAATTATTGATAAGTGTTTTAGTCTGACAGTATATAAACGTGCCGCTTAGTCTCGGCTGTTGATAAATAGTAAGCGAGAAAAATTTTTACGCGCGTTTTTAAACAGTTGACTTTTTATGCGGAGGAGTGCTATATTATTCGGCGATGGGAGAATTGCCTTCAATCGCACCCAAGGTGCTTTACAGCGTAGGAGATTTCGACTTTACGGTGACCATGTTTACGACATTGGTCGTTTCCGCGTTGCTTATTATTTTTGCCGTGGTCGTGCGCGTCGCTTGTATACCGCGCTGGGAAAAAGATTTTAAGCATACGTCGGTCTTAAGGTCGTTTCTAGAATGGGCAGTCGGAATGTTCTCGTCCAATTCGGACGAGATGACCGACAAGTACTCGCGCGCAGTAGGTCCGTTGTATTTCGGGTGTTCGGCATTTATCATGTTCGGCGTGCTTGCCGAGCTTTTTGGGCTCAGATCGCCGTTGTCCGATCTTAACTGTGATATCGTTTTGGGCGCCGTAACGTTTGTTATGGTGCAAACTCTTGGCATATTAAAGCATAGAGCGAGACGGCTGAAACACTTTGCGCCCGTCATACCGCTCGTGACAGATTGCGTCGTTCCGTTCTCTATGGCGCTGAGACTTTTCGGCAGCGTGTTCTCCGGATATTTGATAATGGAGATAGTTTACGGATTTTGTCCGTACATTCTGCCCGTTGCGCTGGAACCGTTATTCACGCTGTTTCACGCGCTCATTCAATCGTACGTATTTATGTTCTTATCGATGAACTTTATCAACGAAGCCATCGAATAACAGGAGGTAATTATGCAAGCAATTATAAATGCGATCATGCCCATCGTCTCGATGCTTGGCGTTGACGGATTCGCGGCAGTCGGCGCGGGTCTTGCCGCGCTTGCGTGTATCGGCGCGGGTCTCGGTATGGGTATCTCTACAGGTAAGGCGGTAGAGGGCATAGCGCGTCAGCCGGAAGCGCATAAGCAGATACGGTCTACGCTGTTCATAGGTTTGGCGTTTTGCGAAACGACGGCTATATACGGCGTGTTCATAGCGATCATGCTGTTGGTAATGTGATAGCCGTTCGTTGAGGTCGCGTATATGTTTATTTCGGCAAACATATTTGAAGCATTGGGGCTTGATTGGCGTTCGATGCTGTTTTATTTGGGCAATCTGATAATACTGATTGCCGTATTGGTGCTTGTGTTGTACAAGCCCATTAAAAAAATGCTCGCAAATAAGCGAAAGAGCATTCAGGAAACTTTCGAGGAAAACGAAAAGCTCAAAACGGAAAGCGAACAGCTTAAAGCGGAATACGAAAAAAGATCGGAAGAGCTTAAATCCGAGAGCGCGCGCATTTCCGCCGAAGTCGCCAAAAACGCGCAGGACCGTGCCGACGCCATAGTAGCGGAAGCTCAGGAACAGGCTAAAGTAATAGTGGACGCCGCAAAAAAAGACGCGGTGTATCAAAAAGAACAGCTTAAAAACGAGTATCGCGACAGCGTGAACACTCTCGCCGTGCAAGTCGCCCAAAAATTATTGGAGCGAGAAATTTCGGATGCGGACAATTCCGCACTTATAGAACAAGTCCTTTCCGATTGGGAGGACGGTGATTGATGAAAGACAAGACATGCGAAACGGCGGTAATCACAGTCACTTCCGCCGCGCCGCTTTGCGACGTCGATAAAAAACGTGTGGAGTCCGTGTTCTCGGCTAAGCATAAAGGCGAGAAGACGGAGTTTGTCTATAATATAGACAAAGCGCTTATCGGCGGTATACTCGTCGTGGACGGCGATAAATATTACGACGGAACGGTCAGATCGCAGATAGACAAGATCGATCCCGATTTTGTTATGAGCGAAAAGTTTGTCGCGTCCGCTACCGCGTCGCTTACAGAAAAGGGCAAAAAGCGTAAGCGCAAGAAAGGCGCGACTGCGGAAGCGGTTTCGGAAATCGAACCTCAAGCGACAGCCGAGACCGCGGAACAGATCAAAAAACGCGTAGACGCGGAGCTTAAAAAAAGCGTGTCGTCGTTTGAAAAGAGTTACGATGTGCGGCGCGCGGGGCGTATAGAGTTTTGCGGCGACGGCGTAATACGCGCAAGCGGGCTGTCGGACGCCGAGTACGGCGAAATGCTGCAAATAGAAAACGGCGCGCAAGCCATAGTTTTGAGTTTGGAAAACGACGGTGTGGGCGCGATAGTCTTGGACGATGAGGACAAGGTTTCCTCGCACATGCTTGTAAAGACAACGGGTATGATAGTTTCCGTGCCCGTCGGCAATAAGCTGCTCGGCAGGGTCGTCAATCCGCTCGGCAAGCCCATTGACGGCTTGGGCGAGTTCGAAGTGGATAAGTACAGACCTATAGAAGCTTCCGCGCCGCCCATCAAAGACAGAGACAAAGTGAATACGCCGCTTTCGACGGGTATACTCGCAGTGGACGCGCTCGTTCCCATAGGAAGAGGTCAGCGCGAGCTTATAATAGGCGACAGGCAGACGGGTAAAACGTCCATAGCCGTCGATACCATAATCAACCAGAAAGGCAAAGACGTGATATGCATTTATGTGGCGATAGGTCAAAAATCTTCGTCGGTCGCGTCGGTCGTAAACACACTTACAGAGCACGGCGCAATGAGCTATACCGTAATGGTGTGCGCCACAGCGCGCGACAGCGCGCCGCTTCAGTATATCGCTCCGTATGCCGGTTGCGCCATCGCGGAAGAATTTATGTATGCGGGCAAAGACGTGCTTATCATATACGACGATCTCAGTAAGCACGCAGTCGCATACCGCGCAATGAGTCTTTTGCTCAAACGCCCGCCGGGACGCGAAGCGTACCCCGGCGATATATTCTATCTTCACTCGCGGCTCTTGGAGCGCGCCGCAAAACTCAATAAGGAGTGCGGAGGCGGGTCCATGACCGCTCTGCCCATAGTGGAGACGCTTGCGGGTGATATTTCGGCATACATTCCGACCAATATAATTTCCATAACCGACGGTCAGATATATTTGGAGAGCAATCTGTTCAACGCGGGCACGCGCCCCGCTATAAACGTCGGACTTTCCGTTTCGCGCGTCGGCTCGGGCGCGCAAAGCCGCGCTATGAAAAAAGTTGCGGGTAAGCTCAGGCTCGATCTATCGCAGTATCGCGAGCTTGCGGTGTTTGCTCAGTTCGGCGCCGATCTCGACGAGACCACGCTGCGGGCATTGGAACAAGGCAAGCGCGCTACGGAAGTATTGAAGCAGGACGTGCACTGTCCTATGAGCGAAGCGCATCAGATAGTATTGCTGTATATCATAACCAAAGAGCTGTTAAGATCGATACCGCCGACCCGCGTCGCGGATTTTGCGGATAAGTTTATCAAATACTTCGACGTAAACCATGCCGACGTATTAAAAAGCTTGGCGCGCGGCGAAGAAGTCACCATGGATATGGGCATTACCATCGAGGAGGCTGTGGAAACGTTCTTGCTGTTCTTCTTAAAGGACGGCGGCAATGAATAGCTTGGCGGACGTCAAGCGCCGCCTTGCTTCGGTCAATCAGACGCGGCAGATAACGGGCGCTATGGAGACAATTTCGGTCGCCAAAATGCGCAAGAGCATGGAGCTGTTCGAAAAGAATAAGGTCTATTTTGACGTGCTGTTTAACGTGACGGCGGATATAGTTTCGCATGCCGATGCGGATGCCAAAGAAATTCTGAAGAGCCCTACGCACGGCAAAGATCTTGTCATTGTCATTTCGTCCGATAAAGGGCTTTGCGGCGCGTTTAATCATGACGTTTTTCGCGCGGTCGACGCCGTCATAAACAGCGAGACCGTAATTATGCCGATAGGTCAAACGGCGCTCGAAAAGTACGCTCATACCAACGAAACCGACGCGAGGTTTGCGGGACTTTTTTATGCGCCCGATTACGCTCAGGCAAAGCGCATATCCGACGCGGTTTTGTCGCTGTACGGAAACGGGTATCGATCTGTCAGATTGGCGTACACCCGTCTCGCGTCGAGGTCGGCATGGACGCCAAAGATCATAGACGTTTTGCCGATCACGCCCGAAAATATCGGCGCGGGGGCAGATATAGCTACAAATGTAAGCGCAGAGTTCGAGCCGTCGGGCGCCAAAGTGTTGGAACGGCTCATTCCCATGTATGTGAGCGGTTTGATATACGGCGCGCTCGTACACAGTACGGCGGCTGAGCACAGCGCAAGAAGCGCGGCAATGTCCGCGTCTACAAAAAATGCCGACGAGATGATAGGCGAGCTGTCGCTTTCCGCCAATCGCGCAAGACAGGGCGCGGTCACGGAGCAAATAACCGAGATCATAGGCTCTACGCAAGCGCTCGGGCGAGGTGTTTGATGAAGAAAGAACAGTTGAATCAAGGTAAAGTAACGGTGGTTTTGGGACCCGTAGTAGACGTTATGTTCGAGACGAAAATGCCCAAGATCCATGAGAAGATATTGGTCGAAGTAAGCCCCGAGACCGACGGTTATATCACTTTGGAAGTCATGAGCCATATACCTCCGTCGTCGGCGCGCTGTATCGCATTGGAGCCGAGCGAAGGACTTACGCGCGGAATGACGGCGTACGCGCTCGGTCATCCTATTTCGGTGCCCGTAGGCGAAAGCGTGCTCGGACGGGTCATGAATGTGCTCGGTGAACCGATAGACGGAAAAGGCGAGATAAGATCGGAAACGCATAGAGCCATTCACCGACGCGCGCCCGAATTTTACGAGCAAAAATCGGGCGTCGAGATATTGGAAACGGGCATAAAGGTAATAGACCTTGTCGCGCCCTATCTTCGCGGAGGCAAGATCGGTCTGTTCGGCGGCGCGGGCGTCGGCAAAACGGTACTAATAATGGAATTGATACACAACGTTGCGACAGAGCACGGCGGGTATTCGATTTTTACGGGCGTGGGCGAGCGTAGCCGCGAAGGCTACGAAATGATACAGGACATGACGGAGAGCGGCGTTATAGACAAGACCGCGCTTGTGTTCGGGCAAATGAACGAGCCGCCCGGCTCGCGTATGCGCACGGCGCTCACGGGCTTGACCGTCGCCGAGTATTTCCGCGACGAAATGAATAAAGACGTTTTGTTGTTTATCGACAACATTTACCGCTATATTCAGGCGGGGTCCGAGGTGTCGGCTTTGCTTGGCAGACTACCGTCCGCAGTAGGCTATCAGCCGACGCTTGCGACGGAGCTCGGTTCGCTCGAAGAGCGTATCGCAAGCACGAAAAACGGCTCTATCACGTCCATTCAGGCGGTTTATGTTCCCGCCGACGATCTTACCGACCCCGCTCCCGCGGCGATTTTCTCGCACTTGGACGCGACTACGGTGCTCAGCCGCAAGATAGTCGAGCAGGGTATTTATCCCGCCGTAGACCCGTTGCAATCCACGAGCCGTATACTCGAAAAATCGGTGTTGGGCGCGGAGCATTACGGCATAGCCCGCGCCGTTCAAGCCACCCTTCAACGCTACAACGATCTGTCTGATATAATATCCATACTCGGTATGGACGAACTTTCGGAAGAGGACAAAGCGCTCGTTCACCGCGCGCGCAAGCTTCAGAGATTCTTTTCTCAGCCGCTTTTCGTGGCGAAGAACTTTACGGGTATGGAAGGTCGGTACGTTCCGCTTAAAACCACGCTCGAATGTTTTTCGTCGATACTCAAAGGCGAAGCGGATAAGTACCCCGAATCGGCGTTTTATATGGTGGGCGACCTCGACGAGGTAAAGGAAAAGGCGTTCGGTTGAAAACTTTTCTATTGCACATTGTAACGCCCGAAAGCGATTTTTATAAGGGCGAGGCGGAGTATTTGAGCGTGAATACGCCCGACGGCAAAGCGGGCTTTTTGAGCGGCGCCAGCCCTCGCGTTTTACTGCTGTCCGCAGGCGAGATTTCCGTCAAGACCTCGGTCGTGGAAACGCGCATGATAGTCGGAGACGGGATAGTAAGCGTTTCGGGCGACGGGATAACCGTCGTTACGGAAAGCTGTCGATTTGAAGGCGACGCCGAACAAAGCGACGGCAATAACGCGCGCGACGAATCGGACAGGAACTATAAGCGCATGCGCGCAAAACTCGCGTCGGCGGTCAAAAACATGAAAGGCGGCACGCCCGAAGAAATATAATTGGCACACGATCGGTCGCAAATGCATAAACACTGTCGAGGTGAATTATGCAGCTCGTGATCGATTTGAGTAAGTTACGCGGTAACATAAGGCGCATTCGCGCGAGGATCCCCGTGCGATTTTGCGCCGTGGTCAAAGCCGAAGCGTACGGGCACGGACTTATGGTCGCGCCGTACATAGAACCTATAGTGGACAGCTTTGCCGTAGCTACTTGCGACGAGGCCATGGAGCTTGCCGTATCGGGAGTTAAAAAGCCAATACTCGTACTCGGCGGCGAACTGAAAAAATGTTTGTACTACGGTTGCGCGCCGCAAATAGTGCCGACGGTAAACACCGTCAAAGATGCGGAGACTTTACTTGCCGCGGGAAAACGTAATTTTTCGGTAGCTGTAAACACGGGCATGAACAGACTCGGCGCGGACGGTGCGGAGCTCGATTCGATAGTCGGCGTGTGCAAGAATTACGGCGTAAAGCCTTGGTCGGTGTATTCGCATATTTACGGCGGGATATCGACGGCGGGAGAACAGTCGGAAGCGTTCGACGCCATGACCAAAGACGCTATACTGCGCGGCAACAGGCATTTATACTGTTCTTGCGCTCTCGACGTTGCAGAGAACTATATGTTCGATATGACGCGCATGGGTATAGCTATGTACGGATATTCGAACTATACGGATATCGCACTTACCGCTCGGGCGAAGATCGTGGAGATATCACGCGTCGCGCGCTGCAGTCACGTCGGTTACGGCGATTTCGTGCTCGACCGCGACGCGATAGTAGCGACTGTCAGGTGCGGTTATGCAGACGGATTCAGGCGTTGCGATAAGCCGCTTTATATGACGGTGCGCGGAGTGAAGTGCCCCGTGCTCGGTCAGCCGTGCATGGATCTTACCATGATAGACGTAACGAATGTAGTGTGCCGCGTGGGCGAAAACGCTTACGTCATTAGAGAAAAAGCCGACGCTTTGTATCTTGCAAACGTGTACGGAACCATAGTCTACGAGGTGCTTACGGGATTCAACGCCCGAGCGGAAAGGATATATGTATAAAGATAAAAACCTATTAAGGCGCGAGCTTATAGCTTTGCGCAAAAATATATCGGACAAGCATGAGCGCGAGCAAGCCGCGACGCGTATCGCGCTTTCGTTATTGCGCGGGAACGTGCTCGTCTATGTTTCTATGGGGAGCGAGCTTTCTACGGACAAGCTTATCGCGGAGCTTTTAAAAAGGAGCGACAGCGCGGTTTTTGCGCCGTACACTGTCAACGGCGTTATTACTCCCAAAAGATTGGCGCACACGGGCAAGCCCGATAGCAACGGGAATTTGCCTAACGACTGCTACGGCGAAGCGTGTGATATGAAAATCGATTTTTGCGTGACGCCGCTTTTGGGCTTTAACGGAGACGGTTACCGTATCGGTTACGGCAAGGGTTGTTATGACAGATTTTTCCGCGCCGATCTTTGCGGCGGGGTGCGGATCGGGCTCGCTTTCGACTGTCAGCGTGTTGAGTTTGTAAACGAAAAGCACGACGAGCCGCTCGACTGTTGCATTACCGAGAGCGGTGTGATATACTTTAACAATGCGAGTAATATCGGGTAAGTACAAAGGAAGAAACCTTTTCGCGCCTCGAGGCGTAGTGCGGCCTACGACCGATCTTGTCAAGGGCAGTTTGTTTTCCATTCTCGAAAATCACGGGTTGTTGGACGGCGCGGAAGTTTTGGACGTGTTTTGCGGCACGGGCGCGCTCGGTATAGAAGCGATATCGCGCGGCGCGGCGTCTTGCGTGTTTGCGGATGCGGATACGCGCAACGTTCAAAAAAATATCGATGCGCTCAAAATACCTGCGCGGCTCGTGAGATCGGATTTTCGACGGGCGCTCAGGCTTCTTCGCGAGCAGAAGTTCGATTTGATATTTTGCGATCCGCCGTACGACAGCGGTTTTGCAGACGCCGCTCTCGAATTGATTTTAAGATACGACATGATTAAACAAAACGGGGCGATAATTATCGAACATAGTAGCTCAAATAACTTGATAAACGTACCGAAAAACTGTATAATAGACAAAAGAGTTTTCGGTGTAACGGCTCTTGAAATAATTATGAGAGGCGATAATGAAAGCGGTTTTGGCGGGAGCGTTTGATCCTTTTACTTGCGGACATCGCAATTTGGCGGAGCGCGCTCTTTCGGTGTTTGGAGAAGCGATGATCGCGGTGGCGGAAGATACGGGAAAATCCACGGCGAGCCTTGCCGACAGACTCGAGCTTGTAAAGCTGTCCGTTGCGGGGTTAGACGGCGTAAAGATAGTCACTTTTACGGGGCTTTTGTCCGAATTTTTGAAACGTCAGTCGCCGTGCGTGCTGATTAGAGGGCTTCGCGGCGCTCGGGATTACGAGTATGAGCGCGACCTTTCGCGCGTGTATAACGGACAGTGCGACAACGAATGCGTGTATCTTATGTCCGACGCGCAAACGGAACATGTTTCGTCTACGGTCGTGAGACAGCTTGCGGGATTAGGCGCGTCGCTTGACGGTTACGTAGTAGGCGATGCGCAACAAAAAACGTACTCTGTGTACGGTAAGCGAGGGAACGTTTAAATGAAAGATCAAAATACGGCGCTCGATATTCTTCAATCGCTCAGAGAAGAGCTTAATTCTTCGCACGGATTTTTTTCCAAAAAGCCCGACATCGCGCTTTGTTGCGATCTTTGCGACAAACTGGCAAGGGTATTGCCCGAATCGCTCGAGGAAGCGGAATACGTCAAGCAAAAGCGCAAGGAGATACTTGCCAACGCCGACGTGGTGGCTAAAAACACTATACGTGCGGCGGAGGAACGCGCGGAAAAGCTTGCGAGCGAATCCGAAGTAGTGCGGCAAGCGCAGACAAGCGCAAAACAGATAATAGAAAGCGCTTACGCGCAGTGCGATAATCTCATGCTGCGCACCAAAGCGCACCTAGACGAGGTGTTCAAAGAGACCGAGCAGTTCTTGCTGACTACGCTGTCGCTCGTTCGGACCAATCGCGAGGAACTTCGTACCTCGTATACGGAAGAAAAGAGATAAAGGAAAACAAAGTGCGAATGTTTGAAACGATACGGTCGATCATGTCGCCCGAAGAAATACGTAAGATCGAGCCGTTTTCCGATTCGCTCAAAGCGAAAAAGGCGGAAGCGGAACGCAATATTTCCGACATATTGACGGGTAAAGACAAAAGAAAACTTTTTATCGTAGGTCCGTGTTCGGCGGACAACGAGGATGCGGTATGCGATTATGCGTGCCGTCTTTCGCGCGTTGCGGAAAAAATAAAAGACAAAGCCTACGTATTGGTGCGCGTTTATACCAATAAACCGAGGACGCGCGGCGAGGGCTATAAGGGCATGTTTCACAGCCCCGATCCGCATGTCGAAGCGACGGATATCCAAGGCGGTATTCTGTCGCTCAGAAAAATGCATATTCGCGTGGTAAAAGAGAGTGGATTGCTTACGGCGGACGAAATGCTGTATCCCGATAATTCTGACTATATCGACGACGTTTTGGGCTATATCGCGGTCGGCGCGCGTTCGTCCGAGAACCAAATGCATCGGCTTGTAGCAAGCGGTATAGACGTACCCGTCGGCATAAAAAACCCGATGAACGGAAGCATTCCGGTACTGCTCAATTCGATTTATGCCGCGCAAATATCAAACGAGTTCAAGTATAACGACAAACAGGTGAAAACGCCCGGCAATCCGCTCGCGCACGCAGTGCTTCGCGGAGCGGTGGACGTTTACGGAAACAATATATCCAATTATCACTTTGAGGACGTGATAAGACTGCACGAAATGTATATAGAGCAGGGGCTCAAAAATCCCGCGGTCATCATCGACACGAACCACTCGAACAGCGGCAAGCACCCGTTTGAGCAACCCAGAATAGTCAGAGAGGTTTTGAACAACGCTAGAGAATCGGAGATAATCAACGAGTTTGTCAAAGGTTTTCTTATCGAGAGTTATATCGAGGACGGCAATCAAAAACCGACGGACGGCGTTTACGGCAAGTCCATAACGGACGCGTGCTTGGGTTGGGAAAAGACCGAGGAATTGCTGTTGAGCGCCGCCGACCGCATACGGCTTTGAGGAGTACGGCATGACCGCGATTTAGGTCGCAAACGCACTAGTTGGGTCGAATAAACAAAAACGCATATCAAGCCGATAAAAACATGCTATACTGCCCATACCGATAAATTCCGAGCGCTTATGTTTGGCGTCAAGGGATAAAAAACAAGCGGAGGGCAGAATGTCACGTAAACAATCGGGCGAGCTTAAAAAACGCGCGTGGCTGGCAAAACAGCGGCTGAAAATGGGGTATTGGGACTCGGTCAGATCGGACGAAGGAACGTTTGCGAACGGCGCTGAAGTAAAGCCGACGCGAGTGCCGATAAACTCGGCGGTATCGGTATCGAAACGCAATCTTTCCGACGAGCGCATGTACGAGCGCGTTTGCGAAATGCTCGATCGCGACGAGGCAACGCTCAATCCCATAGGACAGCTGATTGACGGCGAGGTATACAATAAACTCGACGCGACGGCAAGGCAGCGTTATATATTGGAGCTTTCCAATAAGTTTCGCGAGCTTAAAGAACGATACTACCGCGAACGCACGGGCGCGTAAATATTTTCGGATCAAATATCAGAGGACGAAATGCACGGGATAGAAGAACTTAACGACGTACAGAAACAGGCGGTACTCGATACCGAAGGCGCGGTATTGGTCACCGCGGGCGCAGGCAGCGGCAAAACGCGGCTGTTGACTCACCGCATAGCGCACCTTATTACCGATCTTGATATAAAACCGTACAATATCCTTGCCATAACGTTTACCAATAAAGCGGCAAACGAAATGCGGTCGCGTTTGGAGACCATGCTGGACGCCGAAGGTATCTGGATATTTACGTTTCATGCCGCGTGCGTAAGGATCTTGCGCGGTTATATAGATAAGCTCGGATATGATAAGAACTTTACCATATACGGCGATGCCGAGATTAAAGCGATAGTAAAGCGCATATGCAAAAAACACAACTATGAGGACGACTTTAATAAGCGTCTTTTATCCGCTATATCCGATGCTAAAAACAAAGGGATATCGCCCGACGAATACGAAGCTGTGTATAAGTTTGCCGACGACGCGGATATTGTTGCAGAAGCGTACGGGGAATATCAAAAGGCGCTCAAAAGCGATAATGCGCTCGACTACGACGACCTTTTGATACTCACGCTTAAACTGTTGCAGACAAGCGCCGAAGCGCGTGAGTATTATCAAAATAAATTCAGATATATACATATCGACGAGTTTCAGGACACCAATAAAATACAGTACGACATAGTCAAGATACTCGCGCAAAAGCACGGGAATATTTTTGCCGTCGGAGACGAGGATCAGTGCATATATACTTGGCGCGGCGCGTCCATTGCCAATATTTTCGATTTTCAGCATGATTTTTCATGCAAGGTATACAAGCTTGAACAGAACTACCGCTCCACGAGCAATATTCTGCAAGTAGCGAATAGGATAATAAAAGGCAATACTCAGCGCCTCGATAAAAAACTATGGACGGAAAACGCCGACGGCAATAAAGTCGTTTGTTTTTGCGCGGATACGGACGGGTTTGAAGCCGACTATGTGGTGAGAACGATTTTGGAACTGACACACCGCGGTGATTTCAATTATTCCGACTGCGCCATTTTGCTCAGGCTCAACGCGCTCTCGCGGCACTTCGAAGAACGGTTTTTACAGTACGGCATTGCGCATAAAGTGTACGGCGGTTTTAAATTCTACGACAGAAAGGAAGTCAAGGACGTGCTTGCGTATGCGCGGCTCGCCGTAAATACATACGACGACGAGGCGGCGTTTCGCATAATCAATTTTCCCAAGCGTCAGATAGGCGAAGCGTCGATAGAAAAACTGAGAGAGTATACCGAATCGGTCGGGAAGTCGGTTTATGACGTTGTGACGGGCGACGTCATGCCGTTTAATGCCGCGCTGTCGGGTAAGCTCCATGCGTTCGGAAACACGCTTAAAGTTTTACGCGAAAAGGCGATGGGTGATATTTTGGACTTTTTCAGGTATCTTCTCAACGACGTGTTGCGCGTGACCGATCTTTTTGCTGACGATTCGGAGGGCGAGGCGCGGCTTGAAAACTTGAACGAGCTAATCGGCTCCGTGCGCGAATTTGCCAAAAACAACGAGGGCGCGGGACTTTCCGACTATTTGCAAATGGTGTCTTTATACAGCGATACCGACGAAATGGACGACGACAACGCGGTGACGATAGCCACTGTGCACAGCGCAAAAGGCTTGGAGTTTCCGGTCGTGTTCGTAGTCGGGCTAGAGGACGGACTGTTCCCGTCGTTACGCAAAAACGAGAGCGCTGCCGATCATATCGAGGAAGAGCGGCGGCTCATGTACGTTGCCGTCACGCGCGCAAAAAAGTGGCTGTATCTCACGTATGCGAAGTCGAGGTATTTGTACGGCGAAACTCAGTATAAGCTACCGTCGCGGTTTTTGACGGAAGCGGGGCTCGTGGAACGCCCGTTGGCGGCTCGCGACTTGGATTCCGCGTGGCGCGGCAGTGCGTTCGGCGGATACGGTTCCGCAGGCGGAAGCCGCGGCGACAGTGGTTACGGCTATTCCCGCGACAGCGCGCGTAGAGAGCCGTTCGGCGGCGGTACGTACTCGGCGGGCGGCGACGGTATAGAAAACGGTAAGTTTGTCGGCGGATATAAAAGCGGCTACGGGAAGAAACCCGAACCCGCCGAAAAAAGCTCCGCCGCGTCCGCTACGGATATACGGGTGGGCGTTATCGTCAAGCATAAAAGACTCGGTAAAGGCAAAGTCATCGGTCTCGAAAAATTGGGCAATAATGTATACGCCAAGATCGATTTCGAAACGGGCGGCGTTATGCAGCTCGCCGTCGGTTTTGCGCCTATCACGGTTGTTGAGGAGTAATGATGAACGAACTCGAAAAAATGCGCGCGCTTGTCGACAAGCTGAACGACCTTGCGTACAGGTATTATGTGCTCGACGAGCCGATTGTTTCCGATAAAGAATACGACGCGATTTACGACGAGCTTTGCGCTTTGGAAAAAGCGACGGGTGTAGTGCTTTCCGATTCCCCGTCCAAGCGTGTGGGCGGCGAGCCACTCAAAGAATTCGAGAGCCATACGCATATAAACAGGCTGTACAGTTTGGATAAGTGCAATAGTTTCGAGGCGCTTCGCGAGTGGTTCAATAAGCTAGTAAAAATGCTCGGTTATGCGCCGATGTGCACGCTCGAGTATAAGCTCGACGGGCTTACGATATGCCTCACGTATCGCGACGGCGAGCTCGTTACGGGCGCGACGCGCGGCAACGGCGAGGTCGGTGAGAACGTAACGGAACAAGTAAAGACCATTCGTACCGTGCCGCTCAATATCCCGACAAAAGGCGTTATAGAGGTGCAGGGCGAGGGCATCATGCGCATCAGTGCGCTCAATAAATACAACGAGACTGCCGCCGTACCGCTCAAAAACCCCCGAAACGGAGTGGCGGGCGCGATACGCAATCTCGACGCGCGAGAAACGGCAAAGCGCAATCTCGACGTGATTTTTTACAACGTGAACTATCTCGACGGCGATCCAGAGCTCGGTCAGCGCGAACAAATAGAGTTTCTCGATAAAAACAGATTCAAAACAGCGGTGTGCTTCGCGTCGGACGATATAGAAAAGATAATAGAGCAAATACAAAACGTAGACAGAAATGCGCTCGATTTTGCTATCGACGGTATGGTCGTCAAAGTGGACGATTTTAAGATACGCGCCAAGCTCGGCTATACCGATAAGTTCCCGAGATGGGCTATCGCGTATAAGTTCGAGGCGGAAGAGACGACCACTGTTTTAAACGAAATAGTTTGGCAGGTCGGACGCACGGGCAAGCTTACGCCGCTCGCGCTGTTGGAACCCGTAGAGCTTTGCGGCGCGACGGTGCGCCGCGCTACGCTCAATAACTACGGAGATATCTTGCGGAAAAAAGTGACCGTAGGCTCGCGCGTGTTTATAAGGCGCAGCAACGACGTCATTCCCGAAATACTCGGCGTGGCGGAATCCGATGAAAAAGCGACGACGCCCGATAAGCCTGCGGTATGTCCGGGGTGCGGCAGCGAACTTTATGAAGAAGGCGCGAATTTATTTTGTCCAAATTTTTATGGTTGCCGTCCGCAGGTAGTCGCGCGGCTTGTGCAGTTCTGTTCCAAGGAATGTATGGATATAGAGGGCGTGAGCGACAAGACTGCGGAGCAGCTTTACGACGTGATCAACGTGCGCTCGGCAACCGAACTGTACGAGCTTAAAGCGGAGGACTTATCCAAGCTCGAAGGTTTTAAAGTCAAAAAAATAGCCAAATTTATAGCGCAGATCGATAAATCGAAGTCGGTCAATCTCCCGCATTTTATAAACGCGCTTTGCATAGATAACGTGGGCAGAAAAACGGCGAAAGATCTTGCCGAGAATTTCGGTTCGATAGACGCACTTCGTGCGGCGACTGCGGAAGAACTAACGGCTATACCAGACATAGGCGATATCGTCGCGCAGTCGATAGTCGAATACTTCGAACGGCACGGCGAAGTGGTTGATAAGTACAAGGCTTTGGGCATCGATCCAAAGTACGAAAAGACTACGGGCGGCATTGTGTCGGGCATAAAATTCGTGCTTACGGGTACGCTTCCCACGCTCAAACGCGACGAAGCGCGAGCCATGATAGAAGCCGCGGGCGGCATAGTCCAAAGCTCGGTATCTAAGCAGACCGATATAGTCGTAGCGGGTGAAGCGGCGGGCTCCAAGCTCGATAAAGCGAGTGCGCTGGGCATAAAAATAATAGACGAAACCGAATTAAAAAATATGTTAAACACTTGAAATCGTCTGCGGTCTATGATATAATATAAAAGTCGAATTATAGTGTTCGCGTTTTTCGCGAACGGCGATCGAGTCCAAACGATCGGGATCGGCATGCGGAGGAGCTTATGAAAAGTATGACGGGCTACGGACGCGGCGTTGCGACAAGAGACGGTCGTACCGTAAGCGTCGAACTTAAATCTGTTAACAACAGATTTTTGGACGTTTCATGCAAGCTTCCCAAATCCCTTGCTTATCTCGAAGAGACCGTTCAAAAAGGCGTAAAGCAAAAGATATCCCGCGGAAACGTAGACGTATTTTTAACTTATGAAAATCTTACCGAATCGTCCAAAAAAGTCAATATCGACAAGGCTTTGGCGGCGGAATACGTAGCCGCGGCAAAAACGCTGAGAGCCGAGTTCCGATTGGAAGACGATTTCGACGTCACGGCGCTATTGCGTACGCCCGAAGTCGTGTCGGTGTCCGTTCCCGAAGACTCCCGCGAGGTCGTGGCGGAGCTGACTAAGCTGGCTGTCGAGCAGGCTGTCGAGCGCTTGGAAAACATGCGCAAGACGGAGGGCGACGGGATATACGCCGACTTGACCAAGCTTATCGGCAATCTCGAAAAACTTTTGAAGCAAGCGGTGATCCGCGCGCCGCAGGTGGTCGCGGATTACAAAAAAGGCTTGATAGCGAGAGTAAAAGAGCTATTGGACGGATATGAGCCGGACGAGTCCAAACTGTTAAACGAAGTGGCGTTTTTTGCGGACAAAGCCGACGTCAACGAGGAAATATCGCGACTTGCTTCGCATATAGGTCAGTTCCGAGCAATATGCAAAGAAAATGCGCCGCAAGGTCGCAGGCTCGATTTCCTGTCTCAAGAAATGGTGCGCGAAGTAAACACCATGGGCAGTAAGTCAAACGACATTACGCTTACGGGTTACGTAGTCGCTATGAAAAACGAAGTGGAAAAAATCAAAGAACAAATAAGGAACGTGGAATAATGGACAAAGGATTACTTGTTGTCATTTCGGGACCTTCGGGTGCCGGAAAAGGAACCATCTATCGCGACGTAATAGCGCGCACGGGTATGGAGCGTTCGGTGTCTGTCACTACAAGAGCGCCGCGCCCCGGTGAGCGCGAGGGCGTAGACTATTTCTTTCGCACCGAAGAGCAGTATCAGCAAATGATAGCCTCGGGCGAGTTTTTGGAGACCGCCGCCGTTTATAATAATTTTTACGGCACTCCCAAAGCTCCCGTGTTCGCCAACTTGGAAAACGGCAAGGACGTGTTGTTCGAAGTAGACGTTCACGGCGCGCGTTCCATAAAGCAAAAGTACCCCGACGCCGTTGCGATCTTCGTCATGACGCCTACATTCGAGGATCTCGAAAGCAGACTGCGAGGGCGCGGTACCGAGACCGAATCGAGCGTTTTGACGCGGTTATCGTCCGCAAGACACGAGCTCGGAAAGTACAATCTTTTCGATTACATAGTGTTCAACGATGACGTCGAGCAGGCTACGCAAGAAGTTATCGGGATCATTAATGCGGAAAAGAACCGCATGAAAAACAATTTAAACAGGGTCAAAGCCCTTCTCGAAAAATAAATCAACTTTAAAAGAGGTATAAATATGTTAGTAGATCCGCCTATCGATAAGCTGGTCAACAAAGTAGGCAACAAGTACGCAGTAGTCGGGCTTTTGTCCAAGCGCGCGAGAACGCTCATGGAAAAACGTTCCGATTATCTCGAACAGCAAAATCTCAACGCCGTATCGCTCGCGGCGCAAGAAGTCGTTGACGGAAAAGTCGAGGCAGTCGAAGAGGATTGATCGTTGGGCGAGCTTAATGGAAAAACCGTACTCGTAGGAGTGTGCGGCGGAATAGCGGCATACAAGACGTGCACGCTCGTGTCAAGGCTTGCGCAAAGCGGCGCGACCGTTCACGTAGTAATGACAAAGAACGCGACGGAATTCGTCGCGCCTTTGACTTTTGAGACTTTGTCGCATAACCGCGTTACGGTAGATACTTTCGATCGGGATTTTCCGTGGGAGACCGAACATGTGGCGCTCGCAAAAGCGGCGGACGTCGCCATTGTCGCACCCGCTACGGCAAACGTTATAGCCAAGCTCGCGTGCGGGATATGCGACGATTTTCTTACGACCACGCTTCTTGCGTGCAAGTGTAAAATACTGCTTGCGCCCGCAATGAATACCGCCATGCTCGAGAACCCCATAACCGTATCAAATATCGATAAGCTGTCCGCTCGCGGCATGCAGATGATATACGGCGGCGATGGGTATTTGGCATGCGGCGATCGCGGCGGCGGACGCATGGCTGAGCCCGACGCGCTTTATGCGGCGGTGTCGTCCGTGTTTGATACGGAAAGAGACTATGCAGGTAAGACCGTATTGGTAACTTCGGGCGCGACGAGGACTCCGATAGACCCCGTCAGGTTTTTGACAAACCGTTCGAGCGGCAAAATGGGCTACGCCATAGCAAAAGCCGCTTTCGAGCGCGGCGCGAACGTTATCTATATAAAAGGCATAACTACCGTAGCGCAGGAGATACCTGCGGCATGGAGGACTGTGTCGGTCGAAACCACGTCGGAGCTTTTGGAAGCCGTAAAAGCCGAATTGGAGCATGCCGACGCCGCTATCATGGCGGCTGCGCCGTGCGATTACGATATTGCACCAGCCGAGCAAAAGATAAAGACCAAAACGGTAAAGCTCGATTTTAAAAAAGCGCCCGATTGCGCGGCGTGGGTCGGCGCGCATAAAAAAGATAAAAAGCTCGTTATTTTTGCCGCCGAGACTACCGACGGCGAGACAAACGCCAAGAACAAGCTGATAGCTAAAAATGCGGATATGGCGGTACTGAACGACGTTACTGCGGTCGGCGCGGGGTTCGACGTAGATACGAATATCGCCACGCTCATAACGAGTTCGGGCGCGGAACGGCTTGAACTTATGAGTAAAAGCGCCCTTGCCGACGTTATTTTGGACAGACTGAAAGATTTATGATCGCAAAAGTCATAGTAGACATTTCCGCGAGCGACGTCGATCGCGTGTTCGATTACAACACGATCGACGGTGTGGAAAAAGGCTCGCGGGTGAACGTGCCGTTCGGCAATCGCGACATAGAAGGTTATGTTATCGATTTTGCCGAAACCACGGATGTGCCGCCCGAAAAGCTAAAGAGTATTTCGGGCGTTATTGACGATAGACCGATCATATCGGAAGAACAGTTAAAACTTTGCGACTATATGACGGCGCGTTTTCACCTGCGCAAGGTGGACGTTTTGCGCCTGTTGTTGCCGTCAAAAATGCGCGGCGGAAGGATCAAGTCGCTTGAAAAAAATATCGTATATATTTCTCCCGAATATATAGACGAAGACGTTACGCTTTTTATAAAAAAGTCGGCGGCTTCGCAAATGAGCGTTTACGAATACGTGCGCGAGGTCGAAAGCGCCGAGCAGAGCTACCTCAACGCCAATTATTCCGCCGCCGCCGTGCGCAATCTCATTAACCGCGGCGTGTTTTGCGTAAGGAAAGAAACGGTTCTCAGAAAGCCTTACGCCGGCGTAGTGCAAAAAGACGACGCGGTCACGCTTACCGACGCGCAAAATTCGGCGGTGCAAGCGATAATGACCAACGACCGCCCGACGCTGCTATTCGGCGTAACTGGCAGCGGCAAGACCGAAGTGTATCTGGACTGCATACGCAAAACATTGGAGCGCGGAAAGACCGCCGTCATGCTTGTGCCAGAGATTTCGCTCACGCCGCAGGTAATGCGCGTGTTCAGATCGAGGTTCGGCGACGAGGTTGCGCTGTTGCATTCGGGCTTGAGCGACGGCGAGCGGTACGACGAGTGGCGACGGTTATTGAGGGGCGAGGCGCACGTGGCGGTCGGAGCGCGTTCGGCGATATTCGCGCCGCTCACCGATATAGGGCTTATCATAATCGACGAAGAGCACGACGGGTCGTATGTTTCCGAATCCAACCCGAGATACGTGACGCGCGAGGTCGCGCTGTTTAGAGCGTCATATTACGGCGCAAAGGTCGTTATGGGTTCTGCGACGCCGTCGATGGAAAGCTATCGATGCGCGGTCACTGGCGAGTATGCTATAGCTAAACTTCCAGAGCGAATAAACAAAAGGCAAATGCCGGAAATAGAGATAGTCAACATGTGCAACGAGGTCTCTTACGGCAATTCCGGCATGTTTTCCGCCAAGCTTGTAAACGCGCTCGACGAATGTTTGAAAGCGGGCAATCAAGCGATCTTGTTTTTGAACCGTCGCGGGTACAGTTCATACGTTATGTGCAAAAAGTGCGGGTATGTGGCTAAGTGCGAAGACTGCGACGTGTCGCTCGTTTACCACAAGGAAGAAGACGTATTAAAGTGCCATTACTGTCAGCGCAGATATAAAAACTTGGACGTTTGTCCCGAGTGTAAGAGCTCGCATATCCGTCAAGGCTTTATGGGTACGGAGCGTATTGCGGAAGCCGTTAAAGCTCTGTTCCCGTCCGCGCGCGTCATTCGCATGGATAACGATACGACAAGGACGAAAGACGCGCACCTGAGACTTTTGGGCGAGTTTGCAAACGGCAATGCCGATATCTTGGTCGGTACACAAATGGTGGCGAAAGGACACGATTTTTCCAACGTGACGTTGGTCGGCATAGTCGATGCGGACATGAGCTTGCACTTTTCCGATTACCGCGCGGTGGAGCGCACTTTTCAGCTTATCACGCAGGTAGCGGGGCGCGCGGGACGCGAAAGTAAAGCGGGACGCGTGATATTGCAAACGTATTCGCCGTCGCATTATGTTTACCGTTATGCAAAAGAATACGATTACGTAGGGTTTTACGAAAAAGAAATAAACCTTTTGCAAACGACCAAGTTTCCGCCGTTTTCGGTGATTTTGAGAATACTCATAAGCAGCGAAAACGAGGGAATGGCGCTCGACGCTACGCAAGAGGCTACTATATCAGTGCGCGAGATAGCGGCATGCAATCCCGAGGCGTTTATATATCTCAACGCGATGCGCGCGCCAAAAAAGCGCATACAGTCAAAGTACCGAATGCAGGTACTTATGCGAATAGCGCCCGCGCGCGACGATATAATTTCTTTGGTATACAAAGTAGCGGACAATGTGATAGCGCACTATCCGCATGTAACGTGTTTTACGGAAATCAATCCCAACGATTTAAGTTAGAGGTGTAATATGGCAAGAAGAAACATTTATCAAGTAGGCGACAGCACGCTCCGCGAAGTCAGTAAGCCCGTAACGGAGTTTGACGACAAGCTCGCGCTTCTCATAGACGATATGCGAGACACGCTCATCTATGCGGACGGAGCGGGGCTTGCCGCGCCGCAAGTGGGCGTATTAAAGCGAGTGTTTGTCGCAACGTTCGACGGCGGACGCACCATTATCGAGGCTGTCAATCCCAAGATAGTCAAGGCTAAGGGTAAGCGCGTCGCGCCAGAGGGGTGTCTGTCCATTCCCAATATCAACGAGAAAGTAGAACGCCCGCGCCACGTGACGGTAGAAGCATTCGACCGCCACGGCAATCCGATAGTGCTTAAAGGCAACAACTTCGAAGCGGCGTGTTTCTGTCACGAGATTGACCATCTCGATGGCGTGCTTTTCACGGACAAGTCAATTAAAAACGGTAAGGCATAGCATGAAGATATTATTTATGGGTACGCCCGAGTTTGCCGTACCGAGCCTAAAAGCGCTTGTTGCTTCACGCGAACACGAAGTGGTAGGCGTTGTAACTCAGCCCGACCGAGCGGTAAAGCGCGGTAAGACCGAGCCGAGCGCCGTCAAACTCGCGGCGGAAAAACTCGGTATCCCCGTGTTTCAGCCGCAAAAGATACGCGACGAAATACAGACGGTCTCGGCGTTCGGCGCAGATATAGGCGTTACCGCGGCGTTCGGACAGATACTAACTGCAGAAGTTTTGAATGCGTTCCCGCGCGGCGTAATAAACGTGCACGCGTCGCTGTTGCCCAAATACCGCGGTGCTTCTCCGATAAACGCCGCCATAGCAAACGGCGAGACCGAAACGGGCGTGACAATAATGCAGACCGCGCTCGGGCTCGATACGGGCGATATTCTTTCCGTAGCGGCGACCGAGATAGCAAAGACCGAAACGGCGGGAGAGCTTACCGCGAGGCTTTCGGAAATCGGCGCGGCGTTGCTTGTAAAAACGCTCGATAACTTCGACTCGATCACGCCGATAAAGCAAGACGAGACTAGAGCTACAAAGTGCAGGACAATTAAAAAAGACGAGCTTTTTATCGATTTTTCGTCGAGCGCCCAAAAAGCAGTCGATCATATCCGCTCGCTGTCCCCGTCGCCTTGCGCGAGAACAGTGATAGGCGGCGAGACTTACAAAGTGTATGGGGCCGCGGTTGAGCAACACGACGGCGAAAAGGGCGTATGCGGCGAGATCTTGCGTTGCGACAGTAAGCTCGTTATTGCTTGCGGCGACGGCGCGTTGAGTATTTTGCGGTTGCAAGCGCCGGGGAAACGCGCGCTCGATATTGCCGAGTTTTTGCGCGGCAAAAAATTCGCGGTAGGTACGATCTGTGGAAAAGAATAAAAGACGCATAAATACGGAAGCTGCGGCGTATGCGGACAAGCTTATCGACCGCGCTGTATACGACGCATTGTTCGATGTTTTCGTAAACGGCGCGTTTTGTGCGCGCGCGCTCACGGCAGCTCTTAAAACTTTGCGCGACGAACGCTCTCATGCGTTTGTAACGAGCGCATTTTACGGTGTGCTGGATAAAAACGTGCGACTCGATAAAGTCATAGCATGTCTATGCGATAAGCCTCCGCAAAAAGCGGCGGCGGTCGTGCTTAAAATCGGATTGTTTTACGTGGGCTATGCGAATATGCCGCCCTATGCCGCGGTCAATCGCACGGTGGAACTGTCCAAAACCGTAGGCGGCGTGTTCAGCGGGTTTATCAATGCCGTGCTTAAAAAATCGATAGGCTTTCAGCCGACTTATAAAAGCGAGCTCGAGCGCTTTTCTTACGAATACAGCACGCCCGAATGGCTGTGCAAAACGCTTATAAGCGATTATTCGGAGATACGCGCGGCGGCTATACTCGGCGCGGAGATACCCGATAAAACGCATATACGCCCCGTAAAAGGCAAGATCGGACTCGAAGATCTATGTAAAACGGTTGGCGGAGAAAGGTCGGAATACGGATGTTATTGCGACAGAGCCGCTATGGACCGGCTTGCCGCGGGGAGTTATGCCGTACAGTCGCTGTCGTCCGTAAAAGCGGTGAGAACGTACGTCGACGGTATCGACGGCGGCAAAGTGTTGGATCTTTGCGCGGCGCCCGGCGGCAAAGCCGTTTACGTTAGCGAGCTCGGTAAGTTCGACGTGACGGCTTGCGACGTGTATCCGCACAAAATAGACCTTATGCGCGGGTATGCGAAAAAACTCGGGGCAAAGATAAAAACGGTGCTTAACGACGCGACTGTAAAAAACACCGATTTTATCGACGGATTCGACTTGGTTATTGCCGACTGTCCTTGCAGCGGCACGGGCACGCTCAAATCCAAGCCGGATATCATGCTCAGGCGCAAGCCATCCGATATAGCCGAACTCAACCGCTTGCAGACGAAAATATTGGACAATGCCGCCGTGTATTGCAAGCGCGGCGGTGTGCTTTGTTATTCCACGTGTTCGGTTCTCAAAAGCGAGAACGAGCGCATATCGAAGGCTTTTTTGCAAGCGCATAAAAACTATACGATGATGGACGAGCGCACGCTTTTGCCCGATACTGATAAATGCGACGGGTTTTACATAGCAAGATTCAAACGGGAGCAGTAATGAAAACTCCGCTTTGCGACTTCGATCACGAAAAACTTGCCGAACTCATGCTGAGCATGGGCGAGCCAAAGTACCGCGCCGATCAGATCATGCGGCACGTTGTCGCGTTCGATCGGTACGATGCGTATACCGATATCCCGACGAGGCTTATAGCCGCACTTAAAGAAAAGTACGCAGACGTTCCGCTCACGGAAAAAACGCGAGTGGAAGCCTCTGACGGCGCGGTCAGATATTTGTTTGAAACGCTTGGCGGCGATCTCGTCGAATCGGTGTTTTTGCCGCATAATTACGGCAACAGCGTTTGCGTTTCATGCCAAGTAGGTTGCGCTATGGGTTGCGTATTTTGCGCTTCCGGGTATTACGGGTTCAAGCGCAATCTGTCGGCGGGCGAAATATTGGCGCAGGTATTGTATATCGCGCGCGACAAGAAGTCATGCGGCGGTGTGAAAAAAGTAGTTATGATGGGTAGCGGAGAACCGCTTGCAAACTACGACGAAACGGTCAAGTTCATCCGCCTTGTCACTTCGCCGAGCGGCATAAACATAGGTATGCGTTCCGTATCGGTGTCCACGAGCGGTATCACCGATAAGATAGAAAAACTCGCGAACGACGGTTTTTGCGGCACGCTGTCGCTGTCACTCCATGCCGCTACCGACGAAAAGCGCAAAAAGATAATGCGCGTCGCGGAAAGGTACTCGGTCAAAGAGACGATAAACGCCATGAAAAAGTTTTTCGATAAAACGCGCAGGCGAGTGGTGATCGAGTACATTCTCATAGGCGGATTTAACGACACGCCCGCCGATGTCATACAAGTAAAGTCGTTGCTCAAAGGTCTTTGCTGTCACGTAAACCTCATACCGCTCAATCCAACCGATAACTGCGATTTGAAACCGTGTTCGAGAAAGCATGCGTATGAATTTTGCAAGATGCTCAACGACGCGGGCGTTTCGGCTACTGTGCGTAGATCCATGGGCTCGGATGTGGCGGGCGCATGCGGACAGCTAAAAAATCGCACGGTCTTGGAAAGTAAAACAAAGTAACGCGCTCTTTTTGAAAAATATAAGAAAAAGCCCGCAAAAAATCTTTGAAAAAGCCGTTAAAAACGCTTGCCATATCTTGTGCAATATGATACAATAATCTTCGCAAATATCGTAATCAGACTTCGCTTTTCACCGATATAGGCGAATATGCGGAGTTTTCGTAAGCATAGGAGGCTGTCATGAGCAACATTATCGCCGAAATCGAAAAAGAATATATGAAGTCCGATATCCCCCAATTTAACGTGGGTGATACCGTTCGTGTATCGGTAAAAGTCAAAGAGGGTAACCGCGAGCGTATTCAGGCGTTCGAGGGCATCGTTATCGCCAAAAAGAACGGTTCGGTTCGCGAAACGTTCACCGTTCGCCGCGTATCGTTCGGCGTAGGTATCGAGCGCACGTTCCCGCTTCATTCGCCGAGGATCACCGATATCGCCGTCGTAAAGCACGGCAAAGTCCGTCGCGCAAAACTTTATTACTTGCGCAATCTTTCCGGTAAAGCGGCTAAGATCAAAGAAAAATAAAATCACAAAATCGGCGGCAACGCCGATTTTTTATGCCGTTTTTTTGAGCGGTCGGTATCAACATCATCATCGCGGGCAATAATCGTTTTCACGATGGAAAGCGTTGTTTCGGCGGTCTGCGTGATACTTACCGCTGTTATTGTATACTATGCGATAGAAAAACCGTATCGTCCGAAGCTTGTTATCGGCTGTCGCCGTGCGCCCGGATCAGTTATTTTTTGCACCGCGTTGCTTTCTCGAGAATGCGCGCGAGGCGAGCGCGGTCACGGCGTTAATTGCGGACATGTTTTTTATGTATTAAGACGCGAGATAAAGTCGATAGACAAAAAACTCAGGGGCGGTATACGACTTTCGGATACCGAAAAGATTTTTTATGAAACAAGCGAGCGATTGACCGCGGCAATCGAGTGCGCTTTACGATTGTTTGACGACAGCGCAAGCCTTCCGCACGTGCGCGGAATACCGCGCGTTTTTTTATTCTGTGAAAAACTTGTCGAATGGACAATGGGCGCTTTCAGCGATGATTTACTCAGAGACGCTGTTGCCGAATTTTGTAAGAACGCAGAACTCGAACGCCGAGAGCGTCGCTTGCTCCCGCACGCATTAAGAGTTTGTCTTGTGTGTGAGATGCTTGCGGTCATAAAGCGCGTTCGCGCCCGCGAAGAAGAGTTCGCGAGGGGCGCTTCCGACGGGAAAGAAGGGCGCGTCGATCTGAGCGCGCTCGGTTGTCACGAGTATATATATGGCGCGGCATCATCCGACAGTGCGGAGCTTATGCGGCTGACCGATATAAACGGCGTATCTGCAGGCGACGCGGAGCTTGCCTACAAAAAAGAAACAGCGCTCGACTTTTCGGCTATGTCGTCTATGCTCGACGCGTTTAGCGTAGTCGACGGTTTAGCTATAGTCGACGCCGACGACGGTAAGGATATACGCTCGACCCGAGCGACGATAAAGGATAAGTTTATTCATTGCTTGCCGTGTATAATGTCGTTTATATGCGGTGTGCTTTTGGTTTTACTGAATGCGCTTACGGCAGGATATTTAATAGTTGACATAATCGGCGCGGCGTTATTGTCGGGAGCGTTCGCTCCGTTATTCGCACGAAAGATATATAATATATCGCGACAGCAGTTTTTACGCAACAGAAAAACAAAACATGCAAATGTTCAAGAAAAAGATTTGCGTTTATCCTATTTCGGCGGAGAGAGCGAATATAGGACCAATGAACTTATCGCTTTGGGAACTTCCGTCCTCACGGATAATCGCGGCGGCGTTTCATTTGCGGCAGACGGTAAAGTCGCATGCGATATAGCTATTGCCGTCGAGTGCAATGGGCGGACGGCAAAGCTTTGCGAGTTTGACGGCGTTTACGAAGAGCATCGCACAGTCTATCGATTGGCGACGGATACGGCTGAGTATATAGCCGAAGTGATCGCGACCGTAAGCGGCGGCGCGTTGGCTGTCAAAATGACGGTTATCAACCGTACCGATAGCGATATATGCGTTAAAAAGGCTCTATCGTGCGCGCCAAAGCCCGCTAACACCGTGTGCGGTAAATTGCGCGAGGTAAGAAAAAGCGGCGCGGCGCTACCTTGCGGCATCTGTGAAACAGCAATCTTTTGCGACGCACCGTCCGAATTTTTCACCAAAAAGAACGTAGACGGCGTCGACGGTCAAACGGCTTTATTCTGTAATTGCTCGATCACGGCGTCGGCGTTTTCTTCCGTTTCCGTAGTTTTTGTTGTCGTCGTTACCGCTCTCAACGTGCCGTTGTATAACATATTCGATCTTATGCGTGACGTGTATTTCGACCGCGAGCGATACGCCGCGTGCGCTTTTGCAAAACTAAATAAAAAGCAATCGGAAGAAGTGCCTGAAACCGAGCAGGTATTATTAAACGATCCGTCGCGCTTCCGCGGTGCGAAAAAATCGGAAAGCCGCTTTAAACGCGTGCTATCATTACAGGAGCATGAGGGCGAGCGTGAAGCTTTGATAGATGACGGAATCGCTGTTTTATCGGCGGACTGCAAAAACATTCTGACCGACGGCGAGTTTTGCGCCGAGGTTTATGCCAACGGGAACAGCGAAGAAAGCTATTCGGGGGAGAGGATCACGGGCGAGTCTGTTGGCGGACTGAGGTCGATAACCGTAAGCGTATGCGAAGACGGATATATTTGGTCGCCGTATGACGGCGGCGAGACATTGTTCGGTCGCGGCTTTTGCCAAAACGTTTGCGGCGAAAACGGATGCGTAACAACGCTGAAACGTTTTATTGCGCGAGAAAAGCGCGCCGAGGTGTTTTTGCTTTGTGTCGAGGATAAAAGCGGGCAGAGCAGGCGGCTTTCGGTCATGTTTTCGGTCGCGGCGAGCGGAATGCGCGCGTTTGAAAAAGATAACGCCGTATACGCCATGCGCGACGGTGAAAGGCGTGGGTTCGCTATATTTTCGTCCGAAAAGATTTCCGAATATACGGCGTATGCCGAGGGCTTTTTTCGTCGCGGCGTCATAGATAGGACTGCAGGTTTTTTGCCCGGCGGAAGCACTTGCGCGCCCACTGTTTCCGTAGAGTTCGACGTTCCGCCCAACGGCTCGAAAAATATAGCGTTTTGTTTGGCGGTGTTCGATAACGGCGTTAAGCTCGACGGTATAAGCGTCGAGTCCGCGCGTGAGTATGAAAGAATCGAAAGAGAATATTATAACGGCTATTCGCGTATCAAGCTGTGCTCGACAGACGAAACGCTTAACGTTGCGCACGCGTATTCGCTATATGCCGCATACACTTCGTTTTTGCGCGATAAAAACAACGGGCGGCACGGTCGCGCGCTTGCCGAGTGCTTTGCAGCTAAGTACGCCGATAGCTTTGCCGTAGGCGATTATTTACGAGAACTGTGTAAGATCCAAGAGCCGTGCGGGCGCGTTTCCGAAAAAGATTTGACGGCAACGCTTTTGTTGCCGCTCGCAGTTAAGGACTATGTCGACTACTCTTGCGACGGATTATTTTTGACGGAAGAGTTGTCGTTTAAGAATGTGGGCGGTATAACCACGCGGCGATCCGACGTATTGGAGCACTGTCTTCGCGCGATAGATTATGCTATGCTTGTTGCCGCTCAAAGTCGCGCGGCAAACAAGCCGTTTCGCCATGCTCCGTTGCTGTATGCCGCCGTGCGCACGTTTTTGCCGTATCTACCTATATCAAACCGCCGAAAACAGTATTCCAAGATATTATCCGAGCTTCGAGCCGCTGTTGTTCAAACGCGGAGAAAAATAGCCTCGGCAGATATAGAGTTTGACGCGCTCGGCGGCGCGACTGCGTTTTCACGGTACGCTTTGGGCGACGACGAAGGCGGTTACGAAGTTATAAAAGAACTCATAACGTGCGGCGTAGAAAACGCTGTCGGACAGCGATTTTTCTCTGATGACGGAGTTGCTTCGTCGCTCGTGTTTGTAGCAATCACCGAGAAATTATTGGGAGTCGGTATTCGCGGCAGTAGGGCGAAGATCTCGCCGAAAACGACTGCGGGCACGCCGCATATCGAGTTTGAGCTCGATTACGGCGAGACTTCGACGCACATAACGGTGGACGACACGGAAGAGTTTGGGGCTTGGCAAATAAATGCGGACAGAGTTACGTATGCGACCGATTGTATCAAACTGACGGAGCAGCAAGATATTCCTATAATATTCAGGCGCAGCGGCGTTAAATCATTGTAGTTGTATATTATTCACATAAAACGCTTGTAATATAGTGCTCTCTTGTGGTAAAATTAAATCATCGGAGGGATTATGCTTGAAATAGAACATGTATCGATGTCGTATGCAAACGGGAGCGTAAAGGCTGTTGACGATCTTTCGCTGTCGCTTCATGCAGGAGAAATATTCGGGTTTCTCGGCGCAAATGGCGCGGGAAAAACGACTACGATCAAAATGGCTACCGGAATACTGCCTATCAAGACCGGAAGTATCAAAATATGCGGATACGACGTTACAAACGATCCGCTGAACGCCAAACGCAAGTTTGGATTCGTACCCGATTCGCCTATAGTATTCGAAAAATTTACGGGCCGCGAATACGTCGATTTTATGGGCGATATTTACGGCGTGTCTACCGAAGAGCGTCGTCGCGTGAGTTCGGAACTTTTGGAAGTGTTTTCATTGACAAACGATTTCGACAAGCGCATAAGCGGTTACTCGCACGGTATGAAGCAGAAGATAGCTATCATCGGGGCATTGATACATAGTCCGTCGCTTTGGATATTGGACGAACCGATGATGGGACTCGATCCGCCCAGCGCGTACGCGCTCAAAGAATTGATGAAAGCACAGCGCGATGCGGGCAAGACCGTGTTTTTTTCGACGCACGTATTGGACGTCGCCGAAAAAATATGCGATCGCGTGGCGATTATCAATAAAGGCAAGCTTGTTCTTTGCGGGAATATGGACGAAATCAAAGCCGCAAAGGGTGACGAGAGTCTCGAAGATATCTTTATGTCAGTGGCAGGTTGATCATGAGCGAATCTGTCGGGAGCGGTAAAGCTCTTTTAAAAATATTAGCCGCATTGTTCAAGAACAAACTGCGGTTTGGCGATAATGCGTCAAAGAGTAAGCGTGTCGGTACGCTTGTCATATTCGGTCTTGCGTATGCCTTGATCTTGGCGTTTTCGATATCTATGAGCGTATTGCTCGGCATAACATTGCGTGAATCGAACGAAGCGCGTATGGCGTTTTATTTTATGGCGTTGTTTACGGGTTCTTTGGTCGTGCTGGTTTTCGGCGTTATACACTTGATATCGACGCTGTTTTTATCCAAGGACACCGATTTTTATTCGACCCTGCCCGTTAAGTCGTGGGTCGTGTTTGCTGCGAAACTACTGTATGTGTATATTTCCGAGACGGCTATAGTAATAGCCGTATTGTTGCCGGCGCTTATGGTTTACGGCGGCGTAGTCGGCGCATGGGCGGGTTATTATATAATCACTTTGCTTACGCTGTTTATAGTGCCCGCATTCCCGCTCGGCGTTGCCGCAATAATATCGATACCCGTTATGTTCATCGCGGGCAAGCTCAAAAACAGAGGCATTATCGCGATAGTGTTTTACGTTTTGATGTTTGCGACGATGTTCGGCATATATTTCTATTTCATGTTCACTCTGTTGAGCATGCAGGAAACAATAAGCGACGAGCAAATTATAAGTTTATTGAATTTTATCAAAGTAGTCGAATATATCCTGTACCCGTACGTCGCGTTGACGTCCGCCGCTTTCGGTATCCCGTCGTTCGGATATTCGGCGGGAGTATCGGTAGCGATCAATCTTTTTATTTTCCTTGTAATATCTATAGGACTGTTTGCGATACTTTTGATACTTGCTCGGTTCATGTATTCGATGAGTACAAAAGCGAACAATCAAACAAACAATTCACGAGCAAAGCAGGGTGAGTTCAAAACAGGCGGGGCGCTCAAGGCACTGATAAAACGCGAGTATGCGATATCGCTGAGGACTACTCAGACTACGTTTCAATGTTTTGTCGTATTCCTTTTGCCGATATTGTTTTCCGTGATATTCGGCATTATGATGAATAAGCTTGCGCCCATCGTCGCGCAAAACACCGGGATGTTCGCAAACCCGACGCTGTTTTCATGTACCGTCATTTCGGTCATGCTGGCGTCTACCGCCAATGCGTCTTTCACCGCGTTCTCGCGTGAAGGCGAGAGCGTCGAATCGTTAAAGACGCTACCGCTCACGCCCAAGAAAATAGTCGGAGCAAAGGTTTTGGCGTGGCTTACGTTTGCTTTTCCTTCCGCGGTAATATCGGCGATAATATTAAACGCTTTCGCTTTCGAGCCGCTCAACTTTACGATGTCGGTTATCGGCTTTCCGCTCCTTGCTACGGTGTTCGTGATATTCGGCACGCTGTGGGATATGAAATCGCCCAAGCTCAAATGGACCGATCCGTCGCAAGCAATAAAACATAATTCGCACGCTACTATCGGCATGCTGTTGTGCATGGTGTGTGGGATAGTTCTTATGATATTGTACATGAATCTTTTCGATAACCTCGGTTTGGACAAAAACGCACTGTTTGCCGTTGTGTGGGGTGTAATATTTGCGGAGATTTTGACTTTTGGCATAGTTGACGTTATTTTATATAAAAAGCTTGACATATACTACGCTAGAATGAGGGTGTAGTTATGGAAAATTGGTACAATAAAACGAGCGAAGAGGTCTTTTCCGATCTCGGTACGTCCGAGCGCGGTTTGGATCAGGCGGAAGCTGAAAAGCGCCTGGCAAAAAATGGCGAGAATAAACTGCAAGAGGGTAAAAAAGATCCCGTAGTCAAAAAGTTTTTCATGCAGTTTACCGACGTCATGGTAATAGTGCTCATTGCCGCGGCGATAATCTCCGCGGTTGTCGCCGTTGTCGAAAAGCAGTATTCCGATTTCATAGACGTGGGTATAATCCTCGCCATTGTCGTGCTTAACGCCATAATCGGCACGGTGCAGGAATGTAAAGCCGAAAAGGCGATGGAATCGCTCAAGCGAATGAGCGCGCCATATTGCAAAGTCAGGCGCAATGGCGAGATAAAAAAGATAGAGACCACTCAGCTCGTCGTTGGCGATATAGTTATTCTCGAAGCGGGCGACGTAGTCCCCGCCGATATGCGGCTTATAAAATCGATGTCGCTCAAAGCCGAATCGGCAACGCTCACGGGCGAGTCGGTGTCCGAAGAAAAGTATGTTAAGCCCATTACGGGCGCAGAGGTTGCGCTTGCCGATCGCGACAATATGCTGTTTCAGTCGAGTACAGTCACTTACGGCAGAGGCGAAGGCGTTGTTACGGCTACGGGCATGAACGCGGAAATAGGCAAGATAGCGTCCATGCTCAACACCAAAGAAAAAAGCGTCACGCCGCTCCAAAAAAAGCTAAACGCTACGGGCAAGTTTATCTCGATAGCCGTTCTTATCATTGCCGCCGCGGTGTTTATCGTGGGCATACTTTCCGCCGTCGGCACGGGGTCGGTGTCCGTTGATACCGTTCTCGACTCGTTTATGACGGCGGTCGCTCTAGCTGTCGCGGCGATACCCGAAAGTCTTACTGCGGTCATTACTATCATCATGGCGCTCGGCGTACAAAAATTATCGAGAGAAAACGCCGTTATCAAAAAGCTTCCCGCAGTCGAGACGCTCGGCAGTACCAACGTTATTTGTTCTGACAAAACGGGCACGCTCACACTCAATCGCATGACGGTCAAAAAGATCTACGCCGACGGTATATTCGATCCCGACTCGCACGGCGAGACGGTGGACGCGCTTTTTAAGTGCATGTGTTTTTGCAACGATACTATAGTCAAAGACGACAACGGCGCGTTTACCACAATGGGCGACCCCACGGAGACCGCGCTCGTCGATTATGCGCATAAGCACGGCACAGATAAACGCGTGCTTGACGGCAAGTTCCCGCGCGTGGACGAGATACCGTTCGACTCCGAACGCAAGCTCATGACTACGGTCGTACGTGAGAGCGCGGGCGATACGATATATACAAAGGGCGCTGCAGACGAGCTTATAAAACGCTGTTCGCATATACTTGAAAAAGGTAAAGTGCGAAAGATAACACCTCAGGACGTAGCGGCGATAGAAACGGCTAATAAGAGCATGGCGGACTCTGCGCTTCGCGTGCTTGCATACGCGTTTAAGCCGAGGAAGAGCGGCAACAGCGACGGGTATGAAAAAGACCTCACGTTTATCGGGCTTTCGGGCATGATAGACCCGCCGCGCGAAGAAGTAAAAGCCGCGGTCGAGCTTTGCCACGGCGCGGGCGTCACCGTCGTCATGATAACGGGCGACAATCTCAATACGGCGGTCGCTATCGCTACGACGCTCGGTATATGCACCGATCGAAAGCAAGCGATAACGGGCGCGGAGCTCGAACGCATGTCCGACGAAATGCTCACTAAGCGCGTCGACGAATTCCGAGTATACGCGCGAGTTTCGCCCGAGCATAAAGTCCGCATAGTCAAGGCGTGGAAAGCCAACGGCAAGATCGTTGCCATGACGGGCGACGGCGTGAACGACGCGCCGAGTATCAAGTCCGCAGACATCGGTATCGGCATGGGCATCACCGGTACGGAAGTCACAAAGGAAGCGGCGGATATGGTGCTTGCCGACGACAATTTCGCGACGATAGTCACGGCGGTCAAAGAAGGTCGTACTATATTTGCAAACATGCAAAAAACCATACAGTACCTGCTCGCCGCTAACATATCCGAAGTTTTGTCGTTATTCCTCGCGACCGTGATATTCGCATTTTCCCGCGAGCCGATAGTGTTCTTACTGCCTTTGCAAATTTTATGGGTCAATCTCGTGACGGACAGTCTGCCCGCGCTCGCGCTCGGCTTGGAGCCGCCCGAAGGCGACGTAATGAACAGCCCGCCGAGAGAATCGAAAGACAATCTGTTTGCCGGTCAGGTCGGCGTAAATATCATATATCAAGGCATACTTCAAACGATAATCGTACTCGGCGTGTTTTTGGGTTGCGCGCTTACGGGTTGGGGACACGACGTAGGCACTACCATGTCGTTCCTTACGCTCTGTCTCACTCAGTTGTTCCACAGCTTTAACGCGCGCAGTCTCACTCATTCCATATTCAACAAGAATTTCTTTAAAAACAAGTTCATATTTATCGCGTTTTTTGTCGGCGCGGCGCTTACCGTCGGGCTCGCGTGCCTGCCCGTCACCCATGACGTGTTCGCGCTTCAATGGCTCGACGGCATGCAATGGCTTACCGTAGTGTTGTGCTCTATCTCCATTATCCCCGCAGTTGAGCTTGTAAAGCTGTTTCAAAACTTGTTGTCCAAGCGTAGATCGGCAAAAAAAGAGACAGTCGCCAAGTAACGGTAAATTCAAAAAACATATTGCAAACGAAAGAGAATAGTGGTATAATCTTATCTATCACGTTCTGTATACAAAGGAGTTATAATGGGAAACAAATGGGACGATAGGTTTATGGATATCGCGCGCACGGTCGCGTCTTGGTCGAGCTGTTTTCAGGAAAACCGACAGGTCGGCGCGGTGATAGCAAAGAATAAACGTATTCTTACTACGGGCTACAACGGCGCGAGTTCGGGCGTAAAAAACTGCAAGGAACGCGGTTACTGTTTGCGGCGCAAGCTCGGTATAGAATCGGGCACTCGTCACGAGATATGTTATGCGACGCACGCCGAGCAAAACGCTATAATACAAGCCGCGCGCATGGGTATATGCATTGACGGCGCGACTTTATATTGCACGCATCAGCCGTGTTCCATTTGCACCAAAATGATAATCAACAGTGGGATAAAACGCGTATTGTATGAGCAAGGCTATCCCGACGATTTCTCGCTCGAACTTTTTAACGAGGCGGGCGTAGAAATTATTAAGTACGATAAAAATGCCGACGGCGCAAGTCCTGCCGATAAATAACGCATAATACATAGGCAGGCGGGATTCGAATCCCGCCTAGGGAGGCGATGATGAGATTTTGTAATAACTGCGGCACGGAGCTTGATGATTCCGCTAAGTTTTGCGCCAAGTGCGGAAATAAAATAGCGCAATACGGAGAGGACGGTCAGCTTATTGAAGAACAAATAAACGACACGACACAGACAACCGACGCGCCCAAAGCGTCGAAAAAAAAGACTTACAATTATTCCGACATGTTTAAACGTTGGTTTTGGTTCGCGTATATTACTTTTGGGCTGTGTTCGGTGCTTATGATCGAGCTTGGCTTTAAGTTCGTGTGGACGGGCGGAAAATCTCTCATGATAATTTGCGGGATATTCGCCATTCTTTCTGCGATGGTCTTTCTTGCTTACGGCATAATCAATAAGATCGTTTCGAGCAAGGAAAGTGGGGAAGAAACCCCTAAGCGCGCACAAAACGCCAACATATTGCTTGCTATAAGCATTATAGTATTTGTGTATGTATTTGTTGCGGGCTTGGCGTTGTTCAATATTTTTTGATTTATAATTAAGTAAAATTAAAACGTTTTTTGGAGAATTTATTTAATGTGTAAATATGAGATTCCAAAACGACTCGGGTATCCTAAAACAGTTTTTTATGACGATGCAATTATCCTTAGCTACAAGAATGGGATTGATGTCAAGATCAATCCGAATGATATTGATAGAATAGAGTATGTAAAACCTAGCGTATTGTCATATCTTAGTGCGTTGGTTTGGTTCGGCGGCACATTTCCGGGGCGAATGGAAGTATATATGAAAAGCAATACGTTATTAAATCCTTCCATTACTAAAAAAATGTACTTAATTAAAATTTCATATAACGATATTTTAAAGCTGCCAAATATATATAAAGAAAAGATGGGATGGCAAGTATGAGGTTTCTTTTACATTGCATCTTTGCTTTTATAAGTGGTATACTTAGTCCTCCGTGTGAATATTCTTGGTGGGAAGTTTTAATAGGATTTCTCGAAATTGCGTCTATAATTGCAGTTTTCGTAGTGTCGATTATATTTCTGGCATGGTATTATGCGATTGCGATCGCCATAGGCTATATTGCTGTCGTTTGTATTATCGCTGTAATAATCGATAAAATACGTAAAAATATTAAGCAGTAATATAAAGGAATAGCATATGAATAAATTATCAGATATAGATATCTCCTTAAGTCAAGGACAATTGTATAGCCGAAAACATTTTATAGTATTATGGTTAGCTTTAATTTCTTCATCATTACTTATTGTTCTCGGAATAATTTCCTTGGTGTTATCCTGTATTGAGTGGGATAGAGAGATATTATTTGTCGCAATTCTGTGTATATTAATAGGAATCGCATTTTTGGTCGTTTTGGTATATTGCTTTGTGAAAGATAGAAAGATTAAAAGGCGAGTTATTATATGGCTTGAAGATGCCGTAAAACTGACGGCTATGGCAAACAAGGTTGATGAGTTTAGAGCTGGGTTTCAACTTTTAAGCGTTAAGTTGCGCGTGGAGTTTAATTTGAACGGTGTGCCTCATGTTTGCGAAAGTAGTGCGAAATGCTTTGGGGGTAAACCCGGATATCTCGGTGCGTTTAGACGTTACGTTGATAAGAAAATAGATATCTTATATTCTCCGAAGTATGATGAAGTATTGATATTAAAGGCAACCGAATTGTGAAATGCTAATATATGCAATTTACATAGAGAAAGCAAAATATTTGAGGAGGTAAAAGCAAACAATTGAAAAATTCGACAAGAATAAAAATAGGTAAAAATTATCGTATAACATTTGCGGTATACGGTGCTATGCTATTTACAATTTGTGCGGAGCTTATTGGCGGCATCGTTTGTGCAATACATACAGATATCAATGATTTCGTAATGATTCAATTTGTTGTTTTAGGATTTATAGGTTTATGTGCTTTGGGATATATAATTTCCGAATTTGTTAGCAGAGATATATGCACTGTTGAAAAAGATGAAATAACAATATGCAAAGATAACAAAATCCTATTCAAAATTAAAATGTCCGATATAAAAAGTTTAGTATATAAAAAACCAACCATTCCAATGCGATTACTGTTTTTGCCGGGTATTATTGTTGGCATTCCGTTAGTGGGATTACTTTCTATTCGTTATTATACGGCTGAAATTGTAGAACAGCCCAATAGATATGGTAGAGGACCTATTATTACTTTGGAAGATTATGAGAGGCAATCCGGATTAAAAGAATATGTGTTAATGTTAGGAAAAAAAGAAATAAAGAAAATCATGGACGTTTCTTCAAAAAGTATTTCATATATATAATAAGTAAAGTATATTAATAAAATCTCGACTTAGTGAAATTTCATTTGAGCGCCCACACGTGTTTCGCGTGTGGGCGCTCGTAATACGATACGCTCGGCAACCCTACCAAGTACCGCGACAAAACGCTGACGTGGAAGAACTGCAGACAGCTCGTCAAGTACGACGGAACAACGTTCGACTACGACGGACAGGGCAGACGTATAAAGAAAGGCAATATATCTTTCACATACGACAGCAACGGCAGACTGTTGAAACAAAGCAACGGGCTGAGCTTTATGTACGATAATACGGGAGTAGTAGGACTTACCTATAACGGTTCTACATACTTCTACAGAAAGGACGTACAGGGGAATATAATAGCCATACTTGACAGCACGGGCAGGGTTGTGGTAGAATAAAAGTAATATTGGTTAGGTATGATTTCGGTATATTCAACTTTTAAGCGATATTCTTTTCAAGGAATTCAGTAATGAAAGTAGACAAAGAATATAAAAAAAATACTGTAAAAGTTCATCCGATGCCTATAGTTGCAGTTGGAATAATTAGTTGCGTATTATTGGATGTAGCAATAGTATTATTTTGTATTCTCTATCCTAAAGAGCCGCTAAAAATAATAACTTGGATTATTATATCAGTATGTGCTGTTATTTTACCTATAACAATGGTTTTGTTTACAGCACGTCGTGTCTTTTCTACAATATCTATAAACAAACATGGCATAAAACGCACATGCTTAAAGGTATTCTACAAACTTGAAATGCCGTGGGATGGGATAAGGGAGATACGGTACTGTGAAAGAATAGGTCCGTACTTAATGATTTCCAAGACCGAATCGATAGAGAAGTGGACTTTTGAGAACATGATTAAACGAAAAGATATTTTGCAAATAGCACTTACCCCTAAAGTGTATAAGGCGATTAAACCATACTTACAGCAGCCTATACTCGGGTTAACGGAAGAAAAAATAAAGACATTAAAGCTCGAATGACGTAATGAATAAGAACATTCAAATAATCCCCACACTGATGGTGTGTGGATACTATTATAAAGGAGTTTTTTATGCTACACACAATAGAAACCCGAACTTCGGTTAGACTGTACAAGAAACAGCCAATCGAACAGGAAAAGCTCGACACTATCCTACAATCGGCTATTCTTGCGCCGAGCGCCAAAAACTTTCAGCCGTGGCGTTTCGTTGTTATACAGAAAAACAAAGAGATTATCTACGGCATAGCAGATTTAATGCAACGCAGCACGTTTGTAAAAACTGCCGATTGCCTGATTTGCGTGTTCTTAGACAAAGACAGCGGTTTCGATCAAGTCAAAGACTGTCAGACTATGGGCGCGTGCATAGAGAATATGTTGCTCACAGCGACATCGCTCGGCATCGGTTCTTGTTGGATAGGCGAGATACTCGACAAACAAGCCGAAGTCAAAGAATTGTTGCAAGTGGACCAAGCTCGCTACGACCTACAAGCTATAATTTCTCTCGGTTATCCATTACGCGAGAACGGTACAAAAGTGTCTCGAAAGCCGTTGTCCGAAGTAGTATTGGGCTATAAATGAGATTAAAATCAAATGATCAATCGGGAGGATTGTCATGAGAAAAAAACGCATGAAAAACGACGGTCATATTACATATGATAGCTTGGGAAGGTCGGATAAACATATTTTGCGAATGAACGGCTATGATAAATTGCCGTCGTCACTACAAGAAAAATGGATCGACTATGATTTTAATCAAACTCTGATGGGAAAAAAGCTATGCGATTTTTTTACATGGGATGAGTATTATATATTGCTTCGCGATTTAACAATGATGTATTGCTTTTCTTATCGCGACCGTATGTACGTCATTATGAAAGACGGTGGAGCACGAGGATATCAATACAGCTTTTACAGTGAAGATGCGGAGTTTTGTTTGCGCGCGAAGACTTTGGATATTTTGTTGGAATTTGCGGCGATAGACGGTAAGCACATTAGTGAAATTTACGACGAATTGCTTGATTGGTAAAAGAAAATTTTGTAAAAAATCATTAAAAATACTTGACAACGTAATAATATGGGTATATACTTTGGATAAAGTTTGACTTTCTTTGACTTTAAACCAATAAGTCAAACGAATGACTGAGGAGGTGTACGGCGTGAATGTAAGCGATATAATAGAGCAGTTTCTGATAGAGACGCTCGGCGACGAGTTGTCGGTGAATTTCAACCGCAACGAGCTTGCCGCATATTTTTCGGTCGCGCCGAGCCAGATAAATTACGTGCTCAGCACGAGATTTACGCCGGAGCGCGGGTTTTTGATAGAGAGCAGGCGCGGCGGCGGCGGATCGGTAAAGCTTATTAAAGTTAGCGATGATGCGGACGACGTGATAATACGGTATATCGAAGACACCTTGGCTGAAGGTATAGAGTACGGAAAGGCGTGTCAAATAATCGACCGACTGACGGACGACGGGGTTTATACGCCGTCGGAGGGCGGACTGATAAAAGCGGCGATATCGGATAAAGCTTTGGTCGCGCCTACGGTCATCAAGTCGAGGCTTCGAGGTTCAATACTTAAAAGTGTGCTGCTTGAAACATTAAAAAACCAAAGCGGCAAGGAATGAGACAAAGTAGCTTATTCAAAATTTTCGGGAGGGAATAATATGCTGTGTACTAAATGCGGACTGCGCGAATCGACTACTGAAGTCGTTCAGCGGATCAACAATCATATAGAAAAAATGTATCTTTGCGACGAGTGCGCAAAAGATTTCAGACCGGAAGCGTTCGACGATTTCGACGTTATAAACAAGCTAATCAAAGGTTCGTCGATGGGTATTCTTTCGGGGCTTGTTAATATGCTCGACGCGCCCACGACGCGCTCCCTCGTTTGTCCCGATTGCAAGACGACGGGCGACGAGTTTCTTAAATCGGGCTATGTGGGCTGTCCTCGGTGTTACGAGGTTTTCGAGCCGCTCATTGCCCAAACGGTCAAAAAGTTGCAGCAGTCGGATAAGCATGTGGGAAAACATCCGCTTGCCGCTAACGAGGACGCTCGTGGCGCGTCCGTTGCCGTCGAGCGCGAGCGATTGCGAGCGGAACTTCAATCTGCGATAGACAGTTTCGATTACAAGAGAGCGAGCGCAATAAGCACAAAGCTCGACGCATTGGACGGAAAAGGAGAGGCGTGACATGGAAGATTATACGATAGTTTCTACGCGCGTGCGGCTTGCCCGCAATGTGGACGGTTTTCCGTTCCCGCACAAGCTTAACGAAATGAATTCGCGAAAGATCGCGGACGGCGTTATGCGCGCGCTTATGCCCGTAGATAAATTTACGCGATACGATATATCCGATCTTTCTCAGCTTGACGGTACTATTCTGCAGGAAAAGCATTTGATAAGCCGCGATCTTCTGAGCGAGTCGCCGTTCGGATCGGTGTTGATAAGTGCTGACGAAAACGTTTCGGTAATGGTCAACGAAGAGGACCATATCCGCGAGCAGGTCATACTTTCGGGGCTGTCGCTCGATCAGGCGTACGACCGTATCAACCGTATCGACGACGTGCTCGGCGCTAATCTCAAGTTCGCGTATTCGCCGAGGTTCGGATATCTTACTTCGTGCGCTACAAACGTAGGTACGGGTATGCGCGCTTCGGTCATGATGTTTTTGCCCGCGCTCACAATGATGGGGCTTATGGACGAGTGCATAAACGACGTAGGACGGCTCAATATGACTGTTCGCGGCGTATACGGCGAGGGCAGTAAAGCCGACGGGTTCTTATACCAAGTGAGTAATCAGCGCTCGCTCGGGCTTACCGAAAACGATATTTTGGATTCGGTAAAGAGCGCGATAACGCATATAGTCGAGTCGGAGCGGCGCGCAAGGCAGTTGTTGCGACGTAACGAGCCTGAGCTCAAAGACCGCATTTACCGCGCGTACGGCGTTCTTACAAACGCATACAAGCTTGCGACGGACGAGGCTATGCAGCTTCTCGCTATGATACGCTTGGGCGCATACTACGGATATATGGCAGTGAGCGACCCGTCGCATTTGCAGGATCTTATAACCAACTGTCAGCCCGCCAATATGCAGCGCATCAGCGGTAAGAATATAAGCGTGGACGAGCGCGACGTTTTGCGGGCGCGCTACGTTGCCAACAAACTCGGCAGTATTGTAAAAAAACAGGTATAACAATTGGGTTTTAACTTATATAAAGGATATCACGGGAGGTAATTATGTCAACTTATCCTATGGACGAGAGCGCAAAAAATGCGTTTGATATTGCGAGAGAGACCGCGGCAAAGTATTCCAACGAATACACGGGCACCGAGCATTTGATGTACGGTATACTCAAAACGGAGTGCGCCGCCGCCAATATATTCAAAAACAACCGTTTGGACTGCGAGAAGCTTGTCGAGATATTTAAAGAAGAGCGCGCGGTTGCGGGCAGTCCCATAGATTCGCCGCGCATACAAAATATACCGTTTGCGGCGTACAGCATAGCTTCGGGACTGAACGCGTCGCGTATAACAGCCGATCATTTGATGTTGGCGATATTGGAAGAAACCGCGAGCTTTGCCGTGACTGCGCTTTATCGAATTTTTAATGTAGACATCAATCTTTTCAGGCGCAGTATACTCAATATGATAGCAAACGAATTATCGCAAAAACAATTTCAGCCCAAATTCGCTTTCAGAAACGAAAACGGCGGAGAAATGCGCCAAGGCGATAACGCTTTGCCCGCTCAGCTCGAAGAATTGGGCGTTGACGTTACCAAAAAAGCGCGAGAAAACAAGCTCGATCCCGTTATAGGAAGGGAGCAGGAAGTCGAGCGTATTATAGAGATTCTGTGCCGCAAGACAAAAAACAACCCTGTTCTTATAGGCGAACCGGGCGTAGGCAAGAGCGCGATAGTGGACGGACTCGCGCGCGCTATCATAGACGGGCGGGTGCCGCGTCAGCTTCAAAACCACATTGTATTCTCGTTTAATATCGGCTCGCTTATGGCGGGCACAAAGTACCGCGGTCAGCTCGAAGAACGGCTCAAAGAAGCGGTGGAGCTTATCATAAACCGCGGCGACATAATAGTTTTTATAGACGAATTGCACACGCTCATGCAAGCGGGCTCTAAAGAGGGCGAAGTTTCGCCCGCGGATATCTTAAAGCCGTATCTTGCGCGCGGTGAAATGCAGACTATCGGCGCGACGACTACCGACGAGTATCGTAAGTATATCGAAAAAGATAAAGCCATGGAGCGCAGGTTCCAACCCATAATCGTTGAGCCGCCTACGGTAGAACAAGCCATAGAGATACTGAAAGGCTTGCGGCAAAACTATGAAAACTATCATAAAGTAAAGCTCTCGGACGAAGCGATAACTGCCGCCGTCAAGCTTTCCGATAAGTATATAGCGGACAGGTTTTTGCCCGATAAGGCGATAGACCTTATAGACGAGGCGATGAGCTGTGCGAAAGTAAGCGTTTCCACCGATTCCGCCGACGTAAAGAAAATGGTGGCGGAGCGCGACGAGTGCTTTAAAAAGATGAACGAGTGCGCAGACCGTCACGAGTTTTCTCAAGCGGAAGAGCTCAAAAAGAAATACGAAGAGCTCGACGCAAAGATCAAGTCGGAGTCTTTCCGAGCGGCGGCGGAAAACGAAAAAATATCCAAAACGATAGTTGCGGACGATATTGCCGATATTGTTTCGCGCTGGACCAAGATACCCGTCAGCAAGCTCACAGAGACGGAAAGCGAAAGACTGCGCAATATGGAATCGCTTTTGCATAAGCGCGTGATAGGTCAGAGCCGCGCCGTGGAAGCTGTGGCAAAATCGATCCGCCGCGCGCGTGCGGGGCTTAAAAGCGACAATCGTCCGATCGGTTCGTTTATATTCCTCGGCCCTACAGGCGTCGGCAAAACGGAGCTTACAAAAGCGCTGGCGGAAGCTATGTTCGACGACGAGGACTCTATCATAAGGCTCGACATGAGCGAGTTTATGGAGTCGCATTCGGTATCTAAGCTTATAGGCGCGCCTCCCGGGTACGTCGGATTCGACGACGGCGGACAGCTTACCGAAAAAGTGCGCCGCCACCCGTATTCGGTCGTTTTGTTCGACGAGATAGAAAAAGCGCACCCCGACGTGTTTAACGCATTGCTTCAGATACTCGACGACGGCAGACTTACGGATTCGCGCGGGCGCACCGTATCGTTTAAAAACACGATCATCATTATGACGAGCAACGTCGGCGCGAGCGAGGCGAGCGTCAAGCGCGAGATAGGCTTTAACGCCGTTGGAAAACGCGACGACGAGGTGCGCGACGAAGTTTATATGAAAGCGTTGCGCTCTATGTTCCGTCCCGAGTTTCTCAACCGTATAGACGTGATATGCGTATTCGACAAGCTGACCAAAGAGGATGTGGCGGAGATCGCGCAAAAGATGTTGAGGCGCGTCGAAAATACGCTCAAAGACAAGAATATCACGCTTTCGGTAACGCAGAATGCGCTCGATTGGCTTGTCGATAAGGGCTACGATGCGGAATACGGCGCGCGTCCGCTTCGCAGGGTGATCGAGCAGTACGTGGAGGACGAGATAGCCGAAGGCATTATAGACGGCAGGATATCCGAAAACAGCACTGTCCGAGTGGACAGCGACGGAAAGGGTATCGTGTTGTCGTAAACCGTATCGATGCGGCGCGGAGTTTGATAAACTTTTAAAGAGGTTTGTCGCTCCGCGCCGTAATTTTATATTAAAATTTTCAAATACCCATTTACAAAAGAATTTTTATTTGGTATAATACAAGTGAAAATGCTTGCTTGCAAGAGCATTTTCGCGCTGTATTTCAACAAAAAAGCGTATTGCGAAGCAACACCCGCGACAGCGGAAAAAGTCATTGACTTTTTGCTTTTTAATGTTATAATACAAGTGAACTTATAAGTAGAGTAAGTTCGCCTATAAATAGTATTAAATCGTAGTGTCAACTACGTCGGAGGGAAATATGAAAATCGAATACTTATGCAAAAACTACGACGCAAGCGATAAGCTGAAAACCGTCATCGACAAAAAAGTCCAAAAGCTCGATAAATTTTTCGATGACGATACGCGCATAAAGATCGCGCTCAAAAAAGGCAACACCAGAAACACCGACGATTTGTTTACGTTGGAGCTTACCATTATTCTCGACGGCGTCGTTATGCGCGCGGAAGTGACAAGCGACAACATGTATTCCAACATAGACCTCGCTATTCCCAAATTGGAAAAGCAGATAATACGTCATCACAAAAAGATAGAAAGCAAGTCCAAAAAGTTCAGAGCGAAGAATTTTGCGCCCGAAGCGGACGTTGTGGAAGAGGTTCAGGAAGAAAAGGCGCTTGTGCGCTCTAAGTGCTATACGCTTATACCCATGTCCGTGGACGACGCGATAGAAGAACTCGAACTCGTCGGGCATAATTTTTACGTATTCTTGAATAAAGCAACGAGCTCGATAAACGTGCTCTATGTGCGTAACGACGGCAACTACGGACTTATAGAAACCGTAGTGTGATCGGAGTTTATCAATCCTTGATTTTGTAATCATAGATAGGCAGTGCTCGGACTAGACTGCTCGCGGTCTGTTCGGACACTGCCTTAAATATTACCGAAAAAACGGCTTTTTTTCGCTTGCATTTATTTGCACGGCGCGGTATAATATGTTTGAATTTAGATGCGTTAAAAATAAGGAGACGTGTTATGAAACTCAGATTCGATTACAACAACATGATGACCTCGTCTATCGGTTCGCACGGTATTAAACCGTCCGAGATCGACAAAGCGCAAAAGGCTCACACCGCCGCTTTTAACGAAGTTATCGGCAACAGCGGCAAGGGCTGGCAGGAATGGACGGAAACGCCTCTTCTCGACAAAGTCGCGATAGACGTTCTCAACGCGTTCGGCAAGAGCGTGCGCGAAAAAGCGTCGGCTTTTGTTGTGCTCGGTATAGGCGGTTCGGCGCTCGGTCCTATCTGCGTTTGCAACGCGTTGTTGCACTTGCATCATAACGAGTTGTCGAAGTCGGCGAGAAAAGCGCCCAAGCTTTACGTTGAGGATAATATCGATCCCGAGCGCATGGCTTCGCTTCTTGACGTTATCGATTTAAAGACTACATATTTCAACGTAATAACCAAATCGGGCGAGACCAGCGAGACGCTCAGCCAGTTCCTTATTTTGTACAATCTGCTCAAAGAAGCAGTCGGTGAGGACGCGGCGAAAGAGCATATATTCGTGACCACTACCGTGGGCAAAGGCTCGCTGTATGCCGTTGCGCAAAAGGAAGGATTTAAAGTATTCGGTATCCCTGCCGGCGTCGGCGGACGCTTTTCGGTGCTGTCCAACGTAGGACTTGTGCCGTTTGCCGTTATGGGTATAGATATAGAAAGTCTGTTGTATGGCGCGCGCAACATGCGCGAAGCGTGCGAACGCCCCGATATACATGCTAATCCCGCGCTTATGACGGCGTTTTTGCAAGTGCGCTCGATGAAGGACGGTAAAAATATTTCTGTCATGATGCCGTATGCCGACGGGCTTCGCACAATGGCGGATTTCTACTGTCAGATATGGGCTGAATCGCTCGGCAAAGCGGTAAACAAAGCGGGCAAGACGGTCAACTGCGGTCAGACTCCCGCCAAGTCGCTCGGCGTAACCGATCAGCACAGCCAAGTTCAGCTTTATACCGAAGGTCCGTACGATAAAGTCGTTACGTTTATAGGCGTGGATTCATTCGGCAAGAGCGTGGATATTCCCAAGGAAGAAAGTGCGGATATCGGAGATTTCCTCAAAGGTCATACGCTTAACGAGCTCATCAACGCCGAACGCAAATCGACTGAGTTTGCTCTTACCAAAGCGGGAAGGTCCAACTTCACGATACTTATGCCGTCGGTCACCGCCGAAACGGTCGGCGAACTTCTTATGTACTTTATGTACGAGACGGCGTTTGCCGGCGCGTACCTCGGTATCGATACGTTTAACCAACCGGGCGTAGAAGAAGGCAAGAAAGCCACGTTTGCAATGATAGGACGCGAGGGCTACGAGAAAAAGCTCGAAGAGCTCAACTCGGTAAAGAAAGACGATTCGTTTATAATTAAATAAGTCTAAGCGGTTAATGCCGTAAAACTATTGATTTTTATAAAGCTTTGTGCTAAAATACTGTAAATAAAGCCTTTGGAGGGTGTTATGAAATCAGTCAAAGTTCATTTTGCAACGACCGAGAGCGTCAAGGACTTCGTAAACGCCGTATCGCGCTATCCGTACGAAGTCGACCTTCATAACGGAAGATACGTAGTAGACGCCAAGTCTTTGCTTGGTATATTTTCGCTCGATCTTGCCAAACCCATAGTTTGCGAGATCTACAACGATAATTGCGACGAACTTATCGCGGATATCGCTAAATTCATTACGAAATAATTGATAAGTCAGCCGATGTCGAGCGGGGAATATCTCCGCTCGGTTTTGGTTGCGATTGGAGAAATATGCGCCGAGAACTATCAGACAGCATGACGACAGATGGATTCGGTGAGTTTTTATTTGCTTGTTCGGATTTAAAAAATAGCAAATACATTCTTGCCGAGAGCAAGATCACCGCGCTTTTAAAGGCTGTTGCCGATAATAAGCAATTATACTCTATGTTTGCCGCCGCACTTTACGGCTTTGATTATTCTGAAGTATTCGGCGAATGCGTTTCCGATAATACGTTTGTTTTACCGTCCGATCCCAAGATAGCTATAGCTATGGTGTTTAGGATATTGGTGGATATCGACGGCGGGAAAATGACGCTTCGGAATTTTTTGGAAGCGTATTTTTACAGTGAATCTATAAACGAGTCGTTTGCTCGGTTCGTTTTGGAAGTTATTGTTCCGTTTGAGGCGTACTGCCGTATGTTTTTCTCTCAAGCCGACGCATTGGCGGACGAGCGGCGCTCTGCTGTCAATGATAAGTACAGGAGCGATCTCAGGACGGACGCGCTCGGCTGTATCGCGTCGCTATTGGCTAGCGGAGACAAAATGATTACAGGTATCTACGACAGATCGGAGTATTCGGCTTGCTTGAACGGGCTTGTAAGAAGCATCAAGTCCGACGACGGCGACGGAATAATATCGGCGTTTGTTGGAGTTAAGTATGCGATATCATACTTTTTTAAATCCGATGAAGAAGTCGCGCAAATATTCAAAAAGCTCGACTACGATATAAAGCATTTGGTAAGCGAATAACAAATTAAAATGCCTCGCAAAGATTTGCGGGGCATTACTTTTGAGTGATTTTCATAATGTTTCGGCTTATAGATTTATTGTGTTTTCGTCGTCTCGGATCAGATTTACGTTGAATATGAATAGGCGACGGGTAACAAAATTGTATATGAAAACTATAAATTGCACTACGAGTTTTGTGAGCCAAAGATTGCAGCCCAAGACGTCGTAGCCTAACCAGCTGCCCAATGACGTTATACCGAGACCGATTACCGAAAATATGACGAACTTAATAAATCCGCGTTTGTTCTTGCCTACGTTGCCATATTTGAATACGAAAACAGACGATAGAAAATAGTTGACGAGTACCGCGCTTATAAAGCCTATAACGGTAGCCGTTATGTAGACCGAAGTCGCCGGTTCATAACTGCCGCCGACCGTAGCTCCCGTAAAAACGCCGATAAATCCGTCGTACTGAGCATGTCCGTAGGCATACAAAAAAACGGCGGTCAACAAAAAATCAACAGCGTTGGACGCAAGTCCGACGGCTATCGATTTTAAAAGTTCGAGCGTCGTTTGTTTATTTTTGAATGCCTCGAAAAAACCTTTCTTCATAAGTTAGATCGCGGTTATGCGTTGTCGCTTTTTACTTCGGGAATAAACCCTTCGAAGATATAATTGGAGCAGATCTTTTCCGCCTGTTGCGCTTGCAGTTCGCTTTTGACCGTCCAGCCGATAACGGGAAGTCCCGCGTTCTTTACGTATTTATTGGGTAGATTGGTTATTTTGTACGCGATAAAGTCGGGGCGCGAAACGTCGTTGTATTTAAGCTTTTTCAAGCGCATTTTTTCGCGGTGCGACGCGTCTATATCCGCGTGATGAAAGTACGAGGCGAGTTGTCCGCGCATGATCTGCGGCGCATTTTTGTAATAATACTCCAAAGAGAACGGGTCGAAAGATTCTACCGCATAATCGCCGTTGTAGCCTTTGAGCATTTCTATAAGGCGTTCTTCTATCGTGTAGGACTTTTCGGCTTTTTTGATCTCGATAAGTATAGGCACGCGTCCGTTTACCGTTTCGAGGACTTTTTCAAACGTCGGAATGGAGTATTCCGTTTTCTTGAGTTTGAGGTTGTCGAGATCTTCGAGCTTGAGGTTGGATACATAGCCGTCGCAGTCTGTCATGCGACTGAGTTTTTCGTCGTGGAACACTATGATGTTGTTATCTGCGGTAAGACGAACGTCCAATTCTATGGCGAATCCGTGCTCGGCGGCGTTATCGAAAGCGGGGATCGAATTTTCGGGGAAATCGAAATTATGCAGTCCTCGGTGCGCGATGGGCACGTTTATGAGCCAAGAAGTTTTGGTTTCCATTAAATTTCCTTTACGACCGATATCGCGAGCGCGATATTCGGTAGTTGATTCATAGTAACGGGCATGACGCCGTTTGTTAATTATATCACTAATTGAAAATTATTACAATAGTTTTTCGCCACTTTTAAGAAAATGCAGTAATTTTAAGTGAAATTTTTGCAAATAGCATAAAATTATTGCCGTTTTTCATGTATTGTGATATAATTTTTGCATGGACAAACAAAAATACATTCGTAATTTTTGCATAATTGCGCATATAGATCACGGTAAATCCACGCTTGCGGACAGGCTTATGGAGGCTACGGCAACGCTTACCAAACGCGAACTTACCGATCAAATGCTTGACAGTATGGATATAGAGCGGGAACGCGGTATTACTATCAAGCTTACTCCCGTGCGCATGTTTTACGAATATGAAGGCGAACGGTACACGTTTAACCTTATCGATACGCCCGGACACGTAGACTTTACTTATGAGGTATCGCGTTCGCTCGCGGCGTGCGAAGGCGCTGTTTTGGTAGTGGACGCCGCGCAAGGCGTGGAAGCTCAAACGCTAGCAAACGTATACTTGGCGCTCGACAACAATTTGGAAATAGTGCCCGTTATCAATAAGATCGATCTGCCTGCGGCACGCCCCGACGAAGTAAAGGCTGAGATCGAGGACGTTATCGGATTGCCCGCCGACGACGCGCCCTGTATTTCGGCAAAAGAGGGGCTCAATATCGACGACGTGTTGCGCGCCGTTGTCAAAAATATGCCGCCGCCGAGCGGTGATCCCGAGAAGCCGTTAAAAGCTTTGATATTCGATTCGTACTACGATAACTATAAAGGCGCGGTATGCTTGGTGCGTGTTATAGACGGCTCGGTCAAAGCGGGCGACAAGATAACTATGATGGCAAACGGCAAATGCTACGACGTGACGGAAGTGGGAGTTTTTCAGCCAAAAGCCGTCGCGATAAACGGTTTATTTGCGGGCGACGTCGGGTACGTATGCGCTTCCATAAAATCCATAGCCGACACCGCGCCGGGCGATACTATTACGCATGCCGACAACCCGACGGCAGAACCGTGCCCCGGCTACAAAAAAGTCAAGCCCGTCGTGTATTGCGGTATTTATCCCGCCGACGGCTCGCGCTATGACGATTTGAAGGACGCGCTCGAACGGCTTAAACTCAACGATGCGTCGCTGTTTTACGAGCCCGAAACCTCGTCGGCGCTCGGGTTCGGTTTCCGATGTGGCTTTTTGGGGCTCTTGCACATGGAGATAATCGAGGAGCGTTTAGAACGCGAGTTCGATTTGGACATAATAACGACCGCGCCGGGCGTTGTGTACAAGGTATATACGGCTAACGAGATGGTCGAAGTAACCAACCCCTCTAATCTTCCGCCGATAGGCGAGATCGAGTACATGGAAGAGCCGGTCGTAAAAGCGTCCATATTCACGCCGCCAGAGTATATCGGACCGATAATGGATCTGTGCCAGGACAAGCGCGGCGAATATATCAATATGACGTATATAGAAAAAACACGCGTGCTCTTGACTTACACAATGCCGCTGAACGAGATAGTCTACGACTTTTTCGACGGGCTCAAAAGCCGTTCGCGCGGTTATGCGTCGTTTGATTACGAACAAGACGGCTACAAAAAAAGCGAGCTCGTAAAGCTGGATATATTGCTTAACGGCGAAGTATGCGACGCGCTCAGCATTATCGTTCACAGAGACAAGGCATACGGCAGGGGCAGAGCCATGGCGGAAAAGCTGAAAGACGTTATACCGCGTAAGCTTTTCGAGATACCCATTCAGGCGGCGATTGGCGGCAAAGTTATAGCGCGCGAGACTATAAAAGCGCTGCGTAAGGACGTTTTGGCAAAGTGCTACGGCGGCGACGTGACGCGCAAAAAGAAACTTTTGGAAAAACAGAAAGAAGGTAAAAAGCGCATGCGGCAGTTCGGGTCGGTGGAGATCCCGTCTGAAGCGTTTATGTCGGTATTGAAACTCGATAACGATCGAAAATGACAAAGCGCGATTATAAATACAGCGAAAACGTATCGAGTGCAGTCGATATCGACGGTATAAAATTTTCAAAGTCGGAAGATTACGGGATATATGTGCATATCCCGTTTTGCCGTTCCAAGTGTTCTTACTGCGCGTTTTGCTCTACGACCGAGCTCGGATTGCAAAACGCATATATCGACGCGCTTGAAAAAGAAATACTGTCGTTTGGGCGCATAGACAAACTTACCGCCGATACCGTATATATAGGCGGAGGAACGCCGTCGTGCTTGTATGACGGCGCGATAACTCGTATTTTCGAAGCGCTCGGTAAAGCGTTTAATATATCGAAAAACGCGGAGATCACGGTGGAGATGAATCCAGAAAGCTGTACACGCGAGCTTTTGACAGAGTGTCGGTCTTGCGGCGTTAATCGCGTGAGTATGGGCATGCAATCTGCGGACGACGGCGTTTTGCGCGCGGTAAACAGGATACACGACTTTAAAACATATTTGTCCGCGATAGAATTGCTCAAGGCGGAAAACTTCGATAATATTTCCACCGATTTCATTTTGGGCTTGCCTAATCAAACCGTCGCCGATATAGAAAAATGCATAGAGGTTGCGGGCGCGCATTGCTCGCACGTTTCGGTGTACGCGCTCACGGTCGAAGAGGGTACTCCGCTTTATTTATCCGAGTATCGCCCCGACGACGATATTGTTGCCGATATGTACGATCTGGCGTGCGAACGCTTACAAGAAAACGGATTTATCAGGTATGAGGTGAGCAATTTTGCCAAAAACGGCAGAGTGTCGCGGCATAACAGTAAGTATTGGCGATGCGTTCCGTATTTGGGTTTGGGCGTGGCGGCGCACGGTTACGACGGCGATAGGATCAGGTATTCGCATACGACCGATATAAAAGCGTATATCGGCGGCGCGGCGGTGGAAGTCACGCAATTGACCGATAAAGATATGTACAACGAATATATCATGCTCGGACTGCGTACGTCGGGCGGCATTTCGCGCGAGGCGTTCAAGGCGCGGTTCGGATGCACGCTTGACGAGCGTGCGGGAAATAATCTGAGCTTACTTGTAAGACATGGACTTTTGATAGACGACGGCGCGTCGGTGCGTATTTCGCACAATAAATTGTTCGTCATGAACGGCATTATCGAAGATCTGATGATATGAGCCGTCTAGTGAGGAAAGCGTATGAAAAAGGAATATGTATATAAGGCGATAGCTCGTTTGGATATGATAAACGTTAAAAACGGGCTTATCAAAAAACTCAATTCTTTTGCCGTTATCGCGATACTTGTCGGTAATGCGCTTGCAATGCTGTTGAATTATTTATTCAGAATGCGCGGCGAGGCGGGCGGTATGTATTTTTTATACGGGCTTTGCGGCGCGGTATTGTGCGTTTTGTATATATATCTGCACGAGTTCACGCATGCCGTGGCGATACTGCTCGTAAAGCGCACCGTTCCCGAAATTCGGTTCGGCAAGCTTGTCGCGTCTTGCGGCGCGCCGATGACGGTGTTTTCAAAAGCTCAATACTTTTTTGTAGCGTCGTTTCCGTTCTTTTTATACTGCGCGGCGCTCATCCCGTTATGTATATTTATCCCAGCCGTATTTTTTCCGCTGCCGTTTATGCCGCTTTGCTATAACGTCTTCGGTTCGCTCGGCGATATGTATATGATAGGAAGAATGATGATCGTTCCGCGTCGTTGCGTCATAGTAGATAACGGTACGGAAGTTGCGGCGTATGCTCCGATCTCGGCGTTGAAATAATAATATTATTATGTAACAATTAGCATATATTGTGTTTGCAAAATCGAGTACGTACTATTTTTGGAAAAAGATATAAAATTTATGGGAAATATTACCCAAAAACGATTGACAAAGATAAAGGCGTATGTTAAACTGCTTTTAGCACTCAGCGGTTTTGATTGCTAATTCGCGACCGATGGCGGTTTGTCTGTTTGCAATGGGATTAACGAGTAGGAAAGAAAAAATATTACAGGCAATTGTTGACGGGTACATAGAAAATTGTCAGCCTGTATCAAGCGCCGAAATAAAAGACAAGCATTTGCCCGCGTTGTCGTCTGCGACTATTCGCAACGAAATGGCGGCGCTTGAAGAAATGGGGTATCTTACTCAGCCGCATACGTCTTCCGGGCGTATACCCACTGCGGAAGCTTATCGTTTGTACGTCGAGAAATTGATGCCGCGACGCAAGCTGTCAAGATCGGAACTTAAGATAGTAAAACGTTATTTCAATAAAAAAGTGACCGAGCTTGACGATATGCTCAAAAGTACCGCCAAAGTTATTTCGGAGATAACCAACCTCACTTCGGTAGCGTATGTGCAAAGCGCGGACGACGCGACGGTAACAAATATCAGGATTGTGAGAATTTCCGACGCCTCGGCGCTCATAATAATAGTTACTGATTTGGGCGTATTAAAGGATTCGACGGTAAATATCGGCAGCGGCGTTACCGACGAGTATTGCGAGCAGGCGTCAAGGTTTGTGACCGAAGTATTCGGCGGGCACAAGATAAGCGAAATCAACAAGCCAAAGTCGCTCGTCAAAGAAGTAAAGCGCGAATACGAACAGGTTTTTAAAACCGTCTTGCGTATATTCAAGAATTACTCTCACGAAGAAATGCTTTCCGACATCGTGTTGGAAGGAAGCGCTAAGATCCTCGAACAGCCCGAGTATTCCAATCTGCAAAAAGCGAAAGCGATGCTTGAGTTTTTGGACGCCAAAGAAGAGCTTGTACCGGTTTTGCAAAATTCGGACGATATGAACATTTCCATCAAGATCGGCAAGGATAACGAGCTTAGAGACGGGATGCCCGAGTGCGCGATAGTTACAGCCAGCTACAATATCAACGGTGTGACTGTAGGCAATGCGGGCGTTATAGGTCCGATAAGAATGGATTATTCCAAAGTTGTGTCGGTTTTGGATTACTTATCGAAAACCGTGCAAATGTTGCCTGCGGGCGAATCGGCTTCCGACGACGAAGCTCAGCCCGACGACGGTTTGGAAAGTTCCGACAGCGTGTCGGATGAAGAATAAGCCTTAGTGGATTGACGGAGGTCATAATGGACGACAAGACAAGAGAACGCACACGCGAGCTACCGATGGTGGAGATGCAGCAGGAGGAGTATAAAGCGCTCCAAAACCAACTGGCTACCATCACGCAACAGCTCAGTATAGCGCAAGCTATTGCCGTTAAGGAAAAATCGCGTTCGGAAGAGCTTTCCAATTTGGTCAATCGTATGCAAGCGGACTTTGACAACTACCGCAAGCGTATGAATGAAAACAACAAAAAGCTCAAAGAAGACGGTATCTGCGCAGTACTCGAAAAGTTTATTCCCGAACTCGATGTATTGAAGCAAGCCATACAAAGCATTCCCGACGAGAAGGTCGCGGAAGGCGTCAAAATGATATACCGTCAGATAGTGGATATACTTACCGCGTTCGGCGTGGAAGAGATACCCGCGCTCGGCGAGCAGTTCGATCCCAACTTGCACAATGCGGTCATGCAAGTCAAGACAAACGACCCGACTAAAATCAATATGGTTGTCGAGGTCTTTAACAAAGGCTATAGATTGGGCGACAGAATACTTAGACACAGCGTTGTCAAAGTCGCCAATTAGCACATAAATTTAAAATTATTTTCGGAGGATTTATATTATGGGTAAAATCATCGGTATCGACTTGGGTACTACCAACTCGTGCGTTTCCGTTCTGGAAGGCGGCGAGCCCGTCGTTATTCCCAATGCCGAAGGCGGACGTACAACGCCCTCGGTCGTAGGCTTTGCCAAAGACGGCGAGCGTCTCGTCGGCCAGGTAGCCAAGCGCCAAGCGGTAGCCAACCCCGATCGTACTATAATATCGATTAAGCGCGATATGGGTACGACCAAAAAGGTCAACATCGATAAAAAGGATTATTCGCCTCAGGAAATTTCCGCAATGATCCTTACCAAACTGAAAAAAGATGCGGAGAGCTATCTCGGCGAATCGGTTTCGCAAGCGGTCATAACCGTTCCCGCGTACTTCAACGACTCGCAGCGTCAAGCGACCAAAGACGCCGGACGTATAGCCGGTCTCGAAGTCTTGCGTATAATAAACGAGCCCACTGCCGCGGCGCTTGCTTACGGTCTCGATAAGGGACAGAACGCGAGCCAAAAAGTATTTATCTTCGACCTCGGCGGCGGTACGTTCGATATTTCCATATTGGAGATAGGCGACGGCGTTTTCGAAGTTATCGCAACGTCCGGCGACACGCGTCTCGGCGGTGACGACTTCGACCAAGTCATTATCGACTACCTTGTTCAGCAGTTCAAAAACGATAACGGCGTAGACCTCAGCAAAGACCGTATGGCTATGCAGCGTCTCAAAGAAGCTGCCGAAAAAGCCAAGATCGACCTTTCGGGTATGCAGAAAACGACCGTCAGCCTTCCGTTCATTTCGTCGGGCGCGGCGGGTCCTTTGCACCTCGAATACGAGATCACTCGCGCCAAGTTCGAAGCGCTTTCCGCAAAGCTCGTCGATCGCACGATCGAGCTTACCAAAAAAGCAATGAACGACGCGGGTTATTCCAACAACGATATAGACAAAGTTATAATGGTCGGCGGTTCGACGCGTATTCCCGCTGTCGTCGAAGCTGTTCGCAAGCTTTCGGGCAAAGAGCCGTTCAAGGGCATCAACCCCGACGAGTGCGTTGCTGTCGGCGCGGCTATACAGGGCGGCGTTCTTGCCGGCGAAGTCAAAGACGTATTGCTTCTTGACGTTACGCCGTTGTCGCTCGGTATCGAGACCGTCGGCGGAATATTTACGAAACTTATTCCCAGAAACACGACCGTTCCTACCAAAAAGTCGCAGGTCTTCTCGACGGCAACCGATAACCAGCCGTCCGTCGATATTCACGTTTTGCAGGGCGAGCGCGAAATAGCCGCTCACAATAAGACGCTTGCGCGTTTCGAGCTCGGCGGTATACCGCCTGCACCCCGCGGCGTTCCTCAGATCGAAGTTACGTTCGATATCGACGCCAACGGCATAGTCCACGTATCCGCAAAAGATAAGGGAACGGGCAAAGAACAGCGCGTTACCGTTACGGCTTCCACCAATCTTACAGAGGCTCAGATACAGCAGGCTATCAAAGACGCCGAGAAGTTTGCAGACGAGGACAACAAGCGCAAAGAGATCGTCGACGCGAAGAACCAAGCGGATATGCTTGTATTCTCCATCGAGAAGTTCCTCAACGAAAACGGCGACACGATCTCCGCAGACGACAAAGACGCTCTCAACAAAGAGATGGTCAACGTCAAAGAAGTTCTTAAGACCGAGGATATCGAGGCTATTCGCGACGCAGTCGAAACGTTGCACAAACTCTCCAACAGCATATTCTCCAAACTGTACGAAAACGGCGGCGCGGCGCAGCCTCAGGACGATATCGAGGTAGACAACGCCGAAGTCGTTGATGACAACAACTGATAATGTAATAAAAACCGATAGCGCCGTCCTCATCGCGAGGACGGTAGCTGTCGTCGTTGTTGCACGATAGGTGCGGTAGCGGATATTAAAACGCGTTCTGCGTTTTGAGGTGCATTCCGAACGATAAGCATACGCCGTATAGCGTTTTTGCGTATTTCGTTTTTGAGTAATATGTTTGATTTGTGACCGAAAGGCGCACAATTCGGCATAATGTATCGTGTAGTCAGTTGAGCGTGTCGTATGATCGTCGCGTATAATTATTGATTCTATCGATTCTGCCACTTACGCGAATGTCCCTTGGGAGTTTTATAAGCATGGCAAAAAATTTTTACGAAACACTCGGTGTTACAAAAACGGCTTCGGAAGACGAGATAAAATCGGCTTTCCGTAAGCTTGCGCGCCAATATCACCCGGACTTACATCCGGGCGACGAGGTCGCGGCTAATAAATTCAAAGAAGTCAACGAAGCGTACGAAACGCTGTCCGACCCGCATAAGCGCGCCGAATACGACGCCTTGCAATCGGGCGGCGGCAGCGGAGCTTTCGGCGGACAAGGCGGAGGCGGTGGTCATCACGGCAGCAGCTTTTTCGATGAGTTCGTCAATATGTTCGGCGGCGAACAGCGCGGTGGCGACGAGTCTAGGAGCAGCGGCGGCGATATAAGCCTTAACGTGACGCTCAGTTTTGAGGAAGCGGCTTACGGCACGCAAAAAGAGATAGCCGTCAACCGTTTCGAGCCGTGCGCGGCATGTCGCGGCACGGGTGCAAAAAACGGCACGCAGTTTGTTAAATGTACCAATTGCGGCGGAACGGGTAAAGTTCGTTACGCTCAGGAAACACCGTTCGGAAGAGTTGTCAGCATGAAGCCGTGTAACGTATGCGGCGGCATCGGACGCATAATCAAAGAACCGTGCACCAACTGCGGCGGCAGAGGTTCGCTCAGAAAAAATTCCAACCTGCGCATCACGTTCCCGCCCGGCGTAGAACCCAATCAAATAATGACCATCCCGGGCGAAGGCGAGCGCACGAGAACGGGAACAAAAGCCGGTAATCTTATTTTGACGATAACCGTGCTCCCGCATAAAATGTTCAGGCGTAAAGGTCTCGACCTTCTCGTCGATATACCCGTAACGTTTACGCAGGCGCTTCTCGGCGATAAAGTTCTTGTGCCCACGTTAAAGGGTAATAAAATAGCGTTCCCGCTGCCGGAAGGCGCGCAGAGCGGTATGACTTTCAAGTTGAAAGAACAGGGGCTTGAAAACCCCAAAAAGCAGATAAAGGGCGATCTTCTCGTTACGATAGATATAGAACTGCCCAAAAATCTGTCCAAAGACCAAAGACAAAAGATAAAAGAACTTCACGAAAGCTTTAAACCCGAGCAATACGATAAAGCGCGTGAATTCATGAAAAAACAATAAACAAAAACCGGCAGCGACCGCCGAAGTCTCGGCGGTCGTTACATTTGGGGGAGATAATCATGAAAGTTTTAGTAATCAATGCAGGAAGTTCCTCGCTTAAATACCAACTTATCGAAACGGATAACGAATCCGTTTTGGCAAAAGGCGTTTGCGAGCGTATAGGTATCGAGGGTTCGTTGCTTACGCACAACGGCAAGAAAACCGTTAAGATCGAAAAGCCTATGCCTACACATAAGGAAGCAATCAACCTTGTGCTTGATGCGCTTATCGATAAAGAGCACGGCGTGATTTCGGATATGTCCGAGATTGCGGCGGTAGGTCACAGAGTGTTGCACGCGGGCGAAGCGTTTAACGGCTCTACGCTTATCACGCCCGAAACGCTCAAAAAGATAGAGGAAAACACCGATCTCGGACCTTTGCACATGCCGCCCAATATCATGGGTATCAAGGCGTGCCAAGAAGTAATGAAAAACGCGCCGATGGTTGCGGTGTTTGATACCACGTTCCACTCGACAATGCCCGATTACGCGTATATGTACGGGATAGACTACGACGATTACAAACAATATAAAGTAAGAAAATACGGGTTCCACGGTTCAAGCCACGCTTATGTTTCCGGCAGAGCGTCGTCGATCATGGGCACCGATAAAATAAAGACGGTGGTATGCCATCTCGGTAACGGCGCGAGCATAAGCGCAGTCGTCAACGGCAAGTGCGTGGACACTTCCATGGGACTTACGCCGCTCGAAGGGCTTGTTATGGGCACGCGTTGCGGCGATATAGACGCCGCAGTCATCGAGTATCTTATGGAAAAGAAAGGGCTCGACGTGCACCAAATGACAAACTATCTCAATAAGAAATGCGGTGTGCTCGGCGTAAGCGGAGTAAGCTCCGATTTCCGCGACTTGGAAGCGGCGGTAAACGATGGAAACGCAAGGGCTAAGCTCGCGCTCGATATGTTCTGTTATCGCGTCAAAAAGTACATTGGATCGTATTCCGCGGCAATGGGCGGACTTGACTGCTTGGTGTTTACCGGCGGAATAGGCGAACATACCGTAGCCGTTCGCGAAAAAGTTTGCGAAAATATGGAATACTTGGGTATTGTCCTCGACAAGAAGCTTAATCAAGACCCGCCGCGCGATACCGAAGTCCAGATAAGCGCGAAAAAGTCCAAAGTCAAAGTGTTTATCATACCGACAAACGAGGAACTGTATATAGCGCGCGAAACGCTCAAGCATAAAGACGATTGATGATTGGTCAATGCGGCGAGACATAAAAAACGAAATATTGCAGACGCTGTATCCCGACGATATCAAATGTATGGTGTGCGGCGACGAGATCCGTCCCAATCGTTACGGACTGTGCAACAAATGCACGTTGGACCTAAACGATAATTATTGCGTGAGATGCGGTCGCCATAAAGTCGGTATCGGCGATTATTGCGGAGAATGTTCAAAGTCGGTAATGTATATCGACGAGGCGCGTTCTTCGGTCGTTTACGACGATACCGCAAAAAATATCGTGAGACGGCTCAAATTCGGCGAAGCGCTGTATCTTGCTCGCCCGATATCCGAATACCTATTGGATACGTTGATTGCAACCGATTGGGAGTTCGATTGTTTTACGTTTGTGCCGATGCACAAAAAAGCCAAGCGTAAGCGCGGATATAATCAAGCGGAACTCATTGCGGAAAACCTCGCCGAGCGTACTACTACGCCGTGTTTGCCGCTACTCGAAAAGATAAAAGAAACGTCTAATCAAGCAAGATTGACCAGAGACGGAAGATTGATAAACGTAATGGGCGCATTTGAACATAAAGTGCGTCCACCGTTTCATGTAGTAATTGTCGACGACGTTATGACGACGGGCGCAACGTTAAACGAGTGTGCAAAAGTACTCAAGAAAGCGGGAGCTACGGTCGTATACGGACTCACTTTCGCGTCGGTGCCTACGCGGCCGTTTACGGATAAACCCACGGTAAATATTCGCGATTTTAAAAAATAGATATGTAGTGCGCGGTTGCCGTATATTGCAGTAAAAGCGGGGAATGCGTGTTGACGCGACTTTCATTTTAAAGTTTTTCTGTTATTCTTTTTCGAAAGAAGTATGTAATATTATGCTTGACTTTGAATAATGCTTTGTGTTATTATAATAAAGGTACAATGCGCCAAAAAGAAATTACGCCGCGGACATGCGGCATAAGAATAATCATTCAAATCTTATAAGGAGGACACGACATTATGTCATTGATTTCGGCGGCGACGTCGGTAATTTTGGCTATAGTTTTGCCGATCGTAGCTTTGATACTCGGCGTTGTGGGCGGCGTCATGATCGATCGTTTTATACAATCGAAAAAGAAAAACGACGCTCAAAAAACCGCCAATAAAATGGTCGAAGACGCGATCAGCGAAGCAAAAGAACTTAGGAAAACGGCGTCTGCCGAGGCTAAGCGTGAGGCGCAGGAGGAAATCGACAGAAAGCGCAGCGAGCTTGATAGAGAGATTCGCGAAAGCAAAAGCAATATCGCGCGTTCCGAGCAGCGTATCATTCAGCGCGAAGAGAACCTCGATAAAAAAGAGCAGTCGCTCGATCGCAAAGCGGAGGAGCTTGAAAATCAACGCAACTCGCTTGCTCAAAAACATGCGGCGGCGGACAAGCTTAAATCGGAGTTAGACGAAGCCAACAGCAAGATAATAGACGAGATCCAAAAAGTAGCTCACTACACTAAAGAGGAAGCCAAGGCTCATCTTATCGACGCGATACGCGACGAAGCTAAGCACGACGCGGCAAAGATGGTACGTGAGATAGATGCCGAAGCCAAGGAAGAAGCCGATAAACGCGCGCATAAGCTTGTTGCGCTTGCGGTACAGCGTTGCGCGGTGGATCACAGTTCGGAGATAACCGTGTCTACTGTAGCGCTTCCCAACGACGAAATGAAAGGTCGTATCATAGGCAGAGAGGGTAGAAACATTCGCGCGCTTGAAACGGCTACGGGTTGCGATCTTATTATTGACGATACGCCCGAAGCGGTAGTCCTTTCGTGTTTCGATCCTATACGCAGGGAAATAGCGAGGATCGCGCTCGAAAAGCTCATCAGCGACGGACGCATTCATCCCGGAAGAATCGAAGACCTTGTAGAAAAAGCCAAAAAAGAAGTCGATGTAAAAGTCAAAGAAGCGGGCGAAAACGCCATGTATGAAACGGACGTTTTCGGACTCAATCCCGATCTTGTCAGAATACTCGGCAGACTGCGTTTCAGAACGAGCTACGGTCAGAACGTACTGCGCCACTCGATAGAAGTGTCGGCGCTTGCGGGAATAATGGCGGCAGAGCTCGGCGCAGACGTCGCTCTTGCCAAACGCGGCGGACTTTTGCACGATATAGGTAAAGCGCTTGACCATGAGATCGAGGGCACGCACGTATCGATAGGCGTAGACGTTGCAAAAAAATACAAAGAGTCCAAGGGCGTTATCCACTGTATAGCCGCGCACCATAACGACGTTGAGCCCGAGACTATAGAAGCCATAATCGTTCAGTGCGCCGACGCTATTTCTGGCGCACGCCCCGGCGCAAGACGCGAATCTTTGGACAGCTACGTAAAGCGCTTGGAAAAGCTCGAAGAGATCGCAAACGGTTATGAAGGCGTCGAAAAGGCTTTTGCCGTGCAGGCTGGGCGCGAAGTGCGCATAATCGTTAAGCCCGAGGTCATTGACGACGTTAAAGCCATGTATTTATCCAAAGAGATAGCCAAGCAGATAGAGCAAGACATGCAGTATCCCGGTCAGATAAAGGTCAATGTGATACGCGAAACGCGCGCCGTCGAGTACGCAAAATAAAGTACGAGTTAAGCCCGATTTACAAGAGTAAGTCGGGTTTTTTATATGTCGGTATATAATTAAAATTTATTCGACATTAAAAGTAACTTTCACAAAAATTCGGACAAAAATGTTCGAATTTTTTTTGTTATTCTTAAGTTGAGGCAAATAATCCGAACACGGTTTTCGCGGTATAAAAGCGGCGCATTGCGGCGTCAAAGTCGTTTGTTCGTACCCCAAGTACGCACTTCACGTCTTTTCCTTGCACTACTTGCTTCTATGCCGCGAAAACTGCTAGCATCTGTGGGTGAGAGATTTTGCCGCAAGACAAGGCAAACGAGTGCAGCCACAGGCTGCATTGCTTTGCTTGCCGATTCTATTAAGTTGAGGAAATAGGCAAAGCGTCGCGCAGCATTTGGCTGCTACAATGAGCGAGTTTAATGCAGTATTGCGGCAAAATATCCGCCTCACAGACTTGTTCGACTTATTTTGCTCAACTTCATCTGTACGGCAGTCGCGGCAAGGAGGTCTTAATGAAAATCGAGCATTTTAAAAAATCCGACGAGCTTCACGTCAAACTTTGCGGCGAACTCGACGAGAAATGCAGTACGTATGTTCGCACATATCTTGACGAACTGATAGACGAGGGCGGGCTGAGACGACTGTATATAGACATGTCCGCGCTGTCGTTTATGGATTCCACTGGCATAGGCGTGCTCATAGGTCGATACAAGCGATTGAAACCGCAGGGCGTATCGATATTTTTGCAATCTCCCACGAAGGCCGTAGACAGAGTATTAGGACTGTCAGGCATATACGACATAATGACGAAGGCGGTGTAATATGAAAAACAAAATGACGCTGACTTTTAGCGCAATCTCGGAAAACGAAAGTTTTGCGCGTAATGCGGTCGCCGCATTCTGCGCGGAGCTCGATCCGACGGTCGATGAAATAAACGATATAAAAACCGCAGTCTCGGAAGCCGTTACCAACTGCGTAGTTCACGCTTATCCCAAAGACGGAAACGAGCATACAGTAACGGTCATAACGGAGATAGATGACGACACCGTACATATCGTAGTTTCGGATAACGGCGTAGGTATAGACGATATTGCGCATGCAATGCAACCGTTTTATACATCAAAGCCCGAACAGGAACGCAGCGGCATGGGGTTTACAATAATGGAATCGTTTACCGATGAGCTCGAAGTCACGCGCAACGAGCCGCAAGGAACCGTAGTGTCGATGTTCAAGACGATAAAAGGCGGTGCGGTTTGGAATCGGAAGAAACGTTAGAGCTTATAGAAAGAGCGCAGGGCGGGGATCGGACCGCGGGCGAAACTCTTTTGAATAAAAATTCGCCGCTAATAAAGTCGGTGATCCGCAGGTATAAGAATAAGGGCGTCGATTACGATGATCTCTATCAGCTCGGCTGTATGGGCTTTATAAAAGCGATAAAAAATTTTTCAGCCGAGTATGAAGTCAGATTTTCTACTTATGCGGTGCCGATGATAGCGGGCGAAGTGAAACGCTTTTTGCGCGACGACGGTCCCGTAAAGGTTTCGCGCGGCACAAAGACCGCCGCCATCAAGATCAACCGTTACGTCGAACAGTACAAGCGCGAGCACGGCGATTCGCCTACGATCGAGACGATAGCGAACGAGTTCGGTATAGAACCGCAAGAAGCGGTGTTTATCATGGATTCCAATAAGTATCCCGTTTCCATTTACGAACGCAATGACGACGAGAGTTCGAGAACGCTTTTGGACAAACTGCAAACCGATGAAAACGAAGACGATAAGCTCGACAAAATGATGCTCAAACGAATAATCAAAGAACTCGCGCCCCGCGACAAAAAAATCATACTGTTGAGATATTTTGCCGACAAAACTCAAACGGAAGTAGCGCGCGTACTAAACGTTTCGCAAGTCCAAATTTCCAGATTGGAAAATAAAATACTAAATAAGATACGAGAAGAATATTGCGATAGGTAAGGGTTTTATCGACAGTATTATTTGTCTGTTTATTTTTGTGTGCCGATATATTTATCCCGATAATTTTGTGAATAATAAGGCGTTTCAAAAGGCAAATTATTATTAAAAAGGCGCGTTTAAAGTGTAAACGCGACGGGAGCGATTTATGTCGGATAAAACTAATGCCGTCAAACAGCGTAACGAACGATATAATAAGTACGTAAATACGGTGACGCCCAAAACAAGCATGACCAAGGCGTTGTTGCACAGTTTTTTGATAGGCGGGCTTACTTGCATTATCGGTCAGGCGATAGGCGATATTTTGGCGTATTCCGTGCCGTCATTATCTAAAGATATGGTGGCAAATATTACTTCTATGATATTGGTAACGGTCGCCATTTTATTTACGGGCTTGGGATTTTACGACGTGATAGCTAGACAGGGCGGCGCAGGCTCGTTTTTACCCATCACGGGGTTTGCAAACGCTATGGCGAGCGCGTCAATGGAGTTTAAGACGGAAGGTTTGATTTTCGGCACGAGCGCAAAACTATTTACGATAGTCGGACCCGTTATAGTTAACGGTATCGTTTGGTCTACGCTCGCGGGGCTTATTAATCTTTGGATATTGGGAATGTATTGATATGTTCAGCTTTAAACACACAAAACCCGAATCGATGTCGAAAGACAATGTGTCGGTAGTACCGCCGCCTACGAATTTTTCGTCGCGCAAGCGCGTAATGCGGTTTTACAATACGCCGAGAATAATAGGGCGAATGAGTGTCGTGGGTGAGAAAGAATCGAAGGGTCCTTTGGGCAAGTATTTCGCAAAATGCGAGACCGACGATAAAATGGGCGAAAAAACTTTCGAGCGCGCCGAGATACGCATGTTCGATACGGCGGTACGCGGCGCGGTGCGTGATTCCGGTCTCGATATAAAAGACGTCGATCTATTGATATCGGGCGACCTGCTCAATCAAATGACAACTTCGAGTTATGCCGCGCGCGATATAGGCGTGCCGCATATAGGTGTTTACGGCGCGTGCTCTACGATGACGGAGAGCCTTTTGGTCGCGGCGAGCTTTGTCGACTCGGGGTATTTTTCAAACGTTCTTTGCGCCACGTGCAGTCACTTTGCCACGGCTGAGCGGCAGTTCCGTTTTCCTCTCGAGTACGGTTGTCAACGTCCGCCGTATGCGCAGTGGACGGTAACGGGTGCGGCGGCGTCCATCGTGTCCACCAACAATGCCGATACGGAGCGTTTTCCTAAAATCGTAATGGCTATACCCGGTATGATAACCGATTTCGGCACAAACGATCTCAATAATATGGGCGCGGCAATGGCACCCGCCGCCATGGATACAATGTGCACGTTGTTTACCCAAACGGGATTTTGCGAAAGCGATTTCGATCTTGTAGTTACGGGCGATCTCGGAAAGCTGGGCTCAGACATATTGCGCGATTTGATGCGCGAACGCGGAATGAAACTCGGTCAAAACTATATCGATTGCGGCAATATGATTTACGACGTAAAACAAAAATGTTATCAGGGCGGAAGCGGTTGCGCATGTTCGGCTACAATTTTCAACTCGTTTATACTCGATAAGCTTGTAAAAGGCGAATATAAACGCGTCGCGTACCTCGCTACGGGCGCGCTTATGAGCACACAAAGCTGTTATCAGGGCGAAACTATACCGTGCATTTCGCACGCAGTGGTGGTAGAAAGTCCGTTCGGAGGTGAATGTGAGTAACGTATGGTCAATGATAGGAACTTATGCAATAGTTTTTGCGGTTGGCGGCGCATTGTGCGCGTTGGCGGAAATATTGATAGTGAGAACAAAGCTCACGCCTGCGCGTATCCTCGTTATATTTTTGATCGCGGGTATCGCATTGGAGGGCGTCGGTTTATACGATTCGATATTCAAGGCCTGTCAAGCGGGTATCAGCGTGCCTATAGTCGGGTTTGGCGCGTCGCTTGCCAAGGGCGCTATCGAGGCGGCAAGGACTTACGGATTTTTAGGCGCGTTTGCGGGCGGCTTGATAAGGACGGCGTTCGGCGTGGGCGCGGCTATAGTGATGAGTTATATCGTTACGCTCACTTTCAGCCCCAAAACCAAATAGTTTTTAATTTTGAGTGTCAAACCTATCGATAGACGCATATATATACGTGATGAAAAACGGATGTAGAGTGATCAAAAAGCGCGGCAGAAGAAAAAAGCTTATTGTCGCGCTTTTAATTATAGCGGCTGTCATTTCTGCCGTTTGTATATTCATTACCAAAAACGTCAATCCGATGATCATAACTATCTCAAACGAAAAAATACGCGCCGTAACTACGGAAGCCGTAAGCAGCGCCGTGACGGAAGTAATGAAAGATTGCGCCGACGAAGAGTTTTTGAAAGTCGTGCGCGACGACCAAAACAAAATAAGAGACGTCGAGCTCGACTCGGTGATGATAAGCGAGCTCGCGCAGAAAATAACGATAGCGGCACAGCGCAAAATAAACGAGATCGGTCAGGACGGCATAAAAATTCCCATAGGTTCGCTTAGCGGCGTTACTCTTTTTACCGGTCTCGGTCCCGACATAAACATCAAAATCTATCTTGTAGGCTCGACAAAAACTCAGATATATTCGGTGTTTACCGACTCGGGCATAAACCAGACTTTACATAGACTGTACTTTAATATCACGGGCTCGGTAGCGGTGGCTGTGCCCGGATTGCCGTCGACGGTAAATACTTCGACGCAAGTGCTCATGAGTGAAATGATAATAGTTGGCGACGTTCCGCCTACATATCTGAACGCGACAAGCATAGGAGATATGCTCGACCTTGTAGTGGACTAGCAAAATAACAAAAACTCGGTAAAAACGTTTGCTTTTAAAATAATACGGTGATATAATGATTGTATAAACGGTAATTATTTATCGTTGTCAGATGCGTTTGAGCACGGCACAAGAAAAGCGCAAACAAAAGAGAGCCGCTCTCGGCTGAAAGGCGGCACGCGTTTAAATATTCACCGTGCGAGCACCGTTACTGAAAATTTGTAGGTAACGGCGTATGCCGCGTAACGAGCAGAAACGAGTTAAAATTCGGGTGGTACCGCGTTAACCACGCCCCGATCGTATCGGGGCGTTATTTTTTGGAAGTAAACAAAACGGAGGGCGTTATGGAATATAACGATATTTTGTCTGAGTTGCTTATAAAGATCGAGGGCGTACAGTCCGATCGCGAGCTTGGCGAACTGAAAGCTTCGGTTTTCGGTAAAAACGGGATAATTACCGAGCTCATGAAATCCTTGAAGGATCTTCCGCCCGAACAAAAACCTCAAGCGGGTAAAGCCGTCAACGATCTACGCGTAGCGTTTACGGCGGCATGCGAAGAAAAAGAGAAAGAGCTTCACCGCAAAAAAATAGCCGACATGATCGACAGTGAAAGCCTCGATCTTTCTATAAATAAGCCTATCGGCTCGATCGGCGCGCTTCATCCGATAAATCAAATACGCAAAAAATTGACCGATTATTTTATTGCCAACGGTTATATCGTATATGACAGTCCGGAGATAGAGACCGATTATTATAACTTTCAGGCGCTGAATATTCCGCCCGATCATCCCGCGCGCGACATGCAGGATACGTTTTTCATAGGCAATGGAATGCTGTTGCGCTCGCAAACTTCGAGCGGACAAGTTCGGCTCATGGAAAAGCATAAGCCCCCGCTCAAAATGATCTGCCCGGGACGCGTTTTCAGAAACGACGACGACTCGACGCATTCGCCCGTGTTCCATCAAATGGAAGGGCTTGTAGTCGATAAAAACGTAACGCTATGCGATCTGAAAGGCGCGCTCGAAGGCTTTGCCAAGTTTATTTTCGGCGATAAAACAACAATACGGTTCAGACCGAGTTACTTCCCGTTTACCGAGCCAAGCGTTGAGGTGGATGTTTCGTGCTTTAACTGCGGCGGCAGCGGGTGCAGAGTGTGCAAAAATACGGGATGGATAGAGATACTCGGCGCGGGCATGGTAAACCGAAAAGTCCTCGAAAATTGCAATATCGATCCCGACGAGTATCACGGGTTTGCTTTCGGATTGGGGCTTGACCGCGTGGCGATGATACAGTACGGCATAAACGACATAAAACTCTTGTGGGAAAACGACGTTCGTTTCCTCAAACAATTCAGATAAGGAGATAATCATGAAATTACCGCTTAGTTGGCTTAATGAATATGTTGATATTACTGGTATTTCCCCGCAAGAGCTTTCCGATAAACTTTTGTCTATAGGTTTCGAGGTAGAAGAGATCATAGAACCGCGCGACGATATCAAAGGCGTGGTCGTAGGCAGAGTGGACTCTATCGTCAGACACGAAAATTCGGACAAGCTTTGGATATGCCAAATCGATTTGGGCGATAGATCGGTGCAGATCGTTACGGGCGCGCAAAACGTTAAACAGGGCGATCTTGTGCCCGTAGCTACCGTTGGTGCCGAACTCCCCGGCGGGAAAAAATTAGCGGCGGCAAAACTGCGCGGCGTGGACAGTTTCGGTATGCTTTGTTCGGGCGGCGAGCTGTGCGTCGACGACGACGTAGTGGAAGGCGCGAGCGTTGACGGAATACTCATCCTCCCCAAAGACAGCGTAGTCGGTGATGATATCATGCACTCTTTGGGTACAGACGATACGGTTTTGGACGTTTCCATTACGGCAAATCGACCCGACTGTCAAGCCATCGTCAATTTGGCGCGAGAGATAGCTATATTATTGAATAAGCCGTTTAAAATGCCCAAACTCAGCTATAAGACTGTAGAGCATGCGGCTATCCACAACGTAAAAATCACAGACAAAGAGCGTTGCAGTAGGTATATAGGGCGTATGATAGGCGACGTCAAGATCGAGAAGTCGCCCAAATGGATACGCGACAGATTGCGCATGTGCGGACTGCGCCCCATAAACAATCTTGTCGATATAACCAACTACGTTCTTTTGGAGATAGGTCAGCCTCTTCATGCATTTGACAATAAATTTATAGACGGCGCCATCAACGTAAGAAGCGGCGCTTCTGGTGAAAAGATCACGGCGCTCGACGGTAAAGAATACGACGTCGACGGTGTTCTTATTATTGCCGACGACAGTAAGCCGCTTGCCATAGCGGGCATTATGGGCGGCGAGTATACGGGGATCTTCCCCGATACCGAAACGGTATTTTTGGAAGCCGCAAGGTTTGAACGCAGTAATATACGCAGGACCTCGAGAAAGATAGGACTTCGGTCCGATTCGTCGTCGCGTTTCGAGAAGGGCGTCGATTGGCAATCTGTAAAACTCGGGTCCGACCGCGCGCTTGCGCTTATCGACAAGCTCGGGTGCGGTATTATTTATGATTGCGTAGTAGAAGATCATGCCGCAGTTCCGCAAGAAAAGGTCATAAGAACAACGCAAAAAGAGATATGCTCGCTTCTCGGGATAGATATCGATAAAAAAGTAATAGTTTCCATTCTTAAAAAGCAAGGGATATCCGTTAAGTCTGAGGGTAAAACTCTTGTTTGCACGGTCCCGCTCGTTCGTGAAGATATAGACGGGTATGCCGATCTAGCCGAAGACGTTATGCGTTTTTACGGATATGACAATATCGTTTCCACGCATTCGGAAAACACGCATCAAACAAACGGCGGCATGAATACGCATGATATCAATTGCGAAGCGTTAAAATCGCGGTTAATGGCGCTCGGTGCGGATGAAATACTTAATTACTCGTTTATTTCACCCGAGGCGTCGGATAGCATATTGCTTGAAAACAAAGACCAAATAGTAATAAAAAATCCGCTCAGCCGCGATATATCGGTTATGCGCACGCAGTTAGTCTCGTCGATGCTCGTATCGATCTCGCGCAACTGCGCCAGAAAAAACAGCGTTATGCGCTTTTTTGAGCTTGGAAAAGTTTTTATACCCGATAAGCTTCCGCTCGAAAAACTGCCCGACGAGCGCGACGTTTTGTGCATAGGCATTTGCAATGATGGCGATTTTTACGACATTAAAGCGATAGTCGGCGAGGTGGCTAAGTTATTCGGCGCAAAATTCGATCTTACTCCGTCTGCTGTGCCGTACCTTCATCCAAAGCAGTCTCTGCATATCGAGGGCGAAGGAATACGCGGTGATTTCGGTAAAGTTCATCCTCTCGTATGCGAGAATTACGATCTGCCGTCCGAGGTATATGTTGCGCATATCGACGTTGCGGAAGCTTTGCGTAAGCCTATAGGCAACGTGGTATTCAAGCCGATCTCGAAATTACAGCCCGTCGACCGCGATCTTGCGCTCATTGTAGAGCGCGACGTGCGCGTCGGCGACATGCTGGACTCCGTATATGCGGTAAGTCCGTTTGTGTCCAACGTCAAGCTGTTTGATATTTATTCGGGAGAGCAGATACCTCAAGGCTATAAAAGCGTAGCGTTCTCGGTGCGTTTGCAACCGGAAGCAGCTACGTTTTCGGATAACGACATCAAGAAGATAATAAACGATATAATCGCGGAAGCCGAAAAAACGTTCGGAGCAAAATTGCGTTGATGGAGATAGTTGCGCCTGCGGGATCCGAATCGGGACTTCGCGCCGCGGTCAACGCCGGCGCGGGCGCGGTATACCTCGGTTTACCGCTTTTCGGCGCGCGCGCAAAAGCGGATAACTTCACGCTCGATAAGTTAAAAGCAAATATCGATCACGCGCATGTTTTTGGTACGCGCGTATTTGTTACGCTCAATACGCTTATCAAGGACAGTGAGATCGATAAAGCAATCGAATATGCGCGGCACGCTTACGATTGCGGCGCGGATGCCGTGATAGTTCAGGACTTGCGTTTTATAAAAAGATTAAAGCGCGAGTTACCCGATTTGCCTCTTCATGCAAGCACGCAGATGGGCGTTCATAACGCGTTGGGTGCAAAAACTCTATTGGATATGGGTTTCAAACGCGCGGTGCTTGCGCGCGAAACGTTGTCGGAGGACATAGCGCGAATAAAGGAAACGGGTATCGAAGTCGAGTTTTTTGTTCAGGGCGCGCTGTGCGTGTGTTTTTCGGGGAATTGCTATTTTTCGTCGCTAGCATCGTCTTATAGCGGAAATCGCGGAAAGTGCATGCAGTTATGCCGTAAAAAATACGGTTTCGGCGGCGAGCTCGGGTATTTTTTGTCGGCAAAAGATATATGCCTTTACGACAAGCTGAGTATTCTTAACGAGCTCGGCGTGGATGCGGTTAAAATAGAAGGGCGCATGCGCTCCGACGAATACGTATCGCAAGCGGTAAGCGTATACGGCTCTGAAATGTCTGTTCCCGACGCCGTAAAAGCGCTTAAAGAGGTGTTTAACCGCGGAGACTATTGTTCCGCATACTTGACAAAAAACGCTCAGTTTGACGTCATTTATTCTAAATCACAGTCCAATATCGGCACGCATATAGGCAGGATATCAAAAAACGACAGGCGTAAAGTTGTAGTCGGCGGTTTTTCGCCGTCGCCGGGCGACGGCTTCAAGATTATGCGCGACGGTTTGGAGATAGGCGGCGCTCACGAAAAAGACGGAAGTATCGTTGCCGACTGCGAGTTTGCGGCGGGAGACGAATTGCGTCGCACATATAACGGCGCGCTTGCAAAGACCCTAGCGTCACGCACAAGAAATATCCCTATCGCTGTTAACGTTATACTTGGGCAAGGGGAGCTGCCAATAGTCGAAATGTCCGCGGACGGCGTAAGTGTTTCTGTAAACGGCGACGAGAAATTGCAACCGTCGGTTACGAGAGCGCTCGGCGCGGACGACGTGGTTAAGGCTTTTAACAAAGTGGCGGAATTTCCGTTTATGCCGAGCGTGTCCGTCGATATGAAGAATAATGTGTTCATGCCCATCTCGGTTCTTAACGGGCTTCGCCGTAAGGCTTTCGCCCAAATGTATGACTTTCTTGCGGAACGCGGCGCGCCAAAGCGCATAAATCAACCGCCGTTTGCTTTGAAGTTTAATGAGTTTGACGGAAAAGGCATAATGTTGATGGTCGAGCGCGCCGATCAAATCACACGCGAAATAGATAATCTTGTCGATTTTATCGTGCTCGATCCTTGCGATTATTCAGACTTTGACATCCCGAACACTTCAAAACCGATACTTCTTAATATGCCTATAACTTCGCGCGGTGATGACCATGAGGTATTAAAAAGAGCCGTAGTCCGCGACGGAATATACGGAATAGTCTCGAACAATCCGTATTCACTTACGATGACCGATAAACCTACGATATTGGGAATCGGACACAACATAATAGGCGACTGCGAATACCCGCATATCAGATCGATAGAAGCGGATCAAGTTGCGTCAAATAACGGATTTACGTACGTTTACGGAAACGCGCCGTTGATGACGCTGTGCCATTGTCCGTACGGGAAGTGTATCGACTGTAAAGGCGACGACGTTATGACCGATGAAGCGGGCAGAAAATTCAGACTGCGCCGCTACAAAACCTCGCACTGTTATTGGCAGATGTTGAACTGCGTGCCGCATGATCTTTTTACAAACTCAAAAATCGAGTTCAAAAACAAATTTTATGATTGTAAGGGATTATCTGCCCGCGATATAGTCAAAATATTAAACGGTGAGCGGTGCGGCGACGGCTTTACGCGCGGAAACATAAACAAAGGCTTAAAATAATATGGATCAATTATACAAAAACCTCGAATTCGACATTATCTTGGAAAAGATATCCGAGCTTGCTTCGTCGTCGGTTGTTGCGTCGGAAATTTTGGCGACCAAACCGACGGTGTATATCGACGACGCAAAAAAATTATTGGCACAAACGTCGGACGCGTTGTATATTCTGGCGTCTAAACGCCCATCACTTGCTTTTGACGACGTTTTGCCAATAGTGACAAAAGCGCGTATAGGCGCGGTTGTGCAACCGTATGAATTTTTGGCGATAGGGCGTTCGATATCTGCGTTGCGTTCTTTAAAAGATTGCGTGGAAAGCTCGGACGGCTGTGATTCTCTTAAAGACATCACTGCTTGGGTAAGACCTTGCGATGATCTGAAATCCGCCATAGACAGTTCTATCGAGAACGAAACAGACTTAAAAGACAGCGCAAGCGAAAAGCTATATACTATAAGAAAAGCTATCAAAAGAGCAAATTCGAGACTAAAAGAACGGCTTGATTCGCTGACGCGGCAGAGCGAAATAAGTAAATATCTGCAAGATAATATCGTCACGATACGCGACGGCAGGTACGTGGTGCCGGTGCGCGCCGAGTATCGCTCAAGCGTAAAGGGGTTGGTGCACGACGTGTCCGCAACGGGCGCGACGGTGTTTATCGAACCTTTCGCGGTAGTAGAGGCAAATAACGAACTTAAAACACTGAAAACCGAAGAAGCGATAGAAGTCGAGCGTATACTTGTCGAGCTCGGTAAAACCGTCGTGGCAAACGCCGACGGTTTGTCGGAAGGTCAGCGGGTATTGACGGAGTGCGGAGCCATATTCGCAAAAGCCGAGTTCGCGAAAAAAACGGACGCTTATGCGCCTATACTCAACGAAAACGGCAGAATAGTGCTTAACGGCGCCAGACATCCGCTTATAGCATCCGATTCGGTGGTGCCCGTCGATATTAAATTAAACGGAGAAAAGCATATACTTCTTATTTCCGGACCGAACACAGGCGGTAAGACCGTCGCACTCAAAACCGTTGGACTGTTTGCTCTTATGGCGGCGAGCGGAATATTTCTGCCCACGCACGACGGAAGCGAGATATGTATTTTTGAAAGTATATATTGCGATATCGGGGATTCTCAGAGCATATCGCAGTCGTTGAGCACGTTTTCGGCGCACGTGAAAAACCTCGCGACAATTACTTCGGCAATGACCGACCGATCGCTCGTGCTGTTGGACGAAGTGGGCGACGGCACCGATCCCGACGAGGGCGCGGCGCTCGCCGTTGCCGTAATTAAAAAGATACTTCGAGAGCGCGCTACATCAGTCATAACGACCCATTTTAACTCCGTAAAAGAGTTTGCCATCGAATGTCAAGGCATAGAAAACGCTTGCATGCAGTTTGATAATATCAATTTCAGACCGACCTACAAATTGCTCACGGGCGTGTCTGGGTCGAGTTATGCGCTAGAAATAGCCGAGAAATTGGGGCTCGACAGTCAAATAGTTTCGGATGCGAAAGCCGCTTTATCGGGAGAAAAGATCGCGTTTGACAAAGTCTTGCGCGAAGCAGAAAAAATGCGCAACAAAGCGAGCGACGAGCTTCAAAAGACGGAAGAACTGCGCGCGCGTGCATCCGCAGATGCTATCGAAAGCGCCAAACTGAAAGCCGAATATGAAAGAAAGCTGGCAGATATAAACGACAAATCCCGTGATCTTATCAAGCGTTATGCCGCCGAGTACGCAGAAAAAGCGGAAGAACTGATCGACGAGATCAAAGAAAACCTCAAAAGATCGGACGAAGCGGCGTTGTTTGCTGCGCGTAAGACAGCGGCAAAAATATCTCAAGCCGTGCCTTCCGACCCCAAAAAACCGCAAAAATCAAGCGCACCGCCCAAGCCCGACGAACTGTCGGACGGCGTTAGAGTGTTTGTTTCGGGCTTGGAAAAAGAGGGCATAGTAGTAGGTAATCCTAGAGGGAATAAAGCGATCGTAGCAATAGGACAGATAAAAACAGAAATACCTATCTCGTCGCTTACCGTTATATCGGAAAAGAATGCGCGCACAGAATTAGCCAATAACGATAGCCGCGTGTCCGAGCCTGTCAATAGAGAACTCATGCTATTGGGGCTCACCGTCAGCGAAGCGATAGAGGAGATAGACAGAGCACTTTACGACATACCGCCGCACAGCACTTTGCGGATAGTCCACGGAAAGGGCACGGGCGCTTTGGGAAAGGGCGTTCAAGCGTATCTGAAAAAATGCTCGCGCATAAAAAAATACCGTTACGGCGGGTACGGCGAGGGTGATTCCGGCGTGACGATAGCCGAGATAAAATAGCTGTCGGATAGATATTTAAAAACTAAATTATACAGTAGTTTTATTTATATCGCGGTAATTCATTCGGGTTGTATTCGGCATAACCGTATGCCTGCATGAATATCTCGTTGTCGTTTAAGCGGTCGCCGTACTCGTTTACCGTATAAAGCGAAATCGCGTAAACTATTAAATTCGCAAGGCGCATCTCCGAATTTTTCAATTTGTCGTAATCTTTGACTACCGATCTTGCATGAGAGTCAAATTTGTCTTCGATAGCGATAAATGCGCTTTCCACCGAAGTGTAGAAAGATTTATTGGCGCGTTTGATGCATCTGATTATCTCGTCTGCCGAAGTCTCGGTAATTTTATCGTTCAGCAATATATTAAGGGTAACGCAGTCGGTGAGAAGTCTGCTCGTCATGTACTGTGCGCTACGAAAAAGTATCGACACGGCGCGTTCTACATACGAGCGGAACGCCGTACCGACGGCGGCATCCGATAGCTTTAACAGTGTTTCGTCCGAAATTTGTGCTTTCATAATTTGACCAATGAATAATTGAAATAGTCGCCGTCGATACTGCATAACGTGTTGTACAGCGCAGTTGCGCGCATATCGACGCCGAGCACTTCCGATACGCCGCTATCTACCGAAGCGGCTTTTTTGATATCTGCATTATTTGTCTTGACAAAGTCGGGCAGTATCGTAAAATCGAAATCTTTTTTGCAACCCAATAATCTGGTGCACTTTTTACGGTCTAAATATTCTTTTTTTATGTCAAGAATACAATCCAAAAACAATCTGTCCATGCGTTTTTTACCGTAACGTTTGCACGCTTCCGAGTTAATGTAATCGTCATACGTAGAAAACTTGGAGAGTTTTTCGAGCAAAAATTCCATGCCGTCCGAGCAGTGCCGGAGTTTTCGTATTTCTTCGGGCGTACGGCTTTTGACGGCATATACAGCCATGGCGTTTAAAATAAGATCGGATTCCGCTAAATCGTATGTCGGTGTCGTTATTTTATCGGAATTAAACGGCAGGTATTTTGTAATTTTTTTTGAATTACCGTTTGCGATCGCGTTGCGTATTGCCGTCGCAGAGATATATTCGGCGTCATACGTATGTTCATTGTGTCGCGCTCCGATACGGGGCAAAATAAGCGGTTCGACGTTGGGTGCTAATTTATCGATAGCGGTGATGTATTCGATACAAAGTATATTATTGGGATCGTCGAACACATAGGATATGTCTTCTGCGTCGGGATAGTATTTTGCAAATATTTTTGACAGCGCCGCGGAGCATGCAAAATTATAGCTTTTGCCGCTATTTAAATATTCGGAACGAAAAGCCGCAAACTCGTTATAGCGTTTTATCTTTAGCTCGGATATTTTAAGCAATATATCGCCGTCGGCGGTCGCGCCCATTGCAATATGATCGACGTCTTTTATATGCGAAATGATTTTGAGCGCGCCTTCGGCAAAATATCCCGCGCTCGCCGTTGCATAAATAGTAGGCAACTCTATGACGGCATCCGCGCCGCCCAAGAGCGCACACTCGGCGCGAAGCGATTTGTCGCAAAACGCGGGGCGCGCCGACTGCACGAAATTCCCGCTCATTACGCAAGTGATATTGTTTGCACCGCATTCATGAACGCAGTCCAACTGAAATTTGTGTCCGCTGTGAAACGGGTTGTATTCGCAAACGATGGCGCAATTTCTCATATAAATACTTTACATTCACAAAATTAGAGAGTATAATATTACGGTACATTCATTGTAACATAAAACAATAAAAAAGTAAACAATAAGGAGAAAAAATGAACGACTTGCTTGATTCTGTTCGCGAAAAAGCGAAAAAACTTGCAAAGACCATCGTCTTGGCAGAGGGCGAGGAGCCCCGCGTGATTACCGCCGCGGCAAAAGCTCAGTCGGAAGGCGTAGCTAAAATAATTCTTTTGGGCGATCCCGAAGTTATCAAACAAAAATGCCCGAGCGCCGATCTCGGCGGCGTAAAGATAATCGATATAGCCAAGACCGATATTAAGCCGTATGCCGAAACGCTTTACGAGATACGTAAAGCGAAAGGCATGGATATGGAAACGGCGAAAAAACTTGCGACCGATCCGCTTTATTTCGGCGTTTTGATGGTAAAACGCGGCGAAGCCGACGGTATGGTAGCAGGCTCAATCAATGCTACGGGCGACGTTTTGCGTCCGGCGTTGCAAATAATCAAGACGGCGCCCGGTATCAAAACAGTCAGTTCCTGCTTTATCATGGTGCTCGATAAAAATTCAAAGTACGGCGAAAACGGCGTTATGGTATTCGGCGATTGCGCAGTCAACCCCAATCCCGATGCGAGCCAGCTTGCCGATATTGCCGTAGCTTCAGCAAACACAGCCGCCGCAGTCGCGGGCATATCGCCGCGCGTAGCTATGCTTTCGTACTCGACCAAAGGCTCGGCAAAGGGCGAACTCGTAGACAAGGTAACCACGGCGTTGAAGCTTGTCAAAGAATCCAATCCTCAGCTTCAAATTGACGGCGAGCTTCAAGCGGACGCCGCGCTCGTGCCTACCGTAGCCGATCTCAAAGCGCCCGGAAGCACCGTTGCAGGCAAAGCAAACGTTTTGATTTTCCCCGATCTTCAAGCGGGTAATATCGGGTACAAGCTTGTTCAAAGGCTTGCCGGCGCAGAAGCCATAGGTCCTATTTGCCAAGGCTTTAACAGACCGGTAAACGACTTGTCGCGCGGTTGCAGCAGCGAAGACGTCGTAAACGTAGTTGCCATGACCGCGCTTCAGAGCGCCATGAGCAATTAGTCTCGATATATGAAATTTTATAAGCTTACCGTCGTTTGCAAGTCCGAAGCGTCCGATACCGTGTCGTACGAACTACATGAGTGCGGAAGTCTCGGTGAGGTGTTTTCGGACTACAACGATATTTTGCGCGTGCTCGACGAAAAATCGTGGGATTATGCCGACGCTTCGCTGTTTGAAAAAACAGAAGGCTGTACGGTAAGCGGTTTCTTTACGATAGAAACAGACGTCGAGAGCGTCGCGCAAAAGATAAAAAAACTCGGCGAGTATGATTACGCCGATTTTTCGGGACTGACGGTCAGTATAGAGACAATCGATTCCGTCGAATGGGAAAACGAGTGGAAAAAGTATTACGTTCCGTTTAATATCGGGAAAATACTCGTTATACCCGAATGGATAGACCGTGAACCGACGGCGGGCGAGATACCCGTCTATCTTAATCCTGGATTGGCGTTCGGAACGGGCACACATGAAACCACTTCCATGTGCATTGAGTTCATGGATAGTTTGCCAATACGCGGTTCGCGCGTGCTCGATTTCGGTTGCGGAAGCGGAATACTCGGTATCTGCGCATCGGCTCTTGGCGCAAAGTCCGTCGTCTTTATCGATACGGACGAGCAGGCGATAGACGCCACTCGAAAGAATTGCAAGCTTAACGGTATCGACGATCCTACAGTCGTTTTAAAAGACGTTCGGCAAATGTCGGAGCCTGCGGATATAGTATTGGCAAACATTACGGCGGACGTTCTGACCGACGTTGAGCCTATAATCATGTCTGCGTTAAAAGCGGGCGGGTACGCCGTGATAAGCGGTATAATATCCGATAAGGCGGAAACCGTTAAGGCAAGATATATCAAGGATTTCACACTTGTGTCCGAACAAAAGAAAAACGAATGGAGCGCATACGTATTTAAATTATGAGATTTTACTATCCACAAATATCCGAGCGCAACGCCGAGCTTACAGGCGATGCACACACTCATGCCGCATACTCTTTGCGTGTGCGCGTAGACGACTATATAACGGTTTTCGACGGTAAAGGAAACGATTATTTTTGTCGCGTAAAAGCGATAAAAAAAGATAGGACAGAGCTTGAAATAGTAAAAATATCCGAAAACGTCGGGGAAACAAAGACGGATATATCTTTGTATTTATCCGTGATCAAGCAAGACCGCTTTGAAATGGCGGTACAAAAGACTACGGAGCTCGGTGTAACGCGTATCGTTCCCGTATATACGACGTATACGCAACGCGGCGGCTCGCTCAATTACGACAGACTAAATAAGATCGCCGTTTCAGCATGCGAACAGTGCGGACGCAGTCGGTTGCCCGTCATAGAGCAAAGTATCGAATTTAAAGAACTGCTGAAACGTAGCGCAGATACGTATATGATCTTTCCGTGGGAACGCGAAATGACCAACTCTCTAAAAGACGCTATCGACAGAACGCAAAAGAAAATATCGGTATTTGTCGGCTCGGAAGGCGGGATAACGGAATCCGAAAAAACACAGCTGACCGAAATCGGCGCAAAATCGGTAACTCTCGGACGCAGGATACTGCGCGCCGAAACCGCGGCAATAACAATGCTTTCCGTACTATGTTATGAAATGGGAGAGTGGGATCTGTGATCGTTCGCGTAGTCACGCTCGGGTGTAAAGTAAATCAATACGAGAGCGCGTCGATAGTCGCCGCGCTTCAAGCTAAAAATATAGACGCGTCGGAAGGATTGGAATTCGCCGACGCGTATGTTTTAAATACGTGTTCCGTTACGGCGGAAGCCGATAGAAAATCCCGTCAGTATATAACAAAAATGAGAAAACTCAACCACGATTGCAAAATCATAGTAGTAGGGTGCAGTTCTCAAAATAACAACTCGGCGTTTGCTAAATCAAACGTTATAGCGATAGGCGGGACTCATAATAAAAGCGGATTCGTTTGTGAAATTATCGATAAGATATCGTCGATAAATAACGAGAATATTCTAGACGATAGAATACTATACGACAAAAATACGTTAAATATCGACAAAATACGGCAATATTGCAGTGAAAACCATGCAAAATCAAACAAAACACGCGCTTTTATTAAAATTCAGGACGGTTGCAACCGTTTTTGCAATTATTGCATAATACCTTATCTCAGAGGCAGAAGTAGATCTCGATTTATTGCTGACGTAAAGAAAGAATGTGAAAACGTAATATCAAAAGAGATCGTTCTTACCGGGATCGACGTATCGTCATACGGTAAAGACACGGGCGAGAGCCTGGCAAAATTATTCCGTGCGTTGAAAAACGTTAACGCAAGAAAACGGCTGAGTTCGCTTGAATGTGAGGCGATAGATCGTGAATTGTTGGACGCTATGCAAGAAGGCGGTTTCTGTCCGCATTTTCATTTGTCGTTGCAGAGCGGTAGCGACGAAGTTTTGCGAACGATGAACAGGCGGTATAATGCCGAATTTTATTTAAGTAAGATAGACTTGATACGGGAGTATTATTCGTTGGCGGCAATTACTACGGATATTATCGTCGGTTATCCAACGGAAACCGATGATTTGTTTGATGAAGGGTACGACTTTATAAAGCGTTGCGCTTTTGCCGATATACATGTTTTTCCGTACAGCAAACGCTCAGGAACGCTTGCGAGCAAAAAATACGACGTGTTGCCGTCCGATACGGTAAAAGAGCGAGAGGGGCGACTTTTGGCGCTTAAAACTCGGCTCAAAGACGATTTTATACAAAAGAATCTTGGCGTTGTTGCGCCTGTATACGTAGAGACGGCGCACAATGTCGACTATAGCGTCGGATATACGCCCAACTATTTAAAAGTGTATTCTCACGCGGCTTGCGGTGACATAGTGAATTTGCAATTATGCAAGCCTTATTTGGACGGTATACTCGGCGAATAGTTATTTGAATAAAAATACGCGTTTCATATACCATTATAAATTCGGTTGTCGGCAGATAATTATAAGGTAGGGCAAAAGTAGATTGAGTCGCGTACAAACACTAATTTACTTCGCAAAAGACAGCTTTTGCGAAGTAATAACTGTAAAAATAGGGATATACGGGGTTTATTTCGGCTTTTGTCGTAAAAACATATCGCAGATAGCCTAATTGTATTCTGATCGCGTATTTACTTGTTTTATATTATCTTTCCGATTGTTACATAAAAGGTTTTATAGTAAAGATACTATACGTGTGAAACGATCCGTTAAAATAGTATTTATAGCGGCTGCTGTTTTTGTTACTCTTGCGACTCTTTTGGTGGGGGCATTTTTTCTTTTGATAAGTCCCAATATAAACGTTCTTAATTCTCCCGATCTTGATCTCGACCGTATGGCATCGTATTCACGCACCGTTAAGGTTTTGGACAGTGACGGAAATACCGTCGAAGACGTTTTTTACGGAAATAAAATATACATTAAGCTGGACGATTTGCCCGAGTACACCGCGCAGGCGTTTATTGCTATCGAAGACAAACGTTTCTATGATCATCACGGTATCGATTTTAAGCGCGTCGCGTCTGCTGCGCTGTCTAACATTAAGTCATTTAAGTTTCGTGAAGGCGCATCGACTATCACGCAACAGCTAATAAAAAACACGTATTTATCCAACGAAAAGACTATAAAGCGCAAGTTAAACGAAATGCGAATGGCAAGGCGCCTTGAAAAAGTTTACAGCAAAGACGAGATATTGGAAAGCTATTTGAATATTTTGTACTTCGGCTCGGGCATACACGGCATAGGCTCGGCAAGCCGCGTAATGTTCGATAAATCCGCATCCGAGCTTACGCTCGCCCAGTCTGCGGCGCTGGCGTCTATTATAAACAATCCGTCGCGTTATAGTCCGTACACAAACGAAGATAATCTCAACGCGCGCAAAACGCTTGTTTTAAAGCAAATGCGCAGTCAGGGCTTTATAAACGAACAGCAATATTCGGACGCTTGCGCCGAAAAATTGGTTTTCAGCAAGAACAAAAAAAGTCAATTTATCGGCGGGCTTATAAAAAATGCTTGCGTCAAATATAATTGTACCGAAAAAGAATTATTCTTGAGCAACCGCACGCTTAAAACCGAATATGACGAAAAAATCGTAACAGCCGCGCGCGAAGCTATAAAAACCGCATCCCAAAATTTCGATGGCATTATAAGAGTGCTCGTATTGGACAATGCTACCGGCGGTATCGCATGCGACGAGACGACCGAAAACGGCTATATCAATCCACAAAGATCGCCTGCTTCGACTATCAAGCCGTTTATATCGTATGCTCCGTCATTGGAAAACGGAATGAATCCTATGACTCAAATTTTAGACGAACCTACCGTATTTGACGACGGCTACGCGCCGCATAATTATCACGACAGATATCGCGGGTATCAGTCGTTGCGTGAATGCTTGATAACTTCGTCCAATATCGCGGCGGTCAAATTACTGCAAGGCGTAGGCGTTGAGAATGCAAAAACGGTCGCGGGGCGTTTCGGCATCAAGTTTGGACAAACCGATCTGTCGCTCGCTTTGGCTCTCGGCGGTATGGAAAACGGCGTGACGCTTTTAGAGCTTGCCAACGCATATAGAACGCTCGCAAACGGCGGTATATTCTCCGAAGCACAGTATTTATCTATAGACCGCTCGCCCATGCTCGAGATCCGCGCCGTGGGCGACGACACGGCGTATTTATTGACCGATATATTGCGCGACTGCGCCAAAACCGGTACGGCAAAAAAGCTGTCGAAATGCGGCATTATAGCGGCAAAAACGGGCACAAACGGCTCCGAAAACGGCAATCTCGATTGTTATTGCGTGGCGTACACGCCTAAAAACACTGTTGCCGTATGGTTCGGCGCACGCGACGGAAGCGTTATTCCCAATAAAATTACGGGTGCGTCGTGTTGCGATATTATAAAGTATATGTGCGACCGCGGCGCCATCGAAACCGACAAACAGTTTACTATGCCAAGTTCGGTCGCGTACTTTGAAGTAGACGAAAAAACACTCCGAGAAACGCACGAAGTGTATCTTGCCGATCCGCTTTTGCCCAAGCGATATCGTTCGCGCGAATTATTTTCCAAGCGGCATTTGCCTATTCAGCGCAGTTATGATATCATGGATTATCTGGACCGTTATTATTGGGATGAATCGGATATATACTTTAAAGAACGCGACTACCAAGCGGACGAGTATTAACGACTGCGATCACAGCTCGATGATCTCGATATTATTTACGGCTTCACGTATAAGTTCGGCGTAATCGGCGATAAAGTTTTCCTGTTCTTCTACTTTTTCTATAGTCGGCTTTATGAGCGGGAAATCGGGTAAAAATACGGTACAGCAATCGTCGTATGGTTCTATGGACTTTTTGTAAGAGCCGATTTTCTCTGCTATATCGATTATTTCGTATTTATCCATGCCTATAAGCGGTCGAAAAACAGGCAGTTCGACAACGCTATTGGTGACCGTAATGCTTTCTAAAGTTTGGCTTGCAACCTGCCCGAGACTTTCGCCGTTGATAATACAGCCGCAACCTTCGGCTTTTGCCACGATCTCGGCAATGCGCATCATGGCGCGTCTTACAAGAGTTATCATGTAGTTGGGTTTGCAATTCTTGTGTATAGCTTCTTGTATCTTAGTGAGCGACACGCAGCGCATTTTAAGGCTGGGCGTATATTCTTTTAATATCCGCGCCAATGCCACGGCTTTTTCTTTTGCCGCTTCGGACGTGTAAGGATATGAATGGAAATGCAATGCAGTCAGATCCATGCCGCGTTTTGCGAGCATATATCCTGCCACGGGGCTGTCTATGCCGCCCGAGAGTAATAATAAACCGTTTCCCGCCGTGCCCGTAGGCATGCCGCCCGAGCAAGGCGTGCTTGATGTGTAAAGATACACGTCGCCGCTTTCGCGGATATCGACGGAAATTTCCACGTCGGGATCGTGTAGGTCGACGCTCACGCCGTCTATCGATTCCAGAATGCGCTCCCCCAACGCTTTATTCATTTGCAGCGAATCTAATGGATATTTTTTATACGAGCGATGGGTCGATATGCGAAAGCTCCCGACACGCGGCGCCAAATTTACGGCAACCGCCGCGATCTCGTCGAAATCATAGCCGCATCTTTGCGCAACCGATAACGAATGTAACCCGAAAACATGTTTGAGCCTGTCTATTATCTCCGATTCGATAGCCTCGTCGTATTCTTTAACGACGTAGCGTCCGCGTCCGAAGTATAGTTTGCATGACAAATCGCTCAATTTGGCTCTGATATTGTCGCGTAAAATATTTTCGAAATAGTCTTTATTTTTGCCTTTGAGGTAAAGTTCGCCGTACCTTATTATAATAACGTTGTCAAACATTTCCACTCCTAATGCGCTTTGCTGTGTCGAGGATGATTTTTGCGGCGGAAATCGCGTCTTCGTATTTTGTATCGACAAACGTGCTTATGCGTATACAACACTCGATTTCTTTTTCCGAAAGCCCCATTGCGGATAATACGCGATTGCCGCGGTGCGAACCCGAACATGCAGCGCCCTTACCGATAACTATGTTATAAGAGCTGACCGCATTTTGCAGTATTTCCGCTTTTACGCCGGGAACGCACACGCACAAAATAAAGCCGCTGTTGTTTCCGTCCCCGATTATTTTACAACCGTTTTTAATAAAAATTTTCGATAGTTCGGCGCGTACACGCACGCTTTTGGCGTAATCGATCATTTTCTTGCACTCGTCGAGTGCCGAAGCGAATGCGGCAATATACGGCGTGTTTTGCGTGCCGGACCTTAGACCTTGCTCTTGCCCCCCGCCTACAATAAGCGGCGCTATATTGACGCCGTTTTTGATATACAGCAGTCCTATGCCTTTGGGCGCGCCGAGTTTATGCGCGCTCGCGCTGTACAGATCGACGCCGAGAGAATCTATCGAGGTATTAGCTTTTAAAAGTCCCTGAACGCCGTCGCTGTGAAAAAGCGCGCGCGGCGCTATGCGTTTCGTGAACTCTACAAGTCTTTTAATCGGGTTGACTGCGCCCGTTTCGTTGCTTATGTGTATTACAGACACAAGCGTCGTATGCTCGTCTACGGCGTCTAAAAAAGCCTTTTCGTCTATCGTACCGTCTTTACCGATCGCGACTATTCTGACGTCTATGCCGCGGTTTTTAAGCCGCATAGCGGGTTCGTATACGGAAGAATGTTCGCCTGCCGATATAACCACGTTGCCTTTCGCGTTTTTTCTGCAACAATCGAGCACCCAGTTATTGGATTCTGTTGCGCACGAGGTAAACACGAGCCTGCCGTTTTTTGCTCCGACGGCGTCTGATATGGCTCGGCGGTGTTTTTCGATATCGCTGTTTGCTTTGACCCCGATCGGGTACGTTGTATTTGGATTGAAATAACATTCGGTCATTGCCGTTTTGGCCGCTTCTACTGCGCTGTCAAAGACCTTTGTCGTTGCGGCGTTATCGAGATAGATCATTGCTCGTTTTCCTCTTGCTCATTCAAACGTTTTTCAAAATCGGCAATGCTTTTATCGAAGATCATGACGGCAGAAACGGCTCTACGGAGCGCGATCATAAAACCTCTATCCGGTTCTATAAACAAAAGTCGGCGACCTTTGTCCGTGTTGTAAAGAATATAAACGATAGATTTTTCGTCTTCGTAATTGACAAGCGCAAGCTGCTTTTTTGAAGCTTTCGATTCGTTTTTTCTGTACCCTTCCGAATCGAACACCCCAACCGATTCCACAAGCCTGAGGCGAACGGTGTACTTGAGCTTTCGGCGTTCTCTGAAATATATCTCCGACACTTTAAGATATTCGTCGTCTATATAATAGTCGTACTCGGTATTGTTGCGTTTGTTTATCTTGCCTATTATAATGGCGGCGATCACAAACGGCGTTGCGACGAGCGCGAGTATGCCCAGCCAAAACAAGAATGAATCGTCCTGTACAAACATTGCGCTCGTCACAAGTACAAAAACAGCTATAACTATACACGCCATCTTGACAAACGACAGTATCTTAGTCTTTTTGACGCGTTCTTCGATATTGTGATTTACGACGTTTTGTTCATAAAATAGTTGTTCCATAGTCAATTTTTCTCCGCCGAATTAGTTTCCGTAACATTTGTATCGGCACTGTTCGTACCGATGATCTTGCCTTTTTGTATCTTGTGCTTTTCCGAATCGAAAAGCGTCAGAGTGAATATAAACGTAGCGCCTGCGCCGCGATTGCTTTCCACCCAAATGACCTCGCCGTGCTCGTCTATGATCTTTTTGACTATCGAAAGCCCGAGTCCCGTTCCCTTTGTTTTGACGGGCGAACGCGACTTGTCTGTCATATAAAATCTGTCCCAGATCAGCATTTGATCTTTTTTGCTTATGCCGTACCCAAAGTCGCGCACCGTGACGTAGGCTTTATTATCGTGTATGCTTGTCGTTAATATGATGCGCGAGTACGACGGCGAATACTTGATGGCGTTGTCGACGAGATTTATGATCACTTGATAGATCTTGTCTTTGTCCGCGTAAACATAACAATTTTCTCGCGTGAAATCAACGTTGATCTGTAACGCCTTTTTTATAAGCGACGGCTCGAGCTTGGCGGCTATCTCGCGTACCACGTCGTTAATGTCGAACTTGGTCATGACAAGCGGGTTCTTTCCCGAATCGAGCCGAGACAGATCGAGCATGGAATTGATGAGCGCATTGAGCCGCTTTGTTTCGCTGAGCGCTATCTTTAAGTATTTTTCGCTGTCCTCTTCGGTAGCTGTACCGTCAAGGACGGCTTGCAAAAATCCCTGCACCGAAGTAAGCGGCGTTCGCAGCTCATGCGACGCATTGGAAACGAATGATTTTCTTACCTGTTCGAGCCGTGCATATTCTTCCGCCGTGGTGTTTGTTGCCGCGGCTACGTCTGAAACTACGGAATCTGCGGCATTTTCCGAAAGTTTAACGGCATAATTGCCGGTCTTTGCCATATCGTCGAGTATTTTTGCAGAGGTCTTGATTTTTCCGAATACCAAGATATGCGATATCAGTATATACGCTATCGTTTCGAATAAACAGCTGAAAACGATAGCAACGATTATCACGCCTTTATCTTCTCTGTGCGCGTTCGGATACGCAAATACAAGCGGAAAAAACACCGTCGAAAACAGTATAATCGCAGTGATCACGTCGCGAAAAATATGCGACGTAAAAAATCTTTTCAGTTTTTTCCTTATATCAGACAAAACGCACCTTAAAAGACTTCTATCTTATACCCTACGCCCCACACCGTGGTAAGCTTCCAATGCGGATTGTCACCGAGTTTTTCGCGCACGCGTTTTACGTGAACGTCAACAGTACGCGAATCGCCTGCGTAACTTTGTCCCCAAATGCTTTTAAGCAATTCGTCTCTCGTAAAAACGCACATGGGCGTTTTTGCCAAAGTGTAAAGAAGCTCTATTTCTTTGGGCGGCATATCCAATCTTTCGCCGTTGAGCGTAACGGTAAAGTCGGATAGATTTACTGTTAAATTGAATAGTTCGACGCGCTTGAGCTTTTCCGTCGGTTTGGTCCTGCGCAATATCGCATGGATTCTTGCGACAAGCTCCTGAGGCTCGAACGGTTTGGTTATATAATCGTCTGCGCCGTAATCGAGTCCCGATATTTTATCGGACGGCTCGCCTCTCGCCGACAGCATAATGACGGGAACGTCGCTGAATTCTCGCAAACGCCTAAGCGTTTCGTACCCGTCTATGCCGGGCATCATAATATCCAACAACACCAAATCGAACGTTGTCTCATGCAAGCGTTTAAGCGCGCTTTCTCCGTCGTTATATATCTCGGGATCGAGCCCGTCTTTTTTAAGATAAATCGAAATGAGTTGACAAATGTTTTCGTCGTCATCGATTATGAGTATCTTTTGCGATGTGTTAGTTTGCATTTTTGAATGACCTGTAAAAATTGATTGCTTTATTGTATTCGGAAGTTAAGTCTCCCCCGTCTTCCACGATATAATTGTAATATATTTTGAACAATGCCGCGATTATCTCTACCGCATCGCGTATGTAAACGCAGTCTTCTGCGGAAATTGCGGTATTCAGCAAGTACGACGCAGTAGGCAGAAACTCGGTGTTTTCGGAAATGATTTCTACTATATTTGAAACTGCGCTCGAAACGCTTATTCGGTAATAGTCAGAAACCATCGATATAGCGTCGGCTTCGTCATAATCGTCTTTGACGAGATATATCGCGGTAAGTCGCGTAAGGTAGTTGTATCCCGACAAATGAACATTGAAACCGAGCGCCGACGTAAGATTGCGCACTTCCGACAGTAGTTCGTCCGAAGAGACGAGCTTTTCCGTTACGCACCCGCCGAATACGAAATCGTTTATCGAAAGGTTTTGCTTGAAGTAATTGCGACGGATCAAAAATCGGTTGTCAGTCTGTTTATTCATACCATTTGTAAACGTCGTCGAAGTATTTGGTGCGAACATATACGGCAAGATCGCAAATAATGTCGCGAGCGCTCAGCGGAACAGTTCCCGTGATATAGGTAACTTTGTCAAGCGCGTCGTCATTGTAATAACCCAAGCTTCTTTCAAGATCTCTGTCAAGATTTTGATAAGCTATGCCCGTTTGTTGCGAGAGCTCGGTCAGCATTTCCGAAAACGAAATATTCGGGCGGCGTACACGCATCTCTATGAGCCTTGCTATAAGACTGAATGTCATTTCATCGGGATCGTAACCGATATAAAGCAATAGTTTGAGAATAAAATAGCGCGTCAACTCGTACTTTTCGGCGCCGCGTCCGTCAAACTCGTTTTCTCTAAACGAAGGAATGATAAACGCCTCGATAGCTTCGTTTTTGAATGCGTTCACCGCCATATCGAACGCGATATTTCTATCGATTATCGCCTCATCGGAAGTGTTGTCTATATAACGAAAGAGGATGGAATCTTTCAAGACCGATACTGTCTCGCGATTCCCTATTGCAGCGATATTGGGAGTTTTATCGCTATTTCTCATCGGTCACGTAACTGCCGAGCGTCAGTTTTTGTCCGCCGATAAGATGTAAATGCAAGTGCGGCACTGTTTGCTCGGCATCGTCGCCTTGATTGACTATTACGCGATAGCCGTTTTCAAGTCCCAAAGACGGCGCAAGCTCAGCGATCTTACGCACGCATTTGCCGAGGATATCCGCATCTTCGTCGGTCATTTCCGAAAACAGTTTATAATGCCGTTTGGGGATCGCCAAATAATGCTTTTTTGCGCGCGGATTAACGTCTGCGATAACGATCATAAGATCGTCTTCGTAAAACTTTTCAGACGGAAGTTCGCCCTTGATGATCTTACAAAAAATACAATTATCCATAACAACACTCTCCAATCATTAATTATACACTAATTCAGTCGATTTTGCAAGAATTTTTTTAAAATAAAAAACAATCGATATCGGTAAAGTGTGCTAAAGTAAATTATATATTGACATTAAATTTTATAATATGTTATAATATATAATATATTTGGAGGATATTATGTTTAAACTAAACGTTATGAAAGTTTTTACAGGTTCGAGAATTGTTGAAGTTCCGGATTTTATTTTAAAATTTTTGAATGATGATAATACTCCGTCTAAGTATTATGATGATGTTAGAAATTTATTGTTTTACGCAGACGAGGCAGGATATTCCGACGCGCAGGTATATGTTGTGTTGGCAGAGGCAAATAAAGTAAGTCCGACAAATCTGGGCACAGGATTATCAATTCTCATCGATGACACAAAAACTTATGATGAAAGAATTAAAGCGCTCCTTGCAAAGGCAAGCAATGAAGGTCTTGTCGCAGACGGCATAAATGTTAAAGAAAACGGCAATATTGTTAAAACTTTTAACCCGGATGATTCGAAATTTCTTTTGTACCCGTCATATAATGCAAGTTTAGGTACTATTTACTATATTAATGGTGATAGTTTCGAAATAAACAAAAATGTGCTTAGTGAGATAATAGATGGACATTTAGAAGAAGATTTCGATTGCTTTTTATATTATCTTGGAAAATCAGGCAAGACTCATGCAGAAGTTTATGTTATTATGGACGGTGCTATAAAAGTTACTATAGAGGGAAGTAATGATTTTATAGATTTTTTAGGTGTGCCGCATTTATACGATCTTATTATTAGTGAATGTTTGGCAGAATCTGAGTTAGTTGCAAAAGGAAACGACGTGCTTAAAGACGGAAAAGTTATTAAGTCGTTTACCTTTAATGAAAATATGAAATAAATATTTACTAATAACTGCCTCGGCGCTAAATAATTTTTCTTTTTACCTTTCTAACCTACCTATTCTTACCTATGAAAAAAGCACCCCAAGTCTTGTCCAAACTTTGGGGCGCTTTTCATATAGCTTTTATTTACATTAATAGATTAGCGTTTGATGTTGAACGCTTTTACGCCGGGATAGTACGCCGCTACGCCCAAAGCGTCTTCAATGCGAAGAAGCTGATTGTATTTGGCAACGCGCTCGGAACGGCTGGGAGCGCCGGTCTTGATCTGCCCTGCGTTGAGAGCAACGGCAAGGTCTGCTATCGTGGTGTCCTCGGTCTCGCCGCTACGGTGCGAAACAACGGTGGTATAGCCTGCGTTTTTGGCGAGCTTGATCGCTTCCATGGTCTCGGAAACCGAACCGATCTGGTTAAGTTTGATAAGAATGGAGTTGCCGCAGTTAAGGTCGATACCCTTTTGCAACCGCTTGACGTTAGTTACGAAAAGGTCGTCGCCTACAAGCTGAACGCGATCACCGAGCGCGGCGGTAAGCTTTTGCCAGCCGTCCCAATCTTCTTCGTCAAGACCGTCTTCGATCGAATAGATCGGGTATTTCTCGGTAAGCATTCTCCAATGATCGATAAGCTGTTCGGACGTGAAGTTCGTACCCGCCTTGGGCATGTGGTAAGAACCTTTTTTGCCGCCCTTCCATTCGCTTGCGGCGGCGTCCATTGCAAGCACGAAATCGGAACCGTCTTTGAAGCCCGCTTTTTTGATGGCTTCGAGAATGTTTTTGATAGCGTCTTCGTCGCTTGCGAGGTTGGGCGCAAAACCGCCTTCGTCGCCGACGGACGTTGCGAGGTTTTTGCCTTTAAGGAGCGATTGCAATGCGTGGAATACTTCCGTGCACCAACGCAGTCCTTCCGCAAAAGTCTTTGCGCCGACGGGCATGATCATGAATTCTTGTACGTCAACGGTGTTGGTCGCATGCGCGCCGCCGTTTAATATGTTCATCATGGGAACGGGCAAACGGTTTGCCGAGCAGCCGCCGATAAAACGGTAAAGCGGGATATTGAGCGCGTTTGCCGCAGCTTTTGCCGCAGCGATGGAAACAGCGAGTATGGCGTTTGCGCCGAGCTTGGACTTGTTGTCCGTGCCGTCCGCATCGAGCATAAGCTTATCTACGCCGTAGGTATCAAACGCATCGGCGCCTTTAAGCGCTTCGTTGATGATCGTGTTTACGTTGTTGACAGCCTTGCTTACGCCTTTGCCGCCGAACTTGGATTTGTCGCCGTCGCGAAGCTCGATCGCTTCAAACTCGCCGGTGGACGCGCCCGAAGGCGACGTGCCTCTGCCCATAACTCCGTTTTCGAGGATGACCTCTGCCTCTACCGTAGGATTGCCGCGCGAGTCGATGATCTCTCTGCCGACAACTTTTTTAATCTTCAATTCCGACATGATAACTCCTTTGAGAATATTTTGGTTTAACCTTATAAATTATATCTCATTCATTCTGAAAAAGCAACTATTTTGACAACTGTTATGAGTTTTCGGTCGAAAATGTAAAGTTTTATAATGGTATAGAACAGTAAATCAACTGCATTATGCCGTTTTTATTACTGCTCAAATAAAAACAAGCGAGGTAAACAAACAATGAAAAACGGAACGGAAAAGTACATCGGTACGGTTAAGTATCTCGGCAAGCTGTATGACTACTGCAACACTCACCTATTCGGCGGCGAGCTTACAAAGCCCGTAATCACTGTGCAAATGGACGCGCGCAACAAGGCTTATGGTTGGTGGTCGGTCAAAAAGGTTTGGAAAGAGAATGACAAAGACGAGGGCGAACACGAATTGAACATTGTCGCGCAAGAGCTTAACCGCCCTATTACGGCAATAGCCGTAACCATGATACACGAAATGTGTCATCAATACGCGAGCGTAAATAACTTGCAAGACTGTTCGCGGTCGGGAACGTATCACAATAAACTATTCAAAAAGATAGCGGAATCGCACGGTTTGACCGTCGAATGCGTACAAACAATCGGGTGGTCGAAAACCGAACTTACAACAAAAACGGCGGCGTTGATTGGCGAATTTGTCAAGGACAATCCCGAAAACATGATTTACCGCACGCCCGTATTCAAAGGTCAAACGGTCAAGACTTCAAGCACACGCAAATACAAGTGTCCTATATGCGGGACAAGTGTCCGCGCGACGAAAGAAGTCAATATCATTTGCGCTAACTGCAATGAATACATGCAAGAGGAATAACGGTGCTGACGAGCTTGTGAAAGTCAAGCGAAACGGCGAGCGAGGTTGCTCCTTTTCCTCTCTCTCCGTCCACCGAGCCAAAGGCTGACGGAATATACGCGCGAATAAGGAACGCGCAAAAGGTAGGTAAATCAAAAATGGCAAAAGAACAAACAACGGCGAGCGTAGTAACGGAAACGATCAATGGCAATCTTGTTATGGTGCGCGAGCCTATCAACGGCAAAGACGGCAAACAGCTTGTCACGAAAGACGGTAGACCGTATTTCGCTTACATAGTGCGCGGCATTATTCGCGGACAAGCTAAGAAAATCGACTTTGCGCCGAAAGACAAAGGCGGGTACGAGCCGCTCGACATTCTTTTCGACATTGCTCCGAAAGCGGAATTAACTATGTCGGAAGAAACAATGAAAGACGACGACGGCGAGAAAACGCATTATACGGCATATAACGTCCATGTCGTAGACGAGGACGGCATTGTGTGGGATTGCGACGTTAAACCTCAAAGAAACAGCGACAAAGCACTTCTTAAATTCTTACTTATAGAATTGCAAAAAGCTCAAAGAGCTTCGGCATAATTGAAAGTGCACTTTCAAAAATACATAAACTCCCCGCCCCGCCGAACAGACGGAGCGGGCAAAAATGAGAAGTCAAGACGTGCCGCCGAGCGCAAGCGAGCTATGCGGCGCGCCGTGACGGAATACGGGGACAAGGGCGAAAGTAAACACCACAAGGCGCGACCTTTCGCCTAACCAACCGCACACCACCTTTATAAACTCCACCGCGCAAGCGGTGATCTAAAAAAATATCATTAGCGAGGTAAACAGTAAAATGCAAGGATTTATAGAAGTACAATCAATGTCATGCGACAGTACGGTGCTTGTGCCTATCGGAACAATAAGGGCAATAGTTTAAACGGATTACGGAACATTTATAGAAACGGACATTGACGGCAAAGGTAGACCCGTCGGAATACCCGTAGCGGAAAGCTACGAAAATATCAAACAAAAAATATATAATTCGAGGTAATATAAATGGCAACTCTTATCAAAACGAAAAACGGCAAACAAATTGTATTGCTAAATCCCGCCGAGCGCAGTAAACGTTATGCGCGCGAATTGTCGAAAGGCACAAAACAAGACGGCACACCGCTCACCGATTACGAGCGCGGACTTCGTGCGGGCGTACTTAGCGAACGCAGTGTACAAGCAAAGATCTTTAACAAGCAAAACGGCTTAAAAGGCAAATCCAAAAAGAGAGGTAAACGCAAATGAAAAAAACAACGATTTCGGCAATAGCGGCGGTATCGGTCGCGGGCGCGCTTGTGGTTGGTTTGGGCGCGGTTACGTCGTGGTTCACGAATTGGAATCCAAAAACTTGGTTCGGTCGCGGCGGGCATGCCGCGGTAACGCCTGTAGATCCCGTCACTCCAGTTACCCCGTCTACCGTCAAGGACGGCGCGGTAGTCACCATAGGCGACAACAACGGGATCAGTCTGTTGTCGGCAAAATTACCCCGCGCGGCATACGCCGCCAACGGCGTTTCCGAGCAGTCGGACACAGCGTATACGCTCACCGCGACGGTATCGCCCGAGAACGCAACGAATAAAGCCGTCGATTGGTCTATAGCATGGTTAAATGCAGATAGCGCATGGGCGACGTGTAAAACCGTTACCGACTATGTTACCGTCACGCCTAACGAAGACGGAGCGACGGTTGCCGTTGTCGAGTGCAAAAAGGACTTCGGCGAACGGATAGTTATAACCTGCACGAGCCGAGACAATGCCGAACTGTCGGCGACCTGTACCGTCGATTATACTCAAAAGATCCTTTCCGGCACTGTCAACGGTATGATAGCTTGGGGCGGAGCGAGTTTTACTCTGTCCGAAGATAAAGTAGTAAACATGTACTGCGGCGGACTCGTAAAAGCGAGTTTGCAATACCCGAACGACGCGTTGTCATACGCCGGATCGAAAATAAACACTACCGCATACACGATCGCCGACGAATATACTTGGACGCTCGAGTTTAATTTCTCTCGTGCTGTGTTCGAGTACCTGCGGGGTAAAGGATATAGCTCGCTCAATAATACTCAGCCCGTGTCATTCAACGTCTTTGAGAACGGTAATTATTTCGTCGGATCTTATACAAATCCCTCTGCCTTTTCGGGCTGTATGCGAGAAAACGAATTAAAACAGCTCTGCGGTAACAGCGAGATCTACAAGACCCAAGACTTTTACGATATGGTAGGCATGGACTTCGTGCAAAAGACCGACGGACTGTTCACGATCACTTCGACGATAACGGGCACGCACAGTACATATACGACCACATACAAAGCGACTCTCTCTCAAGCAAAGTTCAAGGTCGCGGCGAGCGACGTGACTATAGATAACGGCAATATTATATTTTAAGGAGTACGACATGACAAAGCGAGTTAAATATGTCTCCTTGCAAAACATTCTTCTCGCGCTGTTGTGTATTGTATCATTAGCAGTAAGCGGACGGTATGTATCGTTCGCTTTTGCCTATAGTGCGCCGCAATACACAAGGGTGTTAATTGATTTGCAAAAAGACAGCGAGTTCAATATAAGCGAATATCCCGACAATGCACAAGACTATTCTATACAATTCATTCAAATAGCCGAAAGTGTAAACGGTGAATTGTTTGTTTATACATATCAGCCGAGTCAAAAGACAACGTATTTGGTGGCAACCGAAATTAATATGTCTTTAAGCGAAAGCGTGGACGGCACGAACCTTTACGGTTTAACGTTTTTGAATAGTGACGGTGTATTTTGCAAATACAAGGTCAACGATTTTACGGTAAGCGACGAGGTAGTAAGATACTACAATATAACGAGCATATACCGCGAATGGATAAAAGGCATAGATGACGAAACGGGCAATGATAATATAAAGAATGCCGTCGCATTTAACGTCGGTAAACTGTTTAGAGCAAATACGGAGAATGGCAAAGTATCGTATTTGTGCGAGCAAATAGAAACGGTACAAATTATAAATCCATTTGTGGATTTTTTAGAATATCGCAATGGTTTTTATTTGGACGGTTTGTGTTTTGACCCTCAGTGGTGCGATAGTCATTATATAGCGTTTTCGACTGCTAAACAAATTGATTTACTTGTTGAAGCTGATGTTACGTATATCAAAAGATATTGTGCAAGGACGCAAAGTCTTGCGGGTTATACTGATTATAGTGAGTTTATAACCGAGTATACAACGTTGACGGGTGATCAAACGGGCGATAGTTTTGGTGACGGCTTTTTTGCTAAAAAGTATGAGTGGAAGCGAATACAAAGCGTAGAACAATTTATTAAAACGGAAAAGTTGACGGATGGCACGAAAAAAAATTTAAGTGGCGTACAGTGGGTATTGCGTTTTGTGGAAACAAGGCGTAGTGTCAAAGAGGATATTCTCTCTACTCATTCTACATTGTATTGGACTGAAATCAGTAGCGTAACAATTTTGCGACTTAAATTTGTAACAAATGGTAAAGTGTATAATCTTGGAGCTATATCCGATAGAGTATCTGGTGATCTTAAGCCCGGTAATACAAATACAGACGAATTGGAAAATTTTTGGGAATGGATTGAACGGATTACGGGAGTTCCTCAATGGGTGTGGAAACTTATAGCCGCTATAATCCCGTTTATGATTCTTTTACCTATACTTTCGGCTATATTCCCTGTTTTCGGGAGCATTCTTTCATTTGTATTCGGTGCATTGCTTAAAGGCGTTGTATGGCTATTCAAAGGCTTATGGTGGCTTATATGTCTACCGTTTAAGGGTATTGCCGCATTGATACGGAAAGTCAAGGACAAAAAAGACGGCGGCTAATCGGTATCGGTGTGATGTTTGGAAAGTGATTTTAACGTATCGTTTATTATTGATTTATCTTCGTCATTAAGTTCTCGATACGTTAAAATCATTTTCATTTCTTTGTTGCTGATTTCGTTTTTAAATAGCGATTGTAATTTGTCTATTTTGCTTGTTGTTATAAAGTATCTTACTAACAATATTATTGACAAAATAACGATTATGCCGATAAGAATACCTATCACTATCCACCCGCCGTTATTCAAGTCTAACTCGTTTGTATTAATGTTGCCTGGTTTGCTATCGCCTGTTTGCATATAAAGCCCCACAAAGTTTAATAAAAATATTCTACCATTTTATAAAAGGACGGTCAAGTAAAATGATAACAATAATCTTTGCCCCGCCTCGCACGGGCAAAACGTGCTTCTTAACGCATATAGCGTGTGTGACGGCGTATGATCGCTGTCGCACACGCGCTATGCAATCCGAAATAGTAAGTAAGATAACAAACGGCTTTAACGGCTTACAAACCATACCGCCGCATTGCGTATCGGCGAATTACGATATAACCATGCGCAAGTACGGCTATCGTCCGCGATACAATCGCCGAATAAACCCGTATCGGCTCGGTTTTACAAACCCGTATGTAGAAACGCATTTTACATTTCCGTTTGAATGTGTTTGTATAACCGAGGCACAAAAGTATTTGAATAGTAGAATGTCGGCATACTTCCCCGATTGGCAAAGTCGGTGGTACGAACAACACGGACATAACAATATCGACATTTGGCTTGATACGCAACGTCCTATGCTCATTGACGTGAATATACGCGAGCTGTCGCAGTTCATAGAGATAGTCAAGTTAGATAAGGCGTATGACGATTTCGGCAAAGTCAAGCGGCTTAAATGGCATATACGGCGCATTGATAACAGCGGACTGTTTGACAAGTATATGGCAAGCGGCAAGCAAGATACAAGCTGTTACACTGTCGATACCGTTACTGTCGATTACAACGTATTCGACTGTTACGACAGTCAATCATGTAAACCGAAATTCTACGAGGGGCATTTACAAGACGATTTCGACTACGAACAAGCACAACCACATGACGAAACCATTGACGGGTATATCGAATATTTACGCGAATGCGACGACGAATTGCCCGATAACTTCTATATACGGAGAAAAGCCGCATGATAAACTACAACAAAAACAAACTCATAAACGAATGCTTGTGCCAGTATTACGAAACGTTTTCGCACACGCTTGATACTGCCGATTATGTACCCGAAAAGTACAACGCCAAAATATTGGCGTACATATTCAAGAACATGAAAAAGCAGTTTAAGAAAATCGACCGCGAGGACAAGCAATACCAAAAGGCGCAAGCCGCAAAGCGTAAAGCGTAAAGCTAAATTAAAAACGAGGTGCAAATATGGCAAGAAACAAGAACAAAAAGCCGACAGCCAATAATCGCTCGTCTGGCGTGACTATTATAAAGAATGTAGCAGTGAATGCTGACGGCGTACCTATTAGTAAGCATAAAGCGAGCAGGTCGAACAAACCGAACAAATCCGAAAATACAACGGTAGATATGCGGTTAGCAAAAATACGCAATCGATATATGTTCAACTCGAACAAGCCGACACAAGAACATATATATGCCGTATATACCGACTATACGACAAAAGAAGTCCGAGCGATAGAAGCTACACATTTATATATTCCAGATGAGGAAAACATGAATAAGGTCAAGCGCGGACTTTTACGCAAAGTAAGGTTTAACGGCTACGAAACGCCGAGTGCGGTGTATAATTCCTACTATGATACAAATATAGAGGGCAAGCCTATTGACCTTTTACACGCCGACGTGCGCGTAGATAAAACGCCTATACCGCAAAAACAAGCAAAGGCTATAAAGGACTTTGCAAAGAGTAAGCGTAAAAGATAGCAAAAGAAAAACCGTAGGCATGTTACTTATACTCCTACGGCTTAAAGAAACGGCTTCTTTAATGTAATATAATGACGGACATTGAGCCATGCGGTGCAACCGCACAAGACCTAAAAGGAAATCGTCATTACTATGGTTAGTATACATCACTCTACCCCGAAAGTCAATAGATTTTCGACAACAAAATAAAATTGAAAGTGCACTTTCAAAAAGGACGGTAAACACAATGGAATACGCTATACATGACCGCATTACCTTAACCGAGCTTACGCCCGAAAACCTTGTGCGGTGTCTTGACGGTTATTTAGATACCGTTAAAACAGCCGACAATGATACGGTGTTGGATTTAATGGACTATATCGAATACGCCGTATTGTTCGGCGATAATGATTTGACACGGTTCGCCGTTAATAGAATACGCGCTACTCTGTTAGGTTATTGATAATCCCCCCGCCCCGCCGAACAGACGGAGCGGGCAAAAATGAGAAGTCAAGACGTGCCGCCGAGCGCAAGCGAGCTATGCGGCGCGCCGTGACGGAATACGGGAACAAGGGCGAAAGTAAACACCACAAGGCGCGACCTTTCGCCTAACCACCCGTACACCATTCTTATTAACTCCACCGCGTAAGCGGTGATCTAAAAAATATATCAAAAGGGAGCTAAACAAAATGAACAATCACGGATTGACACCCGTACCCGACAGCGAGTTTACACCGAAAACACGGGTTATCGGGGAGCCGTTAAAAAGCGGCGAAAACTACTACAAGATTTACCACGACGGCGGTCATTATATTGCGACGAAAGTCGAACACAGTTTTTGTAAACACACCGAATACAAATCTCTGCGTGAAGGCATAGATATATTGTTCGATAGTCTCTACTATCAAGCGACGAAAGACGGCTTGAAAGATACAAAACTTGATACCGCATTGACAAACTATATACGCGCGGGTATGCTCAAACTGTACCCGCATTTCGACGGTATCGACGAATATATCGCAAAGAAAATCAAACGCAAGTGGCACAATCTCGGCGTGCGCAAAAAACGATTCAGACGAAAAGCGCACTTAAACAAGTGGAATTACTTTGTAACGTTTACATACGACGATAAAAAGCAAACAGCGGACAGCCTTCGCCAAAAGCTCCGCAAATGCCTTTCTAACCTACACACACGGCACGGATGGCAGTACATGGGCGTGTTCGAGAATGCACCCGATACGGGTCGCTTACACTTTCACGGTCTGCTATATGTACCGAACGGCGAAATGATAGGCACAATAACCGAAAAACAAGATTATAGTACGGCACAACAAAAAATGCAAATACGGCACGAAAACGACTTCTTTGAAAAGTCATTCGGGCGCAACGATTTCACGGAGTTAAACGAAATGCAATTAAAGCACGGACACACAATCGACTATATTGTAAAGTACATAGGCAAAACGAACGAACGAATAGTATATTCGCGCGGCATTCCGACGGAAGTTGTCAAGAAGTTGACGGACGAAAGCATAATCACGGAATTTACGGACTTTGTAACAAAGTACGTCCTTTTCGACAATGTTGTCGATTGGGAACGCGATATAAAGAAAGTACGGCGATACAAGCAAATGTCGATAATCGACCTTATTTGCAACCCGCCGCGATTACGAACGGTTTAGCCGCTCGACTACTCCGCGAACACGAATATACAACGCTCATGCGCCTATGGCATACATACGGCGTTTTTTGGCGTGTACGAAAACACAATAGCACGAGGGCGCAAGGCTTGCCCGCGCCTCGTGCATGACCGCAAACCCTGTAAAAATGCTGTCTGTCGGTCTGTAAAGCGCGACACCTTGCACTGCCGCGCGCCAGCGCGGCACTCGTTTTAGTGCAAGGTGTCGCGTAATGCTCTTTTGAAAATGAACGTGCAAAAATAGCGCGTTTATGATATAAAACTACTACGGAAAAGGACGGTAACGGAAATGAGACAGTACGGAACGAAAAATTTAACGATTACACAACGGCGAATGCTTGAACGCTGTCTATTACAAAAAATGCACAAGCGCGAAATCGCCAAACTACTCGGTGTATGCCTCGCAACAGTCTACAACGAAATAAAGCGCGGACTATACAAACACAAGACGATAAAAGCGTATGACTGTATCGGGCAACCGATATACAAGTACGAAACACGATACAGTGCGAACAAAGCGCAACAGCTTTACGAGCTAAACCAAACCACGCACGGCACACCGATTAAACTCGGCAACGATTATGATTTTGTCCGCTATGTCGAAAAGCGTGTAATACAAGACAAAATCAGTCCATGCGCCGTGTGCGGCGAAATAAAGCGACTTAAACTGTTCAAAACGGTTATAAGTAAAACAACCATGTATCGGTACATAGAACAAGGCATTTTCGCAAACATTTGTATGTCGGACTTGCCTATCGGTCAACGCAAAAAACATTACCGAAAAACACAAACAAAACGTCCGCCGCGCGGTACGAGCATAGAACAACGCCCGAAAGCGATCGCGGAGCGCAACACTTTCGGGCATTGGGAAATGGATTGCGTAGTCGGCAAGCAACGAACGAAAAACGTATTGCTTGTGCTGACCGAACGGTTGACGCGCAAGGAAATAATCTTTTTAATGCCGAATAGACAAACGGCGACTGTGGTCGACTGTTTGAACAAACTCGAATATCGCTACGGTAAACAATTCCGCAAAGTGTTCAAAAGCATTACCGTTGATAACGGCTCGGAGTTTAGCGACTTCGAGGGGCTACAAAAGTCCATATATAACGGCAAGCGCATAAACGTTTACTACTGTCATCCGTATAGCTCATGCGAGCGCGGATCAAACGAACGAGTAAACCGCGATATACGGCGGCTTATTCCGAAAGGCAGTGACCTATCTAAATACACGCCCGAACAAATTCAAGTCGTGGAAGATTGGGTGAACGATTACCCGCGCGAGGTGTTAGGCTTTGCGACAAGTGCGGAAAAGTTTGCCGAACAGTTAAACGCAATATAATTGAAAGTACACTTTCAAAAATAATTCAAGCCGCCGAAAGACGGTTATTTTGCCGTGCCGCAAAATGGGTCGTTTTGCGCTGTTTTTCTATTCCTTGCAAGGAATAGAAAAACGAAACCCGCCGAAAACTGCTTTTCAACGGGTATTTTACCATACCGAAAAAAATTTTCAAAAAATTTACGAAAATTCTATAAAAACGCTTGACTTTTCAGTTTTCGGTCGAAAACAGTATTTAAAAACTATACCCGCCGCATCACTGCGACGAGTATAGTTTTGTTTACAATATCGAGTTATAATATTAAATTTTTGCTACCCACAGTCCGTGAAGATTGCAATACTCGTATGCTGCCACGGGTTTTTCTCCTTCGGCAAGAGCAAATACCGCTTTGGGCGCATCGGTATGCGCGAGCTTTTTAATTTGAAATCCGTGCGTCGTTTCGAGTATAACGTACGATATGAGATGAGCTTCAGTCATGGGATGCGGAACGGAACCCACGTCAACCGTTACAACATGGTTGGCGATCACGTTTACTACGGGTACGTGCTTTTCCTGCGCGGCGTCCGTCGAGTTCGCATTGATCTGAGTAAAACCTTTGCAGTCGAGTTCCTCGCCTAATGTTGCGATAAGCTGACCGTTTTCTTTATTAGCGTAAAATTTCATTGTTGTCTCCTTTGATTTTTTTAATTATTATATCGCGCAAGATCCGTATTGTCAAATACAATAACAAAAGAAAAAACGCGATTAATGCAAAACCATTATTTATTGTTGACTGCGTCGAGCGAACGTAAACATTCTTCGAGCGCGATAATTCCGTGCTCAAACGTGAGCCCGCCCTGAAGATATGCTACGAACGGCGGTCTTATGGGCGCGTCGCATGACAACTCTATCGACGAGCCCTGAACGAAAGCGCCTGCCGCCATTATCACTTGATCGTTATACCCGGGCATATCCCACGGCTCGGGCGCAGCAAAACTGTCTATCGGCGACGCCGACTGTACGGCGCGGCAAAAGCTTATCAACTTGTCTTTGTCGTTGAACTTTACCGAGCATATGATATCGTCGTACTTATCGCCAGTTTTGGGCATTGTCTCATAGCCCAATGACGACAATACTTCCGAAAACAGCATAGCGGTTTTTATGCTCTGCGCCACGATATGCGGGGCAAAAAACAGCCCTTGATAAAACGGTCTGTAATCGCCCGCATAAGAGCCGACTTCCCGCCCGATAGACGGCGCGGTAAGCCGTCCTTCGATTTGACTTATGGCCTCGGTCGTGCCGCAAATATAACCGCCCGTGGGCGCAATGCCGCCTCCCGGGTTTTTTATCAGCGACCCGACGAGCGCGTCTGCCGAGCTCGGTTCTATCGTTTCGGTAAATTCGCCGTAACAGTTGTCCACTATTGTTTTTGCGCCGCATGCGTGCGCTAGCTCTATAATACGCTCTATCTGCTCTACCGAAAGCGCCGGGCGCATATCGTAACCGCGCGAGCGTTGTATCATGACGACGTCGGGCTTGAGCTTTTTGCACGCGCGAGTTATTTCGGATATATCGGGCACGCCGTTTTTAAGCGGAATAATATCGCACGAGACGCCGAAGTCTTTAAGAGAGCCTATGCCCGTGCCGAAAATAACGTCGTTAAGCGTGTCGTACGGCTTGCCCGTCGCGCATAAAACGCGCATACCGGGGCGCAGCAATCCGAAAAGCGCAACCGTTAAGGCATGAGTTCCCGATGCTATGAGCGGCGATACGATGGCGTCTTGGGTGTTAAAAACAGTCGCATAAAGCTTGTTGAGCGTGTCGCGCGCGACGTCGTCATAGCCGTACCCCGTGGTCGGGGCGAAATGTCTTAACGCGACACGGTGCTCGCGAAAAGCGTCGAGCACCTTTTTTTGGTTTGCCAATGCCGTGTTATCCGTTGCCTTGAATTGTCCCGAAAGCGCAGATAAAGCGTCGGTTATTCTGTTATCCATTGTTATCTCCGATAAAACGCGCGACCGCGGTCTCGATCTCGTTATAGTCGCGCGCATCTATAAAAATTTTATTGAGCGGTACGTTTTTAAAGTATGTGGTCTGGCGTTTTGCGTAATTACGTGTCTTTCTCGACACCAATTCGATTAGCTCGTCTATCGGCATGTCCTCGTTTTCCGCTATCTGTTTGTACCCGAGCGCCTGAAACGACTGCTTGTTCTTAAAGCGCAAAAGCGACTTGACTTCCGCCATCAGTCCGTCGTCGAACATTTTTTTGACGCGCGCGTTTATTCGTTCGTACATGAGCTCGCGCGGCAGTGTCAAAACTATCGACAGATCGTCGTATACTTGGTTTGATTTGACAGCCGATGATTTAGGCTTGCCGCTCACTGCAAATATTTCAAGCGCGCGAATAGTGCGTTTTACGTCGTTACGTGAGATTTTTACGGCGGATCGCTCGTCGGCGTTTTTAAGCAGTTTGTACAACAAGTCGCCGCCCAATAAGTGCGACGATATTTTTAACGCTGTTCTTATATTATTATCTTTGGGCGCGTCACCGAAATTACAGCCCGAAAACAGCGCGTTTACATATAGACCTGTGCCGCCGACTATTATGGGGAGTTTACCTTGCTCTGCGATGTTTGCGATTTCTTTTGTGGCTCGCTCCGCATATTCGCCTACCGAAAACTCCGCGTCTCCGTCGACAATATCGATCATGCCGTGATATATGCCGTTCTGTTCGGCTTTGGTTATTTTGCCCGTGCCTATATCGAATCCGCGGTATATTTGCATCGAATCCGCACCGATTATCGCGCCGTTAAACCGCTTGGCGAGTTTTACCGCAGTTTCGGACTTACCGACGGCAGTACAACCGACAAGCGCTATCGCTTTTATACGATGCGCTTGAACCACTTTTCTATCTCCTTTTTGGTAAAAGCTACGGCTATCGGTCTGCCGTGCGGGCAAAATAAAGTAATGCCGCGCGCCGTCATTTCAGTCAGTAACGCTTCTATTTCCGATTGAGAAAGATCGTCTATCTCGCCTTTTACCGCCGCTTTGCACGCCGACTGCATAAGCCGCTCTTTCAGCACCATGGGGCTTTTTTCACGCGAATTGACCAAAAGCAAAAGATCGGATACGAATGATTTAAAGTCTATACCCGAACATTCGTACGGCACTTGCGAAAGCGTAAACGTACAGTCCCCGAAAGGCGCGATCTCGAATCCGCAGTCGGCAAAATGCTCTAAGTTCTCGTTTATGAGCTCGGCGTCTATCGGCGAAACGTCAAAAACAAACGGCAATATCAAAGGTTGTGTTTTGAGCCGCTTTTTCTCATAGTCGGAAAGCAACGCGTCGTATAATATTTTTTCGTGCGCGGCGTGTTGATCGATAAAATAACAATTATCTCCCCGCTCCATTATCAAATACGTGTTAAACAGTTTGCCCACGTACTTGCACTCGGTAGGTATCAACATTTCCGTCGGAGAATATTCCGCAACGGTATCGTATACGTCCGCATAAACCGCTGACGTACTAGGCTCGCTTGCCGCAGCGATCGTCAATTCGTTGTTGTCCGTTTGCGGCGTTTCCGCCACGCCGTTTATCGTGAAGCGCGATGCCGTAACGGGCGGCGGTTCGAGCTCTCCCGACGGCTTAGATACCGTATCGAAAAACGAGCGCAACGTATGCGCGGCTTTTCCGAAATCGCGATCGACTACACGCTCCGAAAAATCCTCGTCCGTCAAATGCTTGGCGTCTGTAAGGCGGGGCATGACGGCGTTTTTTATCGCGCGCGCGACCAATGATTTTATCATTACCGTGTCGGCAAATTTAACTTGCAATTTGCTCGGATGTACGTTTACGTCTACCATATCGTACGGCATGGTAAGATGCAATACGAAAAGCGGGTATTGCCGCTTCATAAGATACGGCATATACACAGAATATACCGCATAAGAAATATCCGCACTTTCGACGTATCTGCCGTTGATTATTATGTTTTGATAGTTTTTAGACGGCTTGGTAAACGACGGAACGCATGTATATCCTTCGATCTTGACGGGCGGCTCATCGAGCTCGACCTTGACCGTATTTTTGATCACGTTGTCGCCGTATACTGCGAACACTGCGCTTTTAAGCCCTTCGCCCGACGACGCGAACTTTTTGCTTTCGCTGTCGAATTTAAATATAACTTCGGGATTGGAAAGCACCAAGTGCTCTATGAGCGCGAATATCTTAGCTTCTTCTCTTGACGGTTTTGCCAAGAATTTTTTGCGCGCGGGAATACGGTCGAACAGTTTTACCACCGTAACTGCCGTTCCGAACTTTGCGCCGCATTCCTCATGCGATACGAGCCGTCCGTTTTGATAGACTATTTCCCCGCCCATTTCGCTGTCCTGCGTGCGCGAAGTCATGGTCACGTCGGCCACCGCGGCGATACTCGGCAAAGCTTCGCCTCTGAATCCCAACGTGGCTATGCTGTCAAGATCGTCTATTGATTTTATCTTGCTCGTAGCGTGCGGCAAGAACGCTGTCGGCATATCTTCAAACGCGATGCCTCCGCCGTTGTCCACTACTCGCAGATAGTCAATGCCTCCGCCTTTGATACTTACCGAGATCTCCGTCGCGCCTGCGTCGATAGAGTTTTCGACGAGTTCCTTGACGATAGACGACGGACTTTCCACGACCTCGCCTGCGGCAATACGGTTAAATATTTCGCTGGGCAGTCTGTTTATTTTCATATTTCGGTTTTTTCCTTTAAGTCGCTTAATATGTCGAGCGCGGCGCGCGGCGTAACGTTGTCGAGATCCAATTCTTTGAGTATGGTTATCACTTCGTCGTACTTGGTAACGTTATCGAATATGGATATTTGCCTCGTATCGTTTGCCTTTTTTGCGATATCGGCGTTGAGGAGCTTTGACAAAATCGACTTGGCGTTGTCTATTACGTCCTGCGGCAATCCCGCAAGCGCGGCGACTTCTATACCGAAACTCTTATTGGCGCTCCCGCGCATTATTTTGCGCATGAACTTAATGCCGCCGTCTTGTTCTTTTGCGGTAAATTTGTAATTTTTAAGTCCGCTGAGTTCGCCTTCGAGTTCGGTGAGTTCGTGGTAATGTGTCGAGAACAATACCTTTGCTTTCGAGCGCTTGGATAGATAGTCTATGACCGCCCAAGCGATACTAAGCCCGTCGTACGTTGCCGTGCCTCTTCCTATCTCGTCCAAAAGCACAAGACTGTTGTCGGTTATGTTTTCGAGAATGCCCGATACTTCGCTCATTTCCACCATGAACGTACTGCGTCCCGTCGAGATATCGTCGCTAGCCCCTACGCGTGTAAACACTTTATCCACACGTCCTATGCTAGCCGACTTGGCGGGAACAAACGAGCCCATGTGCGCGAGTACGGTTATGAGCGCAACCTGACGCATATACAAGCTTTTTCCCGCCATGTTCGGACCGGTTATGAGCATGATCTTTGCGTCGCCGTTGTCGAGCGTCGTGTTATTGGGTACGAATATCTCGTCCGACGGCAAAACTTCCGCAACGGGGTGTCTGCCTTCGGTAATGGTTATCTCGCTCTGCGTAGATATCGTCGGTCTGTTGTAACCGTTTTGTTTGGCGACCGCGGCGAGCGAAACTATGCAATCGAGTTCTGCGACGGCTTTGCCTATGCGATTCAGATCGCCGCAATGCGAGCGCAACGTTTGCAATACTTCAAGATACAATTCGCGTTCGCGTTTTTCTGCGAGTTCTGCCGCGTTTAGTATTTTAAATTCGAGTTCTTTTAACTCGTCGGTAATATACCGCTCGGCATTGGCGACCGTTTGACGGCGATGATAGTGCGACGGGACCGCCGAATCGTACTGACGCGGTACTTCTATATAATACCCGAAAAGACGGTTATAAGAAATTTTAAGGTACTTGATGCCCGTTTTTTCTTTTTCCGAGCTTTCCATTTGCGCAAGGATACTGCGCGAATCGCGAACAAGCCTGCGATATTCGTCGAGCGCCTCGTCGTAGCCTTGTCCTATTATATAAGTATCGCTGTTTTTATCCTTATTTTCCGCTTGCGACGAGACCAAAGCTATTGCCCGCTCTATGAGCGAGGCTACGTCCGAAAGTTCGTCAAGATCGCCGTTGATGTCTTTTAAAACGGCGCAGTCGAGCTCGTTAAGCGTGGATTTGATCGACGGCAGCGCGCAAAGCGAAGAATATATTGCCGCAACGTCTTTTTGCTTGATTTCGCCGAGAGCGAGCGCCGACGATATGCGCACTATATCTTTAACGTCCGCGAGCGCGGTTCTAAGCGACTCTCTTGCTATGGAATCGGAAAACAACGCTTCCACTCCGTCGAGACGGGTATTTATCGCTTTTATATCGAGTAACGGACGCAATATCCATTTATGCAACAACCGACTGCCCATAGGCGTGCGCGTCTTGTTTAAAACGTCAAACAGCGTCGTACCGCGTTTTCTGCTCTGCGACTCCACAAGCTCCAATGTTTTTGCGGTATTGGCGTCTATGTCCATATAAGAATCGGATTCGTAGTTTTCCGACGCGCCGATATTGACGTCCGAGCGGAACTGCATAAAACGCACATACTCGATCAAAGCGCCTTCCGCGCATACGCAACAAGGCGTTTTGCAAAGATTTTTTAGCGCCGCGGGATCGAGCACTGCCGACAACGTATTTTTTGCCGTGTCGTAATCGTACTTATCGTCGTCATACTGCGACATAGCGCACACCGAGCCGAATTTAACGGCGGACAGTTCTATGCTTTCCGCGAGCATTTTGGAATTGCAAATTATCTCGGCGGGTTTTACTCTGAGCAACAGATCGTTTAGCTTGACTTTGTACGGGCACGGAACAAACTGATTATACGTTTCCGCGGTAGTTATATCCGTCCAAACCGCTCCGACGCCCGTTTCGTCCAAATACAGCGACATAAGATAATTGTTTGTCGCGTCGTCTATAGATTCGTGATCCGTGACTGTCCCCCCGCTTATGATGCGCGTAACGCCCCTATCGACCATGCCTTTGACTTCTTTGGGGTCTTGAAGCTGATCGCATATAGCGACTTTATAGCCCTTTTTGATGAGCCTTGTAATATACGTTTGCACCGCATGATGCGGGACTCCGCACATGGGCGCGCGTTCGTCAAGCCCGCAGTTGCGTCCCGTAAGCGTAAGATCGAGCTCTCGCGAAGCGGTAACGGCGTCGTCGAAAAACATTTCATAAAAATCGCCCAATCTAAACATCAAGATCGTATTGGGATAGCGATTCTTGATCTGTTTGTATTGTTTCATCATAGGTGACAATCCCATCAGTCCGTTACCTCTCCGATAAGGTTGGCGTTTTTCGACGCCGTTACCTTTACTTCTATAAAATCTCCGACGCTTATGCTATCGTTTTTATCCTCGAACGAAATAGCCGCGTCGTTCTCGGCTTTGCCGAAACATTTATTGCCCGACTTTTCCGCAACAAGCACTTCAAACCTCTTTCCTACGTATCCGTCGGCAATCGATTTGGATATTTCAAACTGCGCTTTGATAAGCCTGTCTATTCGTTTTTGCTTGGTAGCATAATCAAGCTGCGGCATTTTGTCGGCGGGCGTGCCGCTTCTTCTTGAGTAAATGAACATAAAAAGATTGTTGTATCTTACATTTTCGACCAAGTCTAAAGTGTCGAGAAAGTCCTCTTCGGTTTCCGTGGGAAACCCGACCATAACGTCCGAACTCAGCCCTATATCGGGAATAAGATCGCGCACCGACTGTATTTTTTTCAAATAATCGTCGCGCGTATACCGCCTGTTCATTGCGGCGAGTATTCTGTCACTACCCGACTGTACAGGCAGATGCAGGTTGTGGCTCAACACTTTGGAGCGTGCGATACGTTCCGCCAAGGCGATAGAAAAATCTTTGGGGTGCGAAGTCATGAATTTAAGACGGTATTTTTTGTCAAACTCCAAGCATTTAAGCAGATCGACAAAGTTTTTTCCCTTGTATATGTATGAATTAACGTTTTGACCGAGGAGGGTTATCTGCTTATACCCGCTTGCGATGAGCCGCTCCGCATCCGATACTATATCGTCGATCGGGCGGCAACGTTCGCGCCCGCGCACGTACGGAACGATGCAATATGTGCAAAAGTTATTACAACCGTACATGATATTAAGCCAAGCGTTTACGCCGCTTGCTCGAGCTATGTCGCCGTCGCTGCCGCCGTTTTCATGCTCCCATACTTCTACTATCCGCTCGCCCGACCCGATAAAAGCGTCGATGTATTCTCCTATCATATACTGATTGAACGTGCCGATAATGATATCGACGAACGGACAGCGCTTTTTTAAATTTTCGGCTACGTCGGCGCGCTGAGTCATACAGCCGCAAACAACAAGGACCGCGCCCGATTTTTTTTGGCTTTTTATTCGACCCAAATGCCCGTATACTTTGGTCTCGGCTGTTTCGCGCACACAGCACGTATTAAACACGATAACGTCGGCGTCTTCGGCATTTTCACACGGCAAAAACCCGCGCTTTTCGAGTTGACCCGCTATCTTTTCGGACTCGTGCACGTTCATCTGGCAGCCGTATGTTTGAATATGGTAAAATCCTCCGCGCATGCGTTTATTATACACCAATCATTAAAATTTGTACAGTGATTTAGCTTTTTAAATATCCACTATTTATTCTCGATATCATATTGCTCGTCGAAAAAATCGAGCTTGGCAGTTACTCTCTCGCCAAACTTATTCAAATACAGCGGCACGTCGCGAAGGTTGGCATAGCGCGCTATATTGCCGTTGCCTATAAACTTGCTTATCGCTCCCGCTCCGCACGCCATAACGCCGACCGTTTCTTCCATTGTCGTTATATTATTGACGCATTCTTTGCCTTTTACGGAAAACCCTATATTCTCGAGATTGCCTGCCTGCCGCTTTTGCCGATATAAATAATACGGTCTGTACTCGCCTATATTGTTAAGCGCATACTCTATCATTTCTTCGGTCGCTCTGTTCACGCTCGGATCGAAACGTATGGCGCTGCCGTTCTTTTTCGAGAGTGAATGCACCGTTATGTTTTGCGGAGCAAGCGCCTTTATACCTTCGAAGCTTGCGGCAAAATCTTCGGCTGTCTCGTCGGCAAGCCCGGCAATAAGATCGCAATTTATATCGAAACCACGCCGCCTCATTATCTCATACGCGGTGTAAAAATCCTCTACGGAATGTCTGCGCCCGATTTTTTCGAGCGTGGTTTTGCACAGCGTCTGCGGATTTACGCACACTCGCGTCACGCCGTGGGCTTTGAGTATATCCGCTTTTTCGTCGTCTATAGTATCGGGGCGACCTGCTTCTACCGTATACTCGACCGATACGTTTCCGATCGCAGAAAGCACGGTATCGAGCTCTTTCGCGGACAGCGAAGTAGGCGTTCCGCCCCCTACGTATACCGATAAAATATTTTTTCCGCGCTGCTCTAAAAATTCCACCGAGCGCTTTATTTCTTCCGATAAGAGCGCTACGTATTCGGTCGATTGCGATCTGTATTTTTCTATCGGAACGGACACGAACGAACAATACGTACACCGCGTCGTGCAGTACGGGATATGCACGTATAGATTGATATTGTCGCAAGGAAAATCTATTTTCCCGCGCTGCGAGTAAACTATCCTGCGGAGCACGAGCGCACGATCCTGTTTTACGCGATACACGCTCTGCATTACTTCGGCGGCTTCCGTATCGGTTTTTCCCGCTCGCAGATTCTCGTAAAACAACTTACTCGGGCGCACACCCGTCAGAGCGCCCCAAGGCATTTCGCGCCCCGTACACGCCTTTAAAGCGTCGTACAATGCTATTTTGGACAGTCTGCCGTCTTTATGCGCGTCGGGTATTGCGTCGTATATAGGATCGTCGTAAACGTATGCAAAATCTTTACCGAGTATCGACACGGTAAATTTGCTTCCGTCCTGCGTAAGGTCTATCATCGGAACTTCGTCGCCGTAAAAAAGTCGCGCTACGTCCAGAAGTTCGGTATCCGATCTAATGTCTAATGTTTCTCGCATAAGGATTGTGTTTCCGCTCGAAGTCTAATGACGTAAGATTGCCGTGACCGGGTAAAACGTCGTGATCGCCGTCGAGCGCAAATAGCTTATCGAGCGAGCTCATAAGCTCGTCGAAGTCGGCGTACCTTAGATCGGTGCGCCCTACCGTCGCGTTGAATAATGTGTCGCCCGTAAAGATCGTTTTACCGTCCAATACATAACACAGTCCGCCCGACGAATGTCCGGGCGTCGAAACGACCTCAAATTTATGCCCCAAAATATCGAGAGTCTCTCCGCCGTTTAACAAAACATCGGCGGCAAACGGTTCTACCGCTATTTGCCCTAGCCCGAGATCGACGTCGAAATCACTGTTTTTTAATATCGAATAATCCGTTTCGGATATATATACTTTTGCACCCGCCTTGCTGAATGCGGCGACAGCGCCGACGTGATCGAAGTGTCCGTGAGTTATAAGCACATATTCGGCGTGCGCGTGCTTTTCGGCTAAGCGCGACTGTATGCGCTCGAAATCGGCGCCGGGATCTATAACTACGGCACGCCCGTCTTCTATTATCAAATATGTGTTTGTAAACAGTCCGCCTGTTACTATACGTGTTAATTCCATCGGGTATCTAGTTCATTGTGCGGTATACTTTGTCAACGTTTCTGATCGACTGTATTTTATGAATGACCGCATCGAGTTGTTCGTGATTGCCGACCCGTACCGACAAAAGTATCAAGCCTTTTTGCACTTTGTCCACTACGCGCGCGGTGAGCGATTCTATTGAAAGTTTCATATCCGAAACGGCTTTTGTAACGCGCGCAAGCACGCCGCTCGTGTCTTTACACTCTATCGTAAGCGCCACGGCGAACGGCGCGTCCCGTCTAGTATCCCAGTGCGCTTCTATCAGCCTGAACTCTTCCGCATTTTTGACGTTGGGACATGTGTCGCGGTGGATAGTTACGCCTCTTCCCCTCGAGATATATCCGATTATACCGTCGCCCGGAACGGGAGAACAACATTTTGCGATACGCACTAGCAAATCGTCATGACCTTTGACCACTATGCCCTGACCGTTGCTTTTGGTATGCTGTGTAAAAACTTGAGGCTCGGGAGTTTCGGGGTTTTCGCGTTTATAAAAATCGATGAGCTTTAACAGTATTTGATTGGGCGTATATGCGCCGTAACCCACGGAAGCAAACATGTCGTTCAGCGACGAAAACGAGTATCTGAGCATTATTACGTCCAGCCATTTCTGGACCATCAACGAGTTAAGATTATACCCGCGATTTTTGGCTTCGTGCTCCAACAGTTCTTTACCGCGTTTGATATTCTCGTCCTTCATCTCGTGCTTGAAAAACGCACGTATCTTGCTCTTTGCCGACGATGTTTTGACAAACCTCAACCAATCGCGGCTAGGACCTTTTGAAGAATTGGAAGTAATGATATCGACGTAATCGCCCGTCTGTAGTTTTGTTTCGAGCGGCGCCATTTTGTTGTTGATCTTAGCCCCGACGCACTTATTGCCCACCTGTGAATGTACGTAGTAAGCAAAATCGACGGGGGTCGCGCCTTCAGGCAACGCCACAACGTCGCCGCGCGGAGTAAATACAAATACTTGACCGCTGTAAAGATCGAGTTTTAACGATTCGTAAAACTCCTGCGGGTCGGCGGTTTCGGCTTTTTCGGTCTCCATAACGCCGCGCAACCATTGCAGTTTTTCGTCGAGGTCGGAATCGATATTACGGTTTTCTTTATATTTCCAATGCGCCGCTATACCGTACTCGGCGATCTTGTGCATTTCGAAAGTACGTATTTGTATTTCAAACGGCATGCCGTACGTCGTCATGACCGTAGTATGCAACGATTGATAATTGTTGGGTTTGGGTACGGCGATATAGTCCTTGAACCTGCCCGGTATGGGCTTCCACATCGTGTGAATAATACCGAGTATAGCGTAACAGTCCTTGACGCTGTCCACGATGACGCGAACCGCGGTAAGGTCGTAAACCTGGTCGAGCGTTTTTTGCTGTCCGACCATTTTTTTATAAATGCTGTAAAAATGCTTGGGACGACCGCTGACCTGTCCGTTTATATTGAGCTCTTTCAGAGTGTTGCGCAGCGTTTCGCAGATCTTGTCCACCAATTCGCGGCGCTCGGCGCGTTTGAGCGATATGCCTTTAACAAGCTCGTCATATGCTTCGGGGTGCAATGTTTTAAGACACAGGTCGTCAAGCTCGCATTTATAAAACGACAGACCCAATCGAGACGCGAGCGGCGCGTAAATATCGAGCGTTTCCGTCGCCATAGCTATCTGACGCTCGCGGGAAAGCACGTCGAGAGTGCGCATATTGTGAAGCCTGTCAGCGAGTTTTATGAGTATAACGCGTATATCTTTTGCCATTGCAAAAAACATGCGTCTGAAATTTTCGGCTTGCTCTTCTTCCTTGGACTTAAACACCATTTTTTCGAGCTTGGTGACAGCCATAACGAGCATACATATCTCGGGACCGAACTGCGCCGTGATCTCCTCCGCCGTAGCCGAAGTATCTTCTATACAGTCATGCAAAAGCGCCGCGGCTATCGTGGAATAGTCGAGACCGATATCCAATAAGAGATTGGCAACGGCGATAGGATGCGTTATGTACGGCTCGCCCGACACGCGAAACTGACCGTTGTGCATTTTAAGCGAATAGTCAAGCGCGCTGTCAACGACTTTTTGCTGACTTTCGGTATACATAAGCGCACAGCGCGATCTCAAATGCGATATCTCGCGTTCGGTTATCTTTTGAGCTTCTTCTGCCGTCATATTTGCCATGCCTCTATCGTTTTGTATACCGAAGAATTTTCAAGAGGATTGCTTATGTTGTTTACCGTAACGCCCATATTGGGTCTGAATTTTATCAATCCCAATTGAGAAAAAACAGAAAAGCACGCTATAAACTGCGGCAGTTCCAGCGCCCGCTCGCGCGCATACATCGATTTGAAATATGCGTATATATTGGGCGCTTTTATATCTGCATGCGCCTTTATCGCGTTGAAATACATGCCGAAAACAGCTCTGTCCGCCTTGACGCACGAAAACATTTGGGCACGGTTATCCACGGTCGGTACGAATATCTCGGCGTCGGTACGGCGGTTTATATAGCCTATCACGTTTTGCGACGGCGGAAAATCAAGAAAAATTATTTTTTTGTAGTTTTCCAATAAGAAAGATTTGCCCAATTCGGGCGACACCATTATTCGGGTATATACGTTATTTGTTGTTTCCGAAAATATCTCATGCAATACCACGTTGTTATTTTCATGCGACGCAAACTTTTCGTACGTATCTTTACATCCGGCAATAATAAGTATCCCGAATTTATTATCGATAAGCCCGTCAAGCTCGGACTCTTCGTATTCGGTGCACTTGATATCGGATACAGGCGCATAGTTAAGCATGCGCAAATACCCTGCTTTTGCTAACGTGTCGTTTACAGCCAGCTTTTTGATCGCACAGCCGCGAAGATACAGCCGCGGCGAATAATCATTATCGACAAGCTCATATATCATGTCGCGCTCTGCAGAGCCGTTATAATACGTGTTTAGTGAATACGAATTGTATGCAAAGAATTGCAGTCCGTTTGGAGTCTTCAGTATTGTATGATTGATATTGTTTTTAAGCGGCGTCGCAGTAAGAGCCTGCGTTCTCGTCATAAAAAGCGGCTTGGGATTGCCGTTATTGCCGGTAGGCTCCAATAATTCGAGAGACTTGGCAAACTCGCGAGTCACGTCCGACTCTTTAAGCTCCATATCGTACGTAAGCGTGGGAATAAACCTATCCGTATCGACGGAAGCGAGTTCGTCGATTATACGAGCTTTAAAGCTTTCGATGTTCTGCGGTAAAATGGTGAACCCTGCGGCTTGATTGTGCCCGCCGAACTCTTTTAACAGATCGGCGTTTTTACTCAACAATTCATAAATATTTATGCCTTCTATACTGCGGCAAGTGCCTTTATATACGTCGTTATTCTTTACCAATATAAACGCAGGACGCTTAAAATCGTTGACCAATCTTGCCGCGAGTATGCCGGTAATGCCCTTTTCCCACTCGTCGCTCGTAATAATGATAGCATGGTCGTCGACTATGTCTTGCGTTTTTATTACCGCAATGGCTTGGTTATAAATGTCGTCGCAAAGCGTTTTTCTTTTATTGTTGGCTTCCTCTATCTGAGACAGTCTATCCGATACAACGTCGGGATCGGTCGAAGTAAAAAGCTCGAACGCGCGGTACGCGCTGCCCATGCGCCCGGCGGCGTTTATACGCGGTGCGATCTTAAACGCTATATCGGACGAAGTGACCGTTTTAAGATCGAGCGCGCCCACAAGCGCGAGTATGCCGAAATTCTTGCTGTGAGCCATGTTTTTCAGTCCCAACTGCACGATGAGCCTGTTTTCGTCGGTGAGACTGACAAGATCGGCAACGGTAGCTATCGCCGCCAAATCGTAATACTCTTCCGCAGCTTCCAAACCGCCGAGCGCCTGTACGATCTTAAGCGCAACGCCCGCTCCGCACAACTCTTTAAACGGATATTTGCAGTCTTTTTGATGCGGATTTACCACCACGCAATCGGGCACTGTCTCGCCCGCTTCATGATGATCGGTAACGATTATATCGACGCCGAGGTCTTTTGCTAGCTCGACCTCTTGAACTGCCGATATCCCGCAATCGCAAGTGAGTATAAGATCGGGCATGGCGTTCTCTATAATACGCTCTATACTTTCTACATTGAGCCCGTAACCTTCGCCTATACGGTCGGGAATATGCGTGAGCACGTTGAGCCCGCGTGATGATAAATAAAGCGCAAGTATGGACGAAGCGCATATCCCGTCGGCGTCGTAATCTCCGTATACGACCACGCGCTCGCCGTTCTCGATAGCCTGCTCGATGCGTGCACAGCACTCTTTCATGCCGAGCATGCTTTCGGGCGGATAAAAATTATCGACGCTGGGGTGCAAAAACACATTTATGGCGTCAATATTGTCGTAACCGCGCGTAAACAACAGCTCTACGAGCTTTTTATTGAGCCCGAGCTTTTCACTTACCTCCGATACAGCTTTTTCATCGGGAATTATATCATTGACTTTGCACGTTTTAAGATTCATATCCGATTCCGATTATACTGATTTCTTTTATGTCAAAAGCCTTCTCTGACGGAAGGCTTTTGGACGCGATTAATGTTACACTTGACTGTCGGTAACCGATTTCTTTGATTTTGTCGATTTATTTTTAGGCTCGATATTAAAGTTGTCGCGATTTTTCTTTCCGACGCGTTGGAACAACGCCCAAAACGAAGGAGCGATACAAATAGACGAGAACGTACCGGCAAGAAGACCGATGATAATGGGGAACGCGAATATTTTGATGTCCGTAACACCGATTATAGCTACCATAAGGATCATTATGAGCGTAGTTATAGTGGTGTTTATCGAACGCAACAGCGTTTCGCGGATCGACTTGTTTGCGATCTGTTCGGGCGTCATATTCTTTGCATATATCGACTTTGTGTTTTCGCGCACGCGGTCGAAGATTATGATAGAGTTATTTATCGAATAACCGAGTATCGTGATAAGCGCGGCAATAAACGTGCTGTTGATTTCTATACGGCAGATAGCCATAAACGCGAACATTACCAAAATATCGTGGAGCAACGCTATTATGCACGCGAGTCCGCTGGAAAGCTGGAAGCGCAGTCCGATATAGCAAAGCATAAATACGAGCGCGAGAGATACGGCAAGTATCGCGTTAAACAAAAGCTCCGTCGATACTGTCGCGCCGATAAGGTCGCCCTGCGTAACGCTACCGGAATATATGTCGTTTATCTTCATGCCGTTTACTATAGCTTTTTGCACATCACGGCTGTCGTTATACGATTTTAAGGTTATTACAATCTGCTTTTTGTTTTCTTCGTTAAGAGCTATACCGTCTTCGGCATCGCCTTCGAAAGTGATGCCGGCATTAAGATCGGCATTCAACGATTCAACAAGAGAGATAAACGCGGTTTGCTGTTCGATAAACGTAGGTTCGCTTACAACGTCGCCGTAAGTGAGCGTGATAACGTTACCCGAAACGGATATATCGGGTATTATCATCAATATTTCTTCTTCCAATGCTTTGCGTATCGCGGGGTTTACGTCCTCGATCATCTCGGTCTCGCTCACGCCTTTTACAGCAAAGTATTTAACGTGAATGGAGCTTTTTTCGCCCGAGCCTTGGCGCTGCATATTATCGACGCGAATATTATAAGTCTTCCCGTCTTCCGTTACGACTGTAGCCACTATATCCTCGATGCGGTCGCAATAGGAATCGTAATTGGATTCGTTGAGCTTGTTACCCAATTTAACGTCTATCGAATAGCCGCCCGTAAAATCGGTGCCGAGATTGAGCGGCGATCCTAACGTAAAATTGAATATTATCATCAAAATAGCGGCAATAAATATGATCGCAAGAGGTATCGCGAACAATATCTTACGCTTTTCGACTATGTGAAAATCCTTTTCGAGGAGGTTGTCCAAATGTTTCATTATGCGGGATCTCCTCCTTTGTTTTGTTTATTACGACGCGCGGTTCTGGCGCTTTTCTCAAGTTCTTTAAGCTTTTTCTTTTCTTCTTTCTTTTGTTGTTTCTGCTCTTCTTCCTGACGCATTACTTCCAAAATCGCGGCGTCAGTCGCGTCCGCCTGAAGGTCTTGATACTGTCTGCCGCGCTTAAGGTTGAACAGTTTCTCGTTGTAGGAATTGAGATTGATAAACCAATGAGCGACGGCGCGCGATACTACAAGCGCGGTAAACAGCGACAGCAACACACCTACGAGCAAGGTCAAGGCAAAGCCTTTTATCGAGCCCGTGCCGAGAAGCAACAGCAATACGCAAGCGATAACAGTAGTAACATTACTGTCGAGTATGGCAAACAAAGCTTTCTTAAATCCTGCGTGATATGCCGCCATGATCGACTTACCGTTACGGTACTCGTCCTTTATACGCTCGAAAATAATGATATTTGCGTCGACCGCCATACCTATACTGAGCAATATACCCGCGATACCGGGAAGCGTGAGCTGGACCCACGGCAATACCGCGAGGAAGAACATATATATCACTACGTACAGCAACAGCGCGATAGTTGCCGCAAGACCGAGCATGCGGTACACAACGCACATAAACGCTATAACGAGCACAAAGCCGACGATACCGGCTATCAAACCGTACTTGAGCGCGTTATCCCCGAGCGTGGGAGAAATCGTCTCGGATTCTTTGAGTTCGAGCTGAACGTCGAACGTTCCGCTCATTATCTGATTGGCAAGCTCTTCCGCGCCCTCCGAGTTAAAGCCGCCCGAAATAACGGCGTTGCCTCTGATAGCGGAATTTATCGTCGCATGGCTTATACGGTTTTCTTCACCGCCTATCACGGTGTAGATATCCATATATTTACCTATATTATTAGACGTAACTTCGTAGAATTTATCCTCGCCTGCCGCCGTAAGCTCAAGCGCAACGACGTACCCCCCGTCGTTTTGGCTGTAATACGCGGAAGCTCTTACTACGTCTTCGCCCGTCAAAACGACCTCGCCCGTATCGTAAAGCCTAAACTCTATCTGAGCGGGTTTACCTATGATGTCGAGGATCTTATTCGTATCGTCTACGTCGGGAATCTCCACACGAAGGCGATCGTTGCCCTCGCGCACGACCGTCGCCTCGGTATAACCTTTGCTTACGAGCAGGTTTTCGAGCGACGAGCGCGTACCTTCCATCTTGGAGTCGAAGTTATCTGTAGACGTGTCGGTAGCCTGATAAACGGCATAAACGCCGCCCTGCAAATCGAGACCGAGACTAATCGATTCTTTCGAACAGAAAGGATAGTAGTCCGTAAATCCGAATTGCATGGGGCAAAAACAGAATATCAAACCCACCACTAGCAATATGCATAGTGTCACGAGCTTGGTGATCGTCGATTTTTTCTTGACGGCTTTATGTGCGGGCGCGGGAGTCACGGGCGTTTTAGTTGCCGCCGTTTCTTCTGCCTCCGTCAAAGAATTGTTTTTGTCCATCTATTGTTCTCCACCGTATCTATTGGTAAGCAACGTTATTCCATATTACCGCATGATACTTGTCTATTATATAAAAACATGTCGACTAAGTCAAATATTTAAAACGCGTAAAGCGAAATAATTTTTAATAATTTTAACTTATCCGACGTTATGCGTTTGCCTCGCTCTCTTCTATCGCTTTTACGGCGAGAGCACATTCGAGGCGTTTTTTCATCAGTTCGCAAGCCGGTTCGTACGGTTTGTTTATGTCGCCGTTATACTTGAACGAGTTTGCCATACAGCCGCCAGAGCAGTGATATTTTGCCCAGCACTCGCTGCACTTGCTTTTTGTCGGTACGGAACACCCGTAAAACTTCTTACGAAGTTCTTCGTTGAGCTTCCGATCGAACACGTTTCCCAGTTCGGTTTTTTCTATCCCGTCGAATTGGTGGCAGGGATATACCGTTCCGTCCGGTGCAACGGCTACGTATTCGCCGCCCGCTCCGCAACCCTTGAGACGCTTGGATGCGCAAGGCGCGTTGTCTACGTCGACCATGAAGTGGAAAAAATTAAACCACTTGTCGGTCTTTCTGCGTTTCAAGTACTCTTCCGCCAAACGCTCGTACTCCGCAAGCACCGTCGGCATGTCGTCACTACGGATAGCCATATCGCTGGATTCGGGCAAAACGACGGGCTCTATGGATATTTGATCGAATCCAAGATCGTTAAGGTACAATACGTCCGAGCAAAAATCCAGATTGTAACGCGTAAAAGTGCCGCGTACATAATATTGACCTTTTCTGCGTTCTTTAAACCGCAACGCGTTTTTTATGACCGTATCGTGCGTAGGCTGACCGCCGACCGTCTTTCTCACGCGGTCGTGCACTTCGGGTCTGCCGTCGACGCTGATAACCACGTTATACATTTGCTCGTTGAAAAAATCTATATCGTCGTCGGTCAGTTTAAACGCATTGGTCGTTATCGTAAATCTGAATTTTTTATTATGAGCTTTTTCAAGCGATCTCGCGTAGAGTACCGTCTTTTTTACGACGTCAAAATCCAGCATAGGCTCGCCGCCGAAAAAATCGACTTCGAGATTACGTCTCGATCCACTCGCTTCCACGAGCATATCTATCGCGGCTTTCGCCGTTTCATACGACATGGTCTGACGCTCGCCGCAATACGTGCCGCCGTCCGCAAAACAGTAAGTGCAAGCAAGATTGCAGTTGTGGGAAACGTTGAGACACATAGCTTTTATGACGGGGCTGAACGGAGGAAGCTCGGATTTGAGTTGCTCCGAAAATAAAACGCCCTCGGCTTTAAGCGCGTCTATCTCCTTTTTCGCGTCCGCAATTTCACATGACGAAAACGGCGACGTATCGTCGCCGTTAAGCAATGCCTTTACGACAGGGTCGATTTCAAAGAACGAACCGCTCTCAACGTCCAGAGCGAACGATCGTCCTTGCAGATCGAATGTGTGGACCATTATTTTTCTTTCTTTTGAGGATTCAAAACTTTAACGCCGACTTTGCGTTCGCAAGACTGATTGCCTACCGTGCAGCTGGTTTTGCATGCGGATTGGCAGCTCGTTTGGCATTCGCCGCAAGCGGTGTCGCAACCGTTATCGATGGTCGATTTTCTGATTACTTTGATATGAGCCATAATAGCCTCCGAATTTCTTTTGTACCATTATACCCCATACTCGGTCAAAAATCAAGCGATTGCGCCGAACTTCTTGTGAAAAAGAGTTTGCTCGCGGCGTATATCGTCACTATCGTCAATGCTTTCTTATATTCACCGCGATGATCCCGCTTATCATACCGGTCAGCGTGCCGAGCACGCAATCGTTTAATATCGATAAACCGAAGGCAAAGTTTCCGTCGAGCAAAGAAAACACCAAGTACGCAAGCCATGTAAACGTAAAGCCGCAAACGATACCGCGAAGCCATCCATTATTGGGTTTTTTAAGAGAAAACAAACAGCCTATAAAAATGGCGACGCTTTTAATAACTTGATTTATTATCGGTATGCTTTTGTCGGACGCATTGAACAGTTTGACCGCAAGCGCGGACAACAACACCGCTACAAGCGCGAATATCAACGCTATGACGTTGGCTTTGACTGTTTCAAAAACGTATCCTCTATCCCTTTCGGTATTAGTCTTTTTTGCTTTTTTTGTTCGCATAATAAAACCTCCGCATACATCATTACGATATGCGGAGGTCGTGTCCGATAGACTAATTTATAATGTTACTTTTTTGTCGAATTTTTTGCGCTCGCAACGGGCTTTTTCTTGGCGGGCGTAGCTTTTTTGACGGCAGGCTTAGCGGGCTCTTCCGCCGGCGTCTCCGTCGCCGTTACGGTCTCTTCCGTCTTCTCGGGTTCAACGGGCGCTTCCGCGGCAACAGTTTCCTCTTCGGGTTTAGCTTCTTCCGCAACGACTTCGGTCGTTTCGGCTTCTTTAACGGGCTCTTCGACCATCTCTTTTGCGGGCTCGTCGATCTTGTTTTCTTCGTGCTCGGCAAAAACGTCGTTATTGGCGGCGCTGTCTACGCGCATTGCGCGCTCGAGCACTTGATACAACGCTTGGATATCGAACGTCATGGTCGTTTTGTTGTCGCCCTCACCCGTTTCGATAACCATTTCGGTATCGTTGGGCGAGATCTTTTTGATCTCTTTAATGACGCCGATCACGCCGCCGACCGTTTTGATCTTATCTCCGGGCTGAAGCGAATTGTGCATTTCTACTGTTTGTTTGGAACGCTTTTTATTGGTGAAAATGGGAACTATCAAAAGTACCACTACCAAAACCACCAACAAAGCAACCATTATCCATGTGGTCGTTTTGTCACCGCCGGTACCGGCAGCTAAAAGCATGTTCGATATCATAGCTTTATTCTCCTCTAAGCATAAATTATATCATGATCTCGAAACGATATTTGGACTTTTTGCGTATTTTAATGCGCTTCTTGTCATTCCGCGATTATGAATATAAACAATATAACACAGTCGCAAAAAAAAAGCAAACGAATAATACGCCCTACGCGAGTTATTTTGTTTTGTTTTTTCTCGCATCCGAAGTTTTTGCATCGAATATTCCGACAAGCCTGCGAAAAAGCTCGACGTTGGTTATGCCTCCGTCTATAACAAGTTCCAAAGGCGCAAGATCGATCAAATAGTACATCAACTGCACGCCGTCGCATGCGCTCAGGTTGAGCTCACCCGATTTCAATGCGCCCGTCAAACTGTATTTGCCGTCCGTTTCGTGCACGGTCAATTTATTTATTTTGGGGTTTACGGCGCTTATCAAAAACCGCAACAGCTCGTTATACGTTTCGTCGTCGTATAGATACATGCCGTTGCTTTTTGTGAGCTTGCAGATTTCCAGCCAACGCTCTTTCAACTCGCCCAGCCTGAAATTAAAATACCCGTCAAGCGACATTCCGTCTTCGACGCGCACGATCTTATTAAGCATCTTTCGCTCGTTTTCGCGATCGAACGCCACGAGCGTGCGCAGAAGTATCTCGTATCTCAACTGCGGCAATTCCAAAAAAAGATTGCGTTTGATATAATCAAACTTGATGAATACCGCATACATTTCAATAAGACCCTCTTTTAATGCCGAAAGCATCGAGGTCTTTTCACTCGGCTCGCATGCAAACACACAGTATATCCTCCGCCCGACGTGACTGACAGCCGAAACGGCAGAGCAACTGTTTAGCTTGTTTTTCATGACGTCCTCTACCGAGTATAACCAATCAGCCTTAGCGTCGTCTACACTCACAGTCAACTGAAACATATCTCTCTCCCGAAGTATTTTATGAAGAGTTACGCCGTTTTACGCACGCTAAACGAATTTCTTGCTGATACATTGTCCAAAACGCAAAATAACCCAAAAATTTTTCGGTAAACTTATGAAAAAAGGTTGATTTTCGGAAAAGTATTTGATATTATAGATAAGTACCGTTTGGGAGCATAGCTCAGTTGGGAGAGCATCTGCCTTACAAGCAGAGGGTCATAGGTTCGAGCCCTATTGTTCCCACCATTCGGCACCATAGCCAAGCGGTAAGGCAGAGGCCTGCAAAGCCTTAACCCCCGGTTCAAGTCCGGGTGGTGCCTCCACAAGTCGAATATCGACGCTAAAACGCGGAGGTCACCCCTTCGCGTTTTGGTATTTATGGCGCTCTATCCGCGGTGAATACCCTATCGTCGATACAAATACGCCGCTGTGGTGAAACGGCAGACACAGAGGACTTAAAATCCTCCGAGGGAGACTTCGTACCGGTTCAAATCCGGTCAGCGGCACCAATAATAACGTAAGTTGAACAAGTTTGACTTACGTTATTTTAATATTCAATAAATTTAAACCAAAACGGATAATTTGACTTTATATAATGTTTTGTGTAAAGTAATTTTATACTTATTTGCAAAATGAATTACAGGTATATGCACGCATGTGCGTCTATTATCGCTACTCCTTTCCATTCGCATAGCTCTCTTAATTTTTTACCTATATTTGCTCTGTACTTTCCGTATATTGCTTTTCGTCTGTATTTGGGCGCAAACACTATGTTATACTTGCAATCTCACGTAGTAATAGTGAGTGATTTCAAAAGAAAGAATAAACACTTGCCATGTGTTTGTCTTTTTTATGTACTAATTGTTTTCTTCCGAATTAGTATTTACAACTTCATCTAATTGAACATCTTGTGGCAGTTCTTCTGCGGTTTTTCTTTTATTTGCTTTATTCGATTCCAACTTTCTGAAGAAAACTTTTTCTAATACCAAGGATACGGCTAAATGAGCAACCATACCTAATCCAAACATTATAATAATTGTATCCATTGAAAATGTTATTGCTTTTGTGAGGTACAATATAAAAAATATTCCATAATATACAAAATTTATTATAAGCGAATTTATAGCGTTGTAAATAGTTTTTCCAAGCCCGGTAAAAATATTATCTATAATGGCACAACCGATATATGCAATATAGAACGGTGTAAGCTTAATAACAATTAAAAATATTTCATCGGCATTAGATAACCCTTGTGCGCCTTTGAAAAACGGTGTCCACGCAGGAATTGTAATCGCCCATACCAAAACCGTCGCTATACCTATAAAATAATAATTAAATTGCTTTAACTCTCTATAACCATTTTTACAATCTCGTCTTATAATTTCCGTTAATGCAGTTATTGGAATAAGCAACCAACTCCAAATAAAATTGTTTGCTATCCAATAATTACCCTGTTCGGCAACCATATTCACCATTCTGCCTATCATTACGGCATAAATTAAGTTATCTATAAATTGTTGTGCGCCGGAGAATACGCCAACTTTACCCCATTCCTTTAATAGCGGTATATCGCTCTTATGAAACCAACACGGTTTAATAAGTTTTTGCAAATAAAGTATTATAAAACTTGCTATTGCGAGAACGGAATTCACAATTATATGCGATATGGCTATACCATAAACACCCATATTAGGAATAAGTGCAAAATCAATAATAATTGAAAGCACAGTATTTATTGCTAAAAAGATATATACGTTTATATCCTTACCTACCACAACAAATACTACATTTATAAAACTGACTATGATACCAACCATAAAAGCGATCGTTTCAAGTTGCAAATAGTGGTTTGCCGTGTTTATATCAAATTCTTCGGGGTTCATTGCTTGTACAAGAACGGAACCATATATTAGAACACCGATAGAAAATAGTGTATATATTATAAATGCAATCAGTCCCGTTTTGAACGTGTGCTTTGCAAAGTTTTGTTCGTCGTGCTTAAAAACTTTATTAAGTATCGAGTAAAGTGGAATAATTAAAAATGCTTGTAATGTTTCATTTATCAAGTCAAACCATTCCATTTGACCAATAATATTAAAAGCCAAACTGCCCGTGTTAGATGAAATAATAAATGTTTTAATTGTTTGATAAATTGCAGGGATCAGAGCCAATGCGCACAACGCCGCAAATAAACGCCAATTAAAAAATTTGAGTTGTTTGAACTTTTCTTTCATTTGTAAATTCCTTTATTGTTTTGATAAATAAAAAAGCGAATCCAGAAAAATACGCAGAACAACGCATCTCTCAATATTGTTACATATTTAACCCACATAAAGGCAAGAAAATATATTTTTACCAAAAGCATACCATTATGCGAGCATATTAAATATGTAGCGACTTTATTTTATCAAAAATTAATACAAAAGTAAATAGTAAAACACCTATTAAGAACTAATTGATAATTTTTCGAGGCGTTTACGTTGACTTGGGCGCTAATTACGTCAAAGTATTGATTTTTACCGATAATGAGTGTATAATCAATCTGTAAGTAACGTAGCATAATCGTCTAAAAATGCACGGCGTGTTGCATACGTGAATATACAATCTTAAAAGTAAAATCGTGGTAAAAAACAGATCGTACATAATTATATTCGTTCTTAACACACTCCTGTGCGCCGGAATAATAACTCTTACCGCTACTATGATGAGCGGTTGGAGCGTTGCCGTTCGTTCCATATGCTTCATATTGGGAGGAATAGGCGCGGTTCTCGGAGCCGTATTCTTTGCTTTGAGTAAACTGTCTTTACTAAAAGGCGTGTTTGTTCTCGTCTGTTGCGCGCTGGTATTGGACGCAACGCTGGCGTGTTTATCGGTATTCGGACATCTCAACGAGTATCCTGAAGATTCGCAGAAAATAGCGCGCCTGACCGAGATCATTAAAAGCACGGGCAAGTACGGCATGCTGGTTTTTGTAATAATCCAGATATTGCAAGTGGTTATACTTCCTCTGCCTGCCGTCGTATGCTACGTTCCCGGGAGCGCCATTTGGGGACCGCTTACAGCAACGCTACTCGCCTCGGTCGGAGTTCTTATCGGATCGCTTACCGCATACGCACTCGGCAAGTTTTTCGGCAAGCGCGTAGTTATTTGGATAGCGGGCAAAGAAAATACCGAAAAGTACGTATCATATATAGGCAAGCGCGGAAAATTTCTGTTTGTAATTATGCAGATACTTCCGTTCTTCCCCGACGATATACTTTGCTTGGTCGCAGGGCTTACTTCCATGAATTTTATATTCTTCCTTGCCACAATGGTAATCGTCAGACCCTGTATCATAGCAACGTATTGTTTTCTCGGCAGCGGGACGGTAATACCTTTCAGCGGTTGGGGCATTCCCGTATGGATCGCTATTTTCGCGGTTTGTATCGTTTTAGTCATATTATCGTTTAAGTATCAAGACAAATTCGAGCAATGGTTAGCGACTAAATTCACCCGCCAAAAATCAGCGAACAAAGAACAAAACGAACTCACTTCCGAAACCGCTTCAGCTTCGACGGAAACGAATGCTTATGCGGCGCAAAACCCCGACCCCGATATTAACGATAACAGTGCCGCGCCGTTAGACGGATAGATTCGCTACGCACAAAAGCCATTTAAGAAAAGGAGAAAACAACATGATAGAATTCCGTTCGGCTATCGACGAAAGCAAGACTGCGACTTTAAATAAGCATGCGTTTAAACGGCTTTGGTGGTTGTTTGCGATAATAAGCCTTATATTGATAGGCTTGGGGATAATGGGGCTTGTCATGCAAGAGGACGAATCCGACGTTGTTTACGGTATATTTTGTATCGTATTCGGAGTGGGTATAACGCCTCTCGCCTTGCTCTTGACTAAATTCTTTCAAAAACGCATCAATAAATCGGCGGCGTTTATCAATCCCGAAACCGTAGAAATAATCAGATTCGATGACGAAAAAATGATCATTAATCAAAGCTTACACGACGTGTTTTCGTCAGTGACCGAAGCCAAATACAGCTATATTTATAAAGTGATAGAAACTACAGACAACTATCTTGTGTATATTTCAAAACAGCTTTGCCATGTAATAGACAAAAAGTCGATCACATGCGGAAGTCTGCAAGAGCTTGACGATTTACTATATCGCAATCTCGGCGACAGGTTTAAAGCTAAATAATTAAACACAAAAAAGGAGGGCGTTTAAGCTCTCCTTTTTCTTTACTGAAATTCGCGTAATTACACGTTGATCTCGGGTTCGTATGCGTCGAATTTTTCCGACTTCAATAGCGGCTCGATATATTCGGCAAGGAACTCGTCGACTTGTTCCGACGCTCTTCCTATAAAGTTTTCGGGCTTTAATATCCCGTCGAGTTTTTCGGCGACGGCGGCAAAAAGCTTATCGCCTTTGATACGCTCTATCAAGTCGTTGCGCTCGCCGCGCTCTTTTACCGCTTTTGCGCTTTCCATGGAGTGGCGGCGTATGGCTTCGTGAATATCCTGTCTGTCTCCCCCCGCCTTGACGCTTGCCATTATTATTTCTTCCGTAGCCATAAACGGCAGTTCGTCGCTTATGCGTCGTGCGATCACATTGGGATACACGACGAGATTTTCGGTCACATTGATAAATATATTCAACACGCCGTCGAGCGCAAGAAACGCCTGAGGAATGGTAAGCCTCTTGTTTGCACTGTCGTCGAGTGTACGTTCAAACCACTGCGTAGAAGCCGTAACTGCCTCATTTGTGGACATCGATATGACGAATCGCGCAAGCGCGCACATGCGCTCGCTGCGCATGGGATTACGCTTATACGCCATAGCAGACGAACCGATTTGCGACTTTTCAAACGGCTCTTCCATTTCTTTAAACGATTGCATGATACGCATGTCGTTTGCAAACTTATACGCGCTTTGAGCTATCTGCGACAATAGCGACACTACTTGATAATCGAACTTGCGCGTATACGTTTGTCCGCTGACGGCGAACACGTTTTTAAAGCCCATCTTTTTGACGACTTTCTTTTCCAATTCGCGCACTTTTTTGCCGTCGCCGTCAAACAACGATAAAAAGCTCGCCTGCGTTCCCGTTGTGCCTTTGACGCCGCGCAGTTTAAACCCGTCCAATAAATGCGTCAGATCGACATAGTCTAGATACAGATCGTACAGCCACAAAGTCGCGCGCTTGCCCACCGTCGTCAACTGCGCCGGCTGTAAATGCGTGTATCCGAGCGTGGGTAAACTCTTATACTTAACTGCAAACGTTTTAAGCTTGTCCATAACGGTAAGCATTTTACGTTTTACAACGTTGAGAGCGTCGTATATCTGTATAAGCTCCGCATTGTCTGTCACGTAACAGCTAGTAGCACCTAAGTGTATTATCGGTTTTGCGGATTTGGCTTGCTCGCCGTAAGCGTGCACATGCGCCATAACGTCATGACGCACGCGTTTTTCTTCTTCCGCCGCAAATTCGTAATTTATATCGTTTGCATACTTGCGCATTTCGGCGATCTGAGCATCGGTAATATTGAGACCGAGTTCTTTTTCGCTTTCCGCAAGCGCGATCCACAGCTTGCGCCAAAGCCTGAACTTATAATAGTCCGAAAAAATCTCGGCTACGTGCCTATCGGCGTAACGCGTAATAAGCGGATTTTCATAAATGTCTTTCATTCTTTATCTCCTCGTAAAAACGCTGTGCGTTTCCGTATAGTATTTTGTCGATATCGCCGTCGGCATATCCGAGCAACGACAGCTCATATCTCAGAGTATCACAATCCGAGTAATCTGTAAAGCCTTTCGGCAAGTCTTTTGTCCCGAAAAAATCGGTTCCCAAGCACAAAGCGTTTATCCCGTACTCAGACACAAACCTATCTATCGTTACCGCTAACTGCCCTATCGTCTCGGCATCGGTAAACGCAGTGACTGCGCTTATACCGATTATGCCGCGTCGAGAAATCAATAATCGTATCTGCGCGTCGGTCAGACTGCGCGGGTGCGAGTTAAACCCGGTATGCGAACACATAGGGCGTTCGGCAAGCTCTATTGCCGAATAAAAGCTTTTGCGGTTTAAATGCGCAAGATCGACTGCGCACTTCCCGTTCATGGCGGCTATAACCTTTTTGCCGTCTGCCGTCAAATCGCCATCGGACAGCGCGCCGCCCGCAAAACCGTTTGTGTGATTCCAAGTCAATGTGCAGTAAAAATATCGTGAAAAATCGAAAGCATCGTATTCCGTCCCGCACAAAAACCCGATATCTTCTATTGCTATCGGAGGCGGCGTATCCAGCGCGGAGAGCGTCGAGGTAATTTGTCGAACACGATCCGCCGCTTGAAACGGCTCGAATTCGGTAGTCCATATCGCGGCGGTGATAATATCGTCTTTCCGTCCGTCTAAATATTTTGCGTAGTCGGAAGCGTGAATCTCGGTGGCAAAATCATTATGAAGATCGAAAGTCATAAGAAATCATACGCGCACGAGCGACATATAATTACATATTCTTTTCGCGCATCACGGAATTGTAAATATCGAGGATAGGACGATAAACGTTAGACCTGTCTATTTCGTCCACCTTGTAGTCATGGAGCATCAAAAACTCTTCTGCCGCTTGCTTGCAATAATTAACAAGCTTTATGCGATTTTTGTCTTTGAACGCCGTAAACGTAACATACTCGGCAAGCGCGCAAGCCGTTGCTTTTGCCGTCTCGAATAGCAGTTTTTCGTAACGCTTGAACTCTTCGCCGCGTGCATCTTTGAGCTTATTGATCGATTTTGTGTACTTGTCGAACTCTCCGATAAAATGCTGTTCTATAATGTCGCAGAGCTCTTCATAGTACTTTTTGAGCGAGTCGCGCGCAAACGTATCAAAAGCGCTCTCATCCGTCAAAAACAATGACAACATTCCGCATTTTTCAGATAAGTCCGCAAACTTACCCGCTCTTATCTCGGTCTTTTTGTCTTCGGTCACGATAATTCGCGGCGTAAGCATTCTATACAACAACTGTAAGCCATCTTTTAAAAGCGTGCCGCGCTTAGCGTAGGTTTTATCGCACAGCGAGCGGAAACAATTGCGATATGTAAATTCCAAGGCTTTCCCGCATTCTTCCAATATATCGTCGTACTCGACAATATCGCCGATAATATGTTTCTTTGCGAAAGCTTTGTTTTTTGCGTCGAACTTAATAAATCTGCTCATAACCTTGTCGTTGAGCAAATCGCACTGTGTAAAGTCGGGCGTATATTTTTTTGCGTCATAATCGGCTATAAATTGCGTAGCGTAATAACCGAAATCGCCGTTAAGCGAGGTGAACCTGTTATACTCGTATTCGGACGGTCCGTAGAGTTCTTCTCCGACGGCAACCGTTTGTACGGCTTTATGACATACAGCCACGGAATAATCTGCTATCTCGCCGAGCACGCTTTGAACTTGCGGCGAATACGTCATGAGCGTTTCGCCGTCCGTCTTGAATAATTTCAAAAGTGTTTGCAGGTCGGCAAGCTCGTTTTTTCGGTACGAAGTGATATCGAGCTCGAAAAGCTTATCGTGGGCGCGCAAACGATTGAGTATTATTATTTTTATCTCGCTCAAAACAGCAACCACGAAATTAAGTTTATCGTTAATTGCGGAAACGTTAGAACGCTTCATCAGTTCCAGCGGCGTAAGCACGGCGTTGACGGCGTTAGCCATAACGTCATAGCTTTCAGCGCCCTCGTTGAGATAAATATCGCAAAGCAACACAAAATACTGCGACAAATACGAATTGCCGTTTGCCGCCAGCGCTTTCGCAAAATGCTCGCGAGCACTCATAAACTCGGTATTTACGAAATAGTCCTTGCCCGCGGCAAACTCGCGACCTTCCGTGTTGTAATCAACCGTAAGACCTCGCGACTTAATCGCGGCCATATCGAACGACTGCCCGCAGTCGGAACATACTCCGCCGTCGCAAACAACCGTTTTTCCGCATGACGGACAAATTACATACTGTGCCAAACTTTCCTCCGAAAAAAACGCGCGCCGTTTTTCGGCGCGCGCTACGTTACTTTTTAGTCTTTTTTATCGTCGTCGGCAGATTCCGCGTCGTCGTTTACGTTTTTGAGCAGACTTGCAAGCACCGTGTTGTCAAGCTTGTCGCTGTAAACGCCGCTATCTTCCGCTTTCTTGGGCGCCGTCGGCTTAGAGGCGGGCTTTTCGGCTACGTCGAGGCATGCTCTGATACTGAGCGTCGTCTTGCGGTGCTGATCGTCGTAAGCCATTATCTTAACGGTAACCTCGTCGCCGGGATGAAGAACTTCGTTGATGTCCTTAACATACGAAGCGGCGGCTTCGGATACGTGTACCAAACCTTCTACGCCGGGCTCAATCTCGACAAACGCGCCGTAAGGCAAAACGCTTATTACTTTACCGGTCACGACCGATCCGACGGGATGGTTCTCCATGCATTTGTCAAACGGATGCGGCTGAAGTTCGCGATAGCCGAGAGATACACGCTGTTTCTCGCGATCGGTTTTAAGAACCAAGAAATCGTAAGTCTTGCCTATCTCAAGCACTTCGTCGGGCGAAGTGATATGCGAATAAGAAAGGTGATCGATATGCGCCAAGCAGTCGATACCGTCGACGCTTACGAACGCGCCGTAAGGATTGATGCGCTTGACCTCGCCCGCGACTACAACGTCGGGCTTGACGTTTTCCCAGAATATCTCGGCTTTCTTGTCGCGCTCGTCTTTTTCCTCTTGCAATATAACGCGTTGCGATGCAACTATTTTATGGTTTACGTCGTCGATATCGAGCGCACGAAGCCTGAGCGTTTTCCCGACGAACTTTTTGAGATCGGGAACGAATTTAAGACGGATCTGCGATGCGGGAACGAATACGCGATACGTTCCGAGCGCACCCGTAAGCCCGCCTTTGATATCCTTTTTGACGACCATTTCGAATATGTCGCCGCCGCGGATCTGTTCGACTGCTTCGTCGGTCTTGCGCATAAGGTCGGCGCGACGCTTGGAAAGCAATACACAGCCGCGAGCCTCGTCGCGCTTTTTGATGATAACCGCTTGAATAGCGGTGCCGACGGGATAATCCTCGGGCTTATACTCGCCTTCGTCGCAAGCTTCTTCTTTGGTGATGAAACCGTCATTTTTACCGCCGATATTAACGCTTATTCCTTCCTCGTCTGCGGAAAGAACGGTACCTTTAACGGTTTTGCCCTCGCGATAGCTTGCGGTGGTTTCGTTGTTGATGGCGTTGATAAACTCTTCGTTACTCGCTTCGCCGAATTCTTGACCCATGTAAGACCTTACCTCCATAATCGACTTTGTGGGAGTCGATGCCCCGGCGACGATCCCTATTACGCCGCTTCGGGGAAAATTGATTTTTTTGAGTTCGCTTTGAGAGTGGACGAAATATGTCGCCGAATTTACAGCCTTACACAGTTCGTACAGTTTGCTCGCATTGGAGCTTAGCGCATCACCCACAACGATAACCGCATCGCACTCCCGAGCAAGCCGAGCCGCCTCTTTTTGACGTTCGTAAGTAGTATAGCAAATCGTGTCGAAAATTTCAACCGTTTTTAAACCCATTTTCAGTATTTTTTTAGAAAGTTCGCCGAATTTTTTTCCGTCGAAAGTAGTTTGACAAACAAAACAAAGTTTATCGTAGTTTTTAAGCGGCTCCAGATCGCTTTCGGAGTCTATTATTGTCGCCGTTCCGTCGCACCAGCCCGCGGTAGCCACCACTTCGGGATGATTCTCGGCGCCTATAATCACTATATGATACCCTTCTGCATAATGTTTTTCTACGATATCGTGTATCTTGGCGACAAACGGACACGTAGCGTCTACTATCTCGTAACCTTTTGCCCGCGCCGCCGCATACGTTGCTTTAGCGGCACCGTGCGAACGTATTATCACTTTCGGCGCCGTAGCGCCATCCCTGACGCTTTCGAGCTCGTCTATCGAATCGACTGTTTTCAGACCGAGCGCACGCAGTTCGTCCACGACAGACTTATTGTGAATAAGCTCGCCTATCATATAACAATCGCCGCACGCCGCGTTGGATTTGGCGATATCCACAGCATTTTTAACGCCGAAACAAAAGCCTGCGTTTTTTGCGACTTTTACTTTAACCATTATTTTTTGCCGCTTTCGCCGCGGACTTTTTAGCCGCTTTATATTCGGCTTTGAGCGCTTTCTTAGCTTGTTTCTTAACTTTTTTATCGGCTTTCCAGCCTTTGTTTTTTACCCATTCGTCAAGTTTTTCAAGCGTAGCCTGTATAGCCGCGGCAAACCGCTCCGTCGCCTCGTTGAGTATGTTTTCATCTATGCGCTTTCCCATAAGATCGCCGAGTTCGACGGGATCGCCTACGCCCATATAATTCCGTCTGAATACCTTGCCTTTGTGGTGAACGGCGATAGGAATGACGGTAGCGTTGCCTTTTAACGCGATCATTGCCGCACCCGAATGCATGGGTTGAAGTTCGCGATTGATTCTGTTTCTCGTACCCTCGGGAAAAATAGTGAGCGTTTCGCCGTTTTTGAGTGCTGCTATACACTCGCGCATAGACGACAGCTCGGGCTTTTCTCTATCGATAAATATGATGCCGACGTTGCGCAAAAACCAGTGTTTGAGCTTGCCGCCGTCGTTTTCTTTTTTGGATAAAAAGCGTTTATACTCGGGTATCCGGAACATTTGATAAAGAGGATCCATCCAAGAAAGGTGGTTTGAAATTATCATGCGTCCGAACTCGTATTTTTTGAACTTGTCCTTATCCATGATCTTACACGGAAAAAGCATTCCGCCGACTGGATACAAAAGCGTACGAAGAGTGTAAAACATTCTTTTCATATCACAGATCCTCTTTCACGGTTGCAACTATCCGCGCCGCAACCTCATCGGCTGTCATGTCGCTCGAATCTATCTCTATAGCGTCGAAAGCTTTTTTAAGCGGCGCTATGGCGCGCGTGCTGTCGTTAAGATCGCGCGCGTTCACGTCGTTGAGAACGGTGTTATAATCGACTTTCTCGCCTTTTGCCATGAGCTCGTCGTATCTGCGCTTTGCTCTCACTTCCGCGGACGCGGTCAAAAAGAACTTAAACTCCGCCGTCGGAAGCACTACCGTGCCTATATCCCGTCCGTCTACTATGACCGAGTTTTTCTTTGCAAAATCGCGCTGAGTATCGAGCAATTTTTCTCTTACAAACGGCAACGCCGACGCCTTTGAAGCCGCCATGGCGACCTCCTGCGTGCGAATACGCCCCGTCACGTCGTCGCCGTCCACTATCACGCGTTGCGTACCGTTATCCAATACGACTTTCACATTCGCGGGCGTAAGTAATTTACGTATATTTACTTCGTCGGTCGGTTCGATATTATTTTCGAGCGCTTTGAGCCCGAGCGCGCGATACAGCGCGCCCGTATCGAGATACGTGACGCCGAGAGTTTTTGCGACCAGTTTTGCCACAGTGCTTTTCCCCGCGCCACTCGGTCCGTCCAACGCTATCGCATACGCACCCGCTATATCCGATCTTAAAACGCGCGCGCCGTTAAGATAAACGTTTTTCGTCGGCACGTCAGAATATGCGGTAACCATAACGCGTATGCAACCGCACAATGAGCCTTTTATACTCGGCTCAACGCACGAAAACAAAGGCACGTCATGTCCCGCTTCTCTTATCGCGCGCACGGGATAAAAAGCCGTTATATCCGCCGTAGACGATACAGTGATATTGACTATGTTTTCATCCGAAAGTGCGTTCTTGAAATATATACGCTCTATAAGCCTGCGCGTAGCCGATTCTATCGACTCTTTTGTGTTTGCGGCAGTAACTGCGCCGCGTATAGAAACAAGTTTAGTCATAATTATCTCCGCTTGCGCTTACGCCGGCAACAAACCCGGTAGCAAGCGCTATATGTAAATTATACCCGCCCGTTAGAGCGTCGACGTCGAGCATTTCGCCGCATATATACAGTCCTCGGCACAGTCTCGACATCATTGTTTTGGGATATATCTCTTTCACGTTTACGCCGCCGCATGTGACTACGGCGCGCTCGAAACCTTCCGTGCTTACGACTTTGAACTCGAAACGCTTCAACGCTTTTACGAGCGATTGCCGCTCGCCGCGCGTGATCACGTTTACGTGTTTATCGGGCGATATACCGCTACGGTCTATTATAAACGGAATGATCGATTTTGGCAACAATCCGTCCAATATATTTTTGAAGCTTTTATTTTGACCTGCGCCAAACTCGCGCAAAAGCCTGTCGTCGAGTTCTTCCGAAGTAAGCGCGGGCTTGAAATCGATATATGCGGTGTACGGCTTTTCGCGTCTTGATAAATATGCCGACATTGTCAACGCCACGGGTCCCGAAACTCCGTCGCGCGTTATCATCAAATCTCCGAATATCGGTTTGACGCCGTCCGCACCCAGCTCGATATTTTTAAGCGTGAGCCCTTCCGCCGACGAAAAATCGATATCGGTTTTAAGCCCGACAAGCGACGGTACGGGCGATATCATCTTGTGTCCGAATTTTTTGACGAATCTATACGCGCTACCGTCAGAACCCGTAGACGGATAGCTCAAACCGCCTGCGCACACGATCACTCTGTCAAAGCGCTCTTCGCCGCCGTCGTAACGCACCGAAAACTTATTTTCTTCGTTATTATACGATAAGTCGGATATCTTTACACCGAGCCTAAACTCGGCGTTATTCGATTTGGCGTACGCTGTGAGCGCCTTTATGATATCGCTTGCCTTGTCCGACGACGGGAACGCGCGCCGACCGCGCTCGACTTTGGTTTTACAGCCGTTTTGCTCGATAAGCTCGACCGCATCGTACGGCGTAAACCTCGAAAGTGCGGAACGCAAAAACGGCGCGTTGGTTACAACGTTGGATAAAAAAGTCTCGTTGTCGCAGACGTTTGTAAAGTTGCATCTGCCTTTGCCCGTGATATATATTTTTTTGCCGAGCTTATCGTTATGATCGAACACGACGACTTCCGCGTTTTTTGCGCTGCCCGCCGCGACAAGCCCCGCCGCGCCACCGCCGATGATCGCTATTTTCATAGTTTAAAATCCGCTTTTTTCAAAATCGTTATTGCCGTTTTATCCGTCATATCCATTTTGAGCGGAGTTACGGTTATGTATCCTTCGCTACAGTAAAACTGATCGGATTTGTTTTCGGCGGGACGAGCCTTTACGAACTTATAATAACACACTCTGTTTTCATCTATCGCATAGTCTTCGTCGATAGCCGCGGTATCGCTCATCTTACATACTTTTACTCCGCGCGGCTCGCCTTTGGGAAAATTGATATTGATTATCGTGTGCGGCGGCAAATCGACGGCGCAAATCGTTTTAAAATTATTTTTGACAAATGCTGCGCAACGCGCATAATCCTCCGCCGTCGGCGTGTAATTATGCAGCGATAACGCCACGCCGCGCAGATCGTAGTACGCCGCTTCAAACGCCGCGCCTACAGTTCCGGAATACATAATATCGCTACCGAGGTTTCGACCTCGGTTTATGCCGCTTATAATGATATCGGGCGAAACGAAAAGTTTTGTCAATGCAAGCTTAGCGCAGTCGGTAGGATGAGCGTCGACGGCACATACGGGATAATCATAGCCCGACATTGTTTCATAACTAAACTCATCGTGAATGTTTATGGCGTGCGATTTTGCGGATTGTTGGAGCTTTGGCGCAACTACGCAAATATCATGGTCCTTAAATAAATCGGCGACGGCATGTAATCCGATAGAATCATAGCCGTCGTCGTTAACAAAAAGTATTCTCATAGCGACCTTATATAGGTTGAACTTTATTATCTTTGTCGTAAATGGTCTTGTCTATTCCGTGTAGCTTTGCCTCGCGCTTTTTGAAGAACGGTATCGCGAGCTGCGGGAACAGTGCGTAAGTCAATACGTCCTCTTCCTGTATCGCGTATTCTTCGATCTCTTTTTTGTATGCGTCGAGTTCGGGCTTGATATTGTCGGCGGGACGGCAAGTAATGCGCGGCGTGTCGCCGATTATCTTTTTGACGATCTTGGCGTCGGGCTCCATGGGAAGCTTACCGTATTCGCCCGCGAGCACGCCCTTTGTCTCTTTCGTCACAGTCTTATACCGCTCGCCCGCAAGCACGTTGAGCACGGCTTGCGTTCCAACTATCTGAGACGACGGTGTTACTAGCGGCGGGAAACCGAGATCGGCGCGAACACGCGGAACTTCTTCCAAGACCGCAGTAAGTTTATCGGACGCATTCTGCTGTTTGAGCTGGCTTATAAGATTGCTCAGCATTCCACCCGGCACTTGATATATGAGCGCATTTACGTCTACTTTTAACACCCTCGGATTCAAGAATCCGTCGGCAGTCAAACGCTCGGCGACTTTACGGAAATATTCCGTGCACTTATTGAGTTTTTCGAGATCGAGCCCCGTATCGTATTCTGTGCCCTTTAAGCTTGCAACAAGCGACTCCGTAGCGGGCTGGCTCGTGCCGTTTCCGAGCGGCGAAAGCGCGGTGTCGACTATATCGCAACCAGCTTCTATCGCCTTCATGTTTACCATATCGCCCGTACCCGCGGTGTTGTGCGTGTGCAAATGAACGGGTATCTTTACTTTGTCTTTTATGCGCGAAACAAGCTCATACGCAGTGTACGGCAACAGCAAGTTTGCCATATCCTTAATACAAATTATATCCGCGCCCATATTCTCGAGTTCTACGGCGAGGTTTACGAAGTATTCTACGGTATGGACTTTGCTCGTCGTATAGCACAGCGCAGCCTCGACCGTACCGCCGTACTTTTTGGTGCTGTCTATCGCCTGCTTCATATTGCGCACGTCGTTGAGCGCATCGAAAATACGTATAACGTCTATTCCGTTCTTTATGGAAAGCCTGCAAAACTCGTCTACTACGTCATCCGCATAGTGCTTGTAGCCCAAGATATTCTGTCCGCGGAACAGCATTTGAAGTTTTGTATTGGGAATCGCTTTTCTGAGCGCTCTGAGCCTTTCCCACGGATCTTCGTCCAAATACCTCAGACACGAGTCGAATGTAGCGCCGCCCCATGCTTCCAAAGCGTAAAACCCTACGTCGTCCAACAGTTTTGCCGCAGGCAACATCTCGTCGAGACGCATGCGCGTCGCCGCTTGAGACTGATGCGCGTCGCGCAGTATCGTTTCCATTATTTTGACTTTACTCATGATCCACTCCGAAAATAAATTACCCGCCGAATATCGACAACAACACGCCCGCCGCAACAGCCGAGCCTATTACTCCGGCAACGTTGGGTCCCATTGCGTGCATTAGTATAAAGTTATTGGGGTCTTCTTTTTGCGCCACCGTTTGCGATACGCGCGCCGCCATAGGCACTGCCGAAACGCCCGCGCTACCAATGAGAGGATTGACCTTGCCGTGCGTCAAGTGACACATAAGTTTTGCCATAAGCAATCCGCCTATCGTGCCCATCATAAACGCGACGAGTCCCAACAATACGATTTTGAGCGTGTCTAATGTTAAGAACGTATTGCCGTACGATTTTGCCCCGACGCACACGCCGAGGAAGATCGTTATAACGTTCATCAATCCGTTGCTCGCAGTATTAGCCAAGCGGTCAGTGACCAAACATTCTTTTAAAAGATTGCCGAGCATGAGCATACCGAGTAGCGGCAACGAATCCGGGATTATAAGCCCGCAAATAAGCGTTATCACTATCGGAAAAACTATTTTTTCGCGCTTGCTGACAGGTCTTAACTGCTCCATTTTTATGGCGCGTTCTTTCTTTGTAGTAAACAGCTTCATGAGCGGCGGCTGTATTATCGGAATAAGCGCCATGTACGAATACGCAGCAACGGTTATTGCCGGTAAAAGATCGAACTGTTTGAGCATTGTCGTGACGTATATCGACGTAGGACCGTCCGCGCCACCTATTATGGCGGTAGCGGCAGCCGCCGCGCCGTCAAAGCCCAAAAGCACCGCGCCAAACAGTGTTATGAATATACCGAGCTGTGCCGCCGCGCCCAAAATGAAACTTTTGGGGCTTGCAATAAGCGGACCGAAATCGGTCATCGCGCCTATACCGAGAAAGATTATCGGCGGGAATATTACCCATTCCACGCCTTTTTCCATATAGTACAAAAATCCGCCCGCGCTCGTAGTGCCGTCCTCGAGCACCGTCGGGGCTTTCATGAGTATCTCGTGCGCACCCGGGATATTCACGAACAACATACCGAAGCCTATGGGAACGAGCAACAGCGGCTCTTTCTTTAATCCGATCCCGACAAACAGCAAAACGCACGCGATAACAATCATCACGTAGTTCTGCCACGAGGATTGATAAAAGCCCGTGCTGTGCCATAGGTTTTTCATCATTTCGACGAAATTCATGAAACGCCCTCTTTATTTGATGTACGCAAGCACTGCGCCCGTTTCTACGTTGTCGCCTTTTTTAACGGCATACGTAACTACGCCGTCGGCGGGAGCGTTTATGTCGTTTTCCATTTTCATGGCTTCCAAAACGACGAGCTTTTCGCCTTTTTTAACGGTGTCGCCGTCCTTGTGCGCGACGGACAAAATGAGTCCGGGCATAGGCGACTTCAATTCCGTACCGCCCGCAACGACTGCGGGTTTTGCGGCAGGCGCGGGAGCGCTTACGGGCTCAACTGCGGACGCGGTCTCGCCGCCCACTTCCTCGACTTCTACGTCGTAGGATTTTCCGTTGACAGTAACGTTGAATTTACGCATAATTCCTCCGAAAAAACTGATTATTGTTTATTTTTTCCGTGATACACGGCGTATTACAAACTCGGGACACACCCCGTCGTTTTCGCTTTCCAAGACTACGGATATCGCCGCTGTGATAGCCGCGACGAGTTCTTCGTCGGACGCGGCGTCCGTTTCGTCCGCGACGGATTCTTGCTTCTTTTTCTTTTTGTTGCGTTCAAACAGTTTTTCTTTACCGAGCGCGGTATGCCCGAACAAAAATCCGGTCAGGTAGAATATCCCGACAAGCAGTGCGAGCACAGCCAAGACTATCAAAAACCCGATAAGCGAGTACAGCGCGATGTCGCCAAGCTTTGTGTCCGATGCAGCCAGAAACAGTACGTTCATGCTATTACTCCACATGCGCCAACAATGCGGCGATAAGGTACGAGCGCGTCAGGCTCGGGTCGATCACATTGTCGAAGTGCCCGCTCTTTGCAAGGAGCAAAGCGTCGCCGTTTTCTTCCGCATACGCAGTCGCGAGTTTTTTTGCGGCTTTATCTTTGTCTTTTGCCGTCTTGATCTCGTCGGCGTACAAAAGCCTTGCGGCGGCTTCCGATTCCACTGCCGCAATCTGCGCGCCGTCCCAAGCTATTTTATACTCGCACGGCGAAACCAGCGCGGTGTATGCCGAGCCTATGGCTTTGCCCGTAACGACGGCAAACGTATCAAGGTCGAGCGAGTTTATATGATAAATGAGGTTAGAGACTTCTCTTATCAGCCTTGCGTCGTTCGATCCGATCTCGGTGCCCAGACAATCGGTAATAAACACGATCGGGCACTCCGCGTTTTCGCAGACGTTTAAAAACTCGTCTATCTTGACGCACGCGTCGGCGGAAAGCCGCCCGTCGTTCTTGGATATATCGGTAGCGACAACGCCGACGGTAACGTCCGCAAGCGTAGCGAAGCCCGTTTTTACTATCGGGGCAAACCCGTCTCTAAGCGGCAAAAAACTGCCCTTATCGAATACTTCCTTAATTATCGCGTCGGCGGACGCGCCGAGCTTGAGAGTTTTACTTACTCTGTTGGAGTCGTCGCCCGTTTCTTTATTGTTGTAATACAACTCGAGTATGTTTTTGAGCGTTGCTTTCAACTCGGTCTTTTTGACGATATTGGTAACTATACCGCGCTCGAGCAGTTGTTTGGCGGAGCCGACCGTCTTTTCGGACTCGCCCGTTTTTGCGGCTATCACGAGCGGCGACGCCGTTGCGGAAACGCCGTCCTCGTACGCTATTACAAAATCGCTTATCCCCGCTACGTATGCCGACAGCCCGAGGTTTTTGCCTTTGATGATAGATATTACGGGGACCTCGCCGTATGCTACGGTAAACGCGCGGAGTATATCGCCGTAACCGTCGAGACAGTCTATGCCTTCGGCTATTCTTGCGCCCGAAGTATCCCACACAGCTATAAGCGGCTTGTCCATACGCACCGCGTTATTGACCGCGCGCGTTATCTTTTTGGCGTTGAGCGCGCCGATCGAGCCTTTGAGCACGGCGGGGTTTGTAGCAAACACACACACCGCAGTACCGCCTACGGAAGCGAACCCGCTTACCACGCCCTCGCCGGGCGCTTTCGCAAAATCGTCCGAACACATAAAAGCGTCCGTCTGAACGAAAGATTTTTCGTCCGCGAACGCGTCGATAAAAGCAAGTATATCCTTATTGGCAGCCGCAAGCTCGCTTTTGGCGTTCTTAAAAGTCTCCATAACTCCTCCGCACAAAATATCACAGTTTATATTGTAGCATCAAACGAATTTTTTTTCAACAAAATCAAAGCGCCTTTTTCACGCTTTACCGAAAAAATTTTTACAGCGATTTTAAATACGTGACTTCGCGTTCGCTCAAATACCGCCACTCGCCGCGAGACAGTCCGCCAAGCCTGAGCTCACCGACCGCTACGCGTTTCAAAAACAGAACGCGCCGACCCAAGGATTCGATCATATTTTTGATCTCGTGATTTTTTCCTTCCGTTACGGTTATAGAAAGCCTCGTGCTGTTATTCTCGACGCCGATCACCGCGACTTCCGCGCCGCTGTATTTGACGCCGTTATAAGTTATTCCGCCGCGCAGGCGCTTGAGTTCTGCCGCGGACGGCTCGCCTTCTACGCGCACGGTATAAGTTTTTTTGACGCCGCTTTTCGGGTGCGCTATCTTATTGGCGAGCTCGCCGTCGTCGGTTATAAGCAGTAAGCCTTCGGTATCGTAATCGAGCCGACCGACGGGAAACAGGCGCCTGTCCGTTTTGATAAAATCGAGCACCGTTTTTCTGCCCTTGTCGTCCTTGACCGTGCATACACAGCCCTTAGGTTTGTTGAGCATAATGTATGTTTTGCGGCGGCTTATACCTACGACGTTGCCGTCCACTTCGACTATATCGTTATCGCCGATATCGGTAGCGAGCTCGGTGATCGTTTTGCCGTTTACTTTGACGCGCCCGTCAATGACCAGAGCTTCGCATTTTCGGCGGCTGTCTATGCCGCAACTGCTTAAATACTTGTTTATACGCATAACTATTCCTTCCGTTTAATCATAGTCGATTTTATAATAAAAATCAAGCAAAACTTACTTCTTTTGAAAACTTACTTCTTTTGGAAAAGAAGTAAGCAAGAAAACTTTAAGCAAAAGAGAAAATAGTTTGTTTGGTATTACATTTTTTATTTTTCTTCTTACATGTACTTTTTGAAAAGAAGTAAGCAAGAAAACTTTAAATGATTGCGTAATTTTTAACAACACAAAAAATAAACGCTTTATATTGCGTTTACTTTTTACTTCTCTTATTCTCCCGAAAATGCTTTATCCATAAGTCTCATACATTCTTGGAACATATCGCCGCAGTTTAGCACCGTGCAAATGTACGTTTTGCCGTCTCGCGTCGCGGAAGATACCAAACACCTTCCCGACTTTTTGGTAAAGCCCGTTTTTATACCGTTACCACCCGCATAATTGAAAAGTATTTTATTCTTGTTGGGAAAGCTCCTCATATAGTCGTGATTGGCATACGGCGTTTTATGTCGCTTTGTCGCGACGATCTCTCTGAACAGTTCGTTTTTCATGGCATAGTACGATATCTTGCAAAGATCGTACGCGGTAGTATAATGCTCGTCGTGATGCAGACCGTGCGGATTGACAAAATTGGTGTTTTTCGCGTCCGCTTTTTTTGCGGTTTCGTTCATCATTTTGGCAAACCCTTCCACGCTTCCGCCCACATGTATGGCAAGCGCAACGGCGCAGTCGTTACCCGATTGAAGCATCAAACCGTAAAGGAGATCGCGGACGGACAGCATTTCGCCTTGCTGTAAATACAGCGACGACCCTTCTACGCCTACAGCTTCTCTGGGAACGGGGCGCGGAAGATCGAGATTGGTACAGTTGTCTATGACGGTTATAGCCGTACATATTTTGGTCGTGCTGGCAGGCTCGCGCTTTTCATCGCAGTTTTTATAATAAACAAGCTCGCCTGTATCGCCGTCCACGAGCGCCATAGAGGTGGCGGAACTCGATACGCTCACGCCTTGACCGAGCGCATAATCGGTCATTACCGTCTCACATACAGTATCATTGAGCATATTATCATAATGCGCGTTTGTCATATCTTTTTCACCATGCGCACAACCCACAAGGCTTACTGCCGCAAGCGCGGCGGCAACGATAGCAGACTTTTTCATCATTTTTTCTTCTTCCCAAACAACGAGCCCACTACTTCGGGAATAGTGTCCATTACTTTATCGAACGGTCCGCGACTCTCAGTCGTCAACATTTTGACAGATTTACCGTCAGAAACCAAAAAACATACGGGAGATATGCTCATACCCGCACCCGATGCGCCCGCAAACGGATAGTTGCTTTTGCTAACTTCGCCGTACTCGCCTCCGCCCGATACAATACCTATACTTACTTTGCTTATGGGTATGATACTTGTGCCGTCGGGCGTGATTATCGGATCGCCTACTATTATGTCCGCGTCGGTCAGCGTTCTGACTTTTCCGAAAGCGCTGTCCATTATGCGCTCTATGGGATGTTCGTCGTATCTATCGGGCGTAAGTGCCGTGCTCATGTTTCCTCCTCGATCTGCCGTATTCTTTGATATTTGACAAAATAACTGCGCATACGGCATATATAATATCCCCCAAACATAGCGAAAATATGCCCGAAAAATTCATATACAGTCGTACTTCGTCATAATTCGGCTTAAATATCCCCTCATTCGGCATGTCGAAATAAGCGCAGGCTTGCGCATACGCTATGCCCACGGACCCAACCGAATATGCGGTGAGCGCAGCGTCGCCAGTACCGATGACTGCGTCCATGTCCAAGTCACGCACTCGTACTCGCTTGATCGCTTCGACGCCGACTTTAATCAAAAACTTGATTACATTTCGCTTAAACGGCGACGATTTTTGATCTTCTTTAGTTTCCGCTTCTTCGTCGCTTTCACGCTCCGAGCCGACGGCGTCGCGCGTTGTAAACTTGTTTAGAATTTTGTCTAAATCGAGTTTTTTGACAAAAATCGGCAAAAAGTAAAATAACACTTTCAGTTTACCAATTTTTTTGTCGCTGTCAACGTCCAACAATACGGCAAAACCGAGCGGAAGCGCCAATAAATGCAATGATAAAACGGCAATCACCAAATACGTCACGCATATAGTGTTTGCCGTTGTCGCTAAATTATTTCTTATACGTATTTTTATTATTCTTGCGTGCTATCCGTCGCCGCCGCTTCGTCGTCAGATGACTCGTCTCCGTCGACGGCTACTATATTTTCGCCCTGTAAAAATTCCGGAGTTTGCTGTTCGCTATTATCGAAATTGTAAAGCTGCTCGTCCACAACGGCGGGCGCGCCTTCTTCGATATCACGGATCCTGTCCAAGAGCGCGGCTCTATCGGGAAGCTGGGTTATCTCTTCTATGCCGAACCTCTTTAAAAATTCCTCGGACGTACCGAAAAGCAAGGGCTTGCCTATCGCGTCTTTACGACCGACTACTTCTATCAGGTTATTACGAAGCAAAGCCTGTATCGCATAATCACTGTTTACGCCGCGGATGCTCTCTATCTCGAGACGCGTGACCGGCTGACGGTAAGCGATTATAGACAACGTTTCCATTGCCGGCGTAGACAGAGCTTTTTCTTTTATAGGGCTCAATACGCTCGCTATAAAATCGGCATAATCGGGATTGGACGCAAACTGTATCTTACCGTTATACGATATGAGCCTTATGCCCGTGTTTCCGCCGAATCGCTTTTGAAGCCTTTTTATGGCGGCGGTTATTTCGCTTTTTTGAAGTTCCAACTGCTCGCAAAGATCGCTTATTTTGAGCTCGTCTCCCGAAACGAATAACAGCGCTTCCAAAACGTCGTCGATTTTTTCAATTTCCATCTTCGCTCAAACTCCTATCGGTAATATTCCGTCTGATTATCGTTATTGTTTCAAACGTGTCTTTCTGTTCTGCCCGAACTTCTTGCGCTTTCAAAAGTTCCAACAACGCTTGAAAAGTCGTTATTATCTCGTTTACAGTGAAGTCTTCGTCGAACAGCTCGTCAAACGTAATTCGCTCCGTTTTGCGCATGCAATCGCGTATGTACGTGATCTTTTGAGCGACGGTAAACGGATCGCGATCTATCTTGCGCGTTTTAAAGACTTTTTGCCTGACGCCGAGCTTGGCGAACATTTTTTGAAGCGCTTTAACGAGCCCGTCGGTCGACATATCTTTAAGCACAAGCCTAGGCTGCCCCACGCTCTCGTCGGGCGCGCGGTAATGCATGTTTATAAGCTCGTGCTCGCGCATTTTTTCCGCGGCTTCTTTATATATACGATACTCGTCCAAACGCTGTATAAACGCGACTTTAGGATCGTCTTCGGGCGCTTCTATTACCTCGGGACGCGGCAATAACGCGCGCGATTTGATCTCGAGAAGCGTTGCCGCGACCTCTATAAAGTCCGCCGCTTGTTCCATATCGAGCTCCTCTACCTGCTCCATAGCGGCAAGATACTGCTCGGTAATATCGGAAATAAAAATATCCTCGATACGTATCTTTGCACGCTTGACCATATCGAGAAGCAAATCGAGCGGACCGTCGTAGTTTTGGAGAACTACGTGGTAACCGGTATGTTCTTCCTCTTTTTGGAGGTCTTTAAGTGTTTTCAAGCTATACCCTCAATATTATGATAGACCACAGTTTGATAAAAGCCCCACCGACATGCGATACGAAAAAGCGCAAGTACGTTCCCAAAATATCGAAATACGAAAACCAGTACGGAAGAGCGCTCGCATATCTGAACGCCATATCCACTACTATATTGAGCCCGACAAGTCCCAAGAGCAAGTATCTGCCGTTGGTGCGCATAAACGAGCAAAACTTATTGCCTCTATGCGTAAACGTTTCCACTATCCTAAACCCGTCGAGCGGATAAATAGGCAAAAGATTAAAAAACACAAGAGACAGATTAAGCGTGCACGATATTCTGAAAAACTCGCCGAAGTATTCAAATGCACGATGCCCCACATTGTTCACACCCAGCATCATCAGCACATAAAACATCGCCGAGAGAAACGCGAGTATTATATTCATGCATATGCCCGCGATTGCTACGGTAAACAGTCCGCGACGGTAATGCTTGAAGTTATTGGGGTTTACGGGCACCGGTTTTGCATAACCAAACCCCACGACCGCAAACATCAAGAATCCGTACAGATCGAAATGTTTGACGGGATTGAGTGTAAGCCTGCCCGCATATTTGGCGGTATAGTCGCCGTTCCATTTGGCTACAAGCCCGTGCGAGACTTCATGTAAAACTATCGCTATGCACGCCGCAACGAGAATAAATACCGAGAATATGAATTTATCGAGCGGCTCGCCGTAACCGAACAAAATATTAAGCATTTCGGCTGTCCTCCGCAAAATTCGGAATAACGTCGTTTCTTGTCATATCCTCGTAGCTTTGAGGTTTTATCATGTATACGGATCTGCCGTTTTTAACGGCAACTACAGGCGGCACGGGATTGCGATTGTAATTGCTCGCCATCGAATAGTGATACGCACCGGTGGAAAGCACAGCCAAAATATCGCCGCTGCCGAGTTTGGGCAATTTGATATCGCGCAAAAGGATATCGCCGCTTTCGCAACACTTTCCCGCTATCGAGTATATATCGGTAGCCTCGAGGTCGGCACGGTCGGCAACGACTGCGGTATATTGCGCATCATACAGCGACGGACGCGGATTCTCGAACATTCCGCCATCTACCGCGGCATAAGTCTTTACGTCTTTTATCGTTTTTATCGCGCCGACGGTATACAGTGTGATGCCCGCTTCGCCAACAATAGAACGCCCGGGCTCTACGATAAGTCTAGGCGGCTTTATACCTTTACGTTTGACTGCGTCTTTTAAATATCGCGCGGAATTACTCATGTATTCTTGCGGAGTAAGCGGACTGTCCGCATCAATATACCTGATACCGAACCCTCCGCCGAGATCGAGTCGCTCCACCTCTATACCTATCGAATTGAGGCGAACGATAAAATCGGTCATTTTGTCTATCGCTATCTCAAACGACTGCTTTTCAAATATCTGCGAGCCGATATGACACGCTATACCGCAAAAATGCACATAGCGATTGCCTACTACCGATTTGATAAAACTTTCCGCCGTACCGTCCGCGATAGAAAACCCGAATTTACTGTCAGTAAGCGTCGTTTGAATAAACCTGTGCGTATGCGCTTCGACTCCCGGATTTACTCGCACCATAACGTTTATAGGAGCTTTGGGGGCGGCGGCTTCTATCAATTCGAGCTCGCGCAAAGAATCGACTACTATACAACCGACTCCGCTGTCTATCGCGTATTCGATCTCCTGCGCGCTCTTGTTATTGCCGTGAAAATATATGCGGTCGGCAGGCATCCCGCCCTTTAAAGCCGTGTAAAGCTCGCCGCCAGACACAACGTCGGCACCGAGTCCAAACGGCGCCAATATCCCGTAGATACCGACACAGCAAAACGCTTTAGACGCATAACACACGGTAAAATCACCGTACTCGCGCTTTAATATATCGACGTACGACTTAGCCGTTTTTTCGGCGCGCGCCACGTCAAATACATAAAGCGGCGTGCCGTATTTTTCGGCAAGCTCCGACGTATCGCATCCGCCTATAAATAAGCGATGTTTTTTTATGACTAAATCGCCGAAATCCATACGACCTCAACCATGCGCCACCTATTCGACGCGATAAGCTAAACTGCGGCGATCCGCCGAGTTCTTATACCGATACTCCCGTACAACCGACCAATCTTATAAAAATCATTCGGAATCTTCGGGAAGATTCGCGTTGTGATAAACGTTTTGTACGTCGTCATCGTCGTCAAACATATCGAGCATGCGCAATATCTTTGCGGCGGTCTCTTCGTCCACGTCCACGGTAGACGACGGCTCTTGACGCACTTCTGCAGTCAATATCGTTCTGCCCGCTTTTTCAAGCCCGCTACGCACGGTATCGAGAGCGGACGGCGCGACCGTAACGTAAAACTCATCGTCCGAAGAATCGAAGTCGTCCGCACCGAGTTCGAGCGCAAGCATCATAACTTCCTCCTCGTCGTCGCTCTGCTCTTTCTTTATGACTATCACGCCTTTCGATTCAAACATGTACGAAACGCAGTTGGTAGTGCCGAGCGAGCCGCCGCACTTATCGAAAATATGTCTTACCGACGCTGCCGTGCGGTTCTTATTGTCAGTAAGCGTCTCGACTATCATGGCTACGCCGCCCGAACCGTATCCTTCGTATGTTATGGCGTCGTATACGACATTGCCGTCGTCGCCGCTCGCTTTTTTGATCGAGCGTTGGATATTGTCGTTAGGCATATTTGCCGCGCGCGCTTTGGAAATAACGTCGCGCAAACGCGGATTGTTATTGGGATCGGGGCCGCCCGCTCTTACCGCTACGGCAAGCTCTCTGCCGATCTTGGTGAATACGTTGGCGCGAGCCGCATCGGTCTTGCCTTTTTGACGCTTGATAGTTGCCCACTTGCTGTGTCCTGACATGATTTATCTCCGTAAATTTTATACAACCTGATAACGCCGATTACATCGACCGTTTAATTTTACAATATACAGGCGCTTTTGTCAATTATTTTATATCGCATACTAGTGCATGAACCTGAGCGCATACATCATTATGCCCGCCGCGACGGCGGCGTTGAGCGACTCTATACCGCTTTGAGGAATAGCCAGCACGCGATCTGCGCACGCTTTTATTTCGCCGCTCACGCCGTCGGCTTCGTTGCCTATTACTATACAATACTTACCGTTCGGCTTTTCTGCGTCAAACACACTCTGTCCGCCCATATCCGCGACAAACAGAGCGTACCCCAAACTTTTCAGCTGCGATACGTCCATATCGAATGCGACGCGACACTTGACGACCGCGGACATAGCGCTTCTTACCACTTTGGGAGAATATATATCCGCGCAATTATTTAAAACTACGTCATACCCCGCCGCAAGCGCCGTCCGCAGTATCGTACCGACGTTCCCGGGATCGCGCACTCTGTCCAACAATATGCACCGCTCGGACTTGGGCGCTTCCGATCTTTTTTGCGAGTTTACCGAAAGCACGCCCTGCGAATTTTCGGTCTCCGACATTTTTTTCATAACGGCGTCGGAAACGACTACCAAAGAATGACCCTCAAAATCTTTCGAATACGCGGCGTATGCCGATTGCGACAAAACGATCGTTTTCACACACTCGGGCAAAGCCGAAAGAGTGTCTATAACGTTTCGGTACCCTTCCACAACAAACTGTCCGCATTCGTCCCTGTATTTTTTTTGACCGAGCTTACAAATTTGCTTTACAAAAGTGTTAGAGGCAGACGTGATGATCTCCATTAGTTAACTTCCTTTTTAAATGTAAAAGAGCGCCAAACGACGCTCTTTATCGCATTACTTATTTTGCAAGCGCGGCGGATGCTTTTTCGGCAAGAGCCTTGAATGCTTCCGCATCGTTTACGGCAATATCGGCGAGGACCTTGCGGTTAAGGTCGATACCGCTGACTTTAAGACCGTGCATAAGCTTGGAGTACGACAGTCCGTGAAGGCGCGCCGCCGCATTGATACGGGTTATCCACAGCGAGCGGAAATCGCGCTTTTTAAGGCGTCTGCCGATATATGCGTACATTTGCGACTTCATGACCGCTTGACGCGCTATGCGGTACGAGCGGGATTTGGAGCCGAAATAGCCTTTGGAAAGTTTAAATATCTTTCTGCGCTTTTTGACAGCGTTTACTGCTCTTTTAATTCTCATATCTTATCTCCTTACTTCTGCGCCATGTTGCGAATGGTTTTTTCTTGCTTGGTCGATTTGAGATATGCGCCCTGACGCAATCTCATAATGCGCTTTCTCGGTTTTTTGTTGAGAATGTGGTTCTTACCTTGCTGCGCTCTTTTTACTCTGCCGTTTGCGGTTACGCGAAAACGTTTTTTCGCGCCGCTGTGGCTCTTCATTTTGGGCATGATTTATATCCTCCGAAAAAATTATTTTTACACTTTACTGCCTGTCGGCACCAGTATCATGAAGATATTTCTGCCGTCGACCGACGGTTTGCGGTCGATAACGGATATATCTTTGACTGTTTCGTAAAACGCATTCATGACGTCTACGCCCATTTGCGGACGTGCCTGTTGGCGGCCGCGCATACGTATGGACACCTTAACCTTGTCTCCGTCCGACAAAAACTTGTATGCTTGTTTGGCTTTGGTGTTAAGATCGCCCGAATCGATCGTTATAGACAACCGAATTTCTTTAAGCTCCGTTTTCTTTTGGTTTTTTGCGGCGTCCTTAGCCTTTTTTGCCGCATCGAACTTATATTTGCCGTAGTCCATTATCTGACATACGGGCGGTTGAGCATTAGGCGTTATCATAACGAGATCGAGTCTGCGTTCGTCGGCAATCTGTTTTGCCTTGTCCGCGCGCATTATGCCGAGCATTACGCCGGTTTCATCCTTAACTCTCACTTCGAGATTATTGGAAATCCCGTCGTTGGTCACAAGCTCTTTAAAAATGGTTAAGTCCTCCTAACAAAAAAAATGCGAATGCAAACAGATACACTCACATCAATAAATAAGATATTCTTATTCGATTAACCGTTCCGAGCAAGCCCGAACGGTGAGATAAATCTGCTTACCGAATCAGTATATACTTACTCATTCGATATGTCAACTGTTTTTTTGTCGATTTTAAAATTTTATTCGTTTAGGCTGTATCCGCGCGCATAATTCACAAAATACGAAAAAGACTAACAAAAATTCACGTGAGGTAACAGTCATGAAAAAACCGATAGCAGTCATTACCGCAGCCGTTTGCATAACCTGCGTCGCCGCATCCCTTTCCGGTTGCGGCTCGCCCAACGTCAAATTCGTCGGAGCATCCGAGATAAAAGATCGCATATCGAACACGCTAAAAACGGACGAGAGCGAACGATCGTCGCGCGATAACACTACCGACGACGAATTTAACAGATACGACGAAAAATACGAAAGACCTGTGATCATCGGCGTGCGCAGAAGATTTACGCCCAGACACGTGGGCACTTACGGAGTCGATTATGTGCGTTTCCCTCAAAACAGCGAGAAAGACGAAACGCTCGACTATAAACTCACGTTAAAAAGCGATGACACTTTCGAGCTTACCGTAGTATCCGACGGTATCACGGCAGAGCATTACGGTCACTACTATATACGGTACGGCGGAAGCATAACGCTTTTCTATGACGAAGAACGCGAGCCTACCGCGCACAACGTGTACGTGAGCGACAGCTTATACGGCGAATTTCTGCCTAACGGCAAAATCATATTTTACGATAACTGCAACACGATAATATTGGCGCACGAAAATTCTGCCGAAACAAACTCCGATGCCGATTATTTCGACGAAACGTTCGGCGGATTCGGATACTACGACGGATTTTACGGCATACAGTACGGCGGAATAGCGTTGTATGCGCGGTAATCCCGCGTTTACATATTTATTGACGTCGCGGCGTTACCCAAATCATACGTGTACATACCGTTACTCAGTGTTTTTACGTTTTCTCGCTCGTCTTTTACATAATTGCATAAATAAGCAACACCGTCTTGAGCGTTGTCGTAAGTTTTGACTCTGACTACGTTATACGACGAGAATATAATAGGATCGGCATTATCTTCGGCAAAAAGAACACCGCGATATTCGTAACCTACGCGTTCGCCCGAGAGTTTCACCTCACATACCGGGTGATCTTCAGTATCGGAATACAGCTTAAAGTTTATTCCGTTATCTATAAGCCTTGCGCCCGTATCTCCGAACGTATCGTTATACACAACGCCTACCTGAAAATCATCGTTGAGTTCGATTATCGCATTTACGGTATTTTGATCGCAACCCAATAAATATACCGCGTCCAACCGTTTACATCTGTTATGTTTAAGCGCTTCGGTAACGGCGTATTTATCGCGCACATACCCTATCAAATAGGTTTTACCGTCGTCGGTAATAACGGTGTCTACGCTTGCGCTGTCGACAACAGTAAGCAACCCGTCGCTCATAGGCAGCGGCGCGCAAAAAGCCGCGCATGCAAATACCGACGCCAACACTACCGCAATCTTGCCTTTCGGCATCATGTATAAGCCGCCGGCAAAAAACATGACCGGATAAGATAAAAACACGGCGGCGGTAGCGTAAACCGTAATATTAGCAAACGGCACTGCGGAAATGCCCTGCGCTATGTAATCGATTGGAACGAGCATATACTTGGGTACAAGCAAAACCGCACCGAACGTCGGTATCGCGCCTATGATCATGCAAACGACCATTATCATAAACACAGCGGCAACGTACGGTATCAACACGATATTCACAAGTATGGCAAGCACCTGTATCTTATTAAAAAAGTATATCAACGTAGGCGTGACGCCTATCTGCACGGAAACAGCCGAGCCGATCGCCTCGCCCGCTTTACGCCCAAAGCCGTGCCGCGCCAAGAACTTCGCCATTCTGTCTGCAAACATGGCAATACCGAACAAAGCGCCGAAGCTTAATAGGAAACCCGCTTCAAACAAATAAAACGGTCTTACCGCCAAGATCAGACAAAACGAAAAACTCAACGACGACAACAGATCGCGCCTGCCGCCGACAAATACGGATAGACCAGAAACGACCGTCATTATTGCCGCGCGAACGACGGACGGAGAAAAATCCGCGAGCACGACGTATAAACAAATTATTATCGTCAGAATAGGAAATCTTTTACGTTTACTTACTTTGCGCAACAACAGATCAATCAACAGCACCATAAATCCGATATGCAATCCCGATACCGCCAAGACATGTCCTATCCCCGCTGCCGAAAACGCGTCCGATATCGAATAGTCCAAAGCATGCTTGTCGCCCGTAAACATCGAAAATGCTATATTACCGTATTTATCGCCCATATTATCCACAAGAAGTCTATTCAGACTTTGTGTAAACTTCTCTATGAGAGACGGTTTGCCGAAGCTTATTTTTACGTTTGCCGGATCGACTGTTGCATAAAATCTTATGTCGGTACGGTATGAACTTCCGTTTATCGCGCCGTCGTCCGCAAGCCCGACCGCAGTGATGAATGCACCGAAAGAAATCCTGTCTCCGACGTCCATATTTTCGGCGTTATTATTATCGGACGCCGAAAACGTTACCCGCAGTACGCCTTTTATTTCCTTGCCGTCAAAGCGCAGAGCTTCAAGATCTGCTTTATAAATTCCGCTACGCAAGTCAAACGCGCATATCCTGCCCTCGACTTCGTGATAACCGCCGTAACCGTCTGAAACTTCTCGCGATCGCGCATTACCTGCGCCAAATCCGAATGCCATGACCGACACGATCAACGAAAACGCGGCGCAGATCAATACGCGCAATTTACACGATTTTCGTTTAAACTTGATTACGGAAACTATCAAAAACGCCGCGACGACCGAAAGGTATATCGCGGCTACGGTAATGCCGACAGTTTTAGATACGGCGGCATATAGATATGCGCAAAATACAGCTCCGACGACTATCAACGCAGAAACCAAAAACGCTCTGAAATTTATCGGCGACCTTGTACGCATTTAGTTCATTGTGACCGAGCGAATAAACTCGGGGCTCTTTAGCGACCGCAAAATAGACGCGTTTACGCTTCCGTCTGCAATGACCGCATCGGAAAGCAAGCGCGAACGCTCTATTATATCCTCGTTTATCTCCAGACTGCCGTTACCGTGCTGACGCAACCCCACAAAATCACCCGCTCCGCGCATACGGAAGTCAAGTTCCGATACCGAAAAGCCGTCCGTCATCTTACTGAATCGTTTAAGACGCTCGTCGCTCTCGGGCGTTCCGTTTTTGCTTACAAGAAAACAGTATGACTCTTTTGTTCCGCGTCCGACGCGACCGCGGATCTGATGAAGCTGCGCCAAGCCGTACCTATCGGCATCGAAAATGACTACGGTCGTCGCTTCGGGGACGTCTATGCCGACCTCTACAACGGTTGTCGAAACAAGAACTTTCAGTTTTCCGCGTTTAAAATCTGACATGACCGCATTTTTATCGGCGTCGCGCATTTTTCCGTGCACACAGCCGGTAATATCGGCTATCGATGAATTTTTGAATATCTTATATATATCCTCGACATTAGTCACGTCGTCATCCGAGCTTTCTATTCTCGGACAAATAACATACGTACGTTCGTCAGCTGCGGCGCGTTCGGCTATGTATTTATACATATTGCCTATCTTTTCCTGCGGCACGATAGCCGTATGTATCACAGGTCTGTTTTTGGGAAGCGCGCGTATCTCGGTTTGCTGAAGTTCGCCGTACAGCGAAAGCGCCAATGTTCTCGGTATAGGCGTTGCGGTCATGACCATCATGTCCGTCTTTTTACCCTTGCTTTCGAGTTTTGCGCGCTGGTTCACGCCGAATCGTTGCTGTTCGTCAACAATGACCAAGCGCAGATCGTTATACGTTATGTCGTCGCCGATGAGCGACTGCGTACCCACTATACAGCTTACCGCGCCGTATTTTATATTGAATAACGCCGTTTCTTTTTGAGTCTTGTTCATAGACGCGCACAATAATTGCGTCTTAATGCCGAGCGGCTCCAATATTTTGACCATGGTCTCGTAATGCTGGCGCGCCAATACTTCCGTAGGCGTCATGATAGCCGATTGATACCCGCTTCTCGCCGCCAAATACATAGCGCAAAGCGCGACGACGGTCTTGCCCGACCCGACTTCGCCCTGCACGAGCATATTCATGAGTTTGTCGGAGCGCATGACCGATACGATATCCGAAATCGCAGCGTTTTGCGCGTCGGTAGTCGTGAACGGTAAGTTTTCCAAAAACTCGCCTACGACGGAATCGGGCGCATTATACGCAAAATCGCGCGCATCGTCCTTTATCAAACGATACGACGTTATGACGTAGCACATGTTTTCTATCGCAACCGACTTGCGCGCCGCCGTCAATTCTTCCACAGTCTTTGGATTATGCACGACTTTTAAGGCATTTTGTAACGGCATGAGCCCGAATTTTTCAGTCAACTCGGGCGGAACAAAGCTGTTTACATGCGTATTATACAAAGCCGCTTGCACGGCTGATGCAAAAGTTCTCGACGGTATTGACGTTTTGTATATGGGGATTATTTCTCCGTCGTCGGGCTGCGGAGTCAAAAACGTCGGATTGGTCATTTGCACTACGCTTTTGAATTTTTTTATCTTGCCGTAGACATACACCGTGTCGCCGACTTTGAGAGAACGCGCGGCAAACGGCTGATTGAACCAATTACACCTTACCGTAATACCGTTATTGCCGACGGCGCAACTGACAACGGTCAATCCGCGCCGCACATACTTGCGCGACGCTTCCGTCATAACGGTAGCCGAAAAAGACACCTCGTCGCCCCCTTTCAAGTCGCGGCTGAGCTTACGATCGCGAAATATATATTTATCCGGAAAACGCAATAACAAATCGGACGGAGTGAATATCCCCGATTCGTTAAGCGATTGCACGCGCTTGACTCCGATACCTTTTATCTCGCTTAGTTCCATTTATCTCTCGCAGCGCATGATAATATTAAGTAAATATAAAATTATTCCAACGAAACTATAAAGTAATATAGAGGTTGACCGCCGTAATGGACGTCTACGTCGCAAGCGGAATATTTCTTTGTTATGTCTGCGGCGATCGAGTTTGCATCGGCTTCGCTCACATTGTTGCCAAAGTACAGCGAAATGCAACTTACGTCTTCATCCATCATTTTGTCTATAAGCTGTTCCGTAACGCCGCTGACACTGTCGCCCTTGGCAACGATATCTTTGGAGTCCATACCGATGATATCGCCTTCTTTAAGCTCGAACTCGCCGACGTGGGTATTGCGCACGGCATAGGTGACCGAACCGGATTTTACGCCGCCGAGCGCGTCGTTCATGTTTTTAAGATTGCCGTCGACGGTATCTTCTGGATTGAACGCAAGCACAGCCGAAAGCCCCTGAGGTATATTTTTCGTAGGGATAACGTGTATTTTGCGCTTGCTGAGTGCTTTCGCCTGATCGGCGGCAAGAATAATGTTCTTGTTGTTGGGGAAAACGAACACGTCGCGAGCTTTTACTGCGTCGCACGCCTTTGCGATATCGTCCGCAGACGGATTCATTGTCTGCCCGCCCTCGATTATGTTGTCGACAAGCAGGTCTTTGAATATTGCGGTAAGTCCGTCGCCCGCGCATACCGAAACAAGCCCGAACGGTTTAAGTTCCTCTTGTTGCTGATTGATAAGCTCGCGGTTTTGTTGGAGCATATTTTCGATCTTAAGATGATCGAGCTCGCCGAGCTCCAAAGCATAGGTCAATACTTGACCGGGCGCATTGGAATGAACATGAACTTTAACCATATTAAGGTCGCCTATGACAAGCACGCAGTCGCCCAAGTTCATAAGCTTTTCTCTGAATAAGTCTATATCTGCTTCCGTGGTCTTTTTGTATATGTTTACAATAAAGAACTCGGTGCAATACGCAAATTCGATATCTGCGAGATTATTATAATTAAGATGCGCCTGTTCGCCGTAAGGACTGTCCTCTTGCGCTTCGGTCGCTTTGTACGAATCGTCGAATTGGAGCGAAGATTCTTCTTCTTTGCCGAGCAAAACGTTTTGGAAACCTTGGAGCAAGATCAAAAGTCCGCGTCCGCCCGCGTCCACGACGCCCGCCGTTTTAAGCACGGGGAGCATTTCGGGCGTTTGGCGAAGCATCGCCTCGCCGGCTTCTATAACAGCCGCAAAAAAGTCTTTGAGCTCGACGTTCTTTTTAGCCGCTTTTTCGGCGCCGTCTGAAATGGCGCGTATAACCGTAAGTATCGTTCCTTCTTTGGGTTTGGTGACCGCTTTATAAGCGACTTCCGTACCCGCCGCAAATGCTTTTGCAAAAGTTTTGGCGGTGACTTCGGTGCTTTGAGAAAGCACACCGGTCATACCTTTTATTATCTGACTGAGTATTACGCCGCTATTGCCGCGAGCGCCGCGAAGAGCACCTTTCGCCACCGCGCCGCAAAGATCGGACATATTATTTGTGGGACACCCTGCTACCTCGCGCGACGCGTACTGCATTGTCATCGACATATTCGTACCGGTGTCGCCGTCGGGAACGGGGAAAACGTTGAGTTCGTTTACGTGTGTTTTATTTGCATCCAGTAGCTGCGCCGCATTTATGATCATCTTGCGGAACGTAGCGCCGTTGATTGATTTTTGCATGTTGTCCTCCGAAAAGAAACTAAACTTTTATACCGACCACGTGAATATTGATCGTATCCACGACCATGCCGGAAAATCGCTCGACGCGGTACTTGACCGCTTTTCTGAGCGACTGCGCGACTGCCTCGATAGACAGTCCGTATTTGAATATTACGTAAAGATCTATAAAAATTCTGTCGCCGTTTGTAAACACGTTTACCCCGCGCGACAACCGTTTGCGTTTGAACAAATCCGATAAGTTATCGGAAAAAGTCTTGGATACCAAGTCTACAACGCCGTAGCAATCGAGAGCCGTATCGGCGGCGACTTCAGCTATGGAATCCTCTGTCACCGTTATTCTGCCGTATGCGTTTGACGTATGGACGCTCAAAAATGACACTCCTTGTCATAAAAAGTATATGTATCCGACCTTTTTATTTTAACCCATTTATTATTATTTTGCAAGGGATTTTAACAAATAATTTGATTTTTTTGCAAAAAAGTGCCTCTAATCGGTTGCTAAAAGGGCTTAAAAGTGGTATATTGATAAAGAAATATTAGGCAAATTGTTTAGGAGGTATTCCATGAGCAGAGTTTGTTCGGTCTGCGGCAAAGGCAGAGTTTCCGGAAATAACGTCAGCCACTCGCACAAAAAGACCAAGCGCAGCTTTAACGCAAACGTCCATAAAGTTACTACCGAGGTGGACGGAAAGATATCGCACGAGTACATTTGCACTCGCTGCCTTCGCACGGCGAAAAAGCAAGAGAACGACTGATCCCGTTCTTTATCACAAGCGTTTAATTGCGGACTTTTCCGCAAAAATAAAATCCGAGAAGAAACGGCTTCTCGGATTTTTTATGTACAAAGTTTTATTCGGGAGACGATCAAGAACGCTTAAACAGACGCAAGATCTTGCCTATTATCTTGGGTACTTTAATGCAAATTATCTTTGTCATGGCACACCTCCCTATCCTTATATATGAATCGCGGATAGCATGCGTTACTACGTTTTACTCGCCTCTTATAGCAGAGATCGCGGCGCGTCTGTCGGTTGCGCCGAAAACCGCGTTTCCTGCTACCAATACGTCCGCGCCCGCATTAGCTATCGATGATGAGTTATCGGCGTTGATACCGCCGTCAACCTCGATCTTTGCCGACTTGTTGTGCTTATCCCGTAAAGCGGCGGCATGTGAAATACGTTCCAAAGAACCGTCGATAAATTTTTGCCCGCCGAATCCCGGAAAAACGGACATGACAAGAATCAGATCGAGCTTATCGATAAAAGGCTCGATCTTGGCAATATCGGTATCGGGATTTACGGCAAGACCGACTTTAGCCCCGCTCTTTTTAACGAGCTCTATAGTGCCTGATATATCCGATTCGGCTTCTATATGAAACGACACAAGATCCGCACCCGCTTTGACGAATCGTTCCACATAACGATGCGGCTCGGTTATCATCAAATGAACGTCGTAAAACAAATCGCTCAACGGTCTGATATCGTTTATCATTTTAAACCCGAACGTGAGGTTGGGCACGAACACGCCGTCCATTACGTCGACGTGTATCCAATCCGCACCGCACGCAGTGATGTCTTTGACTTCGTCGCCCATTCGGGCGAAATTGCCGCTAAGTATAGACGGCGCTACGAGGGCTTTTTTCATAATGATACTATATTAGCACTTTTCACGCCGTAGGTCAAGGATTATTTACATTACCAAGCTTCTATAAAATCTTCGATTATATCTTTGAAGCCTTTCTTTTCGCACGTTTCTGCGGCAACGGCATCTACGGTCGCATACTTCTCGCCATCCGCCATTACCGTGATCTCCCCGACTTTATCGCCTTTTTTGACGGGCGCGCGGAGAGTTTTTATTTGAGGTACGAGCTCGGTGGCGCGTTCTTCGCCGCATTTTACAAACACCGTGCAATCGCTGTCGGCTACTACCTTGATCTTTTGCTGTTTTCCGTTGGAAATGCCAAACTCGCCTATCTCTTCACCGGCACGCACGGCATAAACGGTTTTATAATTGGCAAACCCGTAGTTAAGGAGCTCCGAAACTTCTTTATTGCGCGTTTTGGAATTTTCCGCACCGACCGTAACACATATAAGTCTGGTATCGCCGCGCTTGGCAGTGACCGTAATGCAAGAGCGTGCGGCATCGGTATAGCCCGTTTTACCGCCGTCGCAACCGTCGTAAAACCTTATAAGCTTATTCGTATTGGTAAGCTCGGTAGTTCTGCCGCCGGGGTGACTGAAAGAATACGTCCACACCTTTGCATAGTCGAAAAATTCGGGGTGCGCTATCAGTTTTTTAAACATGATAGCAACGTCCTTGGCACAGCAATACTGACCTTCCTTGGGTAATCCCGTGCAATTGACAAACACGGTATCGGTCATACCCCATTCCGCAGCACGTTCGTTCATAGCAGTGACAAAAGCTTCGACGCTGCCGAAAAGATGTTCGGCTACAGCTACGCAAGAATCGTTAGCCGACGCTACGACTATGCTTTTTAAAAGCTCGTCCAAGCGATAAGTCGCATTGGCGTCCAAAAATGCTTGAGAGCCGCCCATCGACGCGGCGTTTTCTGATGCGACGACCTCGGTATCCAACGATATTCCGCGGTTTTCTATCTCGTCGAAAGCAATGGCAAGCGTCATTATCTTTACCATGCTCGCGATAGGCAAATGCTCGGAAATATTCTTTTCGAATACGACCGTGCCCGTATCGGCGTCTAAAAGCATCGCCGCTTTTGACGTAGCGGCAAAACCGTTTGCGGCAGTCGGCGCGCTTGTTTCCGCTTTATAGGCTGCCGCATTCGATTTTGCCGCGTTTATAAACGGCATTACAGCGACAAGCGCGGCAAGAAACGCCGCAACGCAAATAGCTATTTTTTTGTTCATAACATCCTCCGTTTTTCCGTACTACTATTTTGTCTTTTCTCTTAGCGTTTATTCATGAGCGAATAAACTCGTTATATAACTCCTATAAGCGCCGAACCGAACAGCGATAATGTAACGACTTTTACCAACGTGCATACTCCTATAGCCATAAAAAACGGCACGGTGTTTTTGTAGTGAACCTTTGCATCCACAGTCGACGGCGCTCTTCCGCCGCAAAGCGACGCAAGCGCGAACGATTTGTACGAAAGCATGCAAATGATAAATATTTCTGCCAAACAAACAGGTATATACAGCACAAACAGCATCGGGATAGACGGCATGGAAAATACCGTCAATATCACGCACGACTGCATGCCTAGCTCATAGGATCTGTAAAAACACGGCGCGAGCGATAAAAACGCGGCGGCACGATGAAAAAACATAGAAGCGGCAAACAATCCGTACACCGACGTAAGAGTAAGATCGATAAAGAAAAATGCGACTGCGCCTTTGTCGCCTCTCAAAAAACCGAATACCACGGCGCTGTTGCGCGACACATACTCGACTTTGTCACCTATATTTATCCCGACCGCTATGCCAATGATCAAAAACAACAACGACGTCAACGCATACGCAACCACTGCAAAACGGTTGCGCTTTACGATGTGCGTCAGTCTATAAAAAAAATCCGAAATAACAAAAGAACGTCGCATACCATAAATCTATGTTGCAACGTTCGCGTTTATTCGCCGTATTCAAACAAAATTCGCTCTTTTGCCCAAGCTATTATCTCTTTCGGTTTTACTGCGGTTTCCGAGTCCGCGGCGCATGTGCAGAGCGACACGGCTTTTGCGACTGCTGCCTGAGATTTTCCTCGACGCAAAGCTATTCGCTTATATACCTCTGAAACATTGTCTCCGTCGGTATAAAGCTCTACCGCATCGCACAGGTATGTAAACCCCGTACAGTTCGGAAGCCCCAGCTCTTTCAATAACTTTACTATCCTATCACGCATCCGAACCATTATAAAACTTCGTAGCGAAATTAAAAAGTATTATAAGAGCGAATTAACACGTTATTACTCTAATTCAAACAATCGGCGTATATGCCGTAGCCTTTTGTAAAGTCGTTTAAAAATACGTGCGTGACCGCGCCGACGAGTTTCCCGTTTTGAATAATGGGAGAACCGCTCATTCCGCGCACGACTCCGCCCGTTTTTTCCAAAAGCCGCTTATCGGTCACTCTAAACACAAGCGCTTTTTCGTGCCGTCCGCGCTTAGACGACGCTTTGATTATTTCTATATCGAAGTACTCGGGTTTATCGTCTACAGTGGTGCGGATCTTTGCGCTGCCCGGCTTGACTTCCGACCGGTCGGCAACTACCATAGATTCCTTATCCGATATATTACCGCTATAAGTTCCAGCAATGCCGAACTTATTATTGCATGACACGTCACCGTAATCGGAATCGGCAATAAGCGATCCCAGAAGCGCGCCCGCCTCGCCACGAGCACCCTTTTTTACGCCCAAAATCTTACAGCCGTGTATCTTACCCGACGTAAAAGGAATATGCGTAGCCGTTTCGGCGTCGTATATCTCATGACCGAGCGCGGCAAAACTCCCGTTCTCTCTGATAAAAGACACCGTGCCTATGCCGTATATCTTATCCTTGACTTTCACTCCGAGTCGCGGTTTACGACTGAACTCTTCGACGATCGGCTTTATCTCGACGTGCACGGTCTCGCCGTCGCGAATGAGCTCGATATTCGCGGTATCGTCTGATATATATGTTTTTATATCGTCAACAGCCGCAACGTCCGTGCCGTTGATTTTTTTGATGATATCGCCCTTACATAGCCCGTCGGCATACATGACCCCGTACTCGGTCTCCACACCGGTGACACTTTCGACCAATAGCCCGCCTACGTCTATCGATATCCCTATCGGGAATCCGCCGACGTATACTTTTTTTCCTTCCGCAAAAACAGCGTTCTGCGGCGCCGCCGCGGCAAAACAAACGACCGTCACGACGACAATAAGTAAATATAAGCGTAATTTTTTCATACCCGACTAGTTTTTGCGACTTGTCGAAATATATACCGTTGACACGGATCAAATCGTACATATTACCGAAAAAATCTGTAAATTATACTTTTACGCTAATTTCAGTTTTGAATCCGTCCGCCCAAGACTTCATTTCGGCGGCGTTTTTATCGGAACTGCTCGATATTCCCTGCGTACCCGATAAACGCGAAACCTCGCCTATCTGACCGTCGCGGTCAAGCGCGGTAACGCGAGTTACCGTGCCTATCTCGTCGTCGTATTTGTCGATATAAAAATGCGCGTCCGCCATCGCCGCTATCTGCGCCAAGTGCGTGACGCAAAGTACCTGTCGCCCGCGCGAAAGCCTGCACAATTTTTTCGCGACAGACAGCCCTATCGCGCCGCTTATGCCCGTGTCTATCTCGTCGAATATCATCGTATCGATACTGCCGCCGTTGCCCGACACGAGCTTGACGGCAAGCATGAATCTCGACATTTCGCCGCCGGATATTATCTTTGCGAGCGGCATGGGCGGCATGCCTGCATTTGGACTCAAATAAAATTCTATATCGTCAAATCCGATCGCCGTCACCGTTTTAAGAAATTCGTCGATCGACGGCTCGGACTTAAAGCGAACTTCGAACTTGGATTTAGCCATACCGAGATCGCACAGTTCGCTCATTATCCTGTCCTGCATCACGACCGCGCCGCTACGGCGTTTTTCGGAAATGAGCGCGCTGTTCTCGTAAAGCTCGCGTCTAAGTTTAGCCTCTTTTGCGCTGAGTTCCGTAAATAGCTCCGCGCCGTTTTCGGCTCGGTCGAGTTCCTGCTTCGCTTCCGATAAAAAGCGTTGCATCGCGTCGTAAGCGCCGTACTTACTCTTAATTGCGCGAATTTTATCCAAACGCGCAACCACTTCGTCGAGCTCACGCTCGCCCGAATCAAGAGACTCCATCTCGTCCTTTATACATTCGGCAATATCGTCAAGCTCTATAGAAACAGATCTCAACCGTTCATGAAGCGACGCATACTTATCGTCAAGCGCGGAAATAGCGGACAGACTGCGCATCGCGTCGGACACCTGACCGCTCACGCCGCTCTCGTCGCCGTCAATAGCGCCGTAGCTATCCGCAAGCGCGGTCTTTATACGCTCGGCGGACATCAGTATATGCCGACGCTCCAAAAGCTTGTCTTCTTCGCCCTCTTTGACGGCGGCTTGCTCTATCTCGTCGATTTGATATTTGAGGATATCTATACGCTGCGCGCGCGCCTGCTCGTCGCCGAGCTTGTTCATTTCTGCAAGCACTGCTTTATGCGCGTCGAACAGTTCGCGCTGTTTTTTCAGCGCGCCGTCGTCACTTCCGAAAACAAAAAAATCGAGTATCTTGCGCTGTTCGGTAACTTTAAGCAACGACTGATATTCGTTTTGACCGTAGATATCCACAAACGACTGCATAAGCTCTCTCAGCATGGCGGTCGTCATTTGCTTGCCGTTCACGCGAATATCGTTACGCCCGTCTTTAAAGAATTTACGCGTTACGATCAACATACCGTCTTCGGCGTCTATACCCGCATTCTCTGCGGCGGTCATATCGTCACAGGTAAACACGCCCTCGACAAACCCCTTATCTTCGCCGTACTTGAGCATGGACTTATCGTACCGCGCACCTATGAGCAGCATGAGCGAGTCTACTATTATCGATTTACCCGCGCCCGTCTCACCGCTCAATACGTTGAGCTCGGGCGAAAATTCTATTTCCAGATCGCGTATCAACGCGAGATTATGTACTGTTATCCGTTGTAACATGCGTTTTACCGAGTACCCAATTTATTTAATAATTTAGAATAAAAACCGTTATAGCCGAACCTGACGAAAAGCGCGCTCATATCCCAGCCCGTAATTATCACTTCGTCGTGCTCCGAAAGTTCGGTAACGTCGTTACCGTCCGCATACAGCATTATCCGCCCGTCGCCTCTGCATTTTATGCCTATTTTATCGCCCGACCCGACTATTATCGGGCGCGCTCTAAGCGTATGCGGATTGAGCGGCGTGAGCGCTATTACGGGAAGCCCGGGCGCAATGATCGAACCACCCGCAGACAGCGAATATGCAGTCGATCCCGTAGGCGTGCTTACAACGAACCCGTCGCATACTATACTGTCCACACTATCGCCGTTTATACTGAGATCGACCGTAGCCGCACGTCCACTGCCAACGCGCATTACGACTGCGTCGTTGAGCGCATACTCGCGCTTGTCTTTTACGGACACGTCCAAAAGCGAGCGGCGTTCCAATATATAGTCGCGCTTGACAAGTCTCGAAAACGCTTCATCTATGGCGGACGGCTCGGTTTCGGCAAGAAATCCCACCGTGCCGAGATTGATCCCCAATACTGGTATGCCCGACTTTGCGCAAGCCTTGACTACGCGCAAAATCGTTCCGTCTCCGCCTATAGTCACAGCAAAATCACAATGCGCGCTGTCCTCATACTCCACGGCGGAAATGCCGTGCGCCGTTGCAGAATCGAACACCGCGCGCTTCACTTTGCCGTCGGGATCTTTATTTACATTGGAATATACGCCGATCTTCATACAGTGATTATACCAAACGTGCTTGAATTATTCAAGATTTTTTGCCGCATCGATCAAATTTTCTACCGATATACCAGAATTCATAAGCGTGGAAGATATATCTCGGTCGTCGCAAAACTCATCTGCGTGCGCAATCATCTTTATACGCGCACCCGACTTTTTGGCGTTTAAATACGCAAGCACGCTCTCCCCGAATCCGCCGCGACCGACGTTATCTTCGACCGTTATCAATTTTACGCCGCGCTTGTTTACGCCGTCCAAAAATTCGGCGTCCAGAGGTTTGATGAACCGACAATTAACTACCGTAGCGTCTATCGCCGAAGCCGCCGCCATTGCTACGTCCAAAGCGCGTCCGCCCGCGCACAAATAATACGTTTTAGATTGACCGACTCTAAGCGTCTCCCACTTACCGTACTCTATAGGCAAATGCTCGCGCTCGGCAGTATACGACTTGGGATAACGTATCGCAAGCGGCGAAGTAAAGCCGAGCGAAAATTCGAGCATATCCCGCATTTCCGCGCCGTCGGACGGGCACATGACTGTCATGTTCGGCATAAGCGAGAGATAGCTGAGGTCAAACATACCTTGATGTGTGACCCCGTCCGAGCCGACGGCTCCCGCGCGGTCTACGCAAAGCGTTACGCCGTAATTACCTATACAAACGTCGTGCAGTAATTGGTCGAACCCGCGCTGTAAAAAAGTGGAATACACCGCAAAATACGGTTTCATACCGGCCGCAGCAAGCGCGGCGCAATATGTTACCGCATGTTCTTCGGCTATGCCTACATCCTTGAATCGAGACGGATATTGGGAAGCATAATTCTCCAAGCCCGTTCCGATAGCCATTGCCGCAGTTACCGCCATTATCCTGTCGTCGCGCGCCGCGGAATCGCACAAAAATTCGCCGAACACAGCCGAAAAAGATTTTTCATCGGACGAGACAGATCCCGATACACCGTGAGAATGCGCGGGGTCGGTTGTCGCGCTAGGAAGCCCCCGCCCCTTGTCTGTTATCACATGCACCAAGGTGGGAACTTTTTTCGATCTGACTTGAGAAAAGACTTCCACCAACTCGCCGATATTATGCCCGTCGAATGGTCCGCAATAATTGATACCCATTTCTTCGAACATTTTATTGGAAAGCACGATACGCTTTAAGAAAAGTTTACCTTTTTCCATGAGCCGTATCGCACCGTCGCCGAAGAACGGAATAACGGATACCGCGCGCTTTATCTCGTTTTTGAGTCTTGCGTATTTTTTGCTCACGCGAAGCCGAGTAAGATACTTACTCATAGCGCCTACGTTCTTGCTTATGGACATTTCGTTATCGTTGAGCACTATTATGACGGGCAGTTTCTCACTGCCTATCGCATTCAATGCTTCGTAAGCAAGCCCGCCCGTAAGCGCGCCGTCGCCGATGACGGCAACGGTCGAACGCAACTCGCCCTTTTGTCTTGCGGCTTCGGCAAAACCGAGCGCAACGGAAAGAGATGTAGAAGCATGCCCCGCTACGAATGCGTCGTACTCGCTTTCGGCGGGTTTGGGAAATCCAGATATCCCGCCGTTTTTTCTAAGCCCGTCAAACGCGTCCGCTCTTCCCGTCAGTATTTTATGCGCGTACGCCTGATGCCCCACGTCAAAAATAATCCTGTCGTTAGGACAGTCAAACACATAGTGAAGCGCAACGGTAAGTTCCACTGTGCCGAGATTGGACGACAAATGACCGCCGTTTTTTTCCACTACGGACACTATTCGTTCGCGTATGCTTGCCGCAACTCCGTCAAGATCCGAAATATTAAGCCGCTTTAATTCCGTCGGCGTTGTCACGCTATTTTTGTCCAACAGTCCTACCGATTACATTATTACAAATTTATCTGCAAAAGCACGCAAATATGACGTATCTCCGTCATATCCGATACCGAGAGTAGCTATTGCTTCGTCGAGATATTTATTCAGTAGTTTCTTTGCTTCGTCGAGATTGAGATAGTCCATGACTGTCGTTCCGTCCGACGGCTCGCCCGCAATATATTCCGAAACGTCGTCGTATATTTGAAACGCCGTACCGAACAACTCCCCGAAGCGCATAGCGCCGCCGATCCTCGCCGCGCGCATACGCTGTTCGGCGCTGAGCCCGTCGGTCGGACCTATGATGGGAGCGTTGCCGTCCTGCCAAGCGACGGGAGCAAAAAATTCGTTGGCGTCCACTTTTTGCGAAAACATGTAACCTACGGTGCACGCGGCTTCTATCAATGCGCCCGTCTTGCGCTTGTACATAGACAGCAATCCGTCAAGGTCTTTTATATCGGCATACAAATCAAGATACTGTCCATGTATGATCCCGTTATCTCCGTTCAGTTTGAAAAAGAACAGCGGGTTCACGTTTTCCGAGGCGATGCACGCGTTTATCATTTCGTTATACGCCATATCAAGCAGCGCGTCGCCGGCAAGAAGCGCCTTTCCTTCGCCAAACGCTTTATGCACCGTCGGCTTGCCTCTTCGCATTTCGTCGTTGTCTATGCACGGCATATCGTCATGGATAAGCGAAAAGCAGTGCATGAGTTCTATAGCGCATGCAAACGTCAAAGCAGCTTCCGTCGGCGGCGCAAACACGCTATGCCACTCCAAAAACAATATCGGGCGCAGTCTTTTTCCGCCCGGGAAAACCGCGTATTCGAGGATCTTTTTAAAATCCGACGGATAAGCGGAAAGCCGTATTATGTCTCCCAAAGTCTTGTCGATCTGCTCGCGCCACTCCGAGAGCCTTGCGTCGAGGTCAACGCTCATTATTCCCTCCCGAAACGGTCGAAAGCACCGTATCGAGCCGCTCTTCGAGCGATGCAAGACTATCCTGCGTTTTATTGAGCTCGTCGATACATTCTTTCGTAATTTCCAAGCCGTGCTCGAACAGTTTCATGCTCTCTTCGAGCGAAACGTCCGATTCGAGTTTTTCGACTATCTTTTGAAGCTCGCCTAATTTCGATTCAAAATCCATACGCCCTTCTTTACTTGCCATGATCTTCTCCTTTAGACCGTTCGCCTTTTACCGCGTCTATCTTGTTGACCGTTGCCGTTGCCCTGCCGTCTGCGAATACTATTTCCACGCTGTCTCCGACTCTCAAAGCTTCGACACGCTTGATACTTTTTCCGTCGCGGTATATCTCGGCATACCGCTCACGCAGCTTTTGCGGATCGAGCGCGTCAAGAACAGCCGATAACTTATCGAATCTCGCCCGCTTCGCGCCGAACCCATTATTTACCGCCGTCCGCAACCGAACGGCGTTATCGTTCACCGCAAACGCTTTTTTATCGAGTTTTTTACGAATGGCATAGCGCGCCGACATTATACGGTTTTCCACCGTCCTGCGCGCCGAAAGCGCGACTGCGTTTGCCGATTTCGTGAGTCTCGAGCCAAGCAGTTCAAGCGAAGCTCTCGCTCTGTAGTATTTAGCCTTAACCGCCGAAAACGCACGACTTACCGCGTCTTTCAAATCGTTTTCGAGCGCTTGACCGTGCATTGCTATTATCTGCCCCGCAATGGACGGCGTACCTGCTCGCGTACCCGCGCAAAAGTCACACAGCGTATTATCGACTTCGTGACCTACGGCAGACACTATCGGCACTTTGGAGCGCGCGACCGCAACAGCCAATGCTTCGTCGTTAAAACAGTCCAAATCCTCGTCGCTTCCGCCGCCGCGGCAAAGCACTATCACGTCATAGCCGCCGTCTTGAAGTTTCGATAGCTCGCTTACGATACCCGCCGCCGCGCCGTCGCCCTGCACTTTGACAGGGCATACGCCGATATTTACCAAACGGCAACCGTCGCGAACAACGCGTATAAAATCGCGTACCGCCGCCCCGTCCTTACTCGTCAGTACCGCTACGTTTAAAATATACTTTGGCAGTTTCGGACGGTTTTCAAAATACCCGAGGTCTTTCAGCTTCTGCTTCAGTGCATTGAACGCCGCATTTTTTTCGCCGTCGCCGCAAGTGAAATATTCGCTATAACTGAAAGATATGGAAGTGCGCCTGTCGTAAAATCTTACGCTTCCGCGCAACGCTACGCGCATGCCTTTATTAAGATTATCGCGCGACGCGAAATGCACGCACCTTATCGACGCATCGCCCTCCGTAAGCGTGACGTACGTATGCTTATCCGAGTACGACACCTCAAACACTTCGCCCGAAAGCGTCACGTCATGGAGCAGTTCTTCGTCGTCGAACACGCCTTTTAAGTATGCCGACAACTGTTTTACGGTCATCGAGCGCGTCAACGTATCTTTGCCCCGTCAACCGTGTTTTTCAAGAGCATGGCTATCGTCATGGGACCTACGCCGCCGGGCACGGGAGTTATATATCCCGCAACATCTTTCACTGCGTCAAAGTCCACGTCTCCGAACAGTCCTTCCTCGTCGCGATTCATGCCTACGTCTATCACGATCGCGTCGCGCTTTACCATGTCCGCCGTAATAAATTTTTTCTTGCCGACGGCGGCAACGAGTATATCTGCGGTACGCGTAATTTCTCTAAGGTTTTCCGTTTTGCTGTGGCATACGGTAACCGTCGCGTCTTTACCGAGCAACAACATCGCCGTGGGTTTACCGACTATGTTCGATCGTCCTACCACAACGGTATGCTTGCCTTTGATCGCTACTCCCGTGCTTTCTATAAGCTCGATTATGCCGCGCGGCGTGCAAGCGACGGATGACACGGGTTCGCCCAAAAACAGTTTGCCAGCATTCACGGCATGGAATCCGTCGGCATCCTTATCGGGGAGTATCGCAGACAGTACGGCTCTTTCGTCTATGTGTTTGGGCAAAGGCAGTTGGACCAATATCCCGTCGACGTTTTTATCCGCATTGAGCGCGTCTATCAGCTCCATTACGTTTGCTTGCGTCACATTGCCGTCAAAGTAGTACGCAAACGAGGCAATACCGCACTCTTCGCACGCTTTAATCTTATTCCTGACGTAAATGGCAGACGCGGGATCGTCGCCCGCTTTGATCACCGCAAGTCCGACTTTGCGCCCCGATTTTTTCTCGAACTCTTCGGCTCGAACTTTTATTTCAGACCGAACTTTTGCCGCGAGTTTTTTACCGTCGATCAATTCGCTCATTTTGTTTCCTCCTTGATGACGGACGCAAGGATCCCGTTAACAAACGCATAGCTTTGGGAATCCGAATACGTTTTGGCTATCTCGACCGCTTCGTTTGCGACAACGGCTTTTGGCGTATCGGTATATAATATCTCGTAACAAGCGACAAACAAAACCGCGAGATCGGTTTTGTAAATGCGGTCGTATTCATAACCGCGAGCGTATTTTGTTATTATTTCTTTGAGCGCAGCTTTATTCTCGGAAATGCCGTTCACGATAGAACAAACAAACTCTTTGGAATCGCCGTCGGCGTTTTGCAAAAGCTCGTCCTTTGTCTCTGGGTTATACTCGCCCGTCATGACCATCTCGTACGTGAGCCTAAAAGCTATCTCTCGCGCGTCGCGTCTCTTCATCTTAATACATATCTCCTAATGCTTGGTAAATTTGACAGAGATGATATTGACGTTTATAACGCCCATCTTAAAATCGGTCATTGTCTCGATCGACTTTTTGATATTGTCTTGGACCTTGAAAGCGATATCCGAACAGCTGACCTCGCTGTTTACTTCGAGATACACGTCGGCGTCGATGGTATCGTCGTCTATATAACAGCGCACGCCCTTACCGCAGACCGCTTCAACGCCGTTGATCTCCTGCGCAGCCAAACGTATAATCGAACGTAACACGTGATTGCCGTACGTGACGTCGCCCGAAAATAAATTGTTTCGCTTTGCACTCATTACCGCTCCAGAGTCTAATCGGATCAAAACCGAACATTACAACGCGCTCATGCGCCATACATTTATGCGCATACAATGCGTCGTTTACATTATAGCACAACGCATATTAAATTACAATTCTTTTTTTAATCTTTTACTTACTTCTTTTAGAAAGTAATTTATGTCTATTATTGACCTAAAATCTCCGTAATAAGCAAGCTATAGTCGGTTAATTTACCTAAAAACGCAAAAGCAAAAGCGGGCGTTTTAACACCCGCTTACAAACTATTTTAATTTATTTACGCATCGATAGGTTTGATACGTATATTGGGCGCGCTCTTGCCGGTCTCGGTTACAACGACTTCCAGCACTTGCGCAACTTCTTTTTCGGTCATAGTATCCGACTTGACTATGATATTTACGTTTTCGGTGCCGACCGTTACGAGACAGTCGTCATAGCCGAGCGCTTTGATCAACGCTTCCAAGCGCTGTTCCGTCTCCATGTTGCCGATAAGCTTGTTAAGATCGGCTTCGGCGTTGGCTTTGGCTTCCGCAGACGACGCTTCGCTCTGAATGATAGCGTTGTAATACATGACGGTCTCTGAGCGAGAAGCCGATCTATCCTCATGCTGCGACGCGAAGTAATCGGCATAACTTCCCGAGTCTCCCGCGCTAACGCTCTGCGAGCCCGACGGACGGTTCAAAAAGTAATTGAGACAGCCCGTCAAAACAAGTAAAGCTACCATGCTGACAAGTACGATGATTTTTTTCTTTTTGCTCATATATACCTCCGAAATTTATTTTAGGATTTAGGATAAACCATGATTTTTTCTATGGACAGATCGAGAAGCGTAGATACCGCAAACGTCACATCCAACTTGACCTTTGTACTGTTTCCGCCGTCGCAAACTACTATCACGCCCGTAGCCTTGGGGTTTTCGCTCGCGCCGCCGCCGAAAGATGCGGATACGCTTTTATCCCAATTTATTACGATATAGGCATCGCCCACGCCGGATATCTTCGATACGATGTTTTCAAGCTGAATTTGCATGGACGCGCAATAATCGAGGTCTGTCGTATCGACGGCTTTATCTTCCGCAGGTTCCCGCGCCGTACATGAAACGCACGAAAAGTAAATTATAAGCACGACCGCGAGAACGGTTACGCCCGCAATTATCTCCAGGTGTTTGACGTTTTTCAGTTTTGCGAATAAGTCTTTAAGCTTACCCATAACTCATGACCGCCTCCTCGCCGACGTCGAAAAAGTCCGCAATCAGCTTGATGATCTCACTCTTATTTATATGCTCGCCGTTTTCCGTAATACCGAATTTGTCAAATTCGACGGTGACCGATTTTACGGTATAGCCGTCCGCCACCACTTTTATCTTATAACCCGACGTATGTCCTTTTCCGACAAGATATTCGGTGACAGATTTTTCGAGCAGTTCTTCGCGCACGTCGTTCACATACTCCAAGTAATCGGAGTCGGTAACTACCGTGTCCGAAGAAAAATCGAAGTCGACGCCTTTTTTTAAAAGCGTCGGTAGCGGCGTTATGATAGCAAACACTGTAACCGTGGCAAATACGGAGCGAATGACTTTTCGCGTCTTGCCCTGCGGCAATAACATCTCCGCAACGGTCGTTACTATAGCCAAGCCCAATATAGTGAGCCCCCATGCCGCAAATGAACTCATAACCCGATATTCCCCGTGCAAATAGTCATGGATAAGAAAAGTATGTACAAAAAAGTCATAGCCGCGACCACGGCGGCAATTACCGAGGACGACTTGGAAACGGACGTCAATGCTCCCGAAAATTTCTCGCCGCCGAGCGGCTCGGCTATCGCCGCAGTAAGCTTGAGCGTAAGCGTAAATATAGCTATCTTGATCAAAACAGGCGCAACGGTAAGCGCTATCACAGCCACCGCAGTGCCGCCTACCGCGTTTTTTATCAAAACGTTTCCCGCCATTATAAAGTCGAACCCTTGAGACAAATATCCGCCGATAACGGGCACGTACTTCGAGACGGCAAATCTTGCCGCGCGCACCGATATGCCGTCTCGCACCGACGCGGTTATCCCCGATACCCCAATCACGGTAACAAAAAGAAAGAACGCCGTTCCCATGAACCATTTGCACGCCGACCTGAAAAAGTCAGCAGTTTTATCAAGCTTGACGGATGTAGAGACCGATCCGATAATATCGAACACCAACCCCATGAGCAAAGCGGGAAACGCTATAAAAGTTACCACGTTGCACATTCCGCTTCCCAATATCGCTACGGCGGGCGTATATACGCCTGCCGACGAAGTAGCGCCCGTCGCCGTCATAAGCGTTAATATTATAGGCGCTGCAGTGTTTATTTGCGTTTTGACCGACACCACAAGCTTGACTGCAAGCGCAAGAACAGACGAAAAATATCCGACGACCAAACATAGCGCCAAGGCGCCCGTAGCAAAGTAAACGACGCGTTCGGTCGACTCCGAAGCAAACCTGCCCTTTACCGAATTTAAAATATTATATGCCAACACTATGGCGAGCACCGAAAACAGCATAGGCATAAATTCCAAAACGTCCGCCCCGACCAAAGCCAATACGTATGTAACGACACTGCCGAAATCGCTTTTATACTCGCCGTTGGCTATCTTTTTTATTCGTTCTCTTACGTCGCCGAATCCGAATACTGCGAGCTGATTTTTATCGAGCGCGTCGACTAACCCCTGCATGCCGTCAAGATTCAATTTTCCCATAAGATCGTCTATACTGTCGGGCAAGTTATCGGCTTTGTCATCGTCTTCGGCATACACCGCGCTTTTATCGTCACTACGCATGAGACCGCCGTCGCCGTTATCGCAAAAACAATACCGCGCAACGCCGGCAAGAACGGCAAGCGCGACAAGCATAAACAACGTCAATATTTTGAATACGGTGTTTCTTTTCATGACAAGAGTCTCGCTATGTATTCGAAAAGCTCAACCACCACGGGCAAAGACACGGCTACAATTATCAGCTTGCCACCCAGCGTGACTTTATCGGCAAGCGACGGTAAGCCCGCGTCGTCGATGAGCGAAGCCGAAAATTCCGCAACGTACCCTACTGCTATTACTTTGAACAAAAGCGTAACTACCGACGCCGCCACGCCCGCGCGCTTTGCGATGTTTGCGACTACAGAAAAAATGTCCGAAAAATAATCAATCACGGAAAGCAGGACTATTATACCGCCGGCAAACGCAACGAGCATTGCAAGCTCGCTTTTTACGTCGCGCAATATTATCACGCAAAACGCCGTCACCAGCGCGATAGCCGCAATACGAAAGATCTCCATCTAAAACGCGCCAAATACCGCTCTTAACGTATCGAAAAGCTGACCTATCATGTTGATTATCATGATAAGCACGATGACCAATCCCGCAAGCGTGACTAGCGTGGCTATCTCGTCTTTATCCGCTTTTTTAAGAAGCTGATTGAGTATCGCCGTTATGAGCCCGACCGCGGCTATTTTGAAAATAATGTTTATATCCATTCGATCACCTACAAAAACAACACGCCTACGCCAAGACCGAACAAAAAACCGAGTTTGACGGCGAGCACACCGTATTTGTCAGACTTTTCGACTGCCGATCTTTTTAATGCGTCAAACTCGACGGCAAACGTGTCGAGCGCGTCAAGCTGTGATTTTCCGTCGAATACGCCGAGAGATCCGAAAAGCTCTTTTACTTTCGCATGATCGCTTGCCGATAAAAATCCGCGGCTTATTTCAAGCCTGCCGCCTTTTTCTTCCGCATAAACGGAATACTCGGCGATATTCTTTTTGAGCTGCACGCACTCCGTCTCGAATCCGTTTAGAATATCCAAAACAGAATCGCGGCGGTAAGAAATGTTGCGCTTTAATTCGGCTATCATGGCGCACACGCTTTCCATATACGTTTTGTTGCGTTTATACGCGCGCATCACCAAATACCCGGTAGCCGCCCCGACCGTCGCGCATATCAATACCATTAACAGCTTGCCAGTCATAATATTACCTCGCGCTTCTCGTTGAACAATACAACACCGCGATTCGGCGCGTCCGTCAGCACCGCATACCTAGTAAAAATGCCCGAATCGGAAATTTCTTTATATTCGTGTTTATATAAAAAATCATCGAGATCCTTCGCATGAACGGTGGACACGACCGAGATACCGCAATGCACCGCGCGAGAAAGACACGATATATCCCCGAACATCAATTCGTCCGTCATGACTATGTCGGGACGCATAGCCGCTATACCTATTTCAAAAACTTCGCTTTTGCTTCTCCCGCTTATGACGTCGGTGCAAACTCCGACGTCGAGCATGGGCGCGCCGTCGCGCACCGACGCTATCTCATACTTTTCGTCGCACAGCAAAACGTTTTTGCCGCGGTTTGAGATCAATCTGCAAAGATCGCGAAGCATGGTGGTCTTACCTGCGCCCGGCGGAGACACTATCAAAGTGTTGTGTACGCCCCCGCTCTCAAGCACCTTTCCCAATAGCGTCGCCGCACAGCCCTTCACTTCGTGCGGAAGACGGATATTGACGGACGAAAAATCCTTAACTGCGATCTTTTTTTCTCCGTCGCCCACACCGCTTCCGCATACGCCTATCCTTATACCGCCGCGTACCGCTATGTACCCGTTTTTTATCGTGTCGGTTACAGTGTACAGCGAACGTTCGCATGCTCGCATAACTACGTTTTCCGCTTCCGACTCGCCCGCGATAAACGCGCCGTCGGGCGTTTTTACAAGCCCGCTTTTACCGAGGAAACAGTACATGCCATCGTAACCGACTCTTACGGGCATTTTGTTGCGCACGCGTATCTCTGACAGCTTGTCCGTAGACAGCCTCGACGCTATAACGTGCGCATACTCGTCGGGTATAAGCTTGTACAATTCTTCCATACCGTTATGTTTATGGGAATACGGTACGGAATATGTTTGCGCTTAGGTCAAACGACTTTTTAGCACAAAAAAAGAACCCGAACGTTCGGGCTCTTTAAATGCGAAAAAATATAATTGAAATAAACAGCGTTATTTAACGCGTTCCATGTACGTTCCCGTGCGTGTGTCAACGCGAATCTTATCACCCGTGCTGACAAACAGCGGAACGCCGATCGTAAAGCCTGTCTCGAGAGTTGCGGGCTTGTTGCCGGGTTTGGACGTGTCGCCCTGTATACCCGCTTCCGTATCGGCGATAGTAAGCTCGACAAAGTTAGGCGGCTCTACAAGGAACGGCGCGCCCTTATACGACGAGATAGTAACGCTCATTTCTTCCTTGATGAATTTGAGCGCTTCCGCACAAGTCTCGTGATTGAGCGGGAGCATGTCAAAAGTTTCCGTATCCATGAAATAATACAGATCGCCGTCATTGTACGAGTACTGATACTCGCGCCTGTCGATATGCGCCTCTTCGTACTTGTCGGACGGGTTGAAAGTGTTTTCGAGCACTTGTCCCGTGATGACGTTTTTGATCTTGGTGCGCACAAACGCAGAGCCCTTGCCCGGTTTTACGTGCTGAAACTCGACTACGGTGTACACTTTGCCGTCCATCTCGAAAGTCGTGCCTTTGCGAAAATCTCCTGCCGATACCATAAATTTTCCTCCGAAAAATATTTTTAGATATTGAGTTTTTTCTCGTACTCGGTTATGTCCAAAACGCCGTTTTCTTTAACGACGAGCATATCCTCTATACGAACTCCGCCGAGCCCGGGCACGTATATCCCCGGTTCCGCGGTAACAACCATGTTGGGTAAAAGTACGACGTCCGAGCCTGTGCCGAGTCTCGGATCCTCATGGATATCTATACCCACGCCGTGGCCGAAAGAATGCCCGAACTTATCGCCGTAACCGTTGGCGGCTATGTATTCGCGAGCAAGCGCGTCGGCGTCGCCGCAAGTCATTCCCGCTTTAATGAATTTGATGGCGTATTCCTGCGCTTCTTTGACTATCTCGTAAATACGCGCAAGTTCTTCGCCCGGATCACCCAGACAAAAAGTCCTTGTCATGTCCGAACAGTACTCATTGACCTTTGCGCCCATATCCACAAGTATAAGCTCGTCTTTATCGAGTTTTTTATCGCAAGAATGATGATGGGGCTGCGCACTGTTTGCACCAAACGCAACGATGGTCTCGAACGAGTATTTATCCGCTCCGCCCATCACCATTTCATAATTTATCTCAGCCATGAGCTCGCGTTCCGTCATGCCGGGCTTGGCGCGCGATATAGCTTTTTGAAGCGCGTGCTCGGCAATGCGTTGCGCCGATATTATAAGCCCTATCTCTTCCTCGGTCTTTACGGCGCGCTTTGCCGCGATAACGTCGCTTGCGGGTTTGAGTTTGAAATCTTTGAGCGCCGATTTAAACTCTTGAAAATCGCAAACGGACATAGTGTCCTCATAACCTACGGTCTTAGCGCCGAGCTTGGTGAGAGTCTCGGCTATTTTTGCATAAAACTTGCCGTAAGTCGTGATCAAGATATCGAAATCTTTTACTTTTTCAAACGCTTCCGATTCATACCTGAAATCGGTGATAAACACGTTTTTTTCGGGCGTAACGATAACCGCGCCGAACGACGTATCAAAACGGGTAAAGTAAAAACGGTTAGACTCGCTCATGAATACATAAGCGTCGATCTTGCCTTTGTTTTCAAACATATCGGATGTATCGATCATAGTCATTCTCCGTAATCGTTATGTTGTATTCGTTCTCTGATTTTGCAAGCAAGCAAATTTACTTGTATTATAACATTATAAAGCAAAAAGTCAATGACTTTTTCCGCTATCGCGGATATTGCTTCGCAATATGCTTTTTGTTGAAATACGGCGCAAATTTGCCATTGCAAGCAAGCAAATTTACTTGTATTATAACACGTTTCTTTCTATATGTTAAGCGTTTTCGTGCATTTTTTTCATAGCGAGCGCATCTATGCTCATCGTGCCGTTTGACTCGCAAACGACGTACGGCGACATCTTGTACTCTTCAAACAGTTCGGCAAGCGGCTGATATTCTGGACCGTACTCGGTATCTTCAAAAGTCAAATGCCGTATCTCGCCTTTATCGCCGTACTGTATCTTGGAAAAGTGCACGTGCATCAAAGACGCCTTTTCAAATCCCAACCGATCTATCGTGTGATCGAGTATCCTACGATAATCGTCCTTTGTCTTCAAGCCCCCGCGCGTATACGCGTTGATATGACCGAAATCGAAGCAAGGATAAAATTTGTCGTATATACGGCAGAATTCCACCACTTCTTCCACCGTTCCTATCTGGTTGCGCTTTCCCATTGTTTCGGCGCACACTTTAAACTCGAAATCTAGTTTTTCGCAAGCTTCCGCCAAAAGCTCCAAATTTTTGAGAGTTGCGGCGACCGCGTCTTCGCGCGTCGCTTTACCGCACGCCGCGGGATGAAACACCACGCGCTCGCCGCCCATCTTGTTACATGCGATAAGCGACTGAATGACGTAGCCTACCGATTTTTTTATCATCTCGGGATCGGGATTGGCAAAATTCGTATAGTACGGCGCATGCGCGCTTATAACTATATCGTATTTTTTGAATTCCGATCTAATCTTGCTTGCCGTTTCATCCGACAGCGATACGCCGCGCCCAAACGAATACTCGAAAGCGTTAAGACCTATCGAGTGCAGATATTCCGCTTCTTCGTAGGTGTGTTTTCTTCCCGACGCGTAAAAAGCGTCGCTGTTTCCCGACGGTCCTATACGTAACATCAGTCCACCCAATCGATATCTTTGCGCACTTGACGCGACAGGAGCGCCGGGGTATCGAATTTACGAACGGCGCGCAAATACTTATGTAAATATATAGTGATATCTTTGTCGTAAATGTTGTCGTCAAAATCCTTGATCATCATTTCCACGACTGGCTTTGTAAGCTCGAACGTAGGTCTCGCGCCTATATTGACCGCGCCTCTGTAGCTTGCACCGTTTACCGTGCAAGTGGCGCCGTATACGCCCGCCGCGGGAAGCAACTTTTCGGACGAGAACTTAACGTTTGCCGTAGGTATATCAAACATCCTGCCCGCGCCTCTGCCGTGCACGACTTTGCCCGTTATCATGAACGGGGCGCCGAGGTATGCGTTTGCCTGCTCTATCTTACCCGTTGCGAGCAAAAATTTGATTTCCGAAGTAGAAACGCGCACGCCGTTAAGTTCGTACTTATCGCATACGATGCAATCCGCGCCGTGAGCCGCGCAGTAGGACTTAAGGAGCTCGGTATCGCCCGCCGCTCCCGCGCCGAACAAATAATCGTAACCGCATGCAACGGCTTTTATATCGTAGCGCGAAAACAACGTATCCAAAAACTCGGTCGCGTCCATATTCTTCAAATGCGCGTCGAAGCGCATAGGCAAAACATAGTCGCAAAGCCCGTCCAAAAGCTCGCAACGCTCGGCATAGGTGTACACCGTTTTGTCGTCCTTGTTGAACTGCTTGTACGCATTATTGATAAACGTAGCGACCGTGCACGCTATACCGTGCGCGTCGGCATACTTTTTAGTTTCGGCAATAAGATTGCGGTGTCCTAAATGCACGCTGTCAAAGTAGCCGAGAGCAATGCAAGTTGCCGTTTCACGCGTCAATTCTTTCATACTGCGTCCTCCCTCAAATACGTTTTTAGTTTCAATGCTCCGTCTACGGAGCTTCCTATACCGAAAAGCTCGCCGTGGCAATAAATATAAGAATCGCCGTCAAGCGCACATTCTACCCGCCTGCCGCAAACAAGATCGTCGTACTTATCTGCCGCTATTTCGGTTTTAGGTATATCGAGCGATTCGTCAACGGGCAATAGCGCCGCGCTTTTAGTTACTTTCAGATTTTCCAAAGTAAAACTGTCTCGCACCGTGAACCGCCCCGATCTTGTGCGCTGTAAATATGTAAGCGTTGCAAGCGAACCGCACAGCCTTGCCGCATCACGACATATCGAGCGTATGTATGTACCCGCGGAACAATCGATATTAAAAACGAGCTCGTCGGGGCGCGGCTGGCATACAAGTTCCACCGAATATATCTCGACGGGAACTGGTTTCAACTCGGTCGCTACTCCCTGTCTTGCAAGCTTATATGCGCGTTCCCCGTCCACATGCTTGGCGCTGTATACGGGCGGGATCTGATCTATTTTTCCGACCATGGACTGCATTGCCGCAAGAACGGCGGAGTCCGACGGGATATCGCTTGTAGTAGCCACCGTCTTTCCGAGCGCATCGAGCGTATCCGTCTCATAACCGAATTTGAATTTGGCTGTATACGACTTACGCTTTTGCACGAGATAGTCAAACAACCTCGCGGCTTTGCCGACGCCGATAACAAGCACTCCCTCAGCCATAGGATCGAGCGTTCCCATATGCCCGACGGTCTTGACTTCCAAAATCTTTTTTACCGCCGCAACCGCTTGCGCCGACGACATACCGCTCGGCTTGTAAAGATTTATAAGCCCCGTCATGCTACAACGCCGCTTCCGCCGCTTTTATTATCTTTTCCGCTACGTCGTAGCGGTTTCCGCTTATCATACAGCCCGACGCCAATTTATGCCCGCCGCCGCCGAACCTGGCCGCGACTGCGGAAACATCCGCCTCGACCGAACGCAAAGACACTCTGAACACATTACCGGGTTGTTCGCACATACATAAAGATATTTTCACGCCCGAAATGCTCGAAGCATGATCGATAAGCCCTTCCGTATCGGGAGTATGACAGCCGCTTTTTTCAAGATCGGCAAGCATTACCGTCATGAGCGCGATCTTGCCTTCGGCATACAGTCTTATCCCCGAAAGTGCCAATGCCGTAAGCGCTATCCTGTTGGTGCTTTTATTACAATAAATATCGTGGTTTATCTTGCCGACTTCAATACCGTACGTGCACAAACGCGCCGCTATTTTAAAAACTTTTTCGTCGGTATTGGAATGCATAAAATGCCCCGTATCCGTCGAAAGACCGGTGTACAGCATTTCCGCGATGGTCTTGTCCATATACCCGCTGTCTTCGAATAATTCAAAAACGATTGCGCAAGTGCTCGAAGCCGACGGATCGACAACGTTGATATTGCCGTACCCGATATTGGGATGATGATCGATATTAACGACGGTGCGCGCCGTATTCAGATACCTGCGGTACTCGCCCAAACGCTTTTCTTCGGCGCAGTCTACAGCTATCAGCAGATCGTAGTCGGGTCTTCGCGGAGCGCAGTACAATTCGTAATCGGGTAAAAAATCGAACGCGGGCGGCTTTTCGCCGTCGCTCACCGCATCGGCATGCTTACCCAACTTTTCGCACAGCCTGCGCATAGCGAGAGCCGAGCCGATACAGTCTCCGTCGGGGCGCATATGCCCGCACACCAATACGGCGGAGCTGTTCTTTATTGCATTGATGATGTCAGTCGCCGCTTTCGTCATTGTGTAAGCCCTTTATTATTTCTTCTATACGTTGGTAATACTCGCCCGATTTATCGAGCACAAAGTGAAGCTGAGGGATCGAGCGCATCTCGCTCAGTTCTTCGCACAGCGTGCGGCGTATGAAGCCCGCGCTTTTTTCGAGAACCGCAAGGACCTCGTTGCTGTCGTTTTCGATACGCACAAAAACCGTGGCGTGGCGCATATCGCGCGCAACCTCTACGTCCACAACGCTCACGCCCTGTATGCGGGGGTCGGAAAGTTCTGTTTCTATTATGACCGAAACGGCACGTTTTATCACGCTGCCGACACGTTCTGTTCTGTGGCTCGTTCCGTTATGTCCTTTCACTACTTACTCTCCCGAGCGTCCTTTTTGGTTTCACGCTCCATAACGTAGCACTCGATCTCGTCGTTTTCCATAAAGTCGGTAAATCCGTCGAGCGCGATACCGCATTCCAAACCGATGGTGACTTCTTTGGCGTCGTCTTTATAACGCTTCAATCCCGAAATATTGCCGTCGAATATGACTTTGTCGCCGCGATAAAGCCGAGCCTTGCCGTTACGCACGATCTTACCCGTCTGAACGTAGCTACCGCCGACCATACCGATACCCGATACCTTAAACGCCATACGCACTTGAGCTCTGCCCGTAACGCGTTCGACGTACTTAGGCGCAAGAAGTCCGTCCATATCGTCCTGAACGTCGTCGAGCACTTCGTAAATTATGCTGTACAAGCCGATCTTTACGCCCATGCGCTCCGCCGCGGCGCGACCTTCGCTGTCGGGCTTAACGTTAAAGCCTATTATGTTGGCTTTGGAAACGTCCGCAAGCATAACATCGGACTGCGTTATAGCGCCTACGCCCGCGCGAACGATACTTACTTTCACCTCGTCGTTGGAAAGCTTCAACAAAGATTCCTTGAGCGCTTCGGCAGAACCCTGAACGTCCGCCTTAACGATGAGCTTGTACTCTTTGACGTTGCCGCTCGCCACCTTTTGGAATGCTTCTTCGATATCGGTGGTGGGCGTATCGCCGAGCATTTGATTTTTTGCGCGCGCAGTACGTTCTTCTATAACTTGACGCGCCATCTTTTCGTTTTCTACGGCAACTATCGCATCGCCTGCGGAAGGCACTTGTCCGAGACCGTACACCGCCACGGGCGTAGACGGACCCGCCGACTTTATCGACTTGCCTTTGTCGTCGGTCAGCGCGCGCACTCTGCCGAACGCCGTACCCGAAACGATATAATCTCCTACGTGCAAAGTACCGTTTTGCACGATCGCGTTTGCGACGGGACCTTTGCCCTTGTCGATACGCGCTTCGATAACGTAGCCCCTTGCGCTACGTTTGGGATTGGCGCGGTAGCCTTTTATCTCGGATATAAGCAATATATTTTCGAGAAGCTTATCAATGCCCTTATTCTGCTTGGCGGAAATAGGCACCATGGGCACGTCGCCGCCCCATTCCTCGCACAGCACTTCGTAATTTGCAAGCTGCTGTCTTATCTTTTCGGCGTCTGCGCCGGGTTTATCTATCTTGTTGATAGCTACGACAATAGGAACTTCCGCGGCTTTTGCATGCTCGATAGCCTCGACTGTCTGCGGCATGACGCCGTCGTCTGCGGCGACGATAAGCACTGCAATATCCGTAACGGTAGCGCCGCGACGACGCATTTCCGTAAACGCTTCGTGTCCGGGTGTGTCGAGGAACGTTATCTTTTCTCCGTTTACGTCCACCGAATACGCGCCGATATGCTGAGTTATTCCTCCCGCTTCGCCCGCCGTAATATTGGTCTTGCGTATCGCGTCGAGGAGCGAGGTCTTACCGTGATCGACGTGTCCCATAACGGTGACTATGGGCGAACGCTTGACAAGATCCTCTTCCGCATCGGGCTCGGCATGAAGTTCTTTGAGCTCTTCTTCTTTGGTCTTTTCGAGTTTGAGTTCGATATTAACGCCGAGCGCGTCCGCAACAAGCTGCATTGTCGGAAAATCGACGACGGTATTTATCGTCGTCATAATACCGAGCTCCATAAGCTGCTTGATTATCTCTTGCGCGGTCTTGCCTATTTTTTCGGAAAGAATTTTAACGGTAAGGTTTTCGGTCGTGATCACCGCGTTTTCTATCTTGATGGGTGCAAACGGCACTACCTTATTGACTTTCTTGTTTTTGAGCTTGCGCGTGCCCATACGTTCTTCGTCCATATTCTCTTGAATATAGCCTTTTCTTATAAGCATGCGCTTGCTCATCTGACGCTTGTCTTCGGGCTTGACAAAAGTCTTTTTACCCGCGGGCTCGCCGCGTTTTCTCGACGCCGCAGGCGGCTCGAACTTGGGTATAGAAACTCGCGAACCGCCCATGGACGGCTTTTGCGTCGCAGGACGGGGCGGCATACCGGGACGCGGCGGGCGCGTCGTTCCAGCACCTCTTTGCGCCGCGGGTCTGTCGCTTACGGGCCTTGGAGTGTGCTTTATTACGCCGCGAATATAGCTGGGTATAGCGGTACGCGTTGCACCGCCGGTCGTAGATCCCGTATCCGACGAGACCGTAGCTTCCGTCGCCGGCTTCTTGCTTTCCTCGACGGGCGCGGGTTGTTCGGGCTTTGCCTCGGGTTTTGCCGTTTCGGTTTCGCTATCGGCTTGTTTTACAGGCTCGACCGAAGGCTCTTCTTTCGGTTGCTCCGCAACGTTTTGCGCTTCCTGAGCCTGACGCGCCCGCTCTGCCGCGAGTTTTTCTTCCTCGTCGGCGCGCGCGCGCTCGGCACGCAAGTCGGATAACTTTGCGCGCTCGGCGTTGAACAATTTTTCAACGCGCTTACGCATTTCGGCAACGCGTTTACCAAAATTCGCAAGTTCGCCGCTTTCTACCAAACCGTGCAGTTTTTTGATGCCGCTCGGAACGGTTTCTTCGCTTTTTGTTACTTGTTCGTTATTAGCCAATTCGATCCTCCACCGAAATTATGCGGTACCGCGACTGTTCGCCGCGAACATAATCGAGCATTCCGCTCGCCATATTTTTATCGGTAATGCCGAGAGCCTTGCAATTACCGCCTATAAGCTCTTCGAGCATATCTGCCGCTACCAGCGGCGCGCCTGTTTTTAAAGACGCTCGTTTTAGTCCGTCTACGACGTTACTTGACACGCTGTCGCTTATGACGAACAGTTTGATCCGCTTTGCGGACTTTAAATCATCGTATCCGTATACGATCTTGCCCGCGCGCTTGGCAAACCCAATAAGCGCCGCGAATTTATCGTTTTCACTCACCTATGTCGATCCCTTTAAGCTGTTCCGCGATTCTATTGTATTCCGCTTCCGAGACTTGCGTTTTGAACGTGCGGTTGAGCGCGCGCTTTTTTATAAGCCCGTCGAAGCACTGCTCGCTTTTGCAAACGTACGCGCCGCGCCCCGATTTTTTTCCGCTCGGATCGATCGTAAAACCTTCGCCGTCCGTTTTTACTATGCGCAACAGCTCCGATTTGTCGGCTTGCCTACGGCAAACTATACAAGACCTTACGGGAACATGCTTCATCAATCGAGCTCTCCGATATCCTCGTCGAACACGTTGAAGTTGTCGCTACCCATTTGCTCGGCGCGCTCGCTAGCGGCTTTGACTTCTTTTTCCATTGCCGAGTACGGTTTAATATCGATCTTCCAACCCGTGAGCTTTGCCGCCAATCTCGCGTTTACGCCCTCTCTGCCTATGGCAAGGCTGAGCTGATCGTCCATAACGACTACCTTTGCCGCATGCTCATCCTCTTTCGCCTCGACCATAACTACCTTGGCGGGAAGGAGCGCGCGCGCAATAAACTCAAGCGGATCCTCGTGCCACGGGATAATATCTATCTTCTCTCCGCCCACTTCGGATATGATGCTATTTACGCGCGAGCCGCGGTTACCTACGCATGCGCCAACAGCGTCCACGCCCGAATCGGTAGCGTACACAGCCATTTTTGTGCGCAGACCCGCTTCGCGGACAATGCCCTTTATTACGACCACGCCGCTGCTTATCTCGGGAACTTCAAGCTCAAACAAACGCTTGATAAATCCCGGCGCAGTGCGCGTTACCAAGACCTGCGGTCCGTGCGTGCCCGTCTTTATGCCGCGGACAAAGACTTTGATCTTATCGCCGACCTTGAATTTATCGCCGGGCAACTGATCTTTGGGATAAAGCACTGCTTCCAATTTTTGTATTTCCACGCACACGTTTTTGCCGTCTACGCGATGGACCACGCAAGTAACAAGCTCTTCTTCTTTTTCGGAAAGCTCGCTGTACGCCATTTCACTTTCCAAACTCCTGAGCTTTTGCGTAACGATCTGCTTAGCCATTTGCGCTACGATGCGTCCGAAATCGCTCGCATCGACGGGACCGTAAATATCGTCGCCCACTTTATATTTTTTATCGATGAGCCGCGCGTCTTCCAGACTGATCTCCGTCTCGCGATCCTCCACCTGCTCCACGACCTTTTGGCAAGTATAGATCTTAAAAGTCTTGGTCTCGGGCATGAGGATTATTTTTATCTGTTTTGCAACACCGTACTGTTTTTTGTACGCGCTGGTCAAAGCATCCTCCAAAGCGTCGAGGAATACTTCCTTTCTGATGCCCTTTTCCGATTCGAGATCGCTGAGCGCGTCATAGAAGTCGGCTTGAAGAGTGAGCGTAGCGTTTTTCTTTGCCATTTCGTTTCTCCCGAAAATTGATTTTTATTTATATCGCTTTTACCGCGTCAAAACTCGACGTACGGACGAACCAAAGCGATCTTTGAATTTTCTATTACCGTTTGAACGCCGTTCTCGTCTATCGTGACGTTTTTTTCGTTGCGGCAGACAAGCGTTCCTACTATCAGTTTTTCTTTCCTGTCGCCGAGCGGCGCGTACAGCTTGACCTCGACAGCCTCGCCGTAGTTGCGCTCGAAATCGCGCTGTGTCTTGAATGGTCTGTCAAGCCCCGGCGAAGACACGTCCAAGCAGTACGGCGCTTCGCCCGTAGGATCAAGCGCGTCGAGCGGACCGTCGAGCGCGTTTGAAACAGCCTCGCAGTCGTCGAGACTTACGCCTCCGTCCTTGGCGATATAAATAATAAGGTGTTTTTCGCCGTAAAGCGTTTTGTACTCGATATCCACGAGTTCGTAACCCATGCCGTCAAGCACGCCTTCTGCTACGGGTCTGACTTTTTCGATAACGTTGTTTATGATAAAACTCCCTAACATTAATTGAGAGCGGGTCAAGACCCACTCTCACGTTACACCTAATGTTCTGATACCAATATATCACTTTATATCGAAAAAGGCAAGCGTTTTCTCGATATTTTTTTGACCGCCCGCAAAACGAATATCGCTGACTATCAAGCTTGATTTTTATACAGCCGCTTTTGCATCGCTATAAACGCTTTTGCCGTTGCCGTCGCGTCCGATAATGCTCTATGCGCATTGTCGTTTACGAGCCCGAGCTCGGAAAGCACGTGATCGAGCGTCAATACGTCTATTCCCGGGATGGCGCGAGGCGCTATGCCCAATGTATCGAATGTCTTTCTATCGCCGAAAGCATACCCCGCGCGATTGCCGTACTTTAACAAAAACGGAAAGTCGAACGCGATATTATGCCCTATGAGCGCCGCGCCGCGCGTAAACTTGTAAAAATCGGGGATCACGTCTTCGAAGAGCGGCTGACCTTTTACCATGTCGTCGGTTATGCCCGTCTTTTTGGATACTTCTTCGGGTATGGGGCGTTTCGGGTCTATGAGCGTGGAAAACGTTTCGGTTATCACGCCGTCCACTATTTTGACCGCGCCGAGTTCGGTCGGTTTATCGTACAATATCGACAGTCCCGTGGTCTCGAAGTCGAATGCTACGAAAGTGCCCACCAAAGCCGGCGGGAGCACGTCCGCCTCGCCGAACAAACTCGCTTGGATATACTCTTCGTATGCGAGCGGACGTACCGTCTCGTAATCCTCGGGCTCAGGTTTTAGCTGTAACGCAGTTAAACCTTTCGCATTGCAAAGAGCAAGAGAACGCACCGTCATAGCGCATTCGTTTGTCCTGCCGCGCTCCAATTCCGTATTTCCGAACACGCACACAGGCTTATTGAGTATATCGGCATCAACGACCGAAAAACCGTCGTGCGGAAACATCCTGCACTGTAAAGTCGTATCACCGTCGTAAAGTATGAATTTTTCATACGGTCTCGAACGCTTAGCGCCCGCGCCCTTACTCAAAAAGTCGGTTGCCATGGTGAGTATACCGCATACCGATATACCCTCGTTATTGCCCGAAACGTCCGCCGCCGACATAGCGGTTGTCGCGTCAATACTGCCGTACAGCGGCACGATATCCGACACTGCGTATATTTTGGTCTCGTGCGCCGCCGACGCATCGGCTTCCTCATGCGCAAGCGCAACGCTCTCCACTTCCACCTTGACAGGTGTGACGTACATATTTTTCAAAAACTCTTCGAGACGCGGAAAGAAATCGTTTTTGGCAAGCTCGAGCATATTTTCATACATGATAAACTTAACCGTCGGCGGCTCGTCATGCGCGCGGATATCGTCGGCAACAGACGCCACAAACGGTATCTTGCGCGTGAACGCCGCGACCGCGTCGCGAAGCTTTCTCGGCGACAGATCCTCTGCGGTTATATTGATCGTAAGCGGCGTATTGAACGGGCACAATTCGGTTATAAGTCTTTTAAGCTCTTCGTCCGCTCTCAGCACCTGCTCCGCGCCATGTAAACACGTAACGCATACTTCGGCACGATCGTTTTTAAATGCGACCTCGGAAAACCTTACGTCGGCATACTTGCCCGCCGCGCGAGCGTTTATCTCTTGATATATCTTGTTCATAAATTACCGCTTTATATCTTGCTCTTTTGTTCGATCATGCGCAAGATCTCGGGAACGACCTCAGAATGATCGACAGTCTTTACTGCTTTACCGCCTGCGAATATCGCGACCTTGCCGCCCGTGCCGCCTACGACCCCGAAATCGGCGTCTCGCGCCTCGCCCGGGCCGTTTACCACACAGCCCATTACAGCAAGTTTAACGGGGGTCTTAATATCTTTTGTCGCGGCTTTAAGCTCGTCGACCAACGCTTTAAGATCGTATTTGCAGCGCGAGCAGGTCGGGCACGAAACTATCTGACAGTAATTTTTATCTATACCCGACTCTTGCAAAATGAGCCGAGCCGCTTCCACTTCGTTTATCGGATCGCCCGACAGCGACACGCGGACGGTATCGCCTATACCGTCGCAAAGCAGCGAGCCTATGCCGACAGCCGATCGAACTATGCCGCGAATATCGGCGCCGCTTTCGGTAACGCCCAAGTGCAACGGGTAATCGACTTCTTCGGCAAGCGACCTATAAGCGTCTATCATCGTCTTGACGTCCGACGACTTCACCGAGATAACTATATCGTAAAACCCGAACTTTTCCAATAACGCAACGTGCTTGAGCGCGCTTTTTTTAAGCGCTTCCGCGGGCGGAAGTCCTATGTATTCGCGCTCCAACGATCCCGTGTTTACGCCTATCCTTATGGGCACGCCGTGAGCTTTGCATGCGTCGACGAGAATTTTGACTTTGTTCTCGTCTCCGATATTGCCGGGATTAAAGCGTATCTTGTCAAACCCGATCTCGCAAGCCATGACGGCGAGCTTATAATCGAACTGTATATCGGCGACGAGCGGCATGTCGAATTTACAGATTAACGGTTTACATGCTTTTACTTCGTCTTCGCTCGATACGGCAAGCCTTGCGATATCGCACCCTGCGATCTGAAGCGCTTTGAGCTGCGCCGCGGTAGCGTCGGTATCCAGCGTATCTGTATTTGTCATCGACTGTATAGCGATCCTATTGCCGCCGCCGATCGATAAATTTTTTATTTTTACGACTTTACTCATTGTTTATCTTCTCCGTAAAGAACAGCCGACCGATATCACTACGTAGCAAACGATATGATATCTACGATACAAACAAACAGCAACAGCACGACCATTCCCACAAAGTGTATCATGCTCTCGACTTTTCGATTGATCGGTTTTCGTCGTATCCATTCGATGACCGTAAACACGACGTGCGCGCCGTCCAGTGCGGGGAACGGCAAAAGATTGAATATGGCGAGGTTGCTTGCCAATAACGGAAGCAGTATCAAAATGTTGCGCCAATCGGCTGCGGAAACTTCCGCCATCATGCTTATCGACCCGACGGGACCGGACATCGAAGTAATAGACTGCTTGCCCGTCAATATTCCGCCGAACGCGCCGAGTATGGACCACGAAAGTTTACCCGTGTACGGCACGCAATACTTAAACGCATTGCCCGCATTATTGCCTCTGAATACCGTTTTCGATCTGAAACCGAACCCGACGTACTCGGTAGGTTCACCGTCGATCTCCGTCGCTATAGCGCGACGCGTAACTTTCTCGTACATAACTTTGCCGTCACGGCTTATTTTGAGCGTTACGGTCTTATCTTTGCCGATATTTCCCACAAGATCGTCAAAAGACCGCATTACCGATATGTCTTCGCCGTCAACGGCTAAGATCACATCGCCTACGCGAAGCTCGGGGCAATACGGCAAACCGTTTGTATCGACGTATATTTCCGCTACCTGCGGCGTTGCAAAGCCGACCACCCAAATATAAATGAGCGAGAAAATTATTGCCGACAAAAAATTAAACAGAACGCCGCCGAGCAATACGATTATACGTTTCCAAGGCTTTTGCTTATTAAACGGGAGCGCGGGATTACCGTTTTTATCGAGTCGCGGCGGAGCGGCAGGCTCCTCGGCGCGCTTTTCGGCTTTCGATTTCGCATCGCACTCTTCGAGCTTGCTTTTCATGACGAACGTAAGCAAATCGTCGCTTTCGCTCGGCGCCGGGCTCACCCCACCCGCATCGGACGTTTCATCACATACGACTTCGGTCGCGGCAGATACATCGGTTTTATCGGTATTTATCGAGCCCGCATCGCTCATTGCGTCGGCGCTTTTTTCATCGACGGCTTCGGTATCGGCGTTGCTCTCGGTTTTCGGCTTTTCTGTTTTGGCGTCGCCGTCATCCGTCTCGCCGTAAAACGCGCAAAACCCGCCGAGCGGCAATATTCTCACAGAAAAAAGCTCGCCGTTTTTGCGGCGTTTGGAAAAAAGCTTGGGACCGAATCCTACGGCAAATTCATCCACGGTAAACCCGAGGATCTTAGCAGCGGTGTAATGCCCCGCTTCGTGTATAAGCACCATCAACAGCAGTATTACAAGCGATAGCAGAATAAAAGCCAACTTTTCCAAATAACGACCTCTTACTACACACAGTATATTTTATCGTAAACTTGTTTATGCGTCGCAAACACTTCGTCAACGCCGCAAAGCGGCGCGTTAGGCGTTTTGTCAAGCGTTTCGGATACAATCTTTACAATGTCCGTAAACTTTATCTTGCGTTCCAAAAACAGTCTCACGGCGGCTTCGTTTGCGGCGTTTAAAACTACCGCGGCGTTACCGCCCGCCTTTATCGCCGCGCGCGCCAATGACGGCGCGGGAAAACGTTTTTCGTCGGGAGCAAAGAATCTCAATGAAAGCGGCAAGCTAAGCTCCGTATATTCGCGTGCGCAATGCTCGCCCAAAAGCGCGTACTGTATGGGCAGCCGCATATCGGCAAAACTCGCCTGCGCCTTGATCGAGCCGTCCGAAAACTCGACCATGGAGTGAACGATGCTCTCGGGATGTATCACGTAATCGATATCTGTAGTACCGAACAGCCAACGCGCCTCGATTATCTCGAGCGCTTTATTCATCATGGTCGCGCTGTCCACGGATATCTTTTTGCCCATGCGCCAAGTAGGATGCGCCACCGCTTGCTCTACGGTCACGGCGCCGAGATCGCCGTTATATTCTCTGAACGGTCCGCCGCTTGCCGTCAGAATTATGCGCTTAAAATCGCGGGCACCGTTAAGGACCTGCCAGACCGCGGAATGTTCCGAATCAATCGGACAGATCTTTCCCTTTCCGCTTTTTGAAAGAGCGGATTTAACGAGTTCCCCGCCCGCAACGAGCGATTCTTTATTGGCAAGCGCGACTGTCTTGCCGCATTCGAGCGCGGCGATCACTGCGCGCAACCCCACCATGCCGACCACCGCAACGACAACAATATCGGCGTCGGAACGCGCGAGAGTTTCAAGCGCTTCATCGCCTACGTAAATCTCTTCGCCGTTTTTCGCATTTTCTTTAAGTTTTTTATACGCGGCGTTATCGGCGATACCCAAAAGCTTACAATCGAATTCATGCGAAGCTTGCAAAAGCGCCGCGTGATCCGATCCGCACGAAAGCGCAGAAATACTCAGTTTATCTCTGTTATGCCGCACCACGTCAAGCGTTTGCCGACCTATGGAACCGGTGCAACCGAGCAATGCGATCTTTGTCATAGCAATATTATCATAAACGCGAAGTACAGATAATAGAACACTCCGCAGAACATAAATCCGTCTACGCGGTCGAGTATACCGCCGTGACCGGGCAGTATGTTTGAAAAGTCTTTGATTCCGACGCGACGCTTTATGAACGATGCGACTAGATCGCCTATCTGATCGAAAACGGAACCTATCAAGCCCAGAACCAACAAATTGACGATAGTGCTCGTCCAATTATCGGTCAGCATGGCAAGCCCGAGAATATTTACGTTGAATTCACCCGCGAGATAAATACAAAGCAGTACTACCCCCGCGCCGAGCATACCGCCGAACAAACCGCCGATAGCGCCCGATATGGTCTTATTGGGGCTTATCTTGGGACAAAGCTTTTTGCCTTTTACCGTACTTCCGACAAGATATGCCATAATATCGGTAAACGTAGGCACTAAAAACATCAAAGCAAGCCCGATATTTCTATACGGAGTAGAACCGTCTACTCCGCCGAAACCGAGATTGATAAAGTAATTGAGCCCCAAAGAAAATACAAGCAGAGCGCACGGGTAAAGCATAACGAATATTGTCGAGTATGCATTGCCCTTTACGTACACCTTGGAGCTTGCCGTCACGATGACCGTTACCAATATCATAACGACTAGTGCTATCAAATACGCAGTTATGCCCGCCGAATACGCTTGGAAAAAATACTGAAAAAACCAAAACGCGCCAAACCCCAAGACAATGCTTATCATGTCCAAAATTATTATCGGGGGGCTGAACGTTTTTGACAAAGCTTTGCTCATTTCATAAGCACCGCAAGTCATCAATAGGAAAATAAACACGTCGAAAGCTATCGGGTGCACATACGTCGCAAGCAATAACACCGCAACGTATATTATCGTTATGAATATTCCTGTTATTACTCTGGTTTTCATTTTCCGAACCGTCTCGTTCTTTTACTGAATTCGTTTAATAACGCTATCAGTTCTTCGCCGTTAAAGTCCGGCCACAGCGTATCCGTAAAAAACAGTTCGCTGTACGCCGCCTGATATAATAAAAAATTACTGAGCCGCTTCTCGCCGCCCGTACGTACTATCATATCCAATTCGGGAAGACCTGCGGTATACAGCTTGCTTTCAAACGTTTCCGCAGTGATCTCGCCGTCTTTTGCGGCTTCTCTTGCCGCGCGCAATATTTCTTCGCGTCCGCCGTAATCAAGCGCAATGTTGACTACTTGAGCAGTCGTATCGGTGTTTTCCGCAACTATCTCTTCCATGATATCTCTGACATCTTGCGGAAAGTACGAGGAATCGCCAGAGAACGCAACACGCGCTCCGCGAGCGATAAGCTCGCGAGTCATGGGTTTCAGGCGCTTGCGGATAAGGTCTATGAGCGCGTCTACTTCGTCTTTTGCTCGGTTTTTGTTTTCGGTGGAAAACGCATACAGCGTAACACATTGAACGCCGTATTCGAGCGCAACGGTCACGACGGGCGTTATGTTTTTTACGCCCGCGCGATGTCCTGCGCTACGCGGCAACAGGCGTCTTTGCGCCCATCTGCCGTTTCCGTCCATTATTATCCCGATATGACGAGGTATGCCTTGCGCGTCAGATCTCAAGCAAATCGGCTTCCTTTTCTTTGATCATCTTGTCTACTCTTTCTATCGCCGCGTCGAGCTTCTTTTGTATGACTCTCTCGTACTCGGCAAACTCGTCTTCGGACACGTCCTTTTTGATCTTTTTGCCAAAGTCCAATGCGTCGCGGCGCTCGTTGCGAAGTGCGACCTTGCTGTCTTCGCCCACTTTTTTGACTTGCTTAATGAGCTCTTTACGACGCTCTTCGGTAAGTTGAGGGAAAGACAGACGTATTACTTTTCCGTCATCGACGGGATTAAGACCGAGGTCTGCGGCTATTATCGCTTTTTTGGCTTCTCTAAGCGCAGACACGTCGTAAAGCGATACCGTAAGGGTACGCGCGTCGGAAACCGATATGTTTGCCATTTGATTAAGCGGCGTAGCCGTGCCGTAATAATCGACGGTAACGCGATTGAGAACGACGGGGTTTGCACGCCCCGCGCGCATCGAATTGAACTCGGATTTAAGATGATCGATCACCTTGTTGAATTTTTCGTCGATCTTGTTGGATTGCTCTATAAGCTGCTCGTTTTGCATATTACCCTCCTAATGGATAAGCGTTCCGATTTTTTCGCCGCTTGCCGCGCGAATTATACTGTTTTCTTCGTTGAGACCGAAAGCGACAATAGGCACTTTGTTCTCCATGCACATGGTAACGGAAGTAAAGTCCATGACCGCTATGTTCTTATTGAGCACGTCCATGTACGTGATCTCGTCGAGCTTTTTGGCGTTTTTATTGGTCTTGGGATCGCTGTCGTAAACACCGTCCACATTTTTAGCCATAAGCAATACGTCCGCCTTGATCTCCGCCGCACGGAGCGCCGCGCCCGAGTCCGTAGTAAAGTAAGGATTACCGGTACCGCACGCGAATATTACTATTCTGCCGCTTTCGAAATGCCTTAACGCTTTTCTCAAAATGTACGGCTCCGCAACGGCGGGTATCGAAAGCGCGGTCTGTACACGCGTCGGAACGCCTTTCTTTTCGATAGCGTCCTGAAGCGCCAAAGCATTCATTATGGTGGCAAGCATTCCCATATGGTCCGCAGTGACCTTGTTCATAGCCACGCCCTGCCGACCGCGCCAAAAATTGCCGCCGCCGACCACTACCGCGATCTCCATGCCTTTGCCTGCGAGCTCGACAAGCTGACAAACAACTTTGTCGACGGTAACGGGATCGATACCCGTGCCCGCTTCACCCGCAAGCGCTTCGCCGCTGAGTTTTAACAATACTCTCTTATACATATTATTTGTACCGCCGTACTTTTTTTTCATATCGAAAAAATCGGCTTATCAAATCAGGTAAGCCGACATTTTCGTGACTGTTATTTATTGGCGAGCTTGGCAACCTCTTCCGCAAGGTTGTCGCTGCGCTTTTCTATTCCTTCGCCCATGACGTACTTGGAAAATCTGACAACTTCGAGTTTGGCGCCCACTTTCTTCGCCGTAGCCGCTACGAGCTGTTCAACCGTAATGGACGGATCCTTTGCAAACGCTTGATACAGCAAGCAGTTTTCTTCGAAGAACTTGCCGAGCTTGTTCTCTGCGATCTTGGCGAGCACCTGTTCGGGCTTTTTCTTGTTTTTCTCGTCGTTGAGCAGCTGTTGATGGATTATGTCGCGCTCGCGCTCTACGTCACTCTCGGGTACGTCCGTCTTGCGAACATACGGAGGCTGGAACGCGGCGACGTGCATAGCAACGTCGTGAGCCATAGTAACCACTTCGGAAACGCACTCGGGCTTCAAGCCCTCGCATTTGATCTCGACGAGCGTGCCCATTTTGCCGCCCATGTGGATATAAGACTCTTCGATGCAGTCTTTTGCCGACTGTATGACCGCGCGGCGAAGCGAGATCTTCTCGCCCGTCTTGGAAGTCGCGGCGGTTACAAGCTCGTCGATAGTGCCATCCGCCGTCTTTACCGCTTTAAGCGCCTCTACGTCGGTAACACCGCTTTCGACGACCGCCTTAGCTACCTTTTCGCAAAGCCCGACAAAAACGTCGCTCTTGGCAACGAAGTCGGATTCGCAGTTTACTTCTACAAGCGCACCGGTATGCTTGTCTTCGGAAATATATGCGCACGCCGCGCCTTCCGCCGCTATACGCGACGCTTTTTTGGCTACGACAGCCATACCCTGTTCGCGAAGATATTCGCATGCTTTATCTATATCGCCGTTGGTCTCGATAAGCGCTTTTTTGCACGCCATCATTCCGACGCCGGTTATATCTCTGAGCTTTGCCACGTCCTTGGCAGTAATTTCCATAATTATGTTTCTCCTTTATTTATTCTTTGTTTTGTTTGTCCGTATCATCGCATAACAAAACGGCAACGAAACACATACCGCATAACTATCGTCACACCGTACTTTAAGCCGTTTAACGGACAAACTACTTTACTATGCGTTTTCCGCCGCGGCGGGTTCTTCCGTTTTTTCCTCTACGAGCTTATCGAGCTGAGCCTGAGTCGCGGGAGCTTCCACTACCTCGACGGACGCTTTTGCGGCGTCGGCTTCCGCTTGGATCTGCGCTTCTACGGCGCGACGGGCGGCAAGACCTTCCTCGCCTTCGCGAGCTTCGATAACTGCGTCCGCCATTGCGCCCGCAATCAATTTGATAGCGCGTATAGCGTCGTCGTTGCCGGGTATAACGTAATCGATCTCATCGGGATCGCAGTTGGTATCGACGATAGCGACGATGGGTATATGAAGCTTGCGCGCTTCCAATACGGCGTTATGTTCCTTTTTGGGGTCGACCACGAAAAGCGCGCCGGGAAGCGAACGCATATCTTTGATACCGCCGAGGTTTTCTTCGAGTTTGTCGCGCTCCGCCTTGAGCTTTAATACTTCCTTTTTGGGAAGCAACGCAAACTCGTTCATTTTTTCCATAAGATTGAGCTTGTTGAGACGCTCTATTCTCGAACGGATAGTCGAAAAGTTGGTAAGCGTGCCGCCGAGCCAACGCGACTTAACGTAGTACATACCGCACTTTTGCGCTTCCTGCATGACCGCTTCCTGCGCCTGTTTTTTTGTGCCGACAAAAAGAATGTTCTTTCCTTCCGCCGCTACGCTCTTAACAAACGCATACGCTTTATCTATCATCTCGACCGTTTTTTCGAGGTTGATGATGTAGATGTCGTTACGCGATACGTAGATGTACTTTTTCATTTTGGGATTCCACTTGCGCGTGGGATGTCCAAAGTGAACGCCCGCTTCGAGAAGCTGTTTCATCGTGATGATATTTGCCATGATTTCTCCGTTTTCCCGCCCGAGCTCCAACGCAAGTCATGAAAAGATTTAACCTGCGCACAGAAAACGAACTCGGTGAGTAATAGACCTTTTTTATTACGATCGGCGGTCGCTTACGCCGCCTTTCTTTAACTGTAATTTTTATTATATCACAAAGGACGGTGCAACGCAAATACTTTTTCGGTAATTTTAAAAATAAAATCCCGCCGTTTGCTTTACATTTCGGCTATTTGCCGTGCTTGCAACCGCAACCGCATTCATGCTCAGGCTCGTGTTCTTTTTCGCAATCGCACTCGCCGTCGCATTCGCAATCGCCGTCGCAATCACAGTCGTGGTCGTGACCGCAGCCACAGCCACAACCGCAACCGTCTTCGGCGTCGGCTATAGCATTGAGATACTCGTTGAATACGGCGTCAAGAACGGACTCGTCGGTAACGGGCTCGAACACGTCGTTATCCTCGTCCTCTTCGCGCACCTTGAATATGAGCGCCTCGTCCTCGCCCAAGCCCTCCATCGGCTCGACGGGTTGCATCAATGCATAAAATTCGCCTTGGTACTCTATGCACGCCACTTCATAAAACTTTACGGGTTTGTTGTCGTCGTCGTAAAGAGTTATCACTTCGTCATCGTCGATAAGTTCGACGTCGTTGTTCTTGTTTTCCGCCATGATCAGTCTCCGTTTGATTTTTTATTATTGTCGATATAGCTTTGCAAAATTATCTTTGCCGCCATACTGTCCACTTTTTTCTTGCGCTCGTCCGCGCTCTTTATCCCCGCTTCCATAAGCAGTTCGTCCGCTTCCACGGTCGATAGACGCTCGTCGCATAAATATACGGGTAGTTCCGCGACGCGCTCCAAGTTTCGAGAAAACGCTCTCACTCGCCCCGACTGCAACGATTCGGTACCGTCGAGATTAAGCGGCAATCCCACCACTATGCCCGATACGCCGAGCTTTGCCGCAAGCTCCGCCACGTGATCGATAGTCTCGCGCATGGACTTGGTCTTGTACGCGTCGAGCGGCGTTGCGAGAATACCCAAGCCGTCGCACACGGCAAGCCCCACGCGCTTCAATCCGAAATCCACGCCCAACAGTCTTTTGCTTACTTCCATAGGACTTTTGCATTATATCATTAAATTCCTGCAAAAGCAAGCTTTTACGCCCTACCGATAAACTGATTTTTCTTCGCGCATAACGCCGCCGAGCGCGGAGCAAACTATACAAAAAGCTTTAAGGAGAAAACATGAAAAGACTGCTAGTAGGTTTTGCGGTAGGCGCGCTCACGGGCATAATGACCTATCAAAAAATGCAAAAGTCCAAGCTTCCCGAAAAAGTATTGGAAGCCGCGCAAGAAAAACTGGAAAAGTAAATATCCTCGCCGCTAATTTTTACGGCTTTTCTTCCATTCTTTGATAGCGTCGAGTCGCGCTTTGAACTTGCCCTCGTTGCCCTCTTCCGTAGGCGTATAGTATTCCTTGCCGACAAGAGAATCGGGCAAGCATTGCATCGAGGTAAGCCGATCTTGCGCGTCGTGGGCGTACTGATATCCCTTGCCGTACCCCAATTCTTTCATCAGTTTGGTCGGCGCGTTTCTTATCACGAGCGGCACGGGTTCCGCAAGCATGGTGAGAGCGTCGTTTTTAGCGCGCATATAGGCAACGTCCATTGCGTTCGACTTGGGTACGATAGACATGTAGACGACTGCCTCGGTGAGATTGACGGAACACTCGGGCATGCCGATGAAGTGACACGCTTGATACGCCGCGACCGCTATTTCCATGGCGCGCGGGTCGGCAAGACCTATATCCTCGCTCGCAAAACGTATAACGCGACGCGCCACGTACAGCGGGTCTTCGCCCGCTTCCAACATTCTCGCCAGCCAATAAACCGCGGCGTCGGGATCGGAATTACGCATGGACTTATGCAACGCCGATATGAGATTATAGTGTTCCTCGCCCGTTTTATCATACAGCAACGATTTTTTGGCGGTTATCTGCTCGACGGTCTCCATAGTGACGACCGTCTTTTTGCCGTCGAAATCGCCGTTCAAAACAGCCATTTCCAAAGTAGATAACGCGCTTCTGGCGTCGCCGTTGGCAAACCCCGCGATCATTTCCAAAACGCCGTCTTCAAACTCTATCTCTTGCTCTCCGAATCCGCGCTCGTCGCTCACCGCACGCTTTAAAAGCTCGCATATCTCGCCCGTTTCGAGCGCTTTCAAAACGAACACCTTACAGCGCGACAGCAACGCGCCGTTTACCTCGAACGACGGGTTCTCGGTAGTCGCGCCTATCAAAATTATACTGCCTTTTTCCACATACGGCAAAAACGCGTCCTGCTGAGCTTTATTGAACCTGTGGATCTCGTCCACGAACAGTATGGTCTTTTCACCGAACTTTCTGCCTTTTTCCGCCTGCTCCATGACTTGCTTTATCTCTTTGATACCGCTCGTCACCGCAGAAAAATCTATAAACTGCGCTTTTGTCCTATTTGCGATAATGCGCGCAAGCGTCGTTTTGCCCACGCCCGGCGGGCCCCAAAATATCATAGAGCCGACCGTATCGTTTTCTATGAGCCGACGCAAAATGCGCCCTTCGCCTATCAAATGCTTTTGCCCGCAAAACTCGTCGAACGAGCGCGGTCTGAGCCTTGCCGCGAGCGGCTGCGACGCGTCGCTTTCCAAAAATGTTTTTTGCTCGTATATCATGCCTTGCCTCCGCCCGCTTTCGCGCTTTTGAGTTTGGCTACCGTCTCGTTTACGATTTTTGCCGCCGCCGCCGCCTGAGCCAATGTAGTGGGTTTACCGAACGAAAACCTCACCGCTCCGTCGGCGTTTTTTACTTTCATGGCGGTAAGCGTCGGGGGCGGAACAGCCGAGCCTGCGGAGCACGCCGAGCCGACCGAACAGCACACGCCTGCAACCGACAAAGCCACTGCGAGCCTGCCGCCGTTTACTCCGTCAAACGCGACCGAAACTATATCGCCCGTTTTACGGGCGTTTTTTGCGATCACTTCGCCGCAGTCGAGCGCGGATATAAAAGCATTGGACACGGCGTGCGCGTGCGCGTAATACTTGTCATGATCGTTTTGTGCGCGCGACAAAGCCTCGGCAATCGCCACTGCGCCCGCGACGTCGGCAGTGCCGGCGCGTAGACCGTATTCCTGCGCGCCGCCGTCCAATAACGGCTTGAGTTTGACGCCTTCTTTTACGTACAGCAGTCCCGTGCCTTTGGGCGCATAAAACTTATGCCCCGACAGACACAGCATATCGACCCCACTGTCCGACACGTCGATATCGACTGCGTTTGCCGCCTGCACCGCATCGGTAAAGAACAGCGCGCCGTATTTTTTTGCCACCGCGACAAGTTCTTTGATCGGTTGGATCGTTCCGATAATATTATTGACAGTCATCACGCAAACGAGTTTTGTGTTTTCGTTTACGACTTTCGAAAATGCTTCTGGCGTTATCACGCCGTCGGCATCGGGCATAACGAAATCGACAAAAACGCCGAGCTCTTTCATTCGTTCCGCACAAGCAAGCACAGAATCGTGTTCGATAGCCGATACAACAATATGATCGCCCGCTTTGACGGGCGCGCATTTGATTGCCTGATTGACTGCTTCCGTGCCACCCGAAGTAAACACGATGCGGCCGCAACCCTTACCGCCTATAGCGGCAAGCGCGGTGCGCCGAGCACGCTCAAGTGCCATAGACGCGATCTGTCCCATTATGTGCGACGACGCGGGATTATAAAACGAAGCTCCGAAGTACGGCAGGGCTTCCGCTATTACTTCCGCATCCACAGGCGTGGTCGCCGCATAATCCAAATATATAACCGATTTATCCGTCATGTTCTGCTACCCGCATTATTCGATCCGCAAGCGTCGCGATAATCGTTTACTATTTCGCAAAGCGTTATGCCGTCGAACAACTCGTTTATTTGTTTGTTCAGTTTGGTAAACACGTTTCGATTGGGACAATACGGGTCGTCGCATACGCCTTGCGAACAGCCCGGCAGTTCAAACCCGTCGTCGAGAGCGCGAAGCATATCGCCTACCGTTATTTGTTCGGGCGGACGGGAGAGCACATACCCGCCCGTCTTGCCTCTATAAGCCTTTACAATATCGCCGCGGCGCAGCATTGCAAGAAGCTGCTCCAAATACTTGATGCTCACGTCAGTTTGCTTTACAAGCTGAGACGCGCTGAGCGGAGCTTTTGAAATCGCCAGCATAAAACAAAGTCTCATGCCGTTAGACGCTCTCATGGATAATTTCATGCCTGTCTCCTTTGTCTGCAAATAAGTATACTACCGCGTAAGACTATTGTCAACTTAATTCCTATCCGCCGAAAATACTATAAACAATGCGGGATATAACTTTAATAGACTTACTGCTTCGCGCTATAAAAAACTCTCTCGGGTTTTGCCGAAAGAGTTTTGTTTCCGAATATAATCGGTTAAGCTTTTACTCCGCCGTAAAGCGGGAATTTGTCGGTGAGCGTTTTCACTCTCGCAAGGATATCGGCTTTTGCGCTCTCGCCTTTTTGGATGGCGTCGGCTATGCAATCGCCTATGACCTTCATTTCCGCCTCGCCCATGCCGCGCGTAGTGACTGCGGGCGTGCCGATACGAATACCCGACGTTTTGGACGGCGGCAGCGGATCGAACGGGATAGCGTTTTTATTGACGGTTATATTGCACTCATCTAAAAGCGTTTCGAGTTCTTTGCCCGTTACGCTTTCAAGTTTTACCAGCATAAGGTGATTGTCGGTTCCGCCCGATACGAGCTTTATGCCTCGCGCGCCGAGCGCCGAAGCCAGAGCCTTGGCGTTTTTAGCGACGTTCTTTTGATACGTTTTAAACTCGGGCGCGGCGGCTTCTTTAAACGCGACCGCTTTTGCCGCTATTATATGTTCGAGCGGACCGCCCTGCGTTCCCGGGAACACCGCTTTATCGATCGCTTTTGCATATTGTTCTTTACACAAGATCATGCCGCCGCGAGGACCTCTCAGCGTTTTGTGCGTGGTCGTAGTGACTATATCGGCATACTCGACGGGATTGGGATGTAGCCCCGCAGCGACAAGCCCCGCTATGTGCGCCATATCCACCATGAGCACCGCGCCCACTTCGTCGGCGATCCTTCTGAACTCTTTAAAGTCTATGACGCGCGGATAAGCCGACGCTCCCGCAAGTATAAGCTTCGGCTTACATTCTCTGGCGATACGCTCCACTTCGGCGTAATCGATGGTCTCCGTTTTTTCGTCGACGCCGTACGGCACTACGTTATAGTACCGTCCCGAATAGTTCACCTTGGAGCCGTGCGTAAGATGTCCGCCGTGCGCAAGATTCATGCCCATATACGTGTCGCCCGGCTGCAACACCGCATAAAACACCGCATGGTTGGCGTTTGCGCCGCAGTGCGGCTGAACGTTGGCGTGCTCCGCGCCGAACAACGCTTTCGCGCGTTCTATCGCGAGCGTTTCTACCTCGTCTACGTATTCGCAACCGCCGTAATAACGCTTTTGCGGATAGCCCTCGGCATACTTATTTGTCAGATGCGAACCTGCCGCCGCAAGAACCGCTTCGGATACGAAATTTTCGCTCGCGATAAGCTCGATCTTGGAGCGCTGACGGCAAAGCTCTTTTTTCATGCTCGCCGCAACTTCGGGGTCGATTTTTTCAATAACGTCAAGTTCCATGTTATTCTCCTTTGCTATTATCTTGGGTTTCGGTAGCAATAGCGTCATTCGTTTCTGTCTGTGCGTCTCTCTCATCAAGCTGAGCGGAGCGCGTTTCGTCGTACAGCCCGACTATCCTCGGTATGACTCCGTCGCGACGCCTGTAAGCTCTATCGATAAGCCACGCCGCAATAAGTCCGATAACGAGCCCTGCCGCCGCAAGCCCGACTTGAAGCCAAAGTCCGCCCGATAAACCGATGAGCGCGCCGAGCACAATAAACAAAATGGGCAATGCGTAGATCAGTAAAGCGCCTGCGCCGACTGACACTGTCGGCATTTCCGCGACTACGGTATCGCCGACATTGACTGCGATATCCGACTTAGCGGGAACGACCAGAGTGTTTTTACGGTTGAACGCGCAGATCTTGCAGTTTTCGCAACGCTCGTTACGTTTAAGCTCGACGTACACGCCGCACTTACCGACTTTTTTTACCGTGCAGATCTCCGTCATAAGCTTATAAGCTCCTTAAGCGCATGGTTGGCTATCATCGCGCCCATTACGAGCGGCGGCGCCGCAAACGATGCGGGAGCTCCCGCTTTTATGAGCGGCGGCGACTTTGCGCAAGCCACAGTGAGCGAGCGTATCTTGTCTTTGAGCGCGTGCCGCATCGCTCTCGCAAACGGGTCGTATTGGGTCTTAAAAAGATCGGTTATCTCAAAATCGCAGTCGATTCGGTTTCCCGCGCCCATAGCCGATATTATCGGCACGCCCGCCGCTTTACAAGCGAGAATGAGCGCTACCTTTCCTTTTACGTCGTCTATCGCGTCGACGCAGTAGGAATACCCGTCTTTAACTATATCAGCCGCGTTCTCCGCCGTAATATACTCGTTGAGCGCAACGACTTCGGCATCGCCGTTTATCTCCTTGACTCTCGCCTTTGCGACTTCCGCTTTGCTCTTGCCTACGCTAAGCTCCGTACACAGTATTTGGCGGTTGAGGTTTGTCTCGTCGAAAACGTCGCCGTCCATAAGCGTAAGAGCGCCTATGCCGCCGCGAGCAAGCGTCTCGACCGCCGCGCCGCCCACGCCGCCGAGCCCGACTACGAGCACGCGCGAACTTTTAAGCCGCGCGACGTTATCCGCGCCTATAAGCGCTTCCGTCCTGTCAAATCTTTTCGACAATTTTAAGTCCAAGCTCTTCGGTCTGTTTTTTATCGACCGCGGCGGGCGCCTGCGTCATCATGTCGGACGCATTTTGTATTTTGGGGAATGCGATAACGTCTTTTATGTTATCGGTGCCCGCAAGCATCATTACAAGCCTGTCGAACCCGAACGCAAGCCCGCCGTGCGGCGGCGCGCCGTAGTTGAACGCGTTTACAAAAAACCCGAAACGTTCTTCGATCTGCGCGTCCGTAAAGCCCAATGCGTTGAATATGCGTTTTTGAAGTTCGCGGTCATGTATACGCAAACTGCCGCCGCCCGATTCCTCGCCGTTTATTACGAGGTCGTACGCCGCGGCGCGCACTCTTGCGGGGTCGCTTTCCAAATATTTGAGATCGGCTTCGTACGGCATAGTAAACGGGTGATGCATCGCCATATACCGTTTTTCCTCGTCGCTCCACTCGAACATGGGGAAATCGACTATCCACAAAACGTCGAACTTGGATTTATCTATAAGATCGCCAATCTCCGCCAAGTGCAGTCTCAGCGCGCCGAGCGTTTTAAATACCACTTCGTCCTTGTCCGCGCAGAACAACAGTATATCGCCCGGCTTTGCATCGGCGCGTTTGAGTATGGCGTCTACCGTCTCTTTGGACATGAATTTCGTAATGGACGAAAGAAGCTCGCCGTTTTTACGCACCGATATCCATGCAAGACCTTTCGCTTTATACGTCTTGACCCACTCGCCGAGCGCGTCTATATCGCGGCGCGACAGAATGAGGTTGTCCTCGTCGACAAAGCCTTTGGCATTTATGAGCCTTACGCTTCCGCCTTTCATGCCGACGGCGCGCTCAAACACCTGAAAACCGCAGTCCTTGACCAGATCGGAAATATCGGTTATTTCCAAGCCGAACCGCGTATCGGGCTTATCCGAGCCGAATCGACGCATAGCTTCGTCGTACGGCATTTGTCTTACCGTCTCGGGAAGCTTGACGCCGCCGCATTTATCGAATATCTCGCGCACCAAGCCGTACGCAGTGCTCATGACCTGCTGTTGCGTCACGAACGACATTTCCATATCGATCTGAGTAAACTCGGGCTGACGGTTCGCGCGAAGGTCCTCGTCGCGGAAGCATCTCGCTATCTGAAAATATCTGTCAGTTCCCGCAAGCATCAAAAGCTGTTTATAAAGCTGAGGCGACTGCGGCAACGCATAGAACGCGCCGTTTTTTATGCGCGACGGCACGAGATAGTCGCGCGCGCCTTCGGGTGTGGACTTGCCGAGGTACGGCGTTTCCACTTCCCAAAATCCGTTGCGATGAAAGTAATCGCGAGCAACGTACATCATCTCGCTGCGAAGCCTGAGTATCTCCGTCATTTTTTCGGTACGAAGATCGAGATAACGGTATTTGAGCCGCGTCATCTCGTTTACTCCGTCGGCGTCGTCTATGGCAAACGGCGGAGTATCTGCGGTAGCCAATATCTCGAGATCGCTCGCAAGCACTTCGAGCGTGCCCGTTTTGAGATTGGCGTTTATCGTCTCGTCGCTACGTCGTCTGAGCTTTCCCGTTATGGCAAGCACGTACTCACTGCGCACCTTTTCCGCCAAGGCAAAATCCTTTATCTTGGACGCGTCGAAAACAACTTGAAGTATGCCCGTGCGGTCGCGAAGATCGACGAATATCAATCCGCCGAAATCCCGACGCTTTGCCGCCCAACCCTTGACAGTTACGGTCTTACCGATGTCATTTTCGGTCACGTCGGTACAGTAATTTGTTCTGTCGCCTATTTTTGTCATAATATGCTCCTCAATACCAAACCCGATATTTTATCCGATATATCGTTTTTGAGAACGGTCTCCGTCGAGCCGTCGTCCATATTTTTTACAATGTACGTATCGCCCGTCAACTCGCTCTCGCCTATTGTTATCACGTATTTGAATTTTTGCTTATCCGCGTACTTGAACTGCGCTTTGAGACTTTTACCCATAAGGTCGCATTCGGCGCTTACGCTTTTTTTACGCAACTCGCCGACAAGCACGCGACATTCGGTGCGCGCCGCGTCGCACTGAGCGGCGACAAACACGGTCGGTCGCGGCATTTCAAACTCGATGCCGCTTTTTTCAGCCGCCGCTATCAACCGCTCTATACCGCTGCCGAACCCGACGCACGGCGTAGGTTTTCCGCCGAGCTGTTCGCACATGCCGTCGTAACGACCGCCGCCCATAACGGCAAGCGAACCGTACTCGAACTCGAATACCGTTCTCGTGTAATAATCGAGCCCGCGAACGAGATTGCCGTCAAACACGTACTTTACATTGTTTGCATCAAGCCCCGACAATACGGACTCATTGTGCGTGCGGCACTCGTCGCATAAGTAATCGCTTATTTTGGGCGCGGACTTATAAAGCTCTTTGCACGACGGGATTTTGCAATCAAGTGCGCGGAGCGGATTGACTTCCGAGCGCCGCTTGCAGTCGCCGCATATCTCGTTATGATGTTGTTTTAAAAACTCGCGAAGCGCGGCGTTATACTGCTTTCTGCACTCGGGGCAACCTATCGAATTGATCTTAAGCGTGAGGTCTTTAAAGCCGAGTTTATTCAAAAAGTCGCGCGCCATGCAGATAAGCTCCACGTCGAACTCGGGACGGGAACTCCCGAAAAACTCCGCGCCGAACTGAAAATGCTCGCGATATCTGCCCGCCTGCGGTTGTTCGTAGCGGTACAGCGATTCTATATAATAAGTTTTGAGCGGCAAGCTCTCTCCGAGGTTATGCTCTATAAACGCGCGCATAGCGCCCGCCGTACCCTCCGGACGGAGCGCCATTCTGCGCCCGCCTTTGTCCTCGAAAATGTACATTTCTTTATTGACTATATCCGTGCTGTCGCCGATAGAACGCAAATACAGATCCGCGCTCTCGAATACGGGCGTGCGAATCTGCTTGGCATTGTACAGCTTAGCCACGGCGTGCGCCGCGTCTTCCACCGCCCGCCATTTGTAGCTGTCTGCGGGCAACATGTCGTTTGTGCCTTTGGGTGCGTTTATCATAACGTTCCTTTACAGAATGTACTTTTTGAGATCGTGTTCGGAGATTTCTTTGGACATATGCTCGCGAACGTACGCTCTGTCGACTTTGACGTCGATCAGCGGGTTGTTGCCGTCCGCGTTAAAGCTTATGTCTTCCAACAGACTTTCCATAACGGTGTGCAAACGTCGCGCGCCTATATCCTCGCCCGTCTCGTTTTCGAGTACGGCTATCCTGCTCATTTCCTCTATCGCGTCGGGAGTAAACGTGAGGTTTATGTTTTCTACCGACAACATAGCCGCGTACTGACGCGTAACGGCGTTTTCGGGCTCGGTGAATATCTTTACGAAGTCGTCGAACGAGAGCGACTGCAAGTCTACGCGTATGGGGAAACGCCCCTGAAGTTCGGGAATAAGATCGGTGACGCTGCTTATCTGGAACGCGCCCGACGCTATGAAAAGTATATAGTCGGTCTTTATCGCGCCGTACTTGGTCATGACGGTACAACCCTCGACTATGGGAAGTATGTCGCGCTGAACGCCCTCGCGCGACACGTCTATACCGCCGCCCGAGCCCTTTCTCTGCGCGATCTTATCTATCTCGTCTATAAATATAATGCCGTCCTCTTGCGCGCGGCGCACGCCCTCCGCCTTGATAGCGTCCATATCGAGCAGTCTTTCGCTTTCCTCTTCCATATACAAAGCCAAGGCTTCTTCGACGGATACTTTACGGCGTTTTTTGCGCTGAGGGAGCAACCCACCGAGCATTTCGCCGAGATTGAGATCGATCTGCATGCCGGGCATCGCCTCTATCTGCGGCGCGCGCTCGGCTACTTCTATTTCTATCGTAAGTTTATTGAGTTTGCCGTCGTGGAGCTCGTCGGTCACTTGCGCTTTGAGCACAGATTCCGCTATATCCGAATTGGATTTTTTACGGGCTTTGACCACGGCGTCTATTATCTTTTGCTCGGCAAAGCCGCGTGCCTTGCTCTCGACCACCGCCATCTGCTCTTCTTTGACGAGGTGGACAGCCGTTTCCGCAAGATCGCGTATCATCGATTCCACGTCGCGCCCGACGTACCCGACCTCGGTATACTTTGTCGCTTCCACCTTGATAAACGGCGCTTTGACTATTTTTGCGAGCCGTCTTGCTATCTCCGTTTTACCAACGCCCGTCGGACCTTTCATGATAATGTTTTTGGGCATTATCTCTTCGCGCACCGATTCGGGGAGCTTGCTTCTGCGATAGCGGTTTCTGAGCGCGATCGCAACGGCGCGTTTTGCCTGCGCCTGTCCGATTATATATCGGTCGAGCTCGGCTACTATCTGTTTGGGAGTGAGTTCCATTACGCCACCTCCACAACGATATTGGAGTTGGTGAATATGCAGATATCGGACGCTATATGCATCGCTTCGCGCGCAATCTGCTCCGCGGTCATATCGGTATTTTCAAGCAACGCCCTGCCTGCCGCAAGCGCATAATTGCCGCCCGATCCTATCGCGCAAACGCTGTGTTCGGGTTCTATAACGTCGCCGCTGCCCGACACGATAAACATATCTTTTTTATCCGCAACTATCATAAGCGCTTCCAACTGACGCAAGTTCCTGTCGCCGCGCCAAAGCATGGCAAGCTCGACGGCGGAACGCATGAGGTTGCCCGAATATTTATTGAGCATTTCTTCAAAACGCTCGCTGAGCGTAAACGCGTCGGCGACCGAGCCCGCAAACCCGAGCACTACGCTGTCGTTGTACACGCGGCGCACTTTTCTCGCGTTGCCTTTCATAATGACCTGCTGGTTTTGCGTGACCTGTCCGTCGCCTGCTATAACAGTCTGTCCGTCGCGTCTCACTCCGATAATGGTCGTTCCTTCGAGTTTCATATTATACTCCTTGTCTATGAAACATTATAAGAGGATTATAGCACAGTATACTCTCGAATTGCAAACGCTTTTAATCAATAACTTATCTAAAACAAAAAAACGACGGCGCGCCATACCCGTCGTAATTTTATAATCCCGATACAAACCGTTTCATCGCCTCGTCGCTACGGTCGTAATAAAGCTGTTTACGCTCTTTTTTGGCTCCGTCTATCGGCGGCAGTATTCCGAAATTGGCGTTCATCGGCTGAAAATCCACGTTAGGCGTAGATATATAGCCGCAAAGCGCGCCGAGCACCGTTTCTTTAGGCGGCACGACCGTATCTTTTCCTTCCAAAAGCCGCGAGACGTTGACAGCTGCAAGCAAGCCCGTCGCTATGCTCTCGACGTATCCCTCTACGCCCGACAACTGCCCGGCGATAAACACATTGCCGCACTTTTTAAGTCTGAGATCGGCGTCGATTATTTTGGGCGCGTCGATAAACGTGTTTCTGTGCATTACGCCGTAGCGAACGTACTCCGCATTTTTGAGCGCGGGTATAAGCGAAAACACGCGCTTCTGCTCGCCGAACTTGAGATTGGTCTGAAACCCCACGAGGTTATAAAGCGTGGACGCGGTGTTCTCGCGCCGAAGCTGCAACACCGCATACGGCGCCCCCGCGTCTCTGAACCCGACGGGTCGAAGCGGTCCGTACCTGAGCGCGTCTACGCCTCGCGCCGCCATGACCTCTACGGGCATACATCCCTCGAACACGCCGCCTATCTCGTCCACTACGCGCTCAGCCGAAACGAGCGCATCGTAAAACTCGATATACTCGGCTTTGTTCATCGGGCAGTTCAAATAATCGTCGCCGCCCTTGCCGTAGCGCGCGCCGAAAAACGCTCTGTCCATATCGATACTGTCGGCGGTGACTATAGGCGCTGCGGCATCGTAAAACGCCAGCGCGCCCTCGCCCGTCAAAGAAGTAAGCGCGTCGACGAGCTTTTCGTGACAAACGGGACCCGCGCAAACTACGGTCATCGCGGCTGTGTCGATACTGTCTGCCACGGCGTTTACGACCCGTATATTTTTTTCGCGCTCAACGGCTTCCGTCACACGCGCGGAAAACTCGTCGCGATCGACTGCGAGCGCGCTTCCCGCGGGAACCTTGCATTCCTCGGCGATCTTGAGCAGTTTACAGCCGAGCATGTTGAGCTCGTTTTTGAGTGTGCCGCTCGCTGTGGTCGGCACGGTGCTTTTAAACGAATTGGAGCACACGATCTCGGCAAGACCGTCGCTCTTGTGCGCGGGCGAACGCCACAGCGGTTTAGCTTCGATAAGACGGACTTTTACACCGCGCTCGGCAAGCTGCAACGCCGCCTCGCACCCCGCAAGTCCGCCGCCTATTATTTCGACGCTATCATTTTTCATTGCGTTTGTATCCGCACGTTTTTGACGAGCATTTAATATACGTTCCGTTCTTGCCCGTCTTTTCCATCAACAGCGAGCCGCACGTCGGGCATTTTTCGTCGATAGGCTTTCCCGATACGGCAAAATCGCACTCGGGATATCCCGTGCAACCGTAGAACGTCGAGCGAAACGTTTTGACCGATTTTAAAGGCTTTCCGCACTTGGGGCACGGCGGAAGCGGCTTATCCGATTCGGGCTCGCCGACTTCGTTGCCTTGCTCTAAACTCTTGGTATTTTTGCACTTGGGATAATTGGGGCAAGCGAGGAACTTGCCGCGTCTTCCCGTTCTGACTATCATTTTCGCGCCGCACTTATCGCATATCACGTCCGACTCTTCGGGAAGCGCGGGCTCAGTGATGTTTCCGTCCTCGTCTATATTTTTTGTATTTTTGCATTTGGGGTAATTGGGGCAAGCCAAAAACTTCCCGAACCGCCCAGTTTTTATCACCATTTTCGAGCCGCACTTTTCACATACGTGATCGGTAACTTCGTCGGGCGTTTTGAGCGTGTACTCGTCTGCGCGCGCGGCGTCCAACTCTTCCGAAAACGGCGTATAAAACTCTTTGACGATCGATTGCCAGCGAACGCCGCCGTCCTCTATGCCGTCGAGTTTATCTTCCATGGTCGCGGTAAATCCCACGTCCATAAAGTCGTTAAAATACTTGATGAGCATGTCTGTGACTTTCATGCCTAGCTCGGTGGGTTTTATCGCGCGCCCGTCGCGCTCTACGTACTTGCGCGAAAACAGTATGGTGACCGTAGGCGAATACGTGGCAGGGCGACCTATTCCCTTTTCTTCCATGGCTTTTACCAAGCTCGCCTCGGTATAACGCGCGGGAGGTTTGGTAAACTTTTGCTCGCAGTCGAACTTGACAAAGCCGAGCGCGTCGCCTTCATTAAGCGCGGGCACTCTCGTATTGTCGCCGTTTTTGTCTTTGTCCTTGTCTTTATCGGTAGACGAGTAGACCTTTGTAAACCCATCAAAACGCGGCGTTCTGCCCGTAACGCGAAAATCGTAACCGTTGGCTTCGATATCGACGGCGATAGAATCGTATGTCGCGTCCGACATTTGGCTCGCCAAAAAGCGTTTGTATATCAAGTCGTAAAGCTGATACTGAAATTTATTGAGATACGCTTTTACGCTTTGCGGCGTGCGGTCTAGCGATATCGGTCTTATCGCTTCGTGCGCGTCCTGCGCGCTCTTTTTAGATGCGTAGTAATTGGGCTTTTCGGGAACGTATTCTTTGCCGTAGTTGCTTTCGATATACTCGCGCGCCGCGGCAATCGCGCCGCTCGATACGCGCGTTGAGTCGGTACGTATATAAGTGATCAACGCGATCTTGCCTTCGTCGGCTATCTCGACGCCCTCGTACAAAGCCTGCGCCGCGGACGAAGTCTGTTTGAGACTCATTCCAAGCTTATTGAGCGCATCCTGTTGCATAGTGGACGTGATAAACGGCGCGTACGGATGCGCGTGCGTCACGCTCTTTTTAACGTTTGTGACTACGTACTTCGCGCCGTCGAGTTCCGCTTTGACTTTATTAACGTCGTCTTCGCAACCGAGCTTTATCTTTTCGCCTTTATGCCCGACAAGCGACGCTTTCACGCTCTCGCCGTCCGAAGTCTTGAGCACGGAAAAGAAATTCCAATACTCTTCTGCGACAAACGCGGTGATCTCGCGCTCTCTGTCTACTACGAGCCGCAACGTGACCGACTGCACGCGTCCCGCGCTGAGATTGCTCTGTATCTTCTTGCAAAGCACGGGCGAGACTTTATAACCGACCAATCTGTCGAGCACGCGTCGCGCCTGCTGAGCGTCTACCAAATTTTTATCGATGGCGCGCGGATGATTCAACGCGTTTTGCACGGCGGTCTTGCTTATCTCGTTAAACTCTATCCTGACCGGAGCGTTTTCGGGAATATTCAAAAGCGTCGCGACGTGCCATGATATAGCCTCGCCTTCGCGGTCGGGGTCGGTGGCAAGAAGCACGGTGTCGGCGGAGCTTGCCGCCTTTTTGAGCGCGGCGACAGTATCTTTCTTATCGTCCATAACGACGTACGTCGGCTCGAAATCGCGCGAAACATCTACTGCAAGCCGTTTTTGCGGCAGGTCTCTGACGTGTCCGCCCGTAGCGAACACCTTGTATCCTTTACCGAGATACTTCTGTACCGTTTCAAGTTTTCCTATACCCTCGATAATAACTAAATTCAATTTACCGCTCCTTTATTACGCCGTTTCCACGCAATATACGTTTTTGGACTTTTGTCTTATAAGTCCCGTTATCATCAGTTTTGTTATGACCGTATTAAGTTCTGCGACCGACAAACCGCAAGTTTCGACCAACGAATCAAACGATCTCTCGCCGCCGCCGAGAGCGTCCATCACGCGTTGCTCGGAAAAATCGAGCGCTACCGTATTCTCGCGCGCGCCCTCGTCTTTTTTATCCACACCGTAATAATCCAATATATCCTGCGCGCATGTGACCGCTATCGCGCCTTGCTTTATCAATCGGTTCGTGCCAAACGACCGCCGCTTATCTATATCGCCGGGGACTGCGAACACGTCTCTGCCCTGTTCGAGCGCGCAGTTTGCCGTTATGAGCGAACCGCTGTCCTCGGTCGCCTCTACGACAAGCACGCCGCGGCTGAGCCCGCTTATTATGCGGTTACGTTGCGGAAACGTGTATACCGCGGCATGCGTGTCGGGCGTATACTCGCTCACAGCAAGCCCGTGTTTGCAAATTTCGTCGAACATACCCACATTGGATACGGGCGTCACGTTAAAAAGTCCGCTGCCGAGCACGGCTACCGTATTGCCGCCGTTATCGAGCGCGGCGGCGTGCGCATACCCGTCTATGCCCGTCGCAAGCCCGCTTACTATGGTAAAGTATTTACTGAGCTCGCCGACTATCTTGTTTACGGCATATTTGCCGTACGGCGACGCCTTTCGCGTGCCGACGACCGCCAAGCACGGCTCGCGCATGATATCGAGATTGCCGCGATAAAACAGCGCTACGGGCGGATCGACTTCGTCTTGCGCGAGCGCCGCCGGAAACAGCGGGTCTGCTCGCGTGATATATTCTATATTGTTTGTGGCAAGGTACTGCTTACAGCGTTCGATAAAATCGACGCTGTGCGTGCGTTTAAGCGCGGTAAACGTGCGCTCGTCGAGGTCGTATTTATGTTCGCTGTCAAAAGCGTTCCAAAGCTCCTGCGGCGATCTTACGGCAAGCAACCTGTTAAGCTTTTGCGTCGAAACTCGCGAATAAGCAAGCCACAAATAAATGTCGGAAAGCAGCACGGTCACCTCACAGTTTTGTCGAGTGCGCGGTACATGACCGCTTCCGCGACGTGGTTTGCGCCGACGCATTCTTTGCCGTCGAGATCGGCTATTGTTCGCGCGACTTTAAGTATTCTTGTATACGCTCTCGCGGACATACCGAGTTTATCAAACGCACTGGAAAGTATCTTTTCGCCAGCGGCGTCGAGCGCACAGAAACGCTTGACCATTTCCGCCGTCATTTTGGAATTGGCGTACACGCCACTGCCCTTATATCTTTCCGTTTGAACGGCACGCGCGGCGTTTACTCTTTCGCGTACCGACGCGGAGCTTTCCGCCTCCGTACTCGAGCTAAGCTCTTCGTAGTGCACCTCGTCCACTTCTACGTGAAGGTCTATACGGTCGAGCAAAGGTCCCGATATCCTCGACATGTATTTTTGTATTTGCGACGGCGTGCACGTGCACTCGTGCGCCGACGAGCCGTAAAAACCGCACGGACACGGGTTCATGCTCGCGACGAGCATGAAGTTTGCGGGATACTCCACAGTACGCGCAGAGCGCGACACGGTGATAACGCCGTCCTCCAAAGGCTGACGCAATATTTCAAGAACGCTACGCGGATATTCGGGCAGTTCGTCCAAGAACAAAACGCCGTTATGCGCATAGCTTATCTCACCGGGATGCGAATTGCTCCCGCCGCCCGTAAGCGCTATCTTGCTAGTCGTATGGTGCGGGCTTCTGAACGGACGCGCCGTGACGATACCTACGCTCGGGTCGAGTATGCCCGCCGCCGAATGTATCTTGGTCGTTTCGAGCGCTTCGTTCTCGGTCATGTCGGGAAGAATACCGGGCAAGCATTTTGCCAGCATGGTCTTGCCGCCGCCGGGCGCGCCTATCATAAGTATATTATGTCCGCCCGCCGCGGCTATCTCCAATGCGCGCTTTGCCGAGTACTGACCTTTTACGTATTTAAGATCCTCGGCGGCAAAAGCCTCGCTCGTCAATACGATATCGCTTTTTTCGACGGGCTCGAACTTCTCGCCGTTTATGAGCGCGACAGCCTCTCTCAGCGTTCCCACGGTATAAACGTCTATACCTCGGATATACCTCGCCTCGTTCGCGTTGGCGCGCGGAATGACTATCTTTTTCTGTCCGCGCTCTCTCGCCGCTATAAGTATGGGCATAACGCCGTTTATCTTTCGCACTTCGCCCGAGAGCGAAAGCTCGCCTAAAAACACATAGTCTTTTAAAGTATCGAGCGGACGGTTATGCGCGTCAACGCCCGCCTGCTCAGTAGCGCACAGCACGCCGAGCGCGATAGCGAGATCGAATACGGATCCTTCCTTTCTCGTATGCGCGGGCGCGAGATTGACCGTTACCACGTGCGCCGAAAAATCGTACCCGCTGTTTTTGATCGCGGCACGCACACGCTCTTTCGATTCTTTTATCGCCGTATCGGGCAGTCCCACGATATCCATTCTGGGCAAGCCCGAATGTATGTCCACCTCTACGGCGACGGCGTAACCGTCGAGTCCGCTCAACGCGTAACCGTTAATCCTCGACAGCATTCTTACGCCCTCCGAAAAAATCCTTGAAGCTCGCGCCTATTCCGTGCGCGCCGTTGAGCATACGTTTTTGCCCCGACATACCGACGCTTACCGCCACAAACGTATAATACAAGTGCGCAAGCACGGCGACAGCGGAGCATGCGATACTCAGCGCGCCGAGACCGCCCGACATGAGCGTCGAGCCCGTATAAGCATCGGCGTCGAAATAATAATCGGCGATGTTGTTCAGATACCCCGCTTGCGCAAGCGCGCAAACCGAATTCAATACAAAAATCACAACCATGACAAACAGCGCGTACAATATGCGCTTGTCCTTTACGAGCGCATACGCCAAAAGCGTAACGGCAGCCACAACGCTCATTCCTATCGCGTCGGAACCTGGGTAATACGTTTCAAGCGTTACGAGCGCATACGACGCGAGCATGACGAGCGTGGCGCGATTGCGCTTGGTAAAATAAACGACGCAAACTACGGCTGTTATAATAACGGCGAATATGCCTACGAACACCCCGAACGGAAACCTTGCGCCCGGCTCGACGCCGTTCTTTGCGAATATCGAGAAAATGCTCAGTCCGTTAAACGTAAAATACTTCCACTCGGCAAGCGGCGCTATTGTAAACTCGTATATCAGCCTGAACGGATTGTAGCTATACCCCGCCGTCATGAAAAGACTCAACAGGTACGCAACTACTAGCGACGCTATAAAAGCCGCCGGCACCGAGTACGCCGCGCTGTAATCGGAGTTTAAAAGCGCCTTTCCTTGGGGCTTGTCGCGCCTGACGTTTCTTATCGCGCGCGCAAAATGGAATGAGCAAAACACAAGCACTACGGGGAAAAGGAATATGCCTTCTTTACTAGAAAACGCCGCCGCAGTGGCAAATGCGATAGTCGCCGAATAACGCTTTTTGACAAGCGAGTAACATGCGTAAACGATAAACGTCGAAGTAAATACGATTTGCGACGTCCAGAGCGAAGAAGCCATGAAAAATGCGGGACACACGCACACAAACGCGCATAAAACATAACCGACGCCGCGGTTGAAATATTTGCAAGCTATTTTATATACGGCGTACGCCGTTAAGAGATCGCAAACGATGAGCGGAAACTTGACCATAAACTGCGTACCGAGTGCATAGTCGGAAAGCCCGGTAACGTTTGACAGTCCGCCGAATATCAAATACACAAAATACACTATCGGATAAAGCACCGCCGACGCGTCGCCTTTATAGTACCCGCCGATTCCGTTTACGGCAAGGCTGTCGAACATATCCGTAAACACGCGGTAATCCTCGCGCGCCCCGCGTATCGTAAGCGCAAAAACAAGTCTAATGATAAACCCTACGCCTAATATCGCCGCGAGCACAAGATTCTTTTTCGGTGCGTCGGTCTTTACGTACTTGCACAAAAACACTATCGCCGCGAGCACTGATAATACCGTAAGCACTATCATTACCGCTATTACCGTAGCGTCGACTGCGACCGCAGACACTCCGTTTTGAGACAAAAATTTCAAATTTCAGATACCTCGCTTTTTATTCTAGCAAATAATTTCGGCAAATGCAAGGCAATTTACGCTACTTTCGCAACCAAAATACGCTTTACAAAAAAACGCGGACAGGCAAAATTCGACATTTTCCGTCATATACATTAAGAACTGTCTCAAATAGAGTAGCGCGAGGTCTTATGATTTTCGAAACGTTCATGAACTTTTTGTCACGAATATTCTTTTTCACGTCGTTCGTAAACAACAACGGCTCGTTTCCCAAGCCGCTCACGCCCGACGAGGAAAAACAGTACTTCGAGCGATACCGCAACGGCGACCGCGAAGCGTACGACATACTTGTCAGGCATAACCTGCGGCTCGTTGCACATATCGTCAAAAAGTACAACAACGCAGGCGAAGCGGACGATCTGATAAGCGTGGGAAGCATCGGACTTATAAAAGGCATCGAGACTTTTTCGCCCGACAAAGGCTGTCAACTGACCACCTACGCCGCAAAGTGTATCGAAAACGAGATACTCATGTACATTCGCGCCAACAAAAAGCACAAAGCGAGCGTCAGCCTTTTCGAGCCCGTCGGCACCGACAAGGAAGGTAACGAGATCGCGCTCATGGATATCATTCCGCGCGAAAATACGGGGTTTGAGAGCATCGAAAACAACATGGTGCTCGACAAGGTAAGATCGGTCATGAACGACGTACTGTCGGAAGTGGAAAAAACGGTCGTCGAAAAAAGATACGGACTTGACGGCGGCAAAGCGTACACTCAGGCGCAGGTCGCAAAAAAACTCAAAATCTCGCGCTCCTACGTTTCGCGTATAGAAAAGCGCGCTATCGAAAAAATAGCCAAAGCCATTACATAGAGCCTAGCCTACGGGTTTACTTTGACCGCTTCGGCGTCGATCTCTGCTCACGGCAATAAAAAATCCGCAGTATTTGGTACTGCGGACGCGAGAATGACCCGTAAGCCGAATTCTGTTACGACGGTTATCTATCTAGCCCATGCGTTGCCGCATGGGTCGAGCGATTTTAAAGGACGGCGGACCACCTTGACCCTTTTTGTCTTGCACCGAACGGGGTTTACACAGCTCGAGGCGTTACCGCCTCGACGGTGAGCTCTTACCTCACCTTTTCACCATTGCCTTGCGGCTGTTGTTTTCTGTTGCACTTTCCTTGAAGTCGCCTTCACCGGTAGTTAGCCGGCGTTCTGTCCTATGGTGTTCGGACTTTCCTCGTGTTGCCACGCAACCGTCCGGTCATCTCGGCTACATTATATCACTATCACCGGCTCAACGCAAGTATTTTAAACGGATGTATGTTTGCGTCTCAGCATAGATAAAGGCGGCAGCGTTATGCCGTTTAGCGTGTACAGCGCGCACGGAACTTTTGCGTCCGTGACCTCTTCTCCGCGCTCGTCAGTCATTACGGGCACGGTGATTTTCTTATTTAAAAATTGAGCGTCGGGCGACAAGACTTCGAGCGCGTCGCCCGTCTTAAAGCGGTTGCGCATTTCGACTACAGCGCCGTCCTTACCGTTACTCATGACGATACCGCAAAAATCACAGTACTCCTGCGGCGCGTCGTCGGGCTTTGGCATTCCGTAGTAAAAACCTGTGTTAAACCCGCGATTGGGCACCTTTTTCAGCTCGTCTATAAACTCGTGAGCTACCTTGAGCCCGCGTTTAAACGCCTTGACGGCGTTCTTATAGGCATTTACGACACAGCCGACATAATACTCGGATTTGACTCGCCCTTCTATTTTAAAGGCAGTCACGCCCGCCGAATACAGCTCGCCGATATGCTCTATCATGTTGAGATCGTTGCCGCCGAATATATATGTACCGTCGTCCTCGATAAACTCCAGACTCTCTTGCGAGCACTCGGGAGTAAACTTCATTCGGCACGCTTGGTTACATTCGCCGCGATTAGCCGACCTGCCCGAAAGATACGCGGACAGCAAGCATCGCCCCGAATACGATATGCACATAGCGCCGTGAACAAACGCTTCGAGCTCGACCGACGGGTCGATATTGTCGCGAATCCTCGCTATTCTTTCAAGGCTGAGCTCGCGCGCAAGCACTATCCGCTTTACGCCGAGGTCGGCATAAAATCTTGCCGTATCGCTGTTTAAAACGTTTGCCTGAGTGGAGACGTGCACTGGAATATTGGTGCGTTCCGTTATACGTTTTATGAGACCTACGTCGGACACTATCAACGCGTCGGCATGGATGCTGTGCAAGTAATCCAAGTACTCGTCCACGCCGTCGATATCGTCGTCATACGGGAAAATATTGAGCGTTACGAAAAAGCGTTTGCCGCGGCTATGCGCCGTGAGCGACGCCGTTTTCAATTCGTCGTAATCGAAATTCTTGCTTGCCGCGCGCATGCCAAAAGTTTTTCCCGCAAGATATACGGCGTCCGCGCCGTACTCCAGCGCGACGTCAAGCTTGCGCATATCGCCCGCGGGCGCTACAAGCTCGATATTTTTCATCCACGAACGTATAGCCGCGCTCATCAGCAATCTATTACCATCGGCAGGATCATGGGACTGCGATGCGTATGTTTGAAGATATAGTTTTTGAGCTCTTTGCGTATCGTGTTATTGAGCGTCGTTCTGTCGCATTCGCGAAGATCGAACCCGTCGAGCACGCGCTTCACATCGTCGCGGCATTTGTCGAAGAAATCGTCGCTGTCGCTCTCGTAAGCAAAACCGCGCGAAGTGATGTCTATAGCGGATGCCGTGCCCGACAGCTCGTCGATACATATAACGGCTATAAGCAATCCGTCCTCGGCTAAATGCTTGCGGTCGCGAAGCACCGAACTGTCGGTATCGCCAACACCCAAGCCGTCTACCAAAAGACTGCCCGAAGCGACCTGCTCGCCTATCTTGAACGTTTTGGGCGATACGTACACGCAGTCGCCTATATCCGTAATGATTATGTGCGACGGCTGTTCGCCCATGGCGACGGCGAGCTCCGCATGTTTTTGCAGGTGTCTGTGCTCGCCGTGCACGGGAATAAAATACTGCGGCTTTAGTAACGCGTGCATGAGCGACAGCTCGTCGCGGCAAGCGTGACCCGAAACGTGTAGCTCCGCCAAGCTTTCGTAAATGACGCGCGCGCCGTGGCGGTATATATTGTTGATGACGGTATACACCATGCGCTCGTTGCCGGGAATGGGGTGCGCGGAAAGTATTACCGTGTCGTTATATCCGAGCTTGACCTTGGAAAAATCGTCGCTCGCCATGCGGGTGAGCGCGCTCATCGGCTCGCCCTGACTGCCCGTCGTGAGAATGACCAAGTCTTTATCGTCTACGTTTTTGACTTTTTCGATATCTATTATCTGACTTCTGTCAAGTCTGAGCTCGCCTATTCTCGCCGCGCACTCCGCAACGTTAATCATCGACCGCCCCGAAAACGCGACCTTGCGCCCGAACTCGGCGGCAAGATCGATTATCTGCTGCAATCGATGTATATTTGACGCAAAAGTAGCTATGATAAGCCGCCTGTCCTTATTCTCGTTAAAGATGTTGCGCATCGAGCGCCCGACCGTGGCCTCGCTCATGGACGTCCCCGGGCGTTCGACGTTTGTGCTTTCGCAAAGCAGCAAAAGCACTCCCTGCTTGCCTATTTCGGCTATACGCTGTAAGTCGATCATGTTGCCGTCTATCGGCGTGTAATCGACTTTAAAGTCTCCGGTATGAAATACAACGCCCACGGGAGTGGAAATCGACAAAGCGCAAGAGCCCGCTATCGAGTGCGAGACTTTGACGAACTCGACTTTAAAAGCGCGTCCAAGCGTGACGGTATTGCCCGATTGCACGACGTTGAGTTTTGCGTTGTCTATATGCATTTCGCGCAGTTTATTCTCTATAAGCGCGAGCGTAAGCCGCGTTCCGTATACGGGAACGTTGCACTCTTTCAAAAAGTACGGGATAGAGCCTATATGGTCCTCGTGACCGTGAGTGACGACTATACCGCGTATCTTGTCGCGATTGAGTACGAGATATGCGGGATCGGGTATGATAAGATCGATACCCGGCGTATCGGACGTGGGGAACGTGGAACCGCAATCGATGATAATAATATCGTTGCCGAATTCCAACGCCGTCATATTCTTGCCTATTTCGCCTACTCCGCCCAAAAAAATGACCTTTAATACAGGCTCAACGATTTTTTTCTGCAAAATGACCTCCTGCCGCTTTATTCGGAATAAATGCGGCTGTAAATTATATGTAACCGACGCAAACGCGCCGAAAAAATACGTTTTAAACGTTTCGATTTTAAATAGAATATTAAAATGACTTATGCGAATATTCGCGCCACGTACATAATAGCACTTCTATCGCAAAAAGACAACCTTTTTAATGCAAAATCGCGATTATTTTTATACAATAACCGCGATTTTTGTAAACACCGCCGTAGCTATACAAACTTTTTGCTTATATACTTTTGCGAGTGCTCTTTAAACGCGCCGTTTATCGACATGCCAAACTCCAATTCACTTTTGGTAATATCTAGCCCGTCGCATTCCTTTTCAAAATTCTCGTAGCTGTCGTTGTCGGACGCGACGGTGTCTCGCAATATCTTGGACAGAGTGCACGACTTCGTGCCGAAAAGTTTTTCGGTATAGTTTAGCCCTCTCAACGCGCGAAGCGCCGACATGTATGCTTTAGCCCCTTTAAATTTACCGCTATACGATATCACCGCATCGGTACCCGTCTCGGGAAGGATATATCGCTTCGTCTCATTGACGACAATCCTATCCAAATACCCGTCGATAAAAGCGGACAGTCTATCATAGCTTTCGCCGTCGGAGGCAAACCCGCCGTCTTTTATATCGCTCACGGCAAATACCGGTATAACGCCCTCTTCTATCAAATATTCGGCAAACTCGTCGGTTATTTTTCCCGCTTCGTACAAATTCATGAAACACTTGGTCATGACAAATTTGTACTCCGATAAAAATGCGGCGACGTATACCGCGTTATTTACATTGGAAACATAACCGTTCTCCAAACAAACAAGAACGATCTCCGCTGCCGCTTTGAGCGCATAATCGCTATTCCCCGCTTCTGCGATAAACACAGCAAACTCCAACCGCAGATCATAGTCCGCCAGCGCCGTCGTCGCATATATGGTTTCCACGGCAATCGATCTTACCGTTTCCGAATGATCGTTATTGAATAAGAATTCTATCGCGCCGCAAGTTTTTCCCGCATGCACCGCCGAGTACAGATCGGGTCGTCCCAAGGAAATACATTTCACGGCAAACACAAAATCGCAAATTTCTTCGTCCGTAAGAGTGTTTCTCACGAGTTCATAAAGCTCGTCGCCGCACGGAAACGAGTCGAAACGGCTCACAAGCTCATAATATTCGTATTCATGCAAATCTTCGGCAGTTTCTCCGCACATGCCGAAACTTTCGCCGAGCTTGACCAAGCCCTTATACGATTGTACGTATTCATAATCGGCGTTACGCTCGGCAAACGCATTAAATCCGTCGAACAGTTCTTTAAGCTTTTCCGTCGATATCGGCTCAAACTCGCGCGATACGGGAGGGTCGGCAAGGACGCTCGCAAGCTCGGGCGGCGTTGCTTTTTTGCTTACCTCTCCGCCGCACGCGGCTATGGTATATCCCTTATCGATAAATGCCGTCAGATCGCGCGCCGCCTGCTGTGCTACGCATCCGTGCATATTTGCGAGCTCTGCCGCTATCTCGCGCGCATAGCGAGAGCGCGCCGCCTCCGTCAATACTATAAATCGCGTCGCTTCGCTCTTACTGCGCAACAGTTTTAATATCGTTTCCATATCAGAAACGCGAAGCATAAAATCGGTATTATTTATAAAAGCGACTGCTTGCCATTTTCCTAAACTTTTGCTCGTCAATAGCGACAGAACGAGCTTACGGTGGTCGCTATTGTCCATATCACCAAACTCGTATAACCACTCCAACTTGCCCATGACGTTAAGCTTATTCAGTTTTTCAAACAGCGCCGTAGGTATACGCGCGTCGTGCGAATATTCGTAAATATCGGCAAGGTGCCCTATTATTTCATGAGAAGTCAGTCCGCGACTGAACGCGAATTTATCGTTTTCTTGATACAGCACGCCATTTTTAGGCAGCCTGTCGAGCACAGAAAGCAGTCTATCGACTATCGCTTCATTGTAAGCGTCACACTCCGACGGCTCGTAAAAATCGAGAATTATGGCATAATCCTCGAATTCGAGCTCATGCGTAAATATAACGCCCAAGTACTCACCGATATTGCGCGAAAAATGCGAGGCGGAATACATGGCGGCGCGCACCGTATTTATATCCGCACTCTCGAGCGCGTTCGATATAAATTTATCGTACCCCGCTTTATCGAGCGCCCATAGCGCGGCGGCGACAAAAAAGAACGTGTGCGTGTCTTCTGCAATATAGCGCAGATAATCGCCGCCTAGCACGCTGTCGAGAAGCTCCTGTTTTGTTTCACCGTCAAGCTCCGCGACATATTCCGCATAAGGCAAAGCCTCGTACAGTTCCGAGAGCATATCGCCGTCAAGCTCGGCGTATTTAAACATTTGCATCAAGCACGCTCTGTCGGCATGATCGAATACTGCGCAAAAAAGCGTATGTCTATTCTCTACCGACATATAAGTCGCAAGACGGTAAATAAATTCCATACCGCGCTCGGACCGTACCAAAATGCCGACAAACAACCCTGTATACGCAGGATTCCCTTCACAAAATTCTTCAATCGCGTCCAAACCGAGTTCGCCGCGTTCATATGCCGCTTTAAACTCGTTTTTTATGACCGACAAGATATTACAGCATACCCAATCGAAATACAAATAGTTCGCAACGCTATGGAGATCGAACGCTTTGATACTGTCGGGCTCGCTCGCATCGAAAAGCCCGCCGGAAACGATCAACATTTGATAGAACAGTTCGCTCAGCGTCTCTTTGTCTTCGTGCACCGACGAGCGCATGACAAAGCTGTCTCTGAACCCGTCGTACCGCGCGCCGAATATCTCGCGCAGTGCAATTTCATGCGCGTCGAAAAACGGTTTGCCGCTTTTACTGCAGCGCGTACCGCCCTCGACGGAATTGGACATTCCAAACGGACGCGAACTGCCGAGCAGTATACGCTCGGTCTCGTTTATATCGACTTGAAATTGCGAAAACAATTCCAAGAGCCGCGCTATCGTCTCATCATTTGTTGTTTCCTTCCAATTTTCAAAACATTTCATAACATCTATCCGATTATTAAGTAAAATAACGATTATAGAATATCACAGAAAAATCGACTTGTCAATATAATATATTCTCTACCTATACGCATGCAAAAAGCGAGCCTTTCGACTCGCTTTTTGTGCTTTTGTGTTTTAAGTTACATATCGCCGTCGGGAGACGAACCGGTATTACCGCTACCCTGATTGGGGTTTGCCGTTTGACCGGGATTGAGATTGAGGACGTTGGGATTTGCGCCCGTTTCCGTTCCGCTACCCAGCAACATGCTCGGATCTTGCTGTACGCCCATCGTAGGCGGCAAATACCCGTAAGAGTTGTACTGTGTCACGCCGGAACCGGCGGCAAGTCGCATCATCTGCTCTTCGAGTTCCATCTCCGACATGAGCATGGCTTCGAGCTCTTCGCGCTTGCGCTTGCGGTGCTTGACTGCGATTATGACGATGATGAGTATGATTATCGCAAGCAATACCGCCGCGGCAATGATTATCCACATAAGCTTATTGGTCTCGAAGCTTATTTTGATCCTCTGCCAGAACGTCGGCTCGGGCAAGTCGTGGTTGCTTACTTTAAACTTGTAGGTAACCGACTCGTCCGTCGTATCGGAAACGGTGATCGATATCTCCGCCGTACCGCTCGCAAGGAAGCGTATCTGCAACGTGTCGTCTGCCAAAACGTCAACCGTAACAAGCGACGGAGCTTCGGACGACGCGCCTTCAAACTTAACGATATCGCCCACGTTATCGGTAAACAATATACTCGGCGAGAGTAATACCGCGCCCTCGGCGTTAAGCGTCAATACGTCTCCCGAAGAGTAGAACGTATATCCGTTTTTGAACGCCTCGATAAGTTTGGGCTTGGGATTTTCGGCGATAGTAACGTTAAAGTTTTTCTTGTACGCTTTTGCCGAAGGCTCGTTTGCTTCCGTGCCGAGCTTGAACTCGACTTCCAAAGTGATTGCGCCCGAGGTAGTCTCGCGTTTCGGCTTGAACCTCCAATCCTTGTTCTCTTCGTCCGGACGGATTATATCGATATATCTTGAGTACGAATTGGGTACCGTAAGATTGGTCACAACATATCCTGCCGCGGGGTTGAACGTGCCCGTCTCGCCGTCGTCTGCCAAAAGCGATATACCGTTTGCGGAAGCGGGCTTGGTCACGTTGTTTTCAAGCGGTTTGACAAGCGTATCGATACTTACTATCTCGACCATGCCTCTTATAGCGCTTATCTCGTTAAGATCGCCGATGTCGGCAAAGTCGAAACGCACGCCTACGTTTATCGTGAACGATACCATATCGGTCTCATCCTCGGTATACTCGCCGTCAGCCACCGTTATGGTAAGCTTCTGCGAGCCGTAGAACCCGCGCAACGGCGTTATGGACAACGATTGATGGTCGTCGCTTACCGTCATATCGAATATACGCGAGAAGTCGCCTTCGGTCGCAGTCGAGAAAATTTCTTCGGGTTCTTCGCTGCGCCAATCCACGATACGAATATAAGTGTCAGTCTTACCGATCATGTTGGGAAGATCGGTCGGGTTGGGATCGGTTACGTAGTCCTTGATATTAATGGATATCGGAGAAAGCGTAGACGAATTCGATCCGACAACGTCGATTTGGTTCTTGTTCTCGTCGCCCTCTATGACAACAGGCGCAGAGTTTGCGATGGTAACCGTCATTTTGAACGTAACGCCGGCATCCAGCAAATCTTCGTTGCCTGCGCGGTCTATAACCCGCATGTACGCAGTACCCGAATGTCCGCGCTCGTCGGAAAGCGGCGTCACCGTGAATCCCGTGAAGTGCAATTTATCCGCGCCGAATACGGGAACAAGCGTAGCGATCTTCTTGCTCGGGTCTTCGTCGTCCAACACCGTAAGCTCTTTGTCCAAGAGATACAGTTCTTTATTGCTGTCGTTATTGGCGACAAGACGGAACGACTCTGTATCGCTGCTCACCTTCGTAAAGTCGGGGTCGTCGAGCCAGCGTATGACGCTTATCGTCTGTGCGCCTACAGCTTTGGACGTGCGCACATTAAGGTCGAACACGTACGGCTTTTCGGTTTCGGAAATTACGTAACCGACGTGCGTCGCAGGATCGACGTCTACGTCGAGGTTGCGCTTTGCAAGGTCGGCAAGATCGACCGTAACGGGCGAATTTTTGACCGTGATGTACAGCGTGACCGTTGTCTTACCCGTAGAACCGCTTGCGGACTTTTGTCCCTCGATATCTTTACCGACGATATTGACGGGAATAGTAACGCTGTCCATATAACGTCCCGTCGTTTTATCGATCATATCGATGCGTCTGTTGATCTTGATCTTAAGCGTTTTGCCGCTGACCGTAATGTCGAACGCCCTATCTACGCTTATGCCTACCGCTTTGCAAACGTCGTAGTATTCGCCGAGCGCCGCGCGGTAATCCGCTTCCGTTCTGAACAGATCGACGGAAACGTCGTCGCCTTCGTCCGAATCGGTAAACAGCGACGCGAGCGGATCTTTCATATCGAAAATCTTAAACGTTACGACGTTGACGCCTTCCACTTCGGGAATCTGACCGTCCACAGCCTTGACCGCACTGCCCGTAAACGAGCGAGCTTCCATGGACGCGTTGGCTATGGGCGCGGAGTCTTTGACTTTGACGTAGAACAGCGAACCTGCCGTAAGCGCCGTTACTTTGTCGTTGGGATACACTTTAACGCTGCCGACTTTCTTTTCGACCTCGACGTACAAAAGTATATCGTTGTTTATATTGGCGGTAACGGGACGAAGCTCGAGCGACACGCCGTCATCGCCTATAGAGAACTCGAAGTACCGATTGACGTACTGCAACAAGTCTCTGTTGACATAGCTGTTGTACGAACTGCCGAGCGCCGTTCTTCCGCCTATCAAGTACTTGCGGCTGAACTCGGAATTGATAGCCGAGTTTTCGGAACGCAGGCGGAAATAGTTGGCGTTAGCGTCTGTCGTGCTGCGCTGTATGTTAAAGTAGCCCGAAGCGTTTGCAAGCGTCAATGCCGAGAACTCGTCTTCCGCGGTATTGTTCATAAACGCATAGACGCGAACGTCATAGTTGAGCATGTCGCCGTTGAGCGCTACGTCGGGGTCTATTATGTACGCGCCGGACTCGGCGGTCTGATCCACCGAAACCTCGGGCATACCTTGATACTTAAGGAAATTATAAGTGCTGAGCTTTCCTACGCCGTCTGCGCCCGCGCTGTCGCCGTAACCCAAGAACAGGTCGTGCGACTTGACGTAAACCGTATCGGCGCCGGTTATCTTGTAATTGCCGGGCGTAAGCATGCTCGTCTTGTCGGCGGCATGTTTGTTGCTCAACGACGAGTACAGCGTGGTTATGGATATATTGATCTCACGCGCATTTTCGTATCTGTCGTCGCCGACGTCACGCACATAGAACGTCAAGTTATCCACATTGGAATCATTGTCGTAGTAATTGCACGTGATTGTAAAGCTCTTATTGTCGCTCGTCGGAACGATGCTGAACTTACTGTTCGAGTAGCTAGTATCGCCGTCTCCAAGCTCCAAACCGATATTGTTTATAGCAAACAGCGGCACTTCCAAGCCCGAATACAGCGAGATATCGTTGTTGTCGCTGTTGTCCGGATCATAAGCCACTTCGTCGATATTGACGGTGAGCGTGCTGTATGCTTTGACCGTTTTGTTGTTGTTGAGCAATACGCTGCTGACGGTGTTTGCGGTGCCGTCGGCGGCTTTCATGTACGCTTGGAACATGCCTTTATCGTGGCTGTTGTCCGCGCCGAACTCAAGACCTGCGCCGAGCGGATGAAGCTTATCTGCCGACGTTATCGCGCGCGGCGGCGTGCTTACAACGGTAACATAGAAAGTATACTCCACGTACGCGCCTTCATCATCTTCTATCACGACCGAAATAGGCTGATTCCTGCACGCGGATACCGCAGTGATCTCGAAGTCGATCGCGCGCTTCGTACCCTTCGTACCCTCTATCGACATACGGTCGTGAGGCGTAGCCGAGAAGTAGCTCTTGGAATACGTAGGCGTTCTCATACGCAAAGCCCACGGGGTATCGTCGTCCGCTATAGCCGAATATCCGAGATGTATGGGACCGGTTATCTTGGACGTATCGAAATCCGTCCAGTTCCTTACGTATCTGATATCCTCTTCGGCAAGATCGTCGCTCGCATAAAGCTTATCGGAAGTCAATCCCGTATAAATATATTGCGAGTAACGTCCGTCGAAACTGTCTGTCGCGGGGTTGCGAAAGAGTTTGGAGTCGCCGACCGCGCTCGAATCGGTGCCGATGTAAGTGCGGTACGACGTAGACGCCCTTGCCGAAGTCTCCGAATTGGAATGCACGCCGTTAAAGTAATCGAACGGCGTAGTCATAATCGTGAACGAATCGCCGACGCGCATCGTTATGTTGTTTACTACCGTGCTCTCGCTCGACGAAAGAACGTTGGGTGCTTTGTTGGTGATAGTAACTTCTATCGTCAGTACGCCCGTCGAATTATGAACCTTTTCGACCACGCCGCTGATGTCGTTCTTAACGTTGGTGTAATAACTGTCGCGGAACGTGAGATCGAACGTAAACTTCTTAACGGCAACGCCGTCATTGATCGTTCTCTTGTTTGCCGTTATCTTTATTATGTTGTTTGAAGGATCGGTCGTGCCCGCTACTATCTTATTGCCGACGTACTCCATGTACATTATCACGTCGGGCTGAGCGGTATCGGTCGCCTTATAGTCGTACAGCTTGGCAAACCCTCCGATAAGTTCGGAATTATTCGTCTGCTTCCACGTACTGTCAAACGGCGTCATCAAGTAATCGCCCGTCTCGCGCTTAAACTGCTGTTCGGGATCGTTCTTGTCGAGTTTATTATAATCGGATTTCCACATCCAGCTTCCGTCCGCATTGGACAAAAGGTCGTTGTCCGTGATTATCTCGGCAAGATTGAGGTTGTACGACGAGCCAACGGCAAGGGATATCTTGACCGTTCTGTTAAGATCGTCTTTGTTGTTGCTGTTAGTAGGATCGAGACGGGTGGACAGCATGGGCGCGGAGTCCACTATGTACACGCGCACTTCGAGCGAAACGTACGAACACGAATCGGTACCGTCGCCGCAACTGTCGTATACGAGAACTTTAAGCGGATAGTATGCGCTTATATTGCCGTTGTCGCCTTCTACAACGACAAGACCTCTCGCCCTGTAAAAGTCCGCTCTGTTTCCTTCGACCGCCTCGGGAGTGATCAACGTTTTGGCATGAGGCGTTATTATCATGCGTCTGCCGTTGTCTGCATACCCGACCGAGAAGTATCTGCTGTAACCCTCGATAAGGTTATTATCATTATCAAACGTACCGTAGATACCGCCGTTGGGATGGTACGACGGACCTATGCCGTTATATGCGCTCGCATTGTTCGCACCGTAATACCTGCGCATCGAGACCTGAGCGGCTTCGCTGCTATCGGTATATGTGAACTGCGCGGGGGCTGCGAGTCCTGCGTTAGAAAGCGTTTTGGGACGGTTATATTCATCCGAACCGCTCGACCAAGACGAAAGTCTGAGCGTGGAATCGGTAAGGAAGAAACCTTCGTCTCCGCCCGTAGCGCCGTCATAGTCTGCGTCGTTGTATATTACGGTGGCATCTGCCGTCGTTCCCGTGGAACCGCTGCGCACGAGCGCAAGATCTTTGGCTCTGTCGCCCGTAGCGAAGTGCATGTCTACATAATACTGATCGACGCCGTCCACTTTATTGCCCGTATTGAGCGTGATCTGGCTGTTGCCGATATTAAGCCCGAGCGTGACCGTCGCGGTAAACATGTCTTTATCTTCGGGCTGATAGTTGGTAACGGTACCCGTGCCGGCGGACGGGATCATGCACGACGCGACTTCGATGGAGACCGTCAAGCCGGAAACGCTGGAGCGGCGCTTATTCTTTGTAAACGTCAAGCCGAACAAGTGTTCCTGTATGTTGTTCTGCTGTTCGGCAAGATACATCATATGTCCGTTGCCGACATAATTAACGTGGTTTGTACCGTCTTTGTAATAATCGAGTGCAGCGTCGTTTTCGCCCACCGTGGTAACGGCAAGATTCTTGTTGAGATACTTGCTGTTAGTGTATGCGGGATCTCTCGACGACGAAGACTGACCGTAATAGTCGAACGTGCTGACCGTTACATAGGGGTTGGAGTTAAGCGAGTTTCCGCTGTCGCCGCCCCACTCTCCGCCGTTGCCGTCGCGTATAGTGATCGCGCTGCTTATCGCGGAAATATTGTTACGGTCGTAACCGTTGGTTCCGTTCGTGAGTATATCGTAAGCGATGTATCTGTCCGTAAAGTATTCGACTTTACCGACCTCGCCCGTTTTGTCGCTTATATTGACCAGCTTTTTATTGAGCGCAAGATAGCTCATGGGAAGATAGGTCGCGACGGTTTTATCGCCCGACACTTCCAAAGTATGAGAATATCTGAACGCCTGTTCGAGCGGACTGCCGTCGGGAAGCTTGTCGAGATCGGCTACGTTAAAGCTGCCGTATTCCGTGCCCGAATGCGTGCCTGCTCTTGTGCCGTCGGACGCACCAGCCGCCACATTGGTCTTGACTTCGGTATAATCCGTGCCCGCAGTGCCCGAAGGTTTTACGTTTACGAGCTTACCGCTGCCGTCTACGTATATGGGCTTTACGGACGCAGCGTACGTCGTGGAAGGATCGCCGTCGTACGTCGACACATAGCTCACGCCGCTGCCGTTGCCGTCGGTCACCGCATAGTATCCGTCGAAACGATCGTAATAATCGAGGGTCGTGATACCCGTGCCCTTCACGAACATGAAGCAGTCGATGACTTTGAGACCGTTTACCGAAACGAGTCCCGTGCCCGTCGATTCATCGACGTTGTCGGCATTGCCGGCTATAGCCGTATCGAGCCCCGCGGTGTCGCCGCCGAACTCTGCGTTATCGCGCACGTTGAGAGACATTTTGAAATACGTACTTGCTTCGAACGCGAGTTTGGGCTTCACGTAAAGCACCCAATCGGTCACAATAAACCGACCGTGCTCGTCGAAGAATTTGTCGTGATGAGTAGCTACTACCGTGCTGGACGCATCGCGAAGCTCGCTCGCGGTATACGCAGTCAAGCCGCTGCCGAGATCGACGTAGTATATGATATCGAAATCGGATACGTAAGTATCGAAATACACGTTCTTGTTGGCTAACGAGTTGCCCGATCTGTTTACGAAATCGATAAGCACACCTGCCGCGATCTCGTTGTCTTTCGAGGGCGCAACGGTAGACGCGTACGGTATATAGTTCTTGTATTCGGAGTAATCGGTAAGCTTATCCTCGGGAACGTTGAGATACGTTCTGTCCGCGCCCGTAAGATATGTGGGCAACAGTACGGAGCCCTGAAGCGCGTCGTTATCCAAGACTACGGATTTGACCTGATCGACCGTGGATGCGCGAGCGACCGTATTGGAGCCGCCCGCCGTCGTCGCTACCGTACCGTTCAGCAGATAGTCTGAAACCTTGGCGCTGCTCGTGATAAAGCGCGTAAGCGTCGTATCGGAATCGGTGAACGACGTGACGTTCCACATGTTTATCTCGCCGAATCCCATATCGACGGTATCGATACCGCCCGCGCCGTTATTTACGTACGGCGAGCTGTTTTCGACCAACACCTGCACCGTAAGCGTGGATTGATCCTCGCGCGCCGTCGATCTGCCGTCGGTCGCATAGAATGTAAGATAAAGTCCGCTCGTTATATTCTGCGTCGAACTGAGCGCCGTTATCGTAAGAACGCGCTGAGTTATGGTCACGCTGAGATATTTACCGAGATACGAATTTCCGTCGTCGTCTTTGGCGTTACCGTTGCCGTCGTGCACCGAAGGCGCGTAGCCTGCGGTATAGAACATGACGAAATCGTCGCCGTCCTCGTTGTCTTCGAGTATTCCGTTCTCGCCCGTCGCCATGAGCTCGAGCACGGTGGGATGAACTTGAGTCCCCTCTACGACTTTCGTGCGGAGCGTGTAAACAACATCGGGATCTTTGAGGTACGGAGTGCTGTTGATTACGTTGATTTTTATCTTGATCTGCGTGATACCCGAGTTTACGCCCGACACGCCCGCGCCCATTCTGTCGCGAACGGTCACGGTAAGCTCGGTCGAAACGCCGGCGGGCGTGCGCTGATCGGCGGTTATCACCAAAAAGTCCAAATTGAACGCATCGTCCGGACCGCCGCCAAAGTCGATCTTGTTACCCCAAGCAAGCTTGACGTAAGAATCGTTGGCAATGGCGGGCGTGGCAAATTTGCCGCCCGAAGCATACGGGTTGAAATTAAAGCCGTCGAGTGCGGACGAATCGTTTTCGCGCGCAAAGTACAGTCTGTCGATGTTTGCGGTCGCAATGGGCATGGTCAAGCCGAAGTTATTGTTTTCCGCAATGCTGTCGCTAAACGCCAACGGTCTTTGAATTGCCGTAAGCGTATCTTTGATCTTTTGAGTATACGTAGGCGTGCTGTAATCGATGCCGCTCTTTACTCCGCCGACTTCTTTCACATTATGCGAATTGGCTATTCCGTCTATAGTAAGACCGCTCGTACCGCCTACCGTAAACGTTCCGCCCGTCGTGCTTGTATTGCCCGACAGCGAACCGCTGAGACCGTTGAGCGTAAAGCCTTCGTCGGGATAAGAAATACCGGCTTTCGTCATGTTGAGGTCGGTAAGTATATCGTACGGCGTGACGATAACGGACGTTCTTACGGGAATATTGTACGTTACGGTTGCCGTCGTACGGTCATAGCTCGAGCTTATGGTTTTACCGTTGTTGGTATAGCTTACGGTAGCTACTTTTTCGCCAGTTTTGGTGCCGTCGAGCGCCGTAGGCGTATTATTGCCGACGTATATAGCAAGCTTGACGTTGACCGACTCGCCCGCTTTATCCTGGATGGGAACGGTCGCATACAGGTATCTGTTGTGCGTCCAGTTATTGAGCGTTATTTTAAGTCCCGTAACGACTACGTAACTGCGCGTTACGCCGTCTATGGTAAGCGATTCGCGATCGAATGCGTCAAGCGAGAATCTGCCGCCGATATAGTCGGGGTCGATATATATTTTTTCGGTCGCCACGGAGAAATACTGACCGCCGCTGTTTTGCGCCACGCTCGATTGCACGGTGGTGGCTATATCGCTGCCGGGATTGGTGGCATACACCGTCAAAAGCTCGTTAAGCTTTAAGTCGCTTCCGCCGAGCATATTCGTGGTGTAATAGTTATCGGGGTCAGCCGCAAGCGGTTTGAGATCCTCTACCTTGTTGCCGCTTGCATCCACGCGGAAACCGATAGCGGTCGTCACGTGATCGACGGTAACGCCCATCGGCGAGAAATAGAACGGGGCGTCGCCTATATTGCCGTTTGCCGTAGGCATGACGGTAGCGCCCACCTGCCCGCGTTCGGTAGACAGGTCGGTAGGATTTGCATTATTGACTATAATACCCAAAGGGAGCCATATACCCGTATCGTCGGTATCAAACAAGTCTTGCAAATGGATCAATATATAAAAGTGTCCTGCGTTTTCGATCTTGCTCGCCGCCGTGCAGTTGCTCGCCGATATATCCGCGTCGGTACTGCCGTTTTTTATCGAAGCATAGCCCGAGCGCGCGGGATCGTACATCGAGTGCGTCGCGCGCTGTCCGGTAAGAACAAGGCGCGAGCCGCTAAACGAATATTTGACGTATGAAAACTCCGTCGGCGTAGTCGAGATATACCAAGACTCGAAGCCCGTAGGCGTATTGCTCATAACGCCCGTAGTGAGCGCGCCCGCAAGCACAGACTTTGACGGCAACGCAGAAAGACTTGTTGCGTTAAAGTACGATTTACCGGAAGAGTTTACGAGAGAAGTTACTTTTCCGTGCTTATCGAGTTGCAAGAACTCGTAGTCGGGTACGACCACGCCCGTAATACGATGCGTGGAATCGGATATCGCGCTATTGTCGGCGTCTGCAAAATAATCGTTGAGATTTATGGGAGTATCGACAAGCGAATTGAGCTCCACTACCGGCGTGACGTTGGGCTTGACGGTCGGTCGCGTATTGTCTACTCTGAACGCTATCTCGACCGTAAAGCTTACCGTGTGCGGCGACGGGAGCTGTCTGTTGACGTTGTCGGTTTTTTCCATTACAAACACGGTAACTGGCAACACCTGATACGCCGAAGCCGTTCTCATACCCACGATCGTTATCTGATCGAAAGCGTTGGCTATTTGCGTGCCGCCCGCGTTGTATGCCGTTACCTTATGCGAAGCCTGCGAATTATTGTCGTTATCATACTCTATGACTTTGAATATACGCGTCGGGTCGTTCTTATTGATCTTTGACACGTCGTTTATCGCTATTACGGCTCTGTCGTACGTCGTATTGACGCCCGTAAGAAAATCGGACGCCTTGATCGTGACTTTGATCTGATCGTCGGTATTGGTACCCGCCGAGTACAGTAAAAGCGGCTTGGAAATTTGCGCCGTGTATCTGCCGCCGCCGTTGGGGTTGTAAACGTTTGTCGGCGACGACGTTTCATGCTGCGCGCCCGCCGCGGAATTACCGAGGTACACCTGCGTTGTGGGCAGATTGGCATTATTGGACGACAAAGCAACGCCCGTGCGTTTCGTAGCCGCGGTATCTGTTACTTTTACTTTAAACGGCACCAAAGACACACCGCGTTTTGTATTGCGCCCGAACGTATCGCGCACCCTTACATATAAGGTAAGTACGCCGTTCGCTTGACCGTCTATACCGGCGCGCGGGAACCTCTTGATCTCGGTTATACGTACATTATTGCCGTTTTTCGCCCATGCAACATACTTGCTTGCCGAAACGGTGCCCGCCGCATCCAAATACAAAGTAGGCGTGGTAGTAAAAAGATCGTAGTTAGTGGAATTATTATCGGTAAAAGCGACCGCCGTACCCTCGGGGTCTTTCGCGATGGTGCTCGCCACTACATCTATGGTTTTGCCGGTGCCGCGAGTTTCGGGAGTCGTATCGTTTATGACCACTCCGCCGTCGATTTTGGGCAGAGGATACGCGTTGCAGCTGGTTATGGTGATACGCGCATAACCGTGTCCCGCGCGAACACCGTACTGATTGACTACACCCGAAGAAGTCCAGCCCCAAGGGCCGCCGTTAGTCCAGTTTTGTCCGGCATAACCGTTTTTACTATCGTCGGCATGATAGACGCCGCCGCCGTAAAATCCGCCGCCGCCGCCGCCTTCGTCGTTGAGATAGCTACCGTTATGCCTATTATGGCAACCGCTCGCACCCTGACCGTACGAACCGCCGCTGGCGTATCTTTGCGTATACGACGTATTGTTACCGCCGCCGCCGCCGCCAGCGACCAAAACCATATTGCCAGAATAAGTATTTTTGAGCAGTTTGTTTGCGTTGTTATGTACGATATGCGTAGCTCCGCCGCCGCCGGGACCTGCTCTACCCGAACCGTTACCGCCGCCGTTGTATCCGCCCGCATAAGAATAGTCGGTACTTCCGTCTATAGAGCCCTGCGAGTTTGTGCCCTTACCGCCTATACAAATAGATATATCTACTTCGTAAGCCGTAGTAATGGTGATCGCAACGTGACCGCCCTTACCGCCGTTATCGTTTCCTACGCCGCCGCCCTGCGCACCCCAAGCTTCGAGAGTCAGCTTGGCGTTTGCGGGAAGAGTCAAATAATAAAACCCGCCGTTATACGAGTAATCGATAGTGTCGCCCGCCTTAACGGTGTAGTTCTTGATACCGTCGACAAGCTGACGCCCCGTAAGATTGTTATGCCTCGTCGAAGTCGTTACGCCTTCGCCGTCTTCCACGTCTACTACGGACTTGCGCTTATCCGTATTCAGACACAGCGCGCAAGTAATACCGAGCGCGATCGCTATGACCGCACTTACGATAACCGCAAGTATACGCTTTGCTTTGGACGTCATGCCCGTGCTCCGCTCTTTCATTATTGCCTCTCCTTTGCGGGCGTCCCCGCAATCCGTTAGGTCTTCTCGTTAACAGTTTATGCCGTTTTCGTTAACAATTTGTTCATAATTATATGCCTACACATATGAATGTTAACATATTGTTCATATTTTGTCAATACTTTTTCGACGGTTTTTGACTTAAAGTTGCTTTTAATGTTTATGGCGCAACTATAACAACTCAGCCATAAAAAGACAAGATTTTGCTTGACATTATTTATTAAAAGAATTATTATATGGTTTAGTAATTTTTTATTGATCGGAGGTGAACTCAATGAAAATCAGACCTTTATTCGACCGCATTGTTACCGAACCCGTCGATGCGGAGGAAAAGACCAAGAGCGGGATCGTTCTGCTCGCGAAAGATCAGGAAAAACCGCAGATGGCTACCGTTGTCGCCGTAGGTCCGGGCGGACAAGTCGACGGCAAAGAAGTCACGATGGTCGTCAAAGTCGGAGACAAGATACTCTATTCCAAGTATGCGGGAAGCGAATATAAAGTCGACAACAAAACGTTTACGGTCATGCGCCAGAGCGACGTTCTCGCCGTGGTGGAAGACTAGTTCTAGGAGGTTATCATAATGGCAAAACAGATCAAAACAGGCGACGAAGCCAGAAAAGCACTCGAAAAAGGCGTAAATACGCTTGCAGATACCGTTAAAATCACGCTCGGACCCAAGGGCCGCAACGTCGTACTCGATAAAAAGTACGGCGCTCCCCTCATCACCAATGACGGCGTGACGATCGCAAAAGAAATAGAGCTCGAAGACCCGTTCGAGAATATGGGCGCGCAGATAGTCAAAGAAGTTTCCACCAAAACGAACGACGTTGCCGGCGACGGCACGACCACCGCTTGCCTTCTCGCGCAAGCGATAATACGCGAAGGACTGCGCAACGTTACCGCGGGCGCCAACCCCATGGTCGTTCGCAAAGGTATCGAAAACGCCACCGCCGCGGCTGTTGCGCATCTTAAATCGATAAGCAAAGTCGTAGACGGCAAGACCGCTATCATTCAGGTCGCGTCCATCTCCGCTTCCGACGAGAAGATCGGCGAGCTTATCGGCGAGGCTATGGAAAAAGTCGGTAAAGACGGCGTCATCACGGTAGAAGAGTCCAAGACCATGACGACCGATCTCTCGTTTACCGAGGGTATGCAGTTCGATCGCGGTTACGCCTCCCCTTACATGTGCACCGACACCGAGAAAATGGAGGCTGTTCTCGACAACCCCGTTATCCTTATCACCGATAACAAGATCTCCAATATCCAAGAGATACTTCCCCTGCTCGAAAAGATCGTTTCGCAAGGGCTCAAGCTCCTCATTATCGCCGACGATATCGAGTCCGAGCCGCTTGCCACGCTCGTGGTCAACAAACTCCGCGGCACGTTCAACTGCGTAGCCGTCAAAGCCCCCGGCTTCGGCGACCGCCGCAAAGAAATGCTCCGCGATATCGCCGCTCTCACCGGCGGCACCGTCATATCGAGCGAAACGGGTATCGAGCTCAAAGACACCGAACTTTCCATGCTCGGCAGAGCCAAGACCGTCAAGGTCGACAAAGAGAACACGACCATCGTCGAGGGTAAGGGCGATCCCGAAGCGCTCGCCGCGCGTATCAAGTCCATTCGCGCTCAGCTTGAGACCACGACTTCCGATTACGACCGCGAAAAACTGCAAGAGCGCCTTGCCAAGCTCGCGGGCGGCGTTGCCGTCATCAACGTCGGCGCGGCTACCGAAGTCGAGATGAAAGAAAAGAAACTCCGCATAGAGGACGCGCTCGCCGCGACCCGCGCGGCTGTCGAGGAAGGTATCGTTCCCGGCGGCGGCGTTGCACTTCTTTCCGCGGCTCCCGCCGTAGACGAGCTCGTCAAAACGCTCGAAGGCGACGAGAAAACGGGCGCGCGCATAATTCGCAAAGCGCTTGAGGAACCGCTTAAGCAGATAGCTATCAATGCCGGCGTTGACGGCGCGGTCGTTGTAAACACTGTTATCAACGCCAAAAAAGCCAACTACGGCTACGACGCCGCGCACGATACGTACTGCGACGTTGTCAAAAAAGGCATAATCGACCCGACAAAGGTCACGCGTTCCGCGCTTCAGAACGCCGCGTCTATCGCCGCAACGCTTCTCACCACCGAGTCGGCTGTGACCGATATTCCCACTCCCCCCGCGCCTATGGCGCCTCAGGGCGGTGACATGGGCGGCATGTACTAAACCGCTTAACCTTAAAGCAAAGAGCCCCGTCGAGAATATCGGCGGGGTTTTTATTTTAAAAAACACCCGTCTACGGAAAACCGCAGACGGGCTTATATATTATCAAAGCCGCATATAAACGTGCTTTGTACTTTTATTATCTGCACCGTAGCGCGAAATATGCGCATAATGACAAAAATATTTTGGCAGAAATCCTACGGAGCGCCGAGGTAGTCGCTCCCTACGAATTTGTGACGATAAATAAACTACGACTGTTGAAACAGAATATCCCGCTATCTATACCTGTCATCCTGAGGCGAAGCCGAAGGATCTAGGGCGCAAGCCCGCACCAAGCACAGCTTGGATTTATTTCGTGTATTATCAAAGAGATTTGTTTTACGATACACCCGAAAAAGTGCGGGGCGTGATTCAATGTAACGTTTGTTTTGTGTGTCAATCCTGCGGCGGTTCGCCTAGATTCCTCACAAGCTCGGAATGACAAGCCAAAGGCTTGGCGACTGTCGTGTGTGGGCGTGAGCGGTAGAATGACGGCACACCCGAATAATAACGAAACAGTAAATTATATTGTAACCAAATCGTAGGGCGTGACGACTCGGCACGCCGCAAGCCAAAGGCTTGGCGTATGTCGTGTGATTGCTTGGTTGGTGATATTGCGTGACATCCGAGTAAAATCAAGGCATGTTGCGAGTTATCGTTTATTTGTCGTGACACGTATGCGGCGGTTCGCCTAGATTCCTCGCAAGCTCAGAATGACAAAAAGACGGCAAAAACCGTCCTTAATATGACGTGTAATTATTCGGGCGTTTCGTAAAATAAATCACACATGTAAACACACGACACACGTCCAAGCTGTGGTTGGTCGGGTGAAACAAAAAAAACAAATCACAAAAGCAAACACACGACAGTCGCCAAGCCTTTGGCTTGGGGCTAGGCGTCGAGCTTGGTAATGTTCACCATACCGCCCGTCGCCTTGACGGACGACTTACCCATAGGCACGATAAAGAAATACTTGACCGTCTTTTTGTTCGCGGACGGGAGCGCGAGGTTGATACTTATGTTCTGCCGCGCGTCGATCATGAACTCGCCGCCGCCGTTTTCGTCGAGAATAAAATTGCGCACGATAAACTTCCCGCCGTCGCCCTTAAACATATTGATATCGTCCATAATAAGCGCGGTGCTGTCGTCGGTGACTTCTATACTGTAAACATGCCCGAGTAGCTTGAGATTGCTCACACTGTTCGAGCCGCTCAAGAACGTACCGAAGCACAGCGCGTCTTTGAGATCGGGACGGAAATACTCGAGGTCGATAAGCTCCTGCATACCGATAAGCGCGAGCATGTTGCCGTTTGTCGAAATATAATCGTCGACCCTTGCGCGCTTGCCTTTCGGCAGATACACCGAGTAGTTTTCCACGTTATCCGACTCGTTCGCCGCCCACAGCGCCGCCGACTTTTTGGCGAATATCCCCGCCAGCTCGTCGAGACCGTAGCGTTTGAGCCCGTGGTATACTATAAAATTAACGTACGGCACAATGCTCCCGCGGTATTCGAGGTATGCGGGCGAACGCTTGCCGTTATTATCGGGCTTGGACACTTTGCCGTACTCGCGATTATCCGCCGAAAGCGTGGGGATAACGTAATCGCCCCAAAACCTATGCGTGTCGGTGAGATTGTTCACTATCGCCGAAAGCTTTTCCGCACTGTCCACCGCGCCCGCAAGCAACGGATAGAACGACGTAGCGCCTATCGCGCTAGCCCACTGCCCCGTAGTATAGCGATTGATATATAAGCCCTCGCTCTCGCACCAGAACGTCTCGTTGATGACCGCCTTCATCTCTTCTTTGGCGGCGGCGTACTTTTCCTTATCGGGAAGATCGAAAAGCGCCGCGATACGCTCCAAAACGTCGAAAGCGAGAAGCTTGAGCGACGACAGGTCGAGACTGAACATCGGCGCGGGATTGAATTTTTCTTTCAGCGGCGAGTCCGTCCACTTGTACGCTATCTCGTTCTTGTTCTTTTCGGCTATTACGGGCGTAGCTATCGGCGGGTACAGCTTGGCGAGCTTGCGGTATTCGAGCAACATCTCGCTGCGCTCGGAAAGATGCATATAATTATGCCACACGGCAAACACCGACATTATCTTGTCTTCGAGCGTGTATTTCAATTGGCACGCCGCTTTTTCCGCGCTCGTATAGCAACCGAGCATTGCCGAGCAGTTCTCGTCGATACCGACTATATCAAAGTGATTATCGAGCACCGAACGCTTGGGCGAATATATTTCCGTCAACAGATACGGATAATAAACGCGCGACCAAAGCACGGCGTTATACATGCGCTCGACGTGCGCGCCGAGCTCGCCCGAGCCCATAGTTTTATTTACGCCGTAGCGAAGCTCGCTCGTCTCGATCTGGCTCTTTACGCGGTCGAACCGCGGAAGTTCCGCGTCGAATATGCCCGAGTCGCCCACTCCCGCATACAGGTACACGCTAGGCTGTCTGCGGTTGATAACAAACTCCATTATCGCTTCGTTAAACGCGCCGTTCGCGGAATCGGACGGCGGCATGTACGACACCGCATGAAAATACTCGCGCGACTCGTCGTCGAGCACCAAATACCTGCCGCGATACACCGCATTGTTATCGGTCAGCTCGATCGTACCGGGCACGACGGCTACGTACGGGCTTCTTCCGCTCACGGTAGCGCCCTCTATCGACAGCTCGCCCGGGCAGTCGTAGCACGGATAAAAAATTATGCGCACGCGCAGTTTGCGGCGCGACGAGACCTGCAATATAAGCGAATGATCGTTCAGCTTGACCCAGCGCACACTGAGCGGTCCCGACGTGAAATGCGCAAAATTGCCGTCGGCGGTGTTAGCGCTCGCGCTTCCCATATGCCCGACGAAATCGTCGTTATCAAGCCACTTATTGCCCGAATAATACAATACGCGCACGCCCCACATAGAGCCGTGCTTGCCCACAAGCATAGCGCCGTTTATCGCGCCGTAATCGTAACCGACGCCGACTATATTCTTTTGCGGGTAATTATTCTCGTCGATCTCGGGACCCGTTTCGGATATCTCGCGGAACTTATCGAAAAACGGCGGACGGAATGCAAACCCGTATTCTTTATTTATATACTTCATTCCCCACCGCCTAAGTCAACAAGTATGCGCTGTCGGGCAGCGACAGAACAGCAGTGCTTTTTGCGCCTATCCTGAACGAATTGGGCGCTACGCCCGCATCGGAAACCAAATACACGCGTTTTCCCGAATACCTATCGCCCGCAAACGAGTCGAACCACTCGCCTTTGGACAGATCGGCAAACACGCAAGGATTGACCGTAACGACCGCCGCGGTACACATAGGATCGGCAAATATATCCGTAAGCTGAGCTTTTATCCGCCGCGCCATAAATATCGGCGACTGCGTCCGCGCCGCCGCATGGCAGTGCGAACACGGCTGTAACAACAGCGACTGTATCTCCGACCCCGTCTTTTTACGCGTCATCTGAACGAGCCCGAGCTCCGTCATAGGCAAAACTCTGGTGCGCGTCCTGTCCTTTCGGGTCTCGGCGCTTAAAATATCCACGACCTGCGCGTTGTGCATAGGGTCGTGCATGTCTATAAAATCAATGACTATCATGCCGCCGATATTGCGCAGTCTGAGCTGTCTCGCTATCTCTTTGGCGGCTTCGCAGTTGATCTCGAACACCGTTTGCTCGTGATCGACGTTGCCGACGAACTTAGCCGAATTAACGTCTATCACAGTCAACGCCTCGGTATAGTCGATGACGATAGACCCGCCGTTACTAAGCTCCACTTTGTGCCGAAGGAGTTTTTCCACTTCCCCGAGCACACCGAACTTTTTGAGCACGTCGGTGTCCTGCATGAGCGTCACCTTGACGGGGTGCGCGAGATTCTGTTCAAGATACTCCGTCAACTGCTTGGATATAGCCGGACTGTTGCAAACTATTTCGTCGACCGTGGAATTAAGTATGTCGCGCACGGTACGGAATATAAGGTTACCGTCCGAATACAATAGCGACACATCGGGCGACGCGCGGTATTTATCGAGCAGTGAAATATACGAATTGGCAAAATACTCGATCTCGTCGATTATATCCGACTTTCTAGCGTCCTTGGCGGCAGTGCGCGCTATGAGCCCGCAGTGCTGCGACGGTCTGTACTTATTGAGCAGTGCGAGAAGCTTATCTCTGGCGCCCTCGTCTGTTATTTTATTGGACACGCCCACAAAATCGATAGTCGGCATGTATATCACGTATCGACCGGGTATGGAAAGGTTGGCGGACAGCCGCGGTCCCTTAGTCTCGGTAGGCTCTTTTACCGCCTGCACGAGCACATAATCGCCCTCGCGCACGTCGAGCTTTGTGGGAACGGCGCCCGAGCGCGTGAGTATCGTTCGGTCCTCGAGCATATCCTCCGCCGCCAAAAACCCGTTTTTTCTGAGCCCGATATCGACGAACGCCGATTGAAGCCCGGGCAAAACGTTGACGACTCTGCCCTTGTAAATATTACCTGTAATGCGATTGGTATTTTTATCTTCCACGTGAAATTCGCGCAAAACGCTGTCTTCCAAAAGAGCAACGCTGCACATGTAAGATTCGTAATCGACAAGAATTTTACTTTTCACGTGTAAACCTTATTATAATAAAGCGGTATCTGCGTATACCTACGCGATTATATTGTAACACATTTATCACTTGTTGTCCACAGTTTTTATAATAATTTTACTTAGGAGGACAACAACTATATTCGCACCGACAATAGAATCATTCGCGCGAGAACAGCCCGTACGCGTACCGAGTAAGTTCGCTGAACTCGCGCCTCGGCAAAGCGGACGGCAGCAGCGGCGTAGCCGACTGAACGTACAGCGTGCGATTGAGCTTGACTATCGCCGTCTTGGGATAGTACGATATCTCACCGCAGCACGCCGCGTCGGAATCCGAAAACAGCTCGACCTTTACGCCCACGGCATACTCGCCCACGAACTTGACGGCAACGAGCGGCTCTGCACCCGAACGACTGCCGCAGTATGTAAAGCCCAAGCGCTTGAAGTTTGAATCGAACTCGTCGCGAGGTATGACCGAGCCTTTAAGAATACCCGATCTGTAATCGTTGCCGCTGCGCCCCGCATAATACACGCGTCTTTTTATCTGCTCGAACGGCTGAGATATTCGCATGGCAAGTATCTCACTGTCTTCGGCAACGTCTAACGGATGCAATACGTATATAGGCGTATCGTCCGACGCGCGCAACGGCGCGTCCGTCATGTCCAAAAACTGCCCGTCGTTAAACACGAGAGGCGACGTTCCGTCGTCGGTTTTTATGCAAAAGAATATCCGGTCTGCGACCTCGGCGGCAGCTTTGGTTTTTAAAATGCTCCGCCATTTCGACAGTGTGTACGAAGTACCCTCACTCATCGCTTTCTCGAAAAACGCAGTTGCGTCGCCTATTTTTTTAGGCGGTTTTTCCGTTTTTCCGATAATATCTCTCACCGTCTTGGACTTGTCGGCGGCTACGGTCTCTTTCAAAAAACGCTCGACCGCAACGTCGTTTCGGTACAGCGCGAGCAAGCGCACTATAGCCGCGCGCTCCTTTGCTTTCACCTCGCCGTAAAGCGCCATGAGCGGCGTGCTCAGTTGTTCGGCATGCTCCAATAGCGCGCGTCTTACGGCGGTTTTATCGATATTCTTTTCGTATAACAGCTTGTCGACGAGCAATCTCAACGCGCGGCGCGCGTCCACGTCGATAAGCGCTCCGTACTTTCTGAACTTTTTATCGTACTCGTTCAAGTACTCGCAAACGAGCCCGAAATCCTCCGTCGCCCTGCGCTTCAAATACATATCGGCGGAATACGCCCAACGGGAAAGCGGCGTACCGACGTCCGTATACCCCGTTGCGATCAATACTTTTACGTATTCGCTTTCAGCTATCTTGAATTTTTCGCATATGCGCAAAAACAGTTCGACGTAACGCTTATCGAACGATCGGTCGAATCGCGACGAGTAATAATCGCGCGACGACTCGCCGTCGAACGGCACGTGTGCGAGTATGACCGCAATCTTCTCGCAATCGTCCTGAGTTCCGAACCCGATAAGCTCCGAAACGACTCGCGCGGCGACGCCGTCGTTTTCCGATATTTCTCTTGCAAGCCGCTCGAACGCCTCGCCCTTAGACGCTCTTACCTTTTCGGTATGATTTATCATAAACGCTTTTAGTTATCCGCATTATTTTCCCGATACGATCTCGAGCGCGCGAATCCCTTTGTAACAGTATATCACCCGAAAACGCCAAAATCAAGCTTTTTGGGTTTTTATCGACAATGCCCTTTCGACCGTCGCTTCATACCCCAATTTCTCTATACTGTATATAAGATCGTACTCGCCCAATACGCCTATGCGCTTCGATTCGGCATCATACGCCTCAAAATCGGTCAGTCTGTCGGGGTCGAGGTATTTGCACAGCTCGTATAGCTTCGCCGAGCACGACACCGCATAACACCGTTTTTCGAGCGGTGCATTAAGCCTGATACTGCGATTGGAGAGCGCGAATAGCGCGTAATACCTCGCGCGCGCGTCGGGTATAAACGCAGAAACCACCATGAACACGCCCACTGTCAAAAAACATATATTCAAGGCATATATCGCCGATACCACGAATAGTCCGAGCGAGACCGCCCCCATCACGACGGAGATCACGCGCATTGCCGTGTACGCTTTTTTTCTGCCGAGCCTGCCCGCTAAAAGCGCAAACGTCACGCGGCCGCCGTCGAGCGGATACACGGGCAGCATATTAAACAAGCCGATATATACGTTGCACTTGCAAAACGATTCGGTAAATGCGTAGCTTTCGGGAAAAAGCCACCATAACGCCGCAAACAGCAATGCCAATACGAAATTAAAGCACGGCCCCGCCGCCGCTATCAATATCTCGTGCTTTGGTCTGATATCGGCGTTGCCGCAAAGAGCCGCGCCGTACGGCATTATCTTGATCTCGTTGAGCGCATACCCAAGCCGCTTTGCCGCCTTTGCGTGTGCAAACTCATGCAAAATCACCGCCGTAAACGAGCATACGAACTCGTACAGCATACCGCACACGGCAAAAGCTCCCGCCATCAACAGCATGATTGGCGAAAGATATACCTTTACGTCCGCTTTATCGGACGATTTTTCGGTTTTTGTTTTTTTACGCGCGCCATTCGGCGTTTTTTTACTCTTGCGAAACTTATTAAACGGGCGCTCGCATTTATCGAGTTTCAATGCAGTCACGCCCCGCCGAACAGTTTAGTAAACACCGCCGAAGCGCCGAACGACTCGCGCCCGAACACGTCGTAACAGAAAACGCTTTTAAGAACGGCTCGTACTTCGGACAAAAACGGCAACGGCGCATACGCCGCAAAGCAAATCAACCCGATAAAAGCCGCGGCGACTATCAGCCTTACGATTAAGCCTATATGTTTTTTTCTTACTTTTTTACCGACCGCGTTTTCGTTTTTGACGACGCTTTCGACAATATTACAGCCGCTATACTTATCCATACGGTAAATATATGTCGCGGTATATCATTAAATTACATATCTACTGCATATCCGCCGCGGACAGACTGCACATGCCTATACCGTAAAACCTGTTCACATCCGCTTTGATATCAAGCGTAAAGCCGTCGCCGTTTTTGTTTACGCTCATATCGAGCCGCGCCACGTCCATAAATTCGGATAACAGCGTCATAACGTCGCACTGCGCGACGCGGAGTATGTTTTTGATAGCGCCGTCGGCGTCGCTTTCCACCATGCGCCGCAGTCTTTCGGCATCGCTTCCGCACCTCATCAGCCGCGCCTCGCTCTACGCTTAAAAAAACCGCGCACGCCTTTGTATTCCGCGGCGGGATCGACTATTTCTTTCATGCCGTACCGTATCCGCCGCGCCAAACACTCGTAAGGTTTTTTGGGCATGCTCGTAAAATTATATACGCCGTCCGTTTCGGGGATAACTCCGTATACCTCGGTCTTTAAAATATCTGAGATCTCCGCGACCGACGGAATCTTGCCGTCAGCCAAAAGATCGCCGCGCACGCGGTTTACTATCAGCGAAGCGGGTATCTTGTACGACGACAAAAGCGCTATCACCTTGTTAGCGTCGCGAAGCGCGCTCAAATGCGGCGTAGTAACGACCATTGCGCAGTCGCATGCCGCCACCGCGCGCCTAAACCCCGCTTCTATCCCCGCAGGACAGTCCACAAGCGCATAATCGAACGTGACCGACAAATTGGACAGTATCAGTTTGAGGTTTTGAGACGTGACTTTATCGCCCAAATACCCGTGCGCCGACGGCAAAAGGTAAAGGTTGCGTTCCGCCTCTACGAGCGCCTGCCGCACCCGACAGCGATTGTCTATCACGTCCGCCACGTCGTACACGACGCGCGACTCCAAACCCAAAACGACGTCGAGATTATTCAGCCCGAAGTCCGCATCCATAAGCACCACTCTCGCGCCGAGAGAACTGAGCGCGCGCCCCAAACAAGCAGTCACGGTCGTCTTTCCCACGCCGCCCTTGCCGGATGTTATAACTATGCTTTTCATCACGATTATTATAACTTTTGAGCTGTTACGGCGCAAGCGGAAATTTGTACGCTTTTGTCGTATTTACGCGCTTTTGAATTTTAATTTTAGAGTGTTATCATACAAAAAACGCGCCGAATATCTCGACGCGCCTATATTTGTATTTCTGTCATGCGTGCAATAAAATATCGTCCAAAAGATCGCGATCGGACAACAGCTTTCCGCCGCCGAGAACTACGGCATACTCGGGATCGCCCAATACCTTTACTCTTATGCCGAGCGACTCGCTCATGAGCTCGGCAAGCCCGGGTATCTTCGCCGCGCCGCCGACAACCGTTATACCGCTCTTTTGTATCTCCGATGCGATAGCAGGCTTGCACGAATTGATGTATTCGTCTATCAATCCGATTATGTTTTTATAGTAAACATACACTGCGCCGTAAATTTTTTCGGCAAGCACCGTTTTGCGTTCTACCGCCTTGGTATCCAGATTTATGCCGCTCACTTTGACTGCGGAGCGGTCGTTGCGTATGAGGCTGAGAGTTTCTTCTTTGATCTTTCTTACGTTTGCAAGATCGACTTTAAGAAGATATCTGCCGCGAATACTGTCCGACACCGTGCGGTCTATCATATCGCCCGCTATATTGACGGCGTAGCCGGACTCGATACCGCAAAGCGACAGCACGCCTATCTGCGTGAGTCCGCCGCCTATCGACGCAACCAAGCCGCCGTATGCCGACGCTACGGGCAGTTCCGCGCCTATACCAGCAAGCATGACCGCGTTTACCATGGATATTTCGTCGACGTCGGCGCGCATCAATACTTCTTCGTACATTTTGAGCTCGTCCACTTTGATCCCCGTGGGAACGGCGAGCACCGCATGTATCTTAGGCTTTATGACGTACGAATCGGGAAGTATCTTTTTGATGAACTCTTTGAGCATCGCCGCGCATGCGTCGGGATCGATTATAACGCCTTCCGATATAGGATAGACTATCTTGGTCTTTTCGGGCGCGCGACCGAGCATGGCGTACGCCTCGTCGCCTACTGCGCGTGTAGTGCGTCTGTTGTTGTCGTAATATGCGATAACGGACGGTTCGTGCAAAACTATTCCGTTACCGGCAACAAATATAGACGTGTAAGACGTGCCCATATCAACGGCTATGTCCATTCTCGCCATATATCAAATACTCCTCGATCAGTTTTTCGGTAAGTGCGACAGGCAGTCCGACGACGTTATCGTAATCGCCGTCGAATCCCTTGACAAGCGGACGGAGCGCCGCGTCGTCTATATTATACCCGCCCGCTTTATCGAACGGAGCTCCGCTTCTCACGTAATTATACACCAAATCTTTGTCAAATGTACCGAATGTAACAAAAGTTTTTTGATTTTTTTCGATAATTTTTCCGTCAGCCGCAAAATATACGGCAGTCACGACTTCGTGCGTCCTGCCGCAAAGCGATCTAAGCATTTCGACCGCCTCATTCTCGTCCTTGGGCTTGCCGTAAACTTTGCCGTCCAAACCTACGACAGTATCGAACGCAAAGATCGGTAAATCGGTATTCTCGGACGCGCGCTCGCCTTTGAGCCGCGCGTTTGCTTTTGCCGTTTCCGCAGCGCCGACAAGCGCTACTTCGTCTACGTCCTGCGCCTCGAATACGGGCACGACGCGCGAATAACCGCGCGCGTTTAACGCCCTTTCCGTAGCGGCGTCGGGTTCGACGAATTTTATCTTGTGCGCAAGCGCGCGCCGCCGTGGCGACGCGGTCGCAAACAGGATTTTCTTTTCACAGTATTTCAAGATTTTTCTTGTACGCTTTGGCAAAGTCCGCGCCCGCACCGAGCGCGTCCTTTATCTCCAACGAACAGTCGCCCTCAACGTCCGTCTTGACAATGACAGAATCGCCTAGCACGTCGCAGTTGATGGACTTGACCGAGCCGGACATCGAACGGTCGAGAGAGTCCGCTATGCGCAGTATGACGGCGAGCCGCATTACGGCGACGAGATCCTCTTCCTGTACGATACCGCTGTACTTGTTCCACTCCGCTATGGAAATGTCTTCCAGCTCGTGACCGCGAACGACAAACGCCGCAAGCACGAGATCGCGATGCGAAGCGCCGTATAGATTGGAGTTGGTGATAAAGTAAGCCGAATGCTTGAATCGGTCGTAAAAATTGATCTTCATGCCCGATTCATGCAACAGCGCAGCAATGCGCAATACTTTGATATATTGGCGCGGCAGTTTGTGTAGCACTCGCAACTGTTTATATAGCTGTATGGCGAGGTTGCACACATGCTCGGCATGCTGTACGTTAAGGTCGTAATAATGCAGTCTCAAATATATCGAATAACCGAGTATATCGGAGATGGGCTTTTCAAGGGTCGTAGGCACGGCGTGATTGAACAGGAAGCCCTCGCGTATACCCGAGCCCGATATTACCATTTCGTCGAACTCGGTGCAGTCCAAAAGGCTTCTCATGCACGAAAGCGCCGAGCAGAATATATCCGCGCGCTGAGCGGAAAGCCCTTTTATCTTGGAACGTTTTTCCACGTCCAAAACCTTTATCATATCGTAGACCTTGCCGAAAGTCGATCTGTCTATACGATAGTTATGGACCATGGACATCGGATACTTTTCTATACGCTGGACTATGCTCGCAAGGTTGCGGAACGAGCCGCCGACGCCGATGAGCTTGTAGTCGGGCTCCAAGTTTTTGAGCCACTCTATCCTCTCGAACTGATCGCGCATGTACGCTTCGATCTGTTGCGACTGTTGGAGCGGCGTTGTGTTTTCCGTATATAGCGAAGAAAGCGTCATCGTGCCTATGGGCAGATTAACGCGGTTGAGGATGACCCGTCTATTGTACTGAATGAGCTGCAAAGAAGAACCCGATATGTCCATAATGACGCCCTTGGGTACTTCCAGAGAGTTTATCACGCCGTAGTATATCTGAGTGGCTTCCTGCTCTTCCGTCAAAACGTTGACGCGGAAACCGCACATGGCGTTTACTTCTTCCAAAAAACTTCTTTGATTTTTTGCTTTGCGCACGGCGTTTGTAGCAAACGCATAAATGCGATCCACATGATTGGCGTCGCACAGCTTCCGAAACATTTTAAGAGTTTTGACAGCCTGTTGGATACGCGGCTGCTTCAAATACCCTTCTCTATCCATATCTTGCGCGAGCCGTACCGTTTCTTTCAGCTCGTCATACACGACAAAATAACTGTCGTTCACTACGTGAGCGAGAACGAGGCGCGCGGAGTTAGAGCCGAGATCGATGATTGCAATATTATTCACTCTCTGTCACCATTGGGTATTTACAACAATACCCCCATTGTGTTTTGATGATTATAACATACTTTTTTATGCTTGTAAAGGGGGTATTTGCATAAATTTTCAATCTTTTTTTGTTATATTTGGCTAAAAATCGCTCCCGCGCGCGACCTTTATAATATGACGTTCGACAAAGTTCGACTAAATCCCTTTACATTTTTTCGGCAGTGTGTTAAAATGTTTTTATGAAAAATCTGCTTAAACTCGGGGCGATAGCGGCAGTTGCGGCTTCCGCAATCGCAATATCGGTCGCGGGACCGTGTTCCGTCTCGGCTGACGTGGAAGAATCTCCCGTTTCCGTTGCGTTAAACCCCGTCGAGACCGAATCGTCCGACGTTGTTTATAAATATTTGAACGCTCCGACCTCCGTTCACGCCGACGCGAGCGGCGTTTATATCGCCGACGGCGATACCGTCGTCACGATGACCTCTGACGGAACGTTTACGGAACGCGGCATTTCCGCAGACAAAGTCATGCGCCTCGGCGAATGTTTTGTAGCGCTTAACGACGGCACGCTTTCGATCTATTACGGCGACGGCTCTGCCGATCATACCGCGCATACGTTTACAGACTTCGATATTTACGAAAACACCGTTTACGCTATCGGCGACGACGGACTGAGTATAATCCCCGTCGTAGACAACGCTTTCGACGAAGACAACGCGGCATGCGTCGCGCTTTCGTCTGGCGTTCACGGCGAAGTGTCGGCAGTGAAGATCGCCGCGGGAAGTAACGGCGTTTATCTCGCCGTTCGCTCGGAGGTATTCAAAAACAAACACGACATAGCGCTCGTAGACGCCGAAACGGGCGCGCTTTCGGTCGTCGTCATGCAGACGAACGAAGTGTCGGCTCTTACCGTGATGCCCGCTACGGGCACGGTATACGCGCTCACCCGCGACAGGATTACGGGCTACTACCCCGCCTCGAACGGCAACGGACTTTCCGTCAAGTACACCGCGCACGACGAACGCATGAACGCGCTTTACGCATACGACGGATTTATTTACGCGCTCGACACTTTGGACGCGATATACAAGATATCCGCCGATCTCACAACATTTACCGCGCTCGCGGCATCAGCAAGCATAGAGGACGGCTTTTTCGATATGCCTTACGGCATAGCCGTCAAAAACTCCACGCTGTTCGTAGCGGACACGCTTAACGGCCGCGTCGCGGAATACGGCGAAAAACTCGCTTATTACGACGGGTTCTACAACCCGATCTCGGTGACTTGCGACAGCAGAGGCGCGATATACGTAGCGCACGACTACAACAAGATTTCCGTAATTGACGAAGATAAAACGTTTACTGTAGACGGCGCGATAAAGAGCATCGCGGTCAACGCCGACAAAACGTTGTTCATAATGACCGACTGCGGACTGTTTGCAAGAACGCCCGACGGCAATATCGAAAAGATAGCGGACACCGCATACAAAGCTATCGCGCTCGGCGTGGGACGCGACGATCTTTATGCGCTTACCGACTCCGCCGTTGTTAAATTCACCGCGCAGACCGACGAAGACGGAAAGACCGAATATGCGCTGTCGCAATACTGCTCGGCGCAGTCTGACGCGTTTTCCATAGCCGTTGACTTAAAAGGCAACGTTTATTTTCTTTCGGTATCCAAAATAACAAGGTACGACAGAACGAGCGGCGCGCAAAAGCAGTATGCGCTCACCCAAGACGGCAAGCCGTACAGTCTCGGCTTTTCATGCGGACAAATACTTCTGTCAACGATAGGCAACGACTTTATCGACTACGGCAACGTTATAGTTGCGGACACATACAAACACCGCATATTCACCGTGGACGGCTCGACCGACGGACTCGACGTCAAACTCATAGACGGAGACTACAACGACCCCATCAAACCGGGCGACGACACGCCTTCCGCTTACAACGACGGACTAATTCGCGTCGCGCTTCACGATATCCCCGTCTTCTCACTGCCCATGGAAACCGAATCGGATTATACCATAGCAAAAGGCAGAAAAGTGATAGTCGCAATGTACGAGCTTCCCGACACGCGCGAGTACTCGCTCATTCTTATAGACAATCTCCGCACGGGCGAGCTTATTCAAGGCTACGTATATAAAGACGCGCTCTCAGAGCCGCTGCCCTACGTCGCGCCGCCCTCAGATATAGGCACGGTTTATACCGACGCGACGCCCGTATATAAATGGCCGAGCATAAACTCTGTGCCCGCGCGCGATTTTAACGCAGTGGACCGCGGGCAAAATTTCGACGTTCTCGACTTTGTGGAGTCATACCGCGACGACTACAATAATCTTTGGTATCGCGTATCGCTAGGCGAAAACAGCGAAGGCTATATACTCGCGTCCAATCTCAGCATGATGGACTACGAGCCGCTGTTTATCCGCCCCGCTTACAACGCCGAGATAATATCGTATAACGGCAGTGAATTCGCGCAGACTTACGCGCTTATCGACGGCAAATATACTCCGCTGTCCGTCACGCTCGCGACGGGCACCAAAGTAGAAGTTATCGGGACTTTCGACACTTCCGAACGCTACACCAAGATCAAATACGTTGATAAAGACCTCGGCACATTGACTTGCTATGTGGAAACCGTTTATATCGAATATAACGGCGTAAATATCGTACTTATAATCGCCATAGCTGTGATCATAATCACCGTAGTCCTCGCCGCTATAATAATCGGACGCGTGCTGTATCTAAAAAAGAAGCGGCTGATAAGTAAATCGGAAGACGGCGAAGTCAGCGACTTATAATATATAATTAACTACGCACACAACAAAAAACCGAGCAAACGCTCGGTTTTTTGTTGTCTTTACTATTATTTATCCTGCCCGTCGTCTTCGTCCGAAGTGGAAGCGACTTCGCTTTCTTTACTTAAGAACTCCACTCCGCCTATCGAAAACTCGTACGCAGTGCGTATTTCAGCGCTGCCGTCTTCCATACGCTTGGTGTACTGCCGCGACTGTATCCTGCCCGACACTTCTAGTTTTTGCCCGACGGGCGCGGTCTTGATGAGCCTTGCGTTTTTGCCCCAGGCGATGCACGGTATGTAATCGGACTTGGAATACGCGCGGTTGACTGCGAGCAACACGTCGCAAATTTCCCTATTGAACGGCGTCGTGCGATAAACGGGCGGCTTGCAAATGTAACCGACAAGTTCGCTGTAATTCGGATTCACGTCCGACTGAGGCGGCAATATCTCGCGCGCAAACACGCTGAGTATAAGTCTCGATCTTTCGCCCTCGGGTCTGTTAAAGCTTCTGAACTGTCCGTTTACGGCTATCCAATCGCCTTCTTTAAGCCCTTGCGCCAATGTTTCGGACACGGTAACGGGAAGCACGTCCAAATGCTCCGAAAGCCTCGGAACATTAAGCATAAACTCGTAGAATTTCTCACCGTACAGGTCGTGCGAATACTCCACCGCTCCGCCTATTTTGCCTTGTAAAAATACGGTGTTGGTGACGTTTTTCATTGTGTCTAACTCCTTATTTGTCTGCCCGTATGATCGATCGTGTAATTGTCGCGGTAAATAAGCTCGCCCACGGTCTTAAACGTAAACCCTTTTGCGCGCAAGCCGTCTATTATGGACGGCAACGCTTCGAGCGTATGCTCTCCGTCGTTGTGCATGAGGATTATACTGCCGTTTTTCGCGCTGCCGACAATGCGGGAAGTGATCTGTTCCTTGCTCAATCCTTTCCAATCGAGCGAATCCACGTCCCACTGTATCGCGTAAAGCCCAAGCGATTTGCAAACGTTTAAAAGACCGTCCGAATAATCGCCGTACGGGGGTCGGAACAGATCCACTTTTCGACCGGTTATGCTTTCTATAAGCTCGCGCGAAGTGGTAAGTTCCAATTCCATACGGTCCTTACTCAGTTTGGACATGTACGGATGCGTCGCAGAATGCGTGCCTATCTCGATCCTGTCGGATGCGGCAAGGGTCTTGAGCACGTCGCGGTATTTGTCCGCCCAAAAACTTACGAGGAAGAATGTTGCGCGCGCGTCTTTTTCCTCTATGGTTTTTAACAGACCTTCCGTTTTGTCCGCGCCCCAAGCGGCGTCAAAAGTAAGCGCCACGACTTTTTCGTCCGTCTCGACCGAATAGATCGGAACTTTCTTGGGGCTGACGTTGTTGTATATGGACGCCGCTCCGGTATAGTAGACCGCAGTCATTGCCAATGCCAACACAATAGCCGCCGCGAGAGTAACGATAATCGTCGATCGTTTGACAACCCAAAATCTCATCGGACCTCTCCAATCTTAACATATTCAAAAGCGAGAAATTTGACTTTCTTTGGCGGTTTTTGACTATTTTAAGGACAGGAGCTGCCGTCCGACCGCGCTACGCTTTCACACACCGATTATATTCGCAGCGCGACGGGATTAGACCTATAGAATTAAAATATACGGATCGGATAAATTTTACTGCTCTTTAGATACAAGCGTGATAATACCCACGGTGCCTATGCCGATATGCGCGCCCGCTACCGGACACATGGGATATACGTCTATATGCGACATACCGAACTTTCTGAACAGCTTATCTTTGAGCGCGGGCACCATTTTGTCGTCGCCGATGTAACATATGAGAATTCTATCGAATTTAGGCAGTATATCGACCGAATTTTGCATAGCGCGGGTCACGCCCAAATATTTACCTATCACGTGCAAATCGTTCGCTTTATACTCGAAAACGGGTTTGATGTTTAAAATATTGCCTATGCACGACAAAAGTTTGTTTACACGTCCGCCGCGCGCAAGCTCGGTAAGCGACGCGGGAATAAATCTCGTTGATATCCTGTCTTTTATATCTTCGAACAATGCGATTATCTCGTCGAGCGACGCGCCTTCGTCGCGAAGTTTTATAAGCTCTTCCAAAAGCAAAAGCGACGATACCCCGCCGTTGTGCGAGTCGAATGCGACGACGCGATTTTTGCATTCCGCAAACTCCTGCACCGCGATCTTGGCTGAACCGATAGTCCCGCTTAACCTGTCGCCTATCGTCAACACCATAACGTCCGATTCGGGATCGCTTTCCAAAATATCGCGCACCGCCTTTACAAACAAATCGGGCGAAGGCTGCGACGTTTTTGCGACGCCCTTGCTTCTCGAATAATCGAAGTAAAACTCCGTCCACTCCTCTTGATAACCTTCCGTATATTCTTTTCCGTCGAGCGTAAGCGTGAGACTTACCACTCGCACCCCATGTTCTTTGGCGTATACCTCGGTGAGCCCGAACGTAGAGTCGACAACAAAATTAACCATAACACACCTCTTTGCAGCGACCATGCTGCCGTCTTACATTTATACAACCCGATTATTGCCTATATGCGGAATTTTATAGCATACGGCGCGCCGCGACCGATACGCACCCTATAAGCCGAAGCACTGTCGTCGGGCACGCCGAGAACGGCGTAACAGCTTGCCTTAATATTATACCATTTGCAAAAGCCGATGGTCAAACCTCAAAAAAACCGCGCTCGGTAATTTTGTTGCCGTTCGGCTTAAATATGTGCCAAAACGTGCTTTTTTGTTGCTGATTTACTATTTTATACCGCATTTTTGGCGGTATTTTATATTTATAACCGCATGGAAATAATCTAAATATGTTTTTATATACGGCTAAAAATCGGTAGTTATGAAAAAAATTTTCTATTTGAAACATATCTGAATACCCATTTATTTGACAAAACCGCCGCTAACGTGATAAAATTTCGGTACTCGAAAAATAAGGAGATACATATGTCGTACATTCAAGACGTTAAGTCTACAGTTGCCGCAAGAAATGCGGGACAGCCCGAGTTTTTGCAAGCAGTCAACGAAGTTCTCGACACCATACGACCGGTGATAGAGAGCGATCCCGCATACGAACGCAACGCCATACTCGAGCGCATAACCGAGCCGGACAGACAAATAATATTCCGCGTGCCTTGGACAGACGACAGCGGAAAGATGCGCGTCAACAGAGGCTTTCGCGTACAGTTCAACAACGCCATAGGTCCGTACAAAGGCGGGCTCAGGCTCCACCCTTCCGTAAACCTCTCCATAATCAAGTTTTTGGGCTTTGAGCAGATATTCAAAAATTCGCTTACGGGACTTCCCATCGGCGGAGGTAAAGGCGGCTCCGACTTCGATCCCAAAGGCAAATCGGACAGAGAGATACGCGCGTTTTGCCAAAGCTTTATGACAGAGCTCGCTCGGCACATAGGCGCGGACACGGACGTTCCCGCGGGAGACATAGGCGTCGGCGGACGCGAGATCGGTTTTATGTACGGTCAATACAAGCGCATCAAAAACCTTTACGAAGGCGTGCTCACTGGCAAAGGAATAGCGTACGGCGGGTCGCTCGCCCGCACGGAAGCCACAGGCTACGGGCTTGTTTACATAGTTGAAAACATGCTCAACGCGCACGGCAAGAGCTTTAAAGGCAAGACGGCGGTCATATCGGGATCGGGCAACGTTGCCATATACGCATGCCAAAAAGCCCAAGCCCTCGGCGCAAAAGTAGTCGCGCTCTCCGACTCCAACGGCTGGATATACGACAAAAACGGCATTGATCTCGACGTAGTGCGCCAAATAAAAGAAGTTGAGCGCGGACGCATAAAAGAGTATGCCGACCGCGTTAAGAGCGCGGAATACCACGACAGCGGTAAAGTTTGGCAAGTCAAGTGCGACATAGCGCTCCCCTGCGCCACGCAAAACGAAATAAGCGGCGACGACGCGGCATTGCTTATCAAAAACGGAGTGTTTGCAGTCGGAGAAGGCGCAAACATGCCCTCCACTCCCGAAGCGATAGAAGCATTCCAAAAAGCGGGCGTACTGTTCATGCCCGCAAAAGCGGCTAATGCAGGCGGTGTGTCCGTATCCGCGCTCGAAATGAGCCAAAACAGCCTTCGCCTCGGTTGGACGTTCGAGGAAGTCGACGAAAGGCTCAAAGGCATCATGAAAGGCATATTCGACAAAACGTCGGAAGCGGCGCAAAAGTACGCCACACCGACCGATTATGTGTCGGGCGCGAACATAGCGGGATTTGTCAAGGTCGCAGAAGCAATGATAGCGCAAGGCGTTTAATAAAAACTCGATAACAAAAGAGCGCAAGGTCCGTCGTTCGGGCTTGCGCTCTTTTTTGTATTGTATATCTTTATTGGTTTTCGTCGTCCTGTTTCTGTTTTTCGGTTGCGGCGTTTGCGGCTTCTTTTGCTTTTTCCTTTGCCTTTTCCTTTGCCGCCATGATCTTTTCGAGCAGCCTGACTCCGTCGCCTATCGGTTGTATACAGTGCCTCGGACATTCCGAAGCGCATTTCATACAGCCTATGCATTTGGTGTAATCGATGGCGGCGAGATTGTTTGAAAGCGCTATCGCGCCCTTAGGACACACGCGCTCGCACTTGCCGCACGCGATACAGCCGACCTTGCACACTTTGGCGACTTCTTTGCCTTTGGTGGTATTGGAGCACGCGATATATACTTTTGCGGTTACGGGTATGCGCCCGATTATCTTTTTCGGGCAGGCGGCAACGCACGCGCCGCACGATATACACTCGTCGCGATCGACCTTGGACGCGCCGGTATCCTTGCAAATGGCGATACAGTTATTGGGGCACGCCCGCACGCACGTGCAAAGCCCCATACAGCCGTAATCGCACGCTTTACTGCCGCCCGCCAAAAGCTCGGCGCTCTGGCAGTCGCCGAAACCTTGATACGAGTATTTGTCCTCGGCGCGATTGCCGCCCGCACAGTGCACGACGGCTACGGTAGCGACGCTCTCGCCCACGCTCATTCCGAGTATTTTTGCTATGTTCTTTTTGTTTTCCGGCGAAGTCGGATTACAGCGCGAAAGCTGCGCCTCGCCCTTGAATAGCGCTTCGGCAAACTGCGAACATCCCGCATACCCACACCCGCCGCAGTTTGCGCCGGCGAGATTGCGCTCTATATCGTCGATACGCGCGTCGCGGTCTACCGCGAGCTTATCGCCCAGATACGACAGACAAAACGCGAATATCGCGGCGATGACGGCTATTATAAGCACGGGAACTATAACGTTTAAAAATATTTCCATCTTCCCACCTGCCGATCAAGTAAACGACAACCCGGAAAATCCGTAGAACGCCATCGCCATTATGCCCGCAGTAACGAGCGCTATCGGGAACCCGACGAACGGGCGCGGTATATCGTACAAAGCTTGCTTTTCGCGTATGCCCGCCATCAATATGAGCGCGATCGTAAACCCGAGCCCTATCGATACGCCCGTCATCAGCGTTTGGAAAAAGTCCAACCCCTGAGCTATTACCGAATTGGCTGTACCCAGCACCGCGCAGTTGGTCGTGATAAGCGCCAAGTACACGCCGAGCGAACCGTAAAGCGACGGCGAAAGCTTTTTGAGCACTATGTCCAAAAGCTGAACGAGCGAAGCTATGACAAGAATAAACGCTATGGTGCTCAGATATCCGATATCGAGCAGATCCAAAACAAACGTATAGAGCAACCAACAAACGCAGGACGACACCGAGATGACAAACGTGACGGCAAGCCCCATACCGACGGCGGACTGCGTTTTTTTGCTTACGCCCAAAAACGGACAAATACCCAAGCTTTGATTGAGCACGATATTATTGGTCAGCATGCCCGATATGACTATCGAAACTATCCCTACAAAATAATCCATTACGGCTCACCTCTCTCGATAAGCGCGGCGCGGTGTTTTTGACGCTGTTTTACGATATGGAATATTTGATTAAACAACGCCATCATCAACCCGAGCACGATAAACCCACCCATCGTTTTGTCGAAAAATCCGCTGCCGAACGCCGCGGTAAGTCCCTGCCGCACCGCGCCGAGAAGCGTTATCGACAGGACGAAACCGATACCCATCGACACGCCGTCTATAAACGACGGCAGCACTTTGTTCTTGCCCGCAAAGGCTTCGGCTCTGCCGAGTATAATACAGTTGACCGTGATTAGCGAAATAAACGCGCCGATACTGTCGTTTAGCGTAGGAAGAAAGGACGACACTATCATTTGCACGAGCGTCACGAGCGACGCGATAACGATTATATACGCGGGCAAATGCACTTTATCGGGTATGACTTTTCTGAGCAAAGATATTATAACGTTTGAAAGTATCAAAACAGCCGCAGTACAAAGCCCCAAAGACACTGCGTTGATAACGTTATCCGACTTGGCTATAGTGGGACACATGCCCAAAACGAGCACGAATACGGGGTTACTCGTAATACCGCCGAGCGCGGTCTTTTTAAATTCCGATCTCGTCATAGCTCCACCGCCTCGCCTTTTTCATTTGTTTCCGCGGCACTCGCCATATCCGTCATGGAATTGCGGATAGCGGAATTGTACGTTATAGCAAAATCATTGGAAAGATTGACCGCGCGGTTTATTGCGTTAAGCGACAGCGTCGCGCCCGTTTTTCCGAACTCCGCTCCGAGATCGACGTCGCCGCTCTTGCCCGTCAAAAAGTCGAAAAGCTCGGCGGGAAGCTTGTTATAATAACTCTCACCCTGTTTTTTTACCGCCGCGCCAACGATAACCGCGTCGCGATACGCTATCAGGATAACGATATCGCCGTCCCGTCCCGTCGACGAGCTCTCGATTATGTAAGAAAACGCGTTCTCGCCTTTGGGTTCGCCGTATACAGCGAGTATCTCCGCTTTTTTGCTCTTGTTCGACTTGTTGTACTTATCGAGATCTACGCCGTGATCGTCGCTTCCGAGCATTACTATGTACTTTTTGTCAAATGCCTCGCCGTCTGTCACGCCCGTAGGACATATCGCATTTATGCGCTCCGCGGTCGCTCTGTCAAGAGTTGGCGTGTACTTGGGGAAATACATATTGCACACGGCGAGCACCGCCACACACACAACGGATACGCACACGAGCACAGCTACGGATTTAAGCGCATTTACTATCGACTTATTCACGCTCGCCTCCTTTTTCGCCCGCCGCCTTTTTGCGTTTTTTCTCCTTTACGGGTTTAACGTAACCGAACGGCTTGGGCACGATGTATTTGTCTAACAGCGGCACTGTAAGATTCATTATGAGAAGCGCAAACGAAAAACCCTCGGGAAAATTTCCGAACGAACGTATGAGCGCGGTGATGAGCCCTACGCCGACCGCAAAAATAACATTGCCTACAAACGTGTTTGGACTTGTCGAGTAATCGGTGAGCATGAACACCGAACCGAACAGCAATCCGCCCGACAGCACGTGAGCCGACGTTTCGTAAAACATAGCCGCGCCCGACACCGTCCCGCCGCTTACGTTAGACGGTATGACGTCGAATAAGAACACGAACAACGCGGTAGACGCTACTGCAATAAGCGGTATGCGCGCGTCGATCACACGTCTTACGGAAAGATATATATATCCGACGAGTATAGCTATCGCGCAAGTCTCTCCGACCGCCGCCGTCGCGGTGTTGCCAAAAAACATATCCAACAGCATTGCGCCCGTCACGGTGTTGCGAGTGCCGAGCCAAGTGGCGCCGCTTCCGAATACTCCGCTGTCGAACAGCGAAGCGCAAAAGTTAAACGCGCCCGCGCCGCCGAACGCTATAAACAGGAATATCCTGCCCGTGCATGCGGGATTGGCGAAGTTTTTACCGATACCTCCGAACAGCATTTTTACAAGCGCTATGGCGAAAATCGAGCCAAGCGCGCAAAGCACTACCGTGTCGAACCCGAAAGCGATAGTGCCGCTGCTATTGTATACGTTGAGCCCCCAAACCGTCATGGTCGCAGGCACGTTGAGCGCGAGTATGACCGCGGTCACGGCAAACGAAAAATCGAAAACACTCGATTTTTTTACGCCTTCGCGACTGAACGCTTTATTGATAATAAGTCCGTACAAAAGCTCGGTGCCGAAGCAAAATATCAAGCACGTGACGATATTTATTATGACGTGATAGCCGTAAAACACCGTTGCGGCGATAACGCACGGCAGCAGCGCGATCAATACGTCTATCATGATACGGCGCGTCGAGTTTTTGGGGTTGGTTATATGCGGCGACGCCGATACGGTCTTTCTCACAGCTTCGCCTCCTTTATCTTACGCTTGGCAAGTCTCACGGACTGAACGATGGGACGCTTTGCGGGACAACTGTACGCACAGCAACCGCATTCTATGCAATTCATAGCTCCGTATTTTTTCGCGGACGCAAAGTCTCCGCGAAGCGCGTACGCGTCTATGTACATGGGCATCAAATTCATTGGACAGGCTTTTGCGCACTTGGCGCAGTTTATGCACGGCTTGGGCTGTAAAACGTTGGCTTCGGCTCTACTCAGATAAAGTATCGCGCCCGTCGTCTTTGTCACAGAATAATCCTCGCCCTCTATAGCAAAGCCCATCATCGGACCGCCCGAAATTATCTTTACGCAGTCGTCGGTCGCGCCGCCGCAAAACGCATCGAGATCGGAGTATCTCGTTCCCGTGCGCACCCATAGATTTTTCGCTTCATGTATACCGCCGCCGCACACGGTAAGCGCGCGACGGTAAAGCGGCGTATTGTTTTCCACCGCGTCGTATACGGAATACGCAGTATGCACGTTGCCGACCACGACTCCCACGTCCGACGGCAGACCGCCGACGGGTACTTTTCTGCCGGTAGTCGCAAAGATCATCTGCTTTTCGGCGCCTTGCGGGTACTTGCTTTTAAGCACCGATATCTCGCATTTGATACCGTGCTCCGCTTTTGCGCTTTCCAAAGCGCGGATCGCGTCCGGCTTATTGTCTTCCACTCCGATAATAAAGCCGTCCAAGCCCAAAACGCCCGCAAGTATCGCCGCGCCGCTAAGCACCTCAAACGCGTGCTCGACAAGCAGTCTGTGGTCGCACGTGATATAGGGCTCACACTCGGCGGCGTTTATAATAAACGTGTCGACGGGCGCTTTGGGCGCATACTTGACGTGCGTGGGAAACCCCGCACCGCCCATACCGACTATACCCGCTTCCGATATGCGTTTGAGTACGGACTCTTTGTCGCGGCTTTTAAGCGGCGGGAGCTTTTGCTCCTCGTACTTTCCGTCGTTTTCTATGACGATATGAACGGCGGAACCCGTAGGCGTCTTTCTTTTTTCCACTGCGACGACGCTTCCAGACACAGAAGAAAAAATATTGGACGACACCGCGCCGTCCGCCGCCGCTATCAAAGTTCCCGCCTTTACGCTGTCGCCTACGGCAACCGCAGGCGTCGCCGGCTTGCCTATATGTTGCGAAACCGATATGTAAACGGTGTTCGGAGCGCAACACTCGACGAGCGGACTGTCCTCGGTTCGCTTATTGTGCGGAACTCGTATTCCCTTTTTAAATGTTTTTACCTGCACGACCGTACCCGAAAATATATTATGAGTACTTTATCATATTTTTGTCGAATTGTAAAGACTTTTTATAAATTCGTCGATTTTTGTTTTGTTTTGCCGTCGGTTTTTACTTGTTTAACTTTTGCGGATATGATCTTTGCCGCTTGAACAATGCCCAATACGATAAGGAACACGCCGAACGCCGCGCGAAGCGCGTACCCGCCTGCATACTTAGCCGCAAAGCTCCCCGCCACCGCGCCCAAAAGCGCGACAAAAGTTATGGGCAGAGCTTTCTTAAAACACACGTATCCGTTTTTCTTGTGAATGACTATCGCAATTATCGACATAGGCACGAACGCGATAAGATTTATCGCTTGCGCCAAATGCTGTTCGAGCCCCGCGCAAAGCGTGAGCAGCGGTATCAAAAGCGTTCCGCCGCCCATACCCATGCCGCCTATTATGCCGCCCAAAGCGGACACTATGATTATTATGTGCTGTGCCGTCATGCTATTACCAATTTTAACCCGACGGCTATCATCAGCGCCGCAAAAATAAGACTGACAGTCGTTCCGCCGAGCTTATCAAGCGCAAACGCGCCTATTATCCCGCCGAAAGCCACGCCTATCACCGCGCACAGCACGGCGTTGCCGTCGAAATACCCGTTGGAAATATAGATAGCCGCGCTCACGATACAAAGCGGCAGTATAACCAAGAGCGCCGTCGCATGCGCGCGTTTTGCATCGAGCCCCGCAAGCTGTAAAAGCGGAACGCACAGCATGCCGCCGCCTCCGCCGAAAAACCCGGAGACTAAGCCCGTAAGCGCGCTCCCGCCGAGTACGATAGAAGTTCTCAATCCGTTTTTCACGTAAATAGTTTATCTCTCTTTTGCTTAAAATAAACAAGATAATTCGCAATCGCGCGCAGAGAAAATAGCTCGCCCGGCGCAGTATCGGACGCCTCATAACAATGCGTTTAAAATTTTGTTTAAATACGGTTTGTGCCCCCAAAACGGTTGCAATTTAATCGCCCGTATTATATAATATTAAATGATTGACCGAGACGCGGCAAATTTTGCCGCACGGAACAACAACGTTAAGTAATCACTCAAAGGTGGCTCATGACAACTATCAAAAGAATTACGGAAAGGACGATCACTGCGGCGGTTATTATCGCGCTTATCGTCGCACTTTTGTTCGGAACATTGGCGGCTGTATTTACGGCGCGCGCCGACGACGAATTCATCGACACCAAAGAATTCGCTCGCGTTTCGCTCGACGTAAGCAACCCGCAGTTCTCCGAATCTTCGGGCAGCTATCCCGCCGCGCCCACTTCCTGGACGGGCGAAGGCAACGGCAACGTCATTCGCGGCGTTATAGACCTTACTCCCGATAAATATACGGGCGACGACAGCGGCAACAAAGAATTCAAGCTCGACCGCTATCCCGAATACTCGACCGAAGACACTATCCCGGTCACGCCGTTCGGCAATAAGATCGGCGACGTAGAGACCGATAAAAAGACTTTGTTCTTAAACACGGTAGACGGCGCGGAAGCGGTTTACGCATACTCGTCCTCGTCTATGACTTTGGAAGCAAATTCTTTCTACCATTTTTCGGCGTGGGTCAAGACCGGCGACTTTGCAGAAAACACGGGCGCTACGATCAAGATAGACGGGCTCGGCAAAGACTGCGCTTTCCGCAATATCGATACCGTTAAAAACCTCAAACGCGAAAACGGCATTCCCGTTTTGACAAAAGCCAATAACTACGGCTTTGTCGAGTATAGTTTTTATATCCGCACTTCGGCGTCGCTCAGTAAGTCCGTGACCATATCGCTCGGGCTCGGCGACTCTCTCGACGAGAACGACCCGTACCCCACCGTCATGCCGCGCGCGGCAAGCGGCTATGCGTTCTTCGACACGGTTACCGCGGAGCGCATCTCTTCTTACGACTACGCCTTTATGACCGAAGGCTTCACCAAAACGGGCGACGGCGTATATTCGGGCAACAACGGCACAAGCCTCGCGCTCGATCTTTACGACACGTCTTTCCTGACGACCGACGACGGCGGCAATACCGTCGAGATCGGCACTTTCTCCAATATCGATTCCGAAAGCCTTAACAACGGCAAGTATTGGAACGCCAACGCAAGCTACGACGATTCCGAAAATCCCGAGTACGCAGGCGCAGCTTCCGTAAGCATATACAACTCCGCTACCCGCCTTGCAGAGTCCGATTTCGACGACGACTCCGTCAAGCTCACCAAAAACCCGTGGGCGCCGCTCGGAAGAGCCGAGTACGACGTTCGCAACAAAAACTTCGTAGGCGGCACTAACGGTAACATTCTCACTATTACTGCGATAAACGGAACTGCGGCGCGCGGCGTGGCTTCGCCCGACGTTGTAATAAACCGTTACAAATACTATCGCTTCTCGGTATGGGTCAAGGGCGACGGCATTGTCGGCGGCTCGGGCATCTCGATAGGCGTTAAAGGCGAAAAGAACGACACGGCGGCAAACAACTCCCTCGCCCAATGGTACAACAACCTCGACGGCGACTCAGCCGATACCGCTCACTACGGTTGGAAAGAACAAGTAATATATATCCAAGGCTCCAAGCTCTCCGACCTCACCGTTCATTTCGAGCTTTGGCTGGGCACGCCCTCGTCGCGTTCGTCCGGCGTTGCCATGTTCGACAACGTGACGTTTACCGAAGTTTCTTACTCCGACTTCACCGCGATGTCGGCAGCAGACGGCGGCAACGTCCTCTCGCTTGACGGCGAAGCGACGGATACGGGCATAGCCAACGGCACGTTTGAATCAATAGGCGATTACGACGAGTTTGCCTATCCCCTTCCCGCGGCGGAATGGTCGTACAAAACGGCGGAAAGCGTAATGACGACCGGATTTTCATCCGCACCCGTCAAAGTCCCGTCGCGCGCGGCACACGGTATAATCCCCACCGACGACAAGACTTTCAATATGCTTCGTCAAAACGGCGACATACCCGCTATCGTCAGAAATCCCGTAACGTTCGACAGCACAGTCAACAATGCGCTCATACTCGCATCCGACGAAAAAACGGCGTTCTGCTATCAATCGGCGGCGATAACGGCGGCGGTCGATAAAGCGTACAAACTGACGGTCGACATGGCGGTCAGCGGCGTTTCTCAGGACGGTTACGGCGCGTCGCTAGTGCTCAAGACTTCTTCGGGCAACATTGTAGCTACGATCGAAGGCATACGCGACACGCGCAACGCATTTAAGACCTATACTTTCTATATCGCCGCGCCGCTCAATCAGCAAACGCTCAACGTGGAAATATGGCTCGGGCTTAACGACCGCGTCAACAACACGCACAAGCTTTCAGACGGTTGCGTATACGTAAAGCGCGTCGCGCTCAACGAATGGACGGCAGCGGAAAGCACGACGGTCGAAGCGGAATACGAAAACCTGCTCAACGACTACCGCGAAGCCTTAGCCGACGAGAACAGACTGCGCGCGCTTGACTACGCCATGATCTCGTTCAGCTCGCCTTCCTTCGACTACTACGACGCGTATTCGTACAATCTCGGTATCGCACACGGCACGCCTTATAATTGGTCGTTCGGTTCGGCAAAGACCGACGGAGTCAAAAATGGGCTTATCGACCTCGGCAACGTAAAAGAACTGCCGTATAAGGATTTTGATAAAAAAGACCAAACGGGCACTATGCTGTATATGTACAATACCGAACCCAACCGTTCGACATACACTTACGGCAATGAGATCTCGCTTGTCTCCAACACCTATTACCGTCTCGACGTTACGGTAAAGGTACGCGTGAGCGAAGACATCCGCAAAGGCAAAGACAAAGTCGGCGCCAATATCAAACTCACGGGCACGGCGGAAGAATCGTTCACCAATATCAAAGATACCACTACCCTCGTCGATTCCAAAAATGAAGAAAGCCGTGATTATGAATCGTTTAAGACTTATACGTTCTATATCGCGTCGGGCGACAACGGCGGCGACATTGGGCTTGAGATATCACTCGGCGACGACGACAACTATGTAAGCGGCGTGCTTGTCGTATCCGACGTTACGCTCACTTCCATCAACAATTCGACGTACGACAGCGCGAAAAAGAATCTCGACTCCAAATACGAAATAGCGGTATCGCTTTCTGACGCAAATTCGGGCAACGGCGACGACAATAGCGAACCGCAAAAACCCGAGATCGCTTGGTGGATTATCCCCACCGTCATATTCAGCGTATGCTTGCTTGCAGCCATTGTCCTTATTATAGTAATGCGCATACGCGACCGCGTCAAAAAGAAAAAGACTACCGTCTACTCCACCGAGTACGACAGAAACGCCGCGCTCGACGAGCTCGATAAGCTCGCGGCAAACAACGACGAAAACGCCGACGGTAAGACCGACGTACCGTACGCCGACGTTGACGATGCGCACACGACTGCGGAAGAAAAAGAAGAAACGACGAGCGAAGAAGCCGAAACTGATAACACGGCGGAAGCTGACGCATCCGAAGTCAAAACAACCGAACAAAAGCCCGCTTCGGACGACGAGCTCGACGACTGATAATTCCCATTCGTCATTAAGAGTCTGTTACAAAAGAGATAACACCCAAAAGCGAAAAGAGCGAAGAATTTAAACAATCTTCGCTCTTTTTTTGTTGCTTATATTCGGGCTCCGAAACAAATGTGTAGTTTATCTATTTGTTAAAGAACTCACCGCTTCTCAAATCATTTTCACCAAAAAAGGTATGTGATAAATACTTTTTACTATAAAGGCGTCTATGACTAAATTTAAAAATATCAGCATCTTCTTTAATTCCGATACCCATTCTATTTATGTAAAATACATAGCCTTTTTTAGTGCTTGTCAAATAAAAGAAGTATGACGCTTCTTCTACAGCGGAAATGTTACTCAAAGAATAATCAAAGCTATATAGTTTAATTTTTCCTTGGGACTCGCTTTCTTTCAAAATTACTAAAATTTCTCTAAAATCCAAAACCATTCCGCACTCGTGATTGGCAATTAAATTTTGTAAATATGTTTCTATATCCATAAATTGTCACCATAAACATACTGTTTAAAATCAATATATACGATCAGTAGCCGCCGTCTACGTGAAGCAACGCGCCGTTGATAAACGACGACTTTTCTTCCGCCAAGAACAACGCGGCATGACTTACGTCCTCGGGCGTGCCTATCCTGCCAACGGGCGTATTATCGACAATACGTATAAGCGCGTCGGGATGCACGGGATCGTTCATTTCCGTCGCGATAAGCCCTGCCACGATAGCGTTTACCGTCACATACGCGCCGACCTCGCGCGACAGCGCCTTTGTAAGCCCGTTTACGCCCGCCTTTGCCGCGCTGTACGCCGTTTCGGTACTCGACCCGCGCTCTGCCCAGAACGAGCTGATATTGATTATGCGCCCGAACCCGCGCGATATCATAGTCGGCAAGAACGCCTTTGTAACGAGCCACACACCCTTCAGATCCACGCCTATCACGCGGTCAAAATCTGCTTCGCTGTCGCGTTGCATTAGCCCGATATGCGCTATGCCCGCATTATTGATAAGCGTATCGACACTGCCGAACGCCACCGCGTCCGCCATTCTCTTGACCGCTTCGGCGTCGGAAACGTCGGCTTGTATAGCCTGACACGCTATCTCGCGCGCATTGAGCTCGTTCACAAGCTCCATTGCGGCTTTTTCCGACTTGTTATAATTGATAATAACGTTATAACCGGCGTTACCGAAATCGACCGCCATTTGCCTGCCGATCCCGCGCGCGCCGCCCGTTATAAGAACAGTCCTCTTTCCTTCCATCGTATCCTCTTTTGCGGCAACCGAGACTGCCTTACTATTTGATATTATCGGGGAGATCGTTTTCAAAAAGCACGACCTTATCGCCCGTTATCGTATCAAGCGCGGCAACGGCTTCGTCGCGCGACGGAAAGCACCGTACAGCCTCCTCGCTCATACCGCCGTCGATAGCGCCCTTTTTAATATCCGCCGCACGCGATCCCACCAAAAACGCATGATCGCACGCCTCTGCGATATTACTTCCCAACTCGATATTGCTCTGCTTTTCGACTGCGCCGAGCTCGACAAACCCCGGCGTTATGATTATTCTAGTCGCGTCAAACCGCTTGATAACGTCCAAAGCGTTAGCCGCGCCGACGGGATTGGAGTTGTAGGCGTCGTCTATTACCGTCACCGCTCCGCGCGAAAGAAGCTCCAGCCTGTGCGCCACGGGCTGTGCTGCGGCAAGGCTTTTGACTATAGTCTCGGGCTTAACGCCTAATCTCAACGCGACCGCCGCGCACACGCAGGCCAGCTCGGCTATATGCGCGCCGAGAAGCCGCGTTGTGACCGCATACTCGCCGCCGTCCATAACGAGCGTAAAGCCTGTACCGTCGCCGTCGATCTTAAGGTCTTTATACGACACGCGCGACGATTCGCCCGTTATTACCTTTTCGCAACTGCACTGTCTCTCGCCGAGCGCACGGCAATCCTCGTCATAGCCGTTTAACGCCAAGAACCCGTCAGACGGCAAGCTCTCCGCGAGCTCGTACTTTGTATCGGCTACATTAGCGCGCGTTTTAAGCGTTGCAAGATGCATATCGCCTATAGCCGTGATAATGCCGATATCGGGTCCGACTATGCCGCAAAGCTCTTTGATATCGCCTTTATACCGCGCGCCCATTTCGGCAATGAATATCTTCTCGTCCGTCAGCTTGTCGTTTAGCGTCTTGCATACGCCCATGGGCGTGTTATAGCTCTCGGGCGTAGCGAGCACCGAATGATCCTCGCTAAGCATATCCAAAAGCAGGTTTTTGGCGGTGGTCTTGCCGTAACTGCCCGTTATGCCTATCACCGTGGGCTTGACTTCGGAAAGCTTCGCTTTGGCGCGCTTGACGAATTTGCGGTTATTTAACCGCTCGACGGGATAGTTGACGGCGTTTGCGACAAGCACGACAAACGGCGCGAACAACGCGAGCGCGGCGACCAAGCTTTGACAGTATACGTTGGCATAACTCGCCCAAGCGACGCCCGCCGCAAGTACGAGCATAATAATCGTATCGGTCAATATAAGCCGTATCACGCGCGGCGTGAACTTAACGCCCTTTCCGCCGTGCCTGACCGACGTTATTATAAACACCGTGCATAGGATAATATAAAGCGCGACGGCGCAGTATCTCGCGTATTCGTAAGCCGAAAAGCACCCGAGGTATACCGCCAACGCTATGAGCGAAAACACGCACAGCGCGATATATCTTATAAGAGTATCGCGGTTTGTAGCTTTCCACCAAGCAACAACGCCTGCGGCTTTATAACCCGAAAGCTGCAGGATCTTGATTATCGGCAGTCCCGCCGCGCTCGATAAAAGCGCGGACACGGCTAATAAGCATACTGAAATATAAAAATCCATTTTAACTATCCGTTACGAAATTTTTGACAAGTCTTACAAACTTAAAGTTGCTGTCGATATAGCTGTAATGCCCGCCGTCCAAAAATACGAGTTCGCTTTCGGCTATGCCGCGATGCAAACGCTTTGCCATATACGGCGGCGTATCTTTATCGGCTTTGCCCCACACGATAAGCGTCTTGCACTTGATATGTGACAACAGCTTGTCAAGATGCGTATTTACTATGCGCACAAAAACTTTGCGCCCGTCGCCGTCCGTTTTATTATAATCCTCGGAACCCGCGCCGTCAAGCGGTTTGCCGCGTTTTACACTGCGTTTATACCTTGCTATCTTGATCTTTTTTGCTACTGACAGTCGGGGCTTTATACCCGCCGAATCGACAAGGATAAGCTTCTTGCACAATTTTTGCGACGCCAATATTATTGCGACCCGCCCGCCGAAACTATGCCCTATGAGTATCGGGTCTTGTATATCAAGTCCGTCGAGCACGCGCTTTATGTAGACGGCATAATCATATATGCCCCAATCGGGCGGTACGGTTTTGGGAAACGCTATATTGATAGCGCGAAACCCGAGCGACACTACGGACGCATACGCGCCGTGAAACGATCTCAGGTCCCCGCCCCAACCGTGTAAAAACACGATAGTATCGCCGCCTCTTTCCAAGCTCGCCTCATATTCGCACCTAACGCCGTCAAGCGTGTATACCATAGCCGCGCCCCGCAAAGTCAAAACTTTTTGGTCATGATCATACCGTTTTTGCCTTTGTAGTACCCGCGTCTTATATGCACCGTGACGTATCCCGTCGCTTCGTACAGCTTTATAGCGGGCGTGTTGTCCTCGCGGACCGTAAGCGTCGACTCAGTCGCGCCGAGGCGCTTTGCCCGAGACTCCATTTCCGTAAGCAACGCCGAAGCGACGCCTTGTCTACGGTATTTTTCCGATACCGCTATATTGTTTACGTCGCAACAGTCTACGACTATCTCGCACGACGCATACCCTATGAGCTCGCCGTGTTCTTCCGCTACGAGAAAGACCGTATTGTCTCGCGCTATCTCGTCGCGTATCTGCTCGAGCGTCCACGGGCAATCGATATACGCAGTCTCGGCGGCGAAAACATAGTCCGCGTCGGTATGTTCCGCTCTGCGGATATTTATCATAGATCGCCGACGCCGCGCTCGGGCTGAGGTTTTCTCACGTACAGCGGCAAAAGTTCCGCTTCACCGATAGCGTTTTCTATGTGTTTTTCGACGGCTATTTTAAGCTCTCGCTCGCCCACACCGGAGAACGCATCGGAAAAGACCGACGCGAGCTTTTTATCCGTGGAAACGGCATGATCCGAATGCTCGGCAACGATACGCTTAGCCTCGTCGAGCGTTACGCAGTGCGGCGGCTCTATCTCACTGTCGCCGTCGTACAGCGCGATATAGCAAACGCGATTGCCCGCATCCGCTATGGATATGACCCTGCCGCTATTGTTGTTATATGAATTGAGCCGCAGATTGTTTACGGCAAAACACGGCTTGCCCATGGCGTAGCAGAAAGTCTTTACCGTTGTAAGCCCGATACGAAGCCCCGTAAACGAGCCCGGTCCGATACATGCGCCTATAATATCCAATTTATCGAGAGAAGTCTTTGCACGGCGCAGTAAGCCGTCTATCATGAGCAACAGCGTCTCAGATCCCGCATTTACTTCGTTCTCGTCGTAATAGGTTTTGCCACCGTAGCCCAATAACGCTCTCGTTCCTTCCGCCGTATCGATAAACAAATAATTCATCTTTTTATCTTGACCTCGCGAACGCCGTCCTTACCGTCGATCTTGACAATAGTGACCGACACGGTTTCAAGCCCGTCGAACATGCCTTCTATGTTTTCCCACCACTCGACCGCGCATACGCCGTCGCCGTTTATATATTCGGAAAGCCCCGCCGCTTCCGCTTCGTCAGCCGAAGCAAGACGGTACGCATCGATATGGTTAAACTTGAGATTTCCCGTATGCTCGTTTAAAAGCGTGAACGTGGGCGAAAGCACCTCGCCCGCGACGCCGAGCCCCTTGGCAAGCCCCTTACAAAACACGGTCTTACCCGCGCCGAGCTCGCCGCTCAACAGCAATACTTCGCCGCCTTTTAACGTGCCTGCGACCTTTTTACCGAGCTCTTGCATTTCTTCGGGCGACGCTACGGTATATACTTCCTCACTGCCGCCGAAACTTTCGCCGCTCATATCGCTCTGCGCCGAGACTTGTGCGCCGTCGGTATCTCCCGCGGCTTTAACGGGCGCGCCCTTGCGCTTTTCTCTGAAAATATAGCTAAACAACCGCTGGAACTGCTTATACAGTATAAGCACCGCCGCGGAAATTAAAAGAGTCTTTACAAAATTAAACAGCACCGCCCATTGCCAAACGTCGAGATAAAACTCCATGCCCGCAGTCCAGCTGCTCGCGCCTGCATACGCCATGAGAAAGAACGGGAACGTAAGCAAGTAGTTTACGGGCACCGACCACACGGCTTGAGCGACACAGGCTATAGCGAGAGTCGCGAACACCGTTTTGATGTTGCGACGGCGCAAATACACTATAGACGGAATAAGGATATACGGCAGCATTATAATTATGTTTGCAAGCTCGCCTACGCCTACCGTCTGAGAAAACGTGACCGCGTGCAAAAGTTCTTTGAGTACGCCGACTATAACGCCCGCTATCGGTCCCAAAGCGAATCCCGCCATCATGACAAACGCATTGGAAAAGTCTATCTTTAAAAACGGGACCGCCGGGATAAGCGAAAATTCGAATATCGGAAAATACAGCAAGTACGCGAGCGCGGTAAACACCGCCATGCGCGCTATGTTCTTTGCCGTAAACATTTCTTTTGCCCGCTCTTTTGCGGGGCGCTTGTTTTTCTTTGCCATCGAGTCTCCCATGGTTTCCTCCTAAATTTTAGCCGCTTTGAATATCATCGGCGCAAAAAGCGCCGCCCAGATCGCCATTACGAAATACCGTAAAAAGCAATAAAGCATAGGTATGCTTTGCGGTAAAAACAGCTTGAACGTGTACTGTATACCTATCGTTACTATTCCGCCGAACAGCACACGAAGCACGTATCTCGATTTTTTACCGTTCTCGCGAACGTCGTACTTGACGAACCTTTTCTCTATGAAATAGCCTATGTCAAACGCGACAAACGCGCCCAAGCCTTTTAATATATCGGCGCTTTCGTCGAGCTTGCCGAGCCCCGCAAGCGTTCCGATTATAACGGCGGCTATGACCAAGCCCGGAACGATAAACCATTCTTCTTTATCCTTAAAGAGCGAAAGCAACGCGTTAAACGCAATGGAAAGGAATATTCCCGCCGTAAGCCCGCAAAATACGTCGGATAAATAATGCTGTCCCAAATACATGCGCGACACCATGACTAGCAAAGTAAGCATGGTAAATATGATCGGTACGGCTTTATGCTTTTTTCCGTACTTGACTGTAAGCATGGTGGAAATACTCGCTATGCTCTCGGTATGTCCCGACGGGAACGAATAGGTCGTTTCTTTCTTGCTCAGACTTCGCACGTCGTCGTAAGCGTTAAACGGCCGCGCGCGTTTAAAACTTTGTTTCATAACGTTTGTGACAGCCACGCCCAATATGTACACGTTAAAGAATCTGAATGCGTACTTTTTGTCGACACACCAATAAAGCACTACCGCTATCAGCAAAAACAGCGTTTCCGTACCGAAAAACGAAAACACTTCGTTTATAACGGTGAGCGCGGTATTGGCATGCGCTTGCAGCGCACGTATCAGATCAACTTCAAACTGCATCAGTCTCCGAACCTCGTAACATTTTTACCGTCCGCCCAGAGTCTTTCTATATTATAAAACTCGCGCGTCTTATCGGTAAATATATGCACGATTACGCCGCCGTAGTCGAGCGCCACCCATTCGCCGTCAACGTCGCGGCGCGTAGGGTCGAGCCCGTACTTTTTGGTCAATATGTCCTCGGTATAGCCCATGAGCGCTTTCACCGCCGTAGTGGACGACGCGGAAGCGACAACGAAATAATCTGCGATTATAGTCTTGCCACCGAGGTCTATGATATCTATATCGTGCGCCTTATGCAAACTCAGCTCTGCGGCTACCGTAAACGCGATTTCACGGATCCTGTTCTTTTCTTTATCGGCTACGGGCGCGAGTTCCGCCGACGGTTTTACGGCGACCGATTTATCGGGTTTATTGAACACAGCCATGGCTTTAGATTTTATCTCGCTGAGTTCGCGCCCGCCGCGCACCACGGGAAGCGTACCCGACTGCGCTTTATCGTAGCTCTGCCGAGGCTGGTCCTCCGTCGCGGTCTTATCTTTTATTCTCGCGGCATAAAGCGCTATCGCGTCGTCGGTAAATTTGCAAGGAACGGCGTCCTCTCTATAACCCGCGATAAGCGGCAAGATATACGCCATAGCCTCGTCTTTATCGCGAGCGCACAGCTCGCGCAAGCGATATACTTGGTCATACCGTCTGCCCGCCTCGCTCTTGTCGGCAAGATAGACTATCTCGTCGAGAAGCGTCATATTGCCGTCCGCGGTAGTATGCACGCGTATCGCGCGCGCTATTTCGTCCGATACCCCGAATTCCTTTTGCGCTATGTACGCGCCTATGGGAGCGTGAACGGTGGGCTCGGGATACCCTTCTACGTCGACTGCGCCTGTGTACTCTTTTGCGTCCGTCGATTTTGCAACGTCGTGCAAAATGCACGCGACTACCGCATCGCGCACAGACCCGCCGTACAGCTTGGCAAGCTCGGCACCGCGCACGGTCGTGCCGTAAATATGCTCTAAACGTTTTTGCGAAAGACCGTGAGCTTTGAGCGCGGCGACGTACTCTGAATACGGATCGAACAATCCCTTGGCTTCCGCGACCTTACGCACGATATCGGGTACCGATTGGTTAGACTTTTTGAACGCGGAATCTATCTTTATCTTCGTCGAGCTTATTGCAAGACCGTTGAACTTTGCCGTCTTGAGCTTGACCTTGCGCTTTTTTAGCAATGCGATATCGGCGTCACTCGCTTCATACCCGGGTCTCGGCACAACCAAGAACGTAACGAGCGTTTTGAGTTTGTCCAGATCGTGCCAATCGTGCAAGCGTTTGACTTCTTCGCTTCCTATTACCCAAAACAACGCCGCGTCTTTGTATTTTTTGGCAAAATACGCCGCGGTGTCCACCGAGTAGCTCACGCCTTTTTTGTTTATCTCACGGGAACAGACTTCCGTCTTGTCCGAAACAAACAATTTCTTGCACAGCGACAGCCTGACTTTTGCGTCCTCGCTGCCGTCAGTTTTAAACGGCGATATATACGACGGAACGACTATCACTCTGTCGAACGCGCGTTCAAGGTTTTTTACGATATCGTAATGCCCGTAATGCGGCGGATCGAAACTCCCGCCGAAAATAGCTATTTTTTGTTTTCTCTCAGCTTTCATACATAAACTCCGTATCGAGGATGCGAACGGTGTCGCCGTCCTTTATCCCCGCTTTTTTTAACGCTTTCGTAACGCCGCCGTCGTCCAGCCTGCGTTGGAAATACGCAAAGCTGTCGCGGTCTTCCAAAACGACCGTTCGCGCAAGCCGCTCTATCATCTCGCCGCCGAGAACGAACGCGCCGTCGTCCGCGCGGGCAACTGTAAACGCGTCGGGATCGGCGTCGGGATATTTATACGGCTCGTATTCTATAGGCGCAAGCGGCGGAAGCACTGCGAGCTTGTTTACCGCGGCGCGTATAAGCTCCTTTATCCCGCCGTGCGTAACAGCGCTTATTTCATATATCTCGCCGTCCACCGCGTTTTTAAACGCTTGTATATTTTCCTTAGGTGCGCTATCGCACTTATTGAGCGCTATTATCTGCGGCACATCTTTCAACTCCGCATTATACTTGAAAAGCTCCGTATTGACGTTGTTATAATCGGACACGGGATCGCGCCCGTCCGCCGCCGATACGTCCACCACGTGTATAAACAGTCTTGTGCGCTCCACGTGACGCAAGAACGTATGACCGAGCCCCGCGCCGTCGCTCGCGCCCTCTATAAGACCGGGTATATCCGCTACGGTAAAGTTCCCGTCGTCGGTCGCGCAAACGCCGAGATTGGGCGTGAGCGTCGTGAACGGGTAATTCGCTATCTTGGGATTGGCACGTGTGAGTACGGAAAGCAACGTCGACTTGCCTGCATTGGGAAATCCGACAAGTCCTACGTCCGCTATCGTTTTAAGCTCCAATATGACCGAGTGTTCTTTAGTCGGCTCGCCTTTCTGCGAAAAGCCGGGGGCTTGCCGTCTCGACGACTTGAACCTTGCATTGCCCTTGCCGCCTTTGCCGCCCGCAAGCACGGTAACACTGTCGCCGCCGTAAAAAAGGTCTGCGATTATGCCGCCCGTTTCTTCGTCGCGCACGACTGTGCCTCTCGGGACTTTGAGCACAAGGTCCGCGCCGTTCTTGCCGTGACGATTTTTTCCCGAGCCCGCCGTGCCGTTTTCCGCGCGATAATGCTTGCCGAACCTGAACTCCGAGAGCGACGCGATATTATCGGCGGCACATATAATCACGCTGCCGCCGTCGCCGCCGTCGCCGCCGTCCGGTCCGCCGTTGGGTACGTATTTTTCGGTGTAGAACGACGTGCATCCGTCGCCGCCGTTACCCGCTTTTATATAGATTTTAGCTCTGTCTATAAACATATCCGATTATTTTTGACCGACTGCGGGCACGTTAACCGCTCCGCTCCCGTATTTACAAAACTTAGCCACCACGCACTCGTCGCACTCGGGGTTGCGGGCATGACAGCACGCCCGCCCGTGATGGATAAACAAAAAGTGCGCCGACTTATACTCGCTCTCTTCAAACGCCGCGCAAAGATCGCGCTCTACTGCGTCGGGAGTATTGCCGTCCGAAAGCCCCAGCCTGTGCGCTACGCGAAATACGTGCGTATCCACCGCTATCGCAGGCTTATCGAACGCGATACTGAGCACCACGTTCGCCGTTTTCCGCCCTACGCCCGCGAGCGACGTAAGCTCTTCCATCGTGCTCGGGACTTGTCCGCCGAACTTATCCACGAGGTCGCGACAGCAAGACTTGATATTTTTCGCTTTGGCTTTATACAGTCCGCACGAGCGAATGAGCTCCTCGAGCTTGTCCGTTTCGAGCGCACAAAACTCTTCGGGCGTATCTGCGACCTTAAAAAGCTTTTCAGTCACAATATTGACGCGCTTATCCGTGCATTGAGCGCTTAGAATGACGGATATCAAAAGCTCGAAACTGTTTCCGTAGTTCAGCTCGCAAGTCGCGTCGGGATACGCTTTATCGAGTTCTTCCAAAAGCAAGTTCATAGGTACATTCTAACATAAACGCGCGTAAATGTAAATAATTTGACATACTTCTTTTAAAAAAGAAACGGGCGCGGGAATTTACCTGTCGTTTTGGTTTCCCGCATTGTACAAAGAGCGATAGCTCGACCCGTCAAACTCGTATACGGCGCGAAGCCCTTGATAATATCCGCGGCTCAAAACGTCGCTGCAAGTCGCATAGTCGGTACACTTTACGGACAGCCCGCACCCGCTTCCGAACAGTGTCGGAGTATTGACAAGTCTTGCATACGCGCCGCGGCAAGTAACGTCGTCGCGGAAACGCATTGCGCCGTTTCTCGATGAAAACGAAAAAATGTATTCCATAGCGTCATTATTTCCTCTTTTATGTTCTAAACCGTCAAATTTCGCATTTACTAATAACGGTCTTAATTCGGTATATGACCTCGGAGCTTGATCGGTTATGATTTATTTTGACAACGCCGCCACCACTTTGCATAAACCCGACTGCGTACTGCGCGCAAACGCGTACGCACTCAAAAACCTCTGCGCCAATGCGGGGCGCGGCAGTCATTCCGCCTCGGCAAAAGCCGCGGGCATTTTGTACGAAGCGCGTAAATCCGTGCGCGCCTACATTGGTTGCGACGAGGTCATTTTTACGTTTAACTGTACCGACGCGCTCAACACTGTAATATTCGGCACGGCGCGGCGCGGGCACGTAGTGACAACCGCCTACGAGCATAACAGCGTTCTGCGTCCGCTCGAGGAACTGAGTAAGCGCGGCATGATATCGTACACGGTAGTCGAGCCCGACATGCACGGCGTTATCGATCCCAAAGCGATAGAGCGCGCCATTCGTCCCGACACGTACCTTATAGCCGTCAATCATGTGTCAAACGTAACGGGTACGGTCGCGCCTGTTACTCAAATAGGCAACATCGCGCGGCGTTACGGCATACTGTACCTCTTGGACGGCGCTCAGTCCGTCGGGTATATGGACGTAAACATGCGCGAGATCGGCTGCGATTATATTTGCTTTTCTCCGCACAAAGGCTTGCATGCCACCCAAGGCATAGGCTGTCTGTGCGTAAAAAACGGCGCGCCGCTCAAACCGTTCAAGTTCGGCGGCACGGGCACGGCGTCGCACACGGTCGAACAGCCGTTTGATATCCCCGAAGGCTTCGAGTGCGGAACGCTGCCCGTAAACGCCGCTTACGCGCTTATAGCCGCCGTGTCATACAAAAAACGGCAACCGCTATCGGCGACGCGCGATCTTGCGGCGTGCGGCGAAGCCCTGCGCTCGGGACTCGAAAAAATAAACGGCGTGCGGCTTTACGGAAAGTACAATACCATTCCGTCCATAGCATGCTTTAATATAGAAGGCATGAACGCATCGCTCGTCGGCGACATACTAAACGAACAGTACGACGTTGCCGTGCGTTGCGGGCTTCACTGCGCGCCGCTCTGTCACCGCTATCTCGGCACGATGGGCACGGGCGCGGTGCGCGCATCCCTATCCTATTGCAACACCGAAAAGGAAGTCGAGTTTTTCCTTAAAGCAGTCGCCGAAATCGCGGGGCACTAACGCTTATACCGTCAGCCTTTTATCATACTGACGAGCTCTGCGAGTTTCGCTCTTGCGCTTTCGTCGAGATTGGGCGACACAAACGATACAAACTCGTCCAACTGCGCGGCGGAAAACGACCCGTCGCTTTTGGCGGCAGACACGTTTTTCATGAGCTCCTGCATCAACTGAGCCTCGTTCATTCCGTCGTACTTGGACGACTGCGGCGCCGAAGAAGGAGCTTCTTCTTTTACGGCGTCACCTTTAAAACCTTTTAAACTACGCATAAAACACCTCGAAATATTGTATGAGGCACAGCGCAAAAAAGTGCCGAGGGAGGCAATCGTGAACTACAAACAACTTTTACCGCTACTGCTAAAGGGCAAGCTCGGCGAGCGCGAAAAAACGCTGTTAAAGCTGACCGAAAATCCCGATCCCAATATGCTCGGTTCGCTCATAACTCAGATGTACGAACAAAAAACGCCGCGACAGGACGTGTACGCGACGTTTAAAAAGATCATCCCCGCCGAAATTTTAGGCAGACTGATCAAGTATTTCGGCAACGCCAAGTGATCTAGCGCATGCTCTTGTATATCAAGTACGCCACCCTGAACGACATGGCGTCGTTAAAGTTTCTGATATTAAGCCCCGTCATTTTTTCTATTTTATCCAAACGGTAAATAAGCGTGTTCCTGTGCACGTACATACTGCGGCTCGCTTCGGAAATATTGAGCGAGTGCTGTATAAACGCGTCGGCGGCTGTCATGAGTTCCTCGTCGGCTAGCACCGTCTTGTAATTTTTTTCGAGCACCGTTTTTACGTATTTTTCCATCGCTATCGGCGAAAGCTCGGACAGCGCGCGTATCAACGCGTATTCTTTGTAAGAATACACGTCGCTCTTGGGATCGAATTCCGCGCCGCTTAACAGCGCCGATCTAGCATAGCCGTAATACACGGGCAATTCGGACAAACCGTGCGCAACTCCGCCCACGCCGATCTTGACGTTTTCGTCTATCTCTTCCGCAAAATTCTCCCTAAGTACTACCGCGAACTCACCCGCCGATTGATAATCGTCGCCGTCAGATTTTTTACAGAACGCGGTAATACCGCCCGACATATCGGCTACGAAATCGTCGCCGCACGCCATTGCCGAAAGATAGTCGAACACGCTTTTGCTTCGCGTCTTGCAATATATAGCAAACACGTAGTAATCGGACTTGCCCACTCGCACGGCGGGCTCCTGTCCGTTGCCGCACAAAAACTCACGCAACGCGTTCACGCCGTCATGCGCAGAAGCGGGCGCAGTCGCTATCTCTTTTAACAGCCTCGCTATCACAAGTTTATCTTCGCCGACGCCGTTTATTGCAAACGCTACGTTCTCGCCGTCACACGGCACGATAAATACTGTGCGGTCGTTTTTCTCGTCGCAAAAAGCGTCGCCTTTCGAAAGCTCCGCATATTCGGCATTTACGACAAAAACATCAACGCCGAAAATGCCGTTTATTTTTTGTTCTATCTCGCCTTTCGTCATGCTTTTTTCACGGCGCGGAGCGCGTTCTCCACGTCCTCTATTATATCGTCCGCGTTTTCGAGCCCGACGCTCAGTCTTATGAGCGACGGAGATATACCCGCCGCCGTCAATGCTTCGTCGGAAAGCTGACGGTGCGTGCTCGACGCGGGATGCAATGCGCAAGACCTAAGGTCTGCAACGTGAACGAGCAACGACACCAACTTTAACGAGTTCATGAACTTGATGCAATTTTCGCGACTGTCAAGTTCGAACGATATGACGCCGCTTCCCTTGCCGCCCAGATATTTAACGGCAAGCTCGCGCTCGGGATCGCCCTTGAGCATGGGATAAGAAATGCTTTTCACTTCCTTTCTGCTCTTTAAATACTCGGCGACTTTCAATGCGTTTTCACAGTGTCTGTCCATACGCACGCAAAGCGTTTCCATACCGAGATTGGTAAGCCACGCGTTAAACGGCGACGCTTGCGAGCCCATGTCGCGCATAAGCTGAACACGCGCCTTCGTGATAAACGCCGAGCTGCCGCAGTCGCGCGAGTACACGAGCCCGTGATAGCTCGCGTCGGGTTCCGTAAAGCCTTTGAACCTGCCGTTTGAATAATCGAACTTGCCGCCGTCTACTATGAACCCGCCGACCGAAGTATCATGCCCGTCCAAATACTTTGTCGAGCTGTGAATGACGATATCCGCGCCGAACTCGAACGGACGGCAAAGATACGGCGTTGCAAACGTGGAATCGATGATAAGCGGCACGCCTTTTTTATGCGCTATCGCCGCTATCTTTTCTATATCGGTCACTATGAGCGCGGGGTTTGCGAGAGTTTCGCAAAACAGCGCTTTCGTATTATCGTCTATCGCCTTTTCGACCGCGTTAAGATCGCGGAAATCGACGAACTTGGTGTCCACGCCCAACCTTCTCAGCGTGACGTCAAACAGATTGAACGTACCGCCGTAAATAGCCGTCGACGATACGATATTATCGCCCGAAGAACACAAATTTAATACGGAAAGCATGGAAGCCGCCTGTCCGCTCGAAGTCATCATGGCGCCGACGCCACCCTCTAACGCGGCGAGCTTGGCTTCCGCAAACCCTATCGTGGGATTGCCGAGGCGGGTATAAAAATATCCGTCGTCTTTAAGATCGAACAAGTCGCCGACCTGCTCCGTCGTATCGTAGCGAAACGCCGTGCTCATAGTGATGGGCGCTACGCGCGGCTCGCCGTTTTTCGGATGATATCCCTCGTGTATGCATTGTGTTTCTTTACGCATGACTTCTCCCTCGCTACGTATTACTTTACTATCGTGACCCAGCCGAACGGATCTTCGAGTCTTCCCGTCTGTATGCCCGTAAGCGTATCGAACAACAGTTTTGACACTTTGCCCGCTTCGCCCTTTTTGCCTATGATATAGTCGCCGTTAACGTCGCCCAATCTATCAACTGGCGAAATGACCGCCGCCGTACCCGTTCCGAATATCTCGGTGAGCGCGCCGCTCTTTGCGCCGTCCATTACTTCGTCAATGCTTATACGCCGTTCCTGTACGGGTATATCCATCGATTTTAAAAGCTTGATGCACGAGTCGCGCGTAATACCCGGCAGTATCGACCCGTTGAGTTCGGGCGTCACGACCGTGCCGTCTATAACGAAAAATATATTCATAGACCCGACTTCTTCCACGTATTTACGTTCCGTTCCGTCAAGCCACAGCACTTGATCGTAGCCCGCCGACTTGGCTTCTTCGCCCGCGAGTATGCTCGCCGCATAGTTGCCGACCACCTTGTACGCGCCCGTGCCGCCCTTGCTTGCGCGCACGTACTCGCGCTCCACTTTTAAAGCGACTGGTGCAAAGCCGTGAGCGTAATACGCGCCCGACGGAGAAAGTATAACGGCAAACTTGTAATTTTTGGCGGCGTGCACGCCGAGCGACTCGTCGTTGGCAAATACGTACGGACGGATATAAAGGCTTGTGCCTGCGTCCGTTGGTATCCAATCGCGCTCTACGGATATCAGATCGACGAGCGCGGAAAACGCTTCTTCCTCGTCGATCGGCGGTATGCACAGTCTTTCGCACGACGACCGCATACGCTTGAAATTATCGCGAGCGCGAAACAGTCTTACCGTGCCGCTTTCTTTATCGCGGTAGGCTTTAAGCCCCTCGAATACCGCCTGTCCGTAATGCAGTACTGACGAGCACGGCAAAAGAACGAACCCGTCGTACGGACAGATCTTGCCTTTGCCCCATTTCCCACCGTCGTATTCGCGCACGTACATATAATCGGTAAACAGCTTGCCGAATGATTTGACCTCGGTAGGTTTGGCTTTGAGCGTTTTGCACTTTATCATCTCGGTATTCATCTATCCGCCTCCGAATCGGTTATCCGTTCTCCCAAAAAGTTTACAGTTGCGCCGAGCGGCGACAACCGCGCCGCGACATCCGCATCTGTCGGCGCTATCGCAACAAACCCGACGCGCTCGTTAAAAACAATGCTCTCTTGCTTACAGCCCATTCCTCGCAATAACGGCTGTATTTTCTTGTACGCGTCGCCGTCGCATTCTATCCCGTACGCCGCTTTGATCTCGAAGCCACTAAGCCCCGCCGCGGCGATTACCGACTCCGCGCTGTCGCGGTAAGCGTGAGTAAGACCGCCCGCACCAAGCTTTATTCCGCCGAAGTATCTTACTACGGCTATCATGGAGCGTCGAGCGCCGCTCGACGCGAGCGCAGTGTAAATGGGCTTGCCTGCCGTGCCCTGCGGCTCTCCGTCGTCGTCGTACCCGAACTCCCGTCCGGCGTCGTCGGCTATAAACGCATAACACACGTGCCGCGCGTCGCGATGACGCTTTTTGAGCTCAAGCGCAAATTCTTTCGCCTCGTCGCGCGAACTCGCTCCGCGCGATATGGCGATGAACCGCGAGCGCTTGACCAGCGTTTCAGTCTCGCCGTCGTTTAATCGGTATAACATCAATACTTCACTTTGAGCTTGGTCTTTTTACCTTTGCCGAGAACAAACTCTCGCGCGCCCGTAAAGTCTAAAAGCTTTGCCGCAACGTTATCGACTTTCTTATCGTCTATACGCACGCCGCCGCCCTCGATGAGCCGTCTCGCCTCGCTTTTGGACGCGCAGACTTTGGTCGCGACCATGATATCTACTACCGTCGTATCGGGCGTCGCGGAGATCTCCGCGGTGGGCATTTCGGAACTTGCGCCCTCGAAAGCCGCGAGCGCCTGCGATTGTGCTTTTTCCGCTTCCGCTTCGCCGTGTATGAGCTTGACCACTTCGTACGCGAGCCGCTTTTTGGCGTTATTCATGCGCTCGTCGCGGTGCGCGCAAAGCTCTTTTATTTCGGAAAGCTCCATAAAAGTCAACAGCTTCAAGCAGTTTTCTACTTCTTCGTCGTCCACGTTGCGGAAGTACTGATACATTTCGTACGGCGTCGCTTTGTTCGCGTCAAGCCACAGCGCGCCCTTTTGGGTCTTGCCCATCTTCTTGCCGTCCTTGGTCTCCAAAAGCGAACAAGTAAGCGCGTACGCGTCCTTTCTCTCTACGCGGCGGATAAAGTCCGCGCCTGCGAGTATATTGCTCCATTGATCGTTGCCGCCTATCTCGAGCTCGCAACCGTAATCGGAAAACAACCGCAAAAAGTCGTACGCCTGCATGGGCATGTAGTTAAACTCCAAAAAGCTGAGTCCTTTTTCGAGCCGCGTTTTAAAGCACTCCGCCGTGAGCATTTTATTCACTGACAGATACGCGCCGTAATCGCGCAAAAAGTCGATATAATTGAGCTTGGTGAGCCAATCGGCGTTATTAACTATCCGCGCGGCGTTCTCACCCTCGAAGCTCACAAAACGCGCCAACTGCGGCTTTATCTTTTCCACATTGCCCGCGATCGTTTCTTTGGTCATCATCTGCCGCATATCGTTGCGGTTGGACGGATCGCCCACCATGGCGGTGCCGCCGCCCACGAGAAGAATGGGCTTATGCCCTGCGCGCTGCAAGTGCGCCGCCGCCATAAGCGGTATCACGTGACCTATGTGCAAACTGTCGGCGGTCGGATCGAACCCGCAGTAAAAAGTCACCGACTTAGAGCCGAGCATTTTATACAGATCGTCTTTATAAACCGTTTGCTTTACAAACCCGCGTTCTTCCAAGATATCGAATACGTTTCGTTTCATACTATTCTCCGATTTTTGTTTTTATCAGTTCGGCTAATATCTTTACGCCCTTCTCGATTCGTTGTACGCTCGAAGACGAAAAGTTGAGCCGCATTGTGTTTCTGCCTCTGCCGTCGGCGTAGAACTCGTTGCCTTGAATATACGCTACGTTTCGTTCCACAGCCTCGGGCAGCATCGCCGCCGCGTCTATATCCTGCGGCAGTTCCGCCCATATAAACAAGCCCCCGTCGGGACGAGTATATCGCACCGAACTCGGCATGTATTTATCCAAAGCGTTTAAAAACGCGTCTTTACGCTCGCGATACACCGCTATGTTACGCTCGAGCGTTTTATCAAAACACCCGCGCTTTAAATACTCCGCTACTATCATTTGGCACAGAGCGGGGCTTTGAACGTCCGCGCCCTGCTTGCCTATGGATATTTTGCGTATCACATCTTTGTCGCCGAACGCCACGGCTACGCGCAACGACGGCGCTATCGTTTTTGAAAAGCTGGTTAAATACACGACGCTTCCGTGCTCGTCAAACGCCTTGAGCGGCGGAACCTCTTCGCCGTCGTAACGAAGTCTGCCGTACGGATCGTCTTCCAATATGACCGCACCGTACTTCTCGCATAACCGAAGTATGCTTTTTCTATTTTCGACGGTGTACGTTTTGCCTGTGGGATTGGAAAAAGTTGGCACTACGTACAGCAGCTTAGGGCGGTACGTTTTGAGCTTGGCTTCGAGATCGCTTATGACCAAACCGTCTGCGTCCGCGTCTACGCCCACGACGTTTGCTTCGTAAGTTTTTGCTATCTGCAAAAACGCGAGGTACGTGGGGTTTTCGACAAGCACGGTATCGCCTTTATTGACAAAAGCTTTGAGCATGAGGTCTATGCCTTGCTGACCTCCGCTTACCACTTGGATGTTTTCGGGCTTTGCTTTAAGTCCCAGCGTTTCGAGATAGGCAATAAGCCGCTCGTTAAGCTCCGCAACGCCCTCCGTCGGACCGTATTGGAGCAAGCTTACGGCATTTTCGCCCGACAAAAGATCGCGCGCTATCTCGCGCACCTCGTCTATCGGCAAACACTCCGCAGCGGGCATGCCGCCCGCAAACGAGATAACCTCGGGACGCTTCGTAAGTTTTAATATCTCACGCGTCGCCGTGCCGTTTAAATTTTTGATTCTGTCGCTGAAATCGTACATTCTATCCTACCGCCGACCCGTAAACGGAGTACGGCAATTTTTTGACTATATAATACGTTAAAAGTCCCGTGAACGCGCCCGCAAGCAGTCCCGCCGCCATGAGTATGGGAAGCAGTATAACAAGGTCTACGCCCGTGATTGCGCTTGCCATAAGCACTTGCATGGCATTAAACGCCACCGCGCCGACAAGACTTATCCCCGCTACGGACATCTTGTCGAAAACAAGTTTCATCAAAACGATCTCTACCGTGAGCGACACAAGCCCCGACGGAACGGAATACATAAGCCCCGTGAGCCCGCCGCCTAGCGTCGCGCCGAGCAGGCATTTGAGTATCATCACCGCATAAGCGTCGCCCACACCGAGCATGATAAGCGCAAATAACGGCGCGATATTGGACAGCCCGAGTTTTGCGCCGGGCGCCAACGGGAACGACGGCAACGCGCTCTCTATAAGCGATACGACCAGCGCGACCGCAACAAGAAAAGCTATCGCGGTAAGCCGCCTCGTATCATTGCGCTCGCCTCGCTTGGGCGCGCCCGCGGGTTTCATGCAAACGCTCTTACTTAACGGGAGTTTTTTCATTGTCTTCCAAGCTCCCAATCGAGATCGCCCTTGCCGTTTATCGTTATAACAAAGTTGTTCGGCAAGCAAACTATGCTCTGTCCCGCGCGGCTTATTTTGCCCGTATGTTCGCACGTTCCGTCGCGGCAATCGGAATCGGTCACCCATACATAACCGTCTTTTATGTGCACGGTCATATGTTCGAGTTTTATTTCCGCATTCTTGCCGAGCGAATACTCATGGCTTACGCCGTTTTCGGTAATGACGACCGTCTCGGCGGACGGAGCTCGAAACACCAACCACGATATGACGCCGATAAGCGCCGCCAAGACCGCGACTATGACTGCGTCGATAACGGTGAACGGCTTTGATTTTTTTACGCGTTTTACGGTTTCAAGGTTCATACGCCGCTCTCTATATCATCGACTCGTTCGTAGGCTTTATAGCCGTCGTACTCGTCGGTTTTATACAGTTCAACGTTGCCTACGATTATAAACCTTTTTTCGGTAAAAATCAACCCTTTGTAGCCGACCTTTTGCAAAAGCCTCGCGCCATCGGCAAGCCCGAGCGCGACTACGGCGGTAGCAAGCACGTCGCACATGGCGCTGCTCTTGCCGATAACGGTAGCCGATATCACGTTATCGCCCGCATTTTTCCATTGCCCGTCCGAATATATAAGCCCTGCGGGAACGCCGGACGGCGTTATTATGTGCGGCACAAAAACCTCGTTATCGCCCGCGCCATCATATATGTAATATCTCATATAGTCGCCGGAAGTCACCGCCGACGCGTCGCCTTTTTCCGTAAACGCGCAAACGTACCCGCGCGCAAGCGTCTCGGCGGCGCGCGGTCTTGGCGACACTACGCCCACCCTCCAATCGCTTTTATTTCCGCGTTCTATGTAGCTTCCGTAAAAATACGCGTTGCCCGAAATATCGAGGAGCGCGGAGCTAATATCGTACTCTTTTAATATCTCCACGCATTTATCGACGGCGTAGCCCTTGGCGATACCGCCGAAATCGAGTTTGACGCGCGCATCGGACTTTACGAGATAGTACTTGCCGTCGCGCTCGAATGCGTCTATATGCTCAACGCCGCAGTATTCGAGCGCGCTTTGCACTTCTTCTACGGTAGGCAGACTTAGCGGCGAAACATGCGTTCCGTCTATACTCGGACGATATTCCGCCAGTGACTCCGCATCCACGTGCCAAAGCTCGGCAAGCGGCATTATCGTCGGGTCGTACGCGCCGTCGGTGAGCGCGGCGTATTCTTTTGCTTCAATAAAAATCTTATAACAGTGTTCGCCCACTTCTATATCGGCGTTTGCTCCCGACGCATTGAACTTTGCGACATCGCTATCCGCCCGCGTAGTCGAGCACTGCTTGTTGATATCGGAAATAACGCCGCACATCCTTTGATAAGCGTACTCGGCGCGTCCGCCCATTATGCGCGCGGAAAACATAATATCGCCCGAAAACGCTTCCACTTCGCCGAACACGGTGTAACCGCTCGCGGCACAGCCGAAAACGCCGAAAACGGCAAACATCACGGCGAGCGCGGCGCATATTGTCGAAAACAATTTTTTCACACTATAATTATATCATCGATTCGCCAAAAGTCAATGACTTTAAAAGCTTCGCTGTTATATGGGCTTTACGCTTTTGCAATATTCTTGCCGATTTTTCTACAACATACGCCTTTATTTTGGCAAGCGTTCGCTTGATTTGAATGACAAAAAATGCTATACTTTTATCATGACGATAAACTCCGAATACATACGGAAACTGACCGGCTTTAAAGTATACGCCGTTAAACGCTGTAACGCGACGTTCGACGATATAGGCGAAAACGACGCTATAATCGCGCTCAGCCAAAACCACGGCGCAGGGCGCGGCGATCATACGTTTTACTCTCCGCCCGGAGGACTGTACATAGTCATGCGCGAGCGCGGACTGTCCATAGATCCGCACACGCTCACCCCTGCCGTCGGGCTTGCCGTTCACGATACCGTAAAGTCGGTGCTTGGCGTAGAGACAAGGCTCAAATGGGTCAACGACGTAATGCTCGGCAATAAAAAAATATGCGGCATTCTGTGCCGTTCGCCGCGACGCGCCGAATATCTTATCGGCATGGGCATAAACTACGCGACCGATATCGCCGCGCTCATGAAAGCGGGACTTACAGAAGCGGGAACGCTCAACGCGCCCGAAAAACTCGCTACGGAATTTTGCGCGCAGCTCATCAGAAACGTACACCTCGCCGCACTCTCGCCATTCGACTACGTAAGGTACAACGACCTTTGCGACACCGTCGGCAAGATGATAAGCTTTACCCAAAACGGCATCACAGTACAGGGCTTTGCCGAAGGAATTGAAACGGACGGCACGCTCATAGTAAGGATCGGCAAAGCCACCGTCGCGGTCGACGCGGGCGAAGTATCGATAGTCCGCGAAATCCCGCCGCAGGCGCTGGCAAACATGTAACGAGTAGATCCATAATACAAAAAAGCGTCGGTATATAGCCGACGTTTTTTAATAGATTCTCCGGACTCTCACCCATTTAACCGAGTTTGATTTTTTTACACAGTGTTTTATACGCTTTACGCATAAACACGGCGCGAGGTCGCCACGGCAACAGATATACCCAAGGCAGGTACGAGCGATATCGCAGCTTTTTGTATAAATTTTTATCGAAAGCCTTGATATGATCCCACATGGCTTTAAGCGCCGCCTTGCGCTCTTTTGATACTTTCGCGCCGCAAAAGAACGACGAATTGACGACCATGACGAACAGACTGTGGATCATGTAATCGTATAAGCCGTCGGGCAGTTTTTTCAAGGTATCGAGATCGTAATACTCGATCATATCGTGCGTCACTCGGAGCTGTTGTTCGTACCGTTCGACAAACACGTCTATGTTTACAGACTGATCGGCTCTGCCGATAAAATAATGATAAAGATCGGCGTCGACGTAAAATAAAGTTTTTACATACGGTAACGGCTGATACGCGAAGATATTATCTACGTAAAAAGTATGCTCGGGCAAAACGAGTCCCGCCTCTTTCAAGACCGAAAGCTTGTACATTAGCGCGTGCATGAGCAGCATTTTGCTCATGCGGAATTTCTTTGCGCTCTCCCACCCGCATAAAACATTTACGGGCAAGTGTTCGTTAAATCTCGAAACGTAAAACGTTCCGTCCTCTACGTGATCGTATATGAAATTTGTTACGTAAAGATCGGGCTCTACTCCGTTTTCCGTATTCCGTTTTAAAACCGCCAAAAGCTCTTTCAACGCGTCGGCGTCAAGCCAATCGTCCGAATCGACGACTTTAAAATACACGCCCGTAGCGGCTTTTATGCCCGCGTTGACGCCCGAACCGTGACCGCCGTTTTCTTTATCCACCACGCGCACGATATCGGGATACTTTTTAGCATACTCGTCGGCAATGGCAAGCGTGCCGTCGGTAGACCCGTCGTTCACAATAACAATCTCCACGTCGTCGCCGCCGACGAGCAGACTGTCTATACACTTATTCAGATACTGTGCAGAGTTATAGCACGGTACGGTAAAGGTTATCAGCTTCATATTCTTGTTTGTAATCCTTTACGCTTTTGTGTGTTTCTATACCGTCCGCAGCTTTATCATTCGATCGCAGGTTTCCCGTATTTTGTGCGAACGGCGTTGAATTCCGCAAGCGTCTTAGCCTCTTTGGCTTCGAGTTTTGCGGCCTTCGCTTCTTTTTTGGCTTCGAGCTTAGCCTTTTGCTCGTCGTCGAGCATATCGTACTTTCTTTGTTTTTCGGCAAGACGCTCTTCGCGTTTTTTATCCGCCGCGGCTTTTTTTGCTTCCGCGGCGACGCGCTTGATCTCCAAACGCTTTTGATATTCGGCTTCTTCCTTCTCGAAGTCCAAACCTTTCTTTTCGCAACGCGATCTCAGCTCAGCTATCCTGGCTTTTTCGGACTGCTCCGCCGCTTCGCGCTCCTCGCGTTCCAAAGTCTCCATCGGGTCTATGTACTCTACGCCGTCCGCTTCCGCTTTTGCCATGCGGTTCTGCTTGATGGCGCGCTTGTCGATCGAGCCGAACTTTTCGACGCCCATGAATATAAACAGTATGACGATAGCCACATAGCACAGCGTTTCCGCGCCGATAAACAGCCACGGCATTGCCGTTTGTATAAGCTCGGTGGGCGCGGCGTTGGGATCGTAACCGACAAGCCCGAGCACGCCGTTGAGTATACCCGTAGCTATACCCGTCATACCTGCCATTATAGCTCCGTAAATCGTCATTGTCAAGCCGTCGGTACGAACTTCGTGCACGGCTTCCTGATGATCGAGTACATCTGCAAGAAGCGCGAGCGACAAATACATCGCGGGAGTGGAGCCGAGCGCTTTTAAAACGAACGACGCGACTACTACGGTAAAGTTTGTGGGCGCTATAAAGCCTATCGCGCCGCCTATGACGGACAGTATAGACCCGAACAAGATCGATCTGCCTTTTCCAACCTTATTGGCGAGCGGCCAAGCAATAAACATGCCGAGCGCGGTTGGTATCGCGCCCACTATCGACATCGTGCCGCTGTACGTTCCGCCTATCGCGTTGGAGTAATTGCCGTTGGCATCGTGGAACATTTCTTGACAGTAGTATATTTGCGATACGTTCTTGACCATACCGCCGAGCTGATACAGGAAGAAGAATACTATTATTATCCACCAATACTTGTCTTTAAAGCATACCCTTGCCTGCTCGGATATCCGCGCGGCGGGCTTTTTGTCGCTTTCCGACGAGGTAAACGATTCTTCGGTTATGCGCTCGCGCGTAAAGTAGTACTCGACGATAATGCCTATCACGTTGAGCACGAGTATCGCGATAATAAATATTTTCCAATGATTATACGACGACAGCTGATCGTAAATTATAGCGCCGCCCTCGCCGTGCGTGTAGTAAAGTATCTTGCCCGCTTCGCTAAGCACGGGGAAACTGTCCGCCGCCGTCGGGCTCATATCGTATACAAAAAGATTGCCCAAAAAGAACGGCAGGATCATCGAGCACAAGCCCATTGCCGCAAGCGCCGTCGCATTGGATATGGTTGCCAATAGCGACCTGTCTTTGCTGTTTCTCGTGGAAAGATTGACGAGCGCCGAGTGCGAAGTATAATAGAACGGATAAGCTACGGCAAACCACAGGTTATACCCCATGGCGAGAAGTATCGCGGCGGTCATTTGCTTGGACGCCGAAGAATCGGCGTTTGCAAACGGCGTAAACACGAAAGTGACAAGTAGCGCGAGTATGCCCAGCGGAATAGCGAGAAGCAACAGCGGTCTCGCTTTGCCCGCTTTCGTTTTGTTTCTGTCCATGAGCCGCCCGACGACTATATTGCCGAGCACTACCAAAATGACGGAAACCACAGGCAATAGCGTCATAAACATTTTACCCCACGCGCCCCAATTATTTATATCGAGCACGTCGGTCATGTACTTATTGAGATACCCTGCGAGCACCGAGTTCGCAAGCAAAGCAAGCGTCGGACCTATAAAGTACCCGAGTCCGCCCTCCGGAAATATCTTCACGTTTGCGGACTTGACTTTTGTCGAGAGCAGTGATTTTTCGAATATGCTCTTGCCGCTCTTAGCCATTTTCTCCTATTCTCCTTTTTTCGGCTGTTTGTATTATATCAAACGCGAACGCAACAGTCAATAGTTTATTTACTATCCATTATCACGCATGAAAACTTATGATTGCCGCCGCCGAGCATGCGCGTCGCGCCGTCGGGCGTTACGAGCTTACATTCGGTGTTTTGCGGCACGGTCACGCTTATATCGAATCTCTCGCCGTCTGTCTTCCAATCGACGAATATTCTTCCGTACGGCGTCCTTGTTCCGCCCTTGGCATACCGTATATCCCCGCCCAAGATCGGCTTTACAGTGAACTTTTTGTAACCGCTCGTTACGGACTCTATACCGAGCACACGCCTATACAAAAAATTACCGACCGAGCCGAACACGTAATGGTTGTACGAGACCATGCCGCCCGCTATCCCGTCGTCCGCCATATCGCATTCGCCGTTTTCGTTGAGTCCGTCCCAACGCTCCCAAAGCGTGGTCGCGCCCGCCTTGACTTCGTACAGCCACGACGGACAGTCTGTGCATTTAAGCATTTTATACGCGGTGTCTACGTAACCGTTATCGGCAAGCGCAGACAGAACGAAGGGCGTTGCGGGGATTCCCGTCGCTATGCGATAGCCGTTTTGCTCGACCATGCGATTGAGATTAGCCGCCGCGTTTTCTCTCGCGTCTCCCGAAAACATACCGAAAGCAAGCGGCAAAACGTAACCCGTTTGAAACTCATTTTTGAGCTTGCCGTTGCCGTCGGTGAATACTTTTTCGTATGCGTTTTTGACTTTGCCCGCGAGCTTTTTATAGCGCGCCGAATCGTTCGCGTAACCCAAGATATCCGCGATCTCCGACAGTTTGGATGCGCAGTTGTATAGGCTTGCAGTCGCCGTCCACTTGGAGCGTTTTTGCCACTGCGACATTTTGGGAACGTCGGGCGACACCCAATCGCCGTAATGCAACGAGTGCGGCGTGTGCCAGATATATCGATATTTACCTACGCCGAACCCCGCCCAAAACTTACACGCTTTTACGTACTTTTTCATAGACGGGTACATTTTTTCGAGCGTCGTAATATCGCCTCTCACGAGGTACTCGGCATACGGCACGAGTATACACGCGTCACCCCAAAAATCGATAGCCATGGCGGGCATTGTCGTCGGGAATCCGTAGCCTTGCGCGGGAACTGTGCAATGGAACCCGCCCGTTTTGAGCTGCTCGTCGCGCATATCGTTGAGCCATTTGTTAAGAAACGCCGAAGTATCGAAATCAAAGCACGCCGTCGGCGCAAACATAGCTATATCGCCCGTCCACCCCATTCGCTCGTCGCGTTGCGGACAGTCGGTAGGTATTTCCACAAAGTTCGATTTTGCGCTCCATATTATGTTTTCGTTGAGCTTGTTGAGCATGGGCTCGGAGCACTCGAATTCGCCTATCAAAGGAATATCCGAATATATCGCCTGCGCCGAAACCGACACGTTCTCGCGCGATATGCCGCGCACCGAAACGTATTGAAAACCCATATACGTAAAGCGCGGCGAATACTCCTGCTCGCCGTCCTTGCACGTATACTCTATCGTCGCTTTTGCCGTCCGCAAAATAGCCGTATTGAGCGAGCCGTCGCGGTTAAGAACCTCGGCGTGACGAACTGTGATCTTTTGCCCGTCTTTGCCGTTTATCTTGAGCCGCACCACGCCCGCAAAATTGCGCGGAAATTTATAAATAAGCTCGTCGCCGCGCTCAGTTACAGAAACGGGTTCGAAGCTCTCGAACCTTTTAACGAAAGGACCGACGTCGGCAATTATGCGCGGCGCTATCTTAACCTTTTCAACTGCGGCGGGTCTATATTCAAGCTCCGATAAACCCCTGCGCGCGTCGTAGATCTCGCCGTCGTAGAGGTCGGCGGCTATCACTCTGCCGTTTGTCGTGACGCCCCAGCTCTCGTCCGTCGCTATTACTTCGCTCGTTCCGTCCTCGTACTCGATACGGAGCTCTGCAAGCAAAGCCTGTCTCGGCGCGGTCACTCTGTTCCGCCGCGAAAACACGTACGAGCCTACAGCCCAGCCTCCCGCGACCTCGAAAAATAACTCGTTGCCTTCCGCGGACAGCGCTTCAGTCACGTCGTAAGCTTGGTATCTGAGCGTATGCTTGTAGGAAGTGAATCCGGGCGCAAAATATCTGTCGCCCACTTTGCTTCCGTTGAGTTCTATCTCGTAAACGCCGAGCGCAGTTGCGTACAGCCGCGCGCGAGCGACCTTGCCGTGAACCGAAAAGCTTTTATGAAAAGTCATCGGCTTGGGCGACACTCGTTTTTCCTTAAACTTGTACGCGCCGTCGGTTATCCACTTCGCGCGCCATGCCTCGTCGAGCCTGCCCGTTTCAAACATTATCTCGCGGCTATCCTCGCTCCCGTCCTTGCCCGAAACTTTAAGCTCCGCTTTATACGTCGTAAACGGTTTAAGCTCGCCCGTAAACTCACAGTAGAGCTTTCCCGTAACGTCGAGGACAGACCCCGCCGCGGTTATTTGCGCATGCGATACTTCGCCGTCGCATAAATATTCGAAACGCGGCGGCTCGTCGGTTATTCCGTCGTCCGACAGTCCGAAGCATTTGAACTCGGTTATCTTTACCATCGTTTACTCCGCCAAATCGAGTATGCCGTCTCTTACCCGCACTCCGAATAAGTCCGCAAGCTCTTTCATTTCCGAGTCTTTTATCGTGTTTATTCGCGGACGGTTGCACGTGAGCATATATATCTGCGCCGCTTTCTCCACCGTTTCGATAAGCCCGAAAGTTTCGTCCATTGTCTTGCCCGCGCCGTAAATACCGTGCATAGCCCATATGACGAGCCTAAACTCTTTCATTTTTTTCGCGGTGGCTTCGCCTATCGAATTGGTGCCGCAAAGCATCCACGGCAAGATACCCACGCCGTCGGGAAATACAACTACGCACTCAGTGCACATCTCCCAAAGCGTATGGGTAAACTTTTTCTCGTCGAGCTCGTGAACGAAATTCATAGCGAGCGTATTGGTCGGATGACTGTGCATGACGACGCGGTTTTCGGGATCGACTTTGAGCCGCTGCGCGTGACACATGAGGTGGGACGGAAGTTCGCTCGTAAACTTGCCGCCGTCCTTATACCCCCACAAAAGCTCGGCAACGTCGCCGTCACCCGCGATACGTATTATACCGAGATTGGTCTCGGGATCTGCGGCGACATTTTTAAAATACTTGCCCGTGCCCGTGACGATGAATATTTTTCCGACGAGCGACGGCACTTTAAACCCAATCGGTATTTTGCGAATGACCTTAGAAATATCCAAATATTCGGCTACCGCTTTTTCGTCAAGCAAATAGCTTATGTTTCCGCCGTTGCGCTCGTCCCAGCCGAGGCGGTACATATTGGCTGTCGTGCTTTTCATTTCCTCCACGAACGGAGCAGTCATGATATCTTTCATCGTTTATTTAAAACCTCTCTTTCGTACTGTTTGATTTCCGTCAGATAATCGCTTTTTAAGCCTTGACGCTTTAAGTACTCGTTCCATACCGCGCCGAGCGGCAGGTCTTTTATCGCTTCCTGTTTTACCATGAGCTCGGTAAACGCCGAATCGTCTTGCAATTTTTTAAGCTCGGCGTGCGGCAAAAGAAGAGCGTACAGCAAAGCCTTTTGCACGGCGCGCTGACCGGTGACCCAAGCAGATAATCTATTTATGCTCGCGTCGAAATAATCGAGCGCTATCTTGACCTTTTCCGTCGCGTCGTTTCGCACTATCTCTTTTGCTATCTCTTTGAGTTCGTCTTCGAACAGCACGACGTGATCGCTGTCCCACCTGACGCCGCGCGTCACGTGAAGAGCTACCGTATCGTAAAACGCGAGCAACGCGGGAATCTTGTCGCTTACGTATTCGAGCGGATGGTAATGCCCGTTGTCGAGCAGACAGCAAATACCGTTGAGCGCGGCATAGTTTTGATAAAACTCGTTACTGCCTACGGTGTAGCTCTCGACGCCTATGCCGAACACCTTGCTCTCCACCGCTATCTTGACTTTGTTCTTGTCGTACTTAACGGACAGTATCTCGTCGAGCGATTCTTTGAGCCTGAGTCGCGGCGTAAAGCGGTCTGCAGGCACGTCTTTGAATCCGTCGGGGATCCAGATATTCATGACTGTGGGCGTGCCGAACTCTTCGGCGAAATACTCGGATATTTTTATGCACGCCTTGCAATGGTCTATCCAAAATTTGCGTATCTTTCTATCGGGCGACGACAGCGTGAGCCCGTCTTTTACATTTTTGTGACTGAACATCGTCGGGTTGAAATCGATACCGTCCATCTTCAAGCGCTTGGCAAATTCCACCCACGCTTTGAAATGCTTGAGCGAGTATGTATCTCTATCCGCTTTGTCGCCGTTTAATACCGCGTAGCTCGCGTGAAGGTTGAGCCGTTTTTTGCCCGGCATGAGCGAAAACGCTTTTTCTATATCTGCGGTAAGCTCTTGAAAATTCCGCGCTCTCCCCGCATAGTTGCCGGTGGTCTGTATACCGCCGCTCAAAGAGCCGCCGCCGTCAAGGCCTATAACGTCGTCGCCCTGCCAGCAGTGCACGCTTACGGGTATTTCCATGAGCGCGGCTATTGCCCTTTCAGTGTCCACGCACATCTCGGCGTATGCTTTTTTTGCAAGTTCGTACATCATTCCGTCCCCGATTGTATTTTGATATTTCCTATAGCGGTCGCCTCTATCGGCAACGCTATTACTTTTACTCCGCACGCTTGTTCCGTCAGCGCGTTGAGGTAATCGTTTTTTGCGCCTCCGCCCACTATGTACAGCGATCCGTACTTGACGCCCGTATTGTCGCTCAGTTCGTCGAGCGCGTCGCAGTAGCTTTTAGCGAGCGACAGATACGCGCTGTTAAAGTACCCGTATGCGTCTCGCGGTCTGCGCTCGAGCGCACTGTCAAACGCGTCTTTCATGGAAGCGGGCGCGCGGAAAATATCCGCGTTTACGTCCACCGTCTCTTTAAACCCGCTCGCTCTCGCGCCCTTTACTATCTCGCTCCACGGCGCGTCTTTACACAGCTCGTCGCGCAGGCGGTTTACCACCCACATGCCCATGATATTTTTTTGATAGCGCACGTATCCCACGCCGCCCTCGTTTGAGTAGTTGGCGCGCATGCTCTTTTCGTCGGTAAGCGCCGACGGGAGTTTAACGCCCAACAGCGACCATGTGCCGCTCGATATATACGGCGCGTTGCCGTCGAACGGTATGCCCTCGACCGCGCTCGCCGTATCGTGGCTTGCCGCAAGCACTACGCGGGTATTGCCGCCGACTCGCGCCGCTATCTCGGGTCTAAGCATGCCGACCGCCGTTTTCGCACGGTCTATCTTACCGAACAGCTTTTTGGGAAGCCCGAGCGCGGAAATGAGCTCGCCGTCGTACTCGCCCGTCGTCGCGTCGACAAGCCCCGTAGTCGTCGCGTTGGTATACTCGTGTCTTTTTATTCCCGTAAGTTTATATGTAAGATATTCGGGTATCATTAAAAAGTCGGTTGCTTTATCGAGCCTGCCTTTATTATTATCGTCAAACAGCTGATACACCGTATTAAACGGCTGAAACTGTATACCCGTTCTTGCATACAGCGCCGAAAAAGGCAGTATTTCATGCACGCGCTTTACCGCTTGTTCCGTGCGTTCCGCGCGGTATGATATACAATCGCCCGACCGCTCGTCGCCGTTTAAAAGCACGTAATCCACGCCCCAAGTATCTATGGCGAGCGACGCTATATGCGGATATTTTTCAAACGCCGCTTTTATCCCGATGACTACGCTTTCAAAAAGCTTATCGATATCCCAACACAAAAGCCCGCCGCGGCGCGTAACGCCGTTAGCAAAACGGTACACCTCGTCGGTCTCTATTTTCCCACCGTCGCCGCGGTACCCTATTATATGGCGACCGCTCGACGCGCCTATGTCTACGGCAAGATAATATTGCTTCATGATACCGTTTAATATTATCACATAAGCTTTGCGTTTTCAATGCGTAACGCGCATTTTGACTAATATTTGAACGATTGCGCAAAGCTTCGGTCGTGAAACGTCCACTGTCATCCGCGCTTGACAAAACGCGAATTTTGCTGTAAAATGAGGGTCAAATAAAATGTTTCGGAAAAAGCCCATGTTTGTAAACGAACGCGCAAACCAAATAATCGAATACTTAAAGATCCACAAGAAAGCCACGATCGGCGAACTTGCCGCCGCGCTTTTTGCGAGCGAGTCGACCATACGCCGCGATCTTACCGAAATGCAGGAATCGGGATTGGTAGCCCGCTATCACGGCGGAGCTATACTGCTCGACGGCGTGGGCGAAGTCTCTTTGTTTGTGCGCGCCGAAAAAGACGCGGAGGAAAAGGACGAGTGCGCCAATATCGCCATAAATCATTTTTCGTCCATGTTCATGAACGCGAAAACGGTGTTCATAGACAACTCGTCCACCTGCCTCGTGCTCGCCAAAAAACTAGATTTTACAAATAAAACGGTAATCACGAACGGACTTCAGATAGCTTTACAGCTCTCGCAAAAGCCGGACATACAGTTGATAATGCCGGGCGGTCATGTACACTTAAGCACCAGCGCGATCACGGGCTCGCTCGCTACGAGAACGCTGAGCGACTTCGGTATCGATCTCATGCTCTCGTCGTGCGCGGGGCTTAACGCTACGGGCGCGTATGAGCTGTCGCTCGAAACGGCGCAACTCAAGCAAGTTGCGGCAAACCAAAGCAAGCACCGCGTATTGCTTGCGACTACAAACAAGCTTCTCACCGACGCGTCGTACCGCGTGAACGCGCTCGACGCATACGACTTTATATTTACCACCGCCGATGACGCGCTTGTCAAAACTCTCGCGACGAGCGGCGCAAATATCATCAACAATAAGCTAAATAGCGTACCCCCCCCCCATGGCTAAACTCGGCACACGCGAATAAAGCTCGCTTTAAGCCCATATCGCCACGGTGTCACATCCGATTTGGTTTTACAGTAAAAATGTCGGAGCAAGCAAGTATTTTTGCTCCTTGAATAAAATTCCCATCAAAAAATCCGCGCTCCGTAACGCATCGGAATGCGGATTTTTTGTTGTCTCAAATTTACCAGCCCATGATTCTGTTGTGCCAATAGTCTGCGCCTGCTCTGAATGTTAGCCCGCCTATTACAACGAACATATCGCCGCCGCGGTCGTTATCCAGGTATTCGCGGTCGAGCCCCTGCGTCGAAAACTCGCACTGCGGATCGCGATCGGGCACATAGGTAAAGCGGAACTCGTACATCGAGTACGTGCCGTCTGCGCGTTTCAAAAGGTACCAGCCTTGCGTTGTCGCCGCCGTTCCCCAATCGCCGCCGCCGTCTATATTTGTAATAAACAGCTCGAGAGTATCGCTCGTGCCCGACTGATTGCCGAGGTCCATTTTGCTCGTATCCCAATTGACGTCGGGGATGGCGTATATCATGTATTCGGCTGTCTTTTGCTCATACTCGACCGTGACCGTCTTTACGCCCACAGTCGTCATATCGGGCTCGGACACGGTATACTCGCTCTCGTCGAGCGTCTTTTGTGCGCCGTTAGCATAGTGCGCCGTGACTACAAGTCCGCTGTATTCAAAAGTTCCGTTGACCAAATACTCGCGCTTTGCGGCGGAATGATCTACGGTTATCCTGTCGAGCCTTGCCGCGACTACTGTTATATCATACTCCGCCGTCTTGCCGCCGTACTTGACCGTGACCGTGTGAGTACCGACCGTATCCATATCGTATCCGTCGAACGTGCAAGCCGAAGCGTCAACGACTTCGCTCGAGCCGTCCTCGAAGTTTACAGTGACTATTAATCCCGCGGCTGTAAACGCGTCGCCCGCTTCAAACTCTTTCTTTGCGGCGGAATCGTTGAGAGATATTCCCACGATTACGCCAATAGGTTCCGCTACCGTAATTGTGTACGTTGCGCTCTTGCCGCCGTAAGACACGGTAACGGGATAGCCGCCTGCAACAGTCAGATCGTATCCCGAGAACGAGCAATCGGATAGCGATACGTTACTACGCGTTCCGTTGTTCATTACCGCCGTCACAATAAGCCCCGCCGCGCTGAACTCGTCGCCTACGAGATAGGACGTCTTTACGTTGGAATAGTCAAGCTCGATCGATGCGAGCGATACCGCCGTCACGTTTACGGTGTACGACGCGGTCTTACCTGCGTACGTCACGATTATCGTCTTTTCGCCCGCAACGTTTCCATTATAGCCCTCGAACGTCGCTTGAGTATGCGCATCGACAAGCTGTTCGGAAACGCCGCTCATGCGATGAAGCGTGACGACGATGCCCGTCGCGTCGAACCCGTCGCCTACGAAATACTCGGTCTTGGCTTCCGTAGCGTCGACCGTGATATAGTCGATCTCATCCCAACCGATAACAACGTAGTGCCACACATTATCGGCGACCGTAAACACCGCGCCGCCAATCGTTATTTGAAGCGCGCCGCCGGACACGATAGCCGCTTCTCCGACGCACTTAACAAAGGTGCTCGTATACCCGTCGGGCGAGTACGTATACATAAACTCGTCCATGACGGTAGACCCGTCGGCTTTTTTGTTGACCGTCCAACCGACCGTTTCGGCGGCTTCGGTATTGCTTCCGCCGCCCTTGATCTCCGTAACGTACAGTATAAGAGCCTCGCCGCTCTCATTTGCGTCGGTAAAAGTCATCACTTTGTTTTGTTCGTACTGCGACGGCGACTTGGGAAGCACGCACACATTGACTTCGTCGATAACGGTTTGACCGCCGTACTGCGCCGTGACCGTCACGCCCGTATTGCCAACCGTATCAAACGCCGCAGTATCCGCTTCGAACTCGGTCACGGGATGCGTTTCGCCGTTGTTCATTACCACCGTGACGGTCAGTCCCGTTTTATCGAAACTGCCGCCCACACCGTAAACAGTGCGAACGCCTTTCAGCCCGAACTCCAAAGATTTAGGCGCGAGCGCGACTACGTTTACCTTATACGTCGCTACCGCTCCGCGGTATGCTACGGAAATGATCTTTTCGCCAAGCGTTTCGCTGTCGAAGCCCGTTATCTCGCACTCGGAGAGCTTTATCGGTTTTGACTCGCCGAAACTGAGTATCGGCGTTACGACAAGTCCCGTCGCGCTGAACTCGTCGCCTTGAACAAACTCCGTCTTGGCTTTTGACGCGTCGAGTATCAATTCCGTTACGTTGACTTCGACTACCGTTACGGTATAATGCGCGGAAGCGCCCATAAACTTTATCGTGACTTTTTTCTCGCCCGCTTTACTCATATCGGGCGCGGAAACTTCGTACTCGGCATGCGTTGCGATATATCGTTTGCCGTCTACTATTGCTATAACAGTCAAGCCGTCAGTAGTAAAGCTCTCGCCCACGCCGAACGTGGTTCTCACGTTTGCGGTATCCAATTCGAGCTTGACGGACGACTCATCTTTTTTGCCGCACGCCGCCAAAGCAAACACCGCCGCTAACAGCGAAGCTATGACCGCCAAGATCAATACTATTCTTTTATTTAGCTTTTTCTCGTTCATTTCGACCCCGCATCAAATAGTCGTTTCTCTAATACGTACCGTACCGAGATAAATAATCGAGTAGACTCGGATAAAAAATATCGTCGTCCAACTGCTTCTGCGCGTTCTCGGACTTATCGACTACAACAGTTCTCGCGCACACATACTCGTCGTACAAGTAACCGTTGAGCCCCGACAAATACGAATAGTCGAGAACGAGATCGTCGCTGTCGTGCATGGCAAGCCCATACACGCCCGCGCCCGTGACCCTATACGATCTTACGGCTTGCGTTCCGTCGGTAGGATCGGAAAGCGTCACGGAATACAGATCGGTCGAGAGCTGGTCGTATGTATAACTGCCCTTGACGTCCACAGCTATCTGAGCAAACCTTCCGCCCCACTCGCCGGGGTTGCCCAATACAACTGTATATTCGTATTCGTAAGTAAAATCGCGTTTGAGTTTGAGACGCTGATCCATATTGTACGAAATACGGTGACCTTCCATATTCGAATTTATCGGGTACTCTGTGCTGAGCATGTGCATGCGATCGGTCTTGCTTACGTTGCCCGCGTCATGAGTTATCCTGAGCGCGTCCGCTTCGGAAGCGCCCAAGGTTTCCTGATATGTGAACGTACCTATGAGCTCGCTCTTTTCTGTCGGCTTGGATTTACCTCCGCCGTCGGAACTGCCGCACGCCGCAAGCCCGCAAAGCGACAGCGCGGCGATAGCGGCAAACATAATCTTCGTTGTTTTTTTCACGGTTATCTCCTTACTGTAATGCGAGTATCGCGCCCGTCCATGCGGAGTGCGGTGCCGAAAAGCCGTGACCGTCTATTGTTACCTGCAAGTCGTCGCCTACCTGCTTTTCATCTATACCGTTTGCAAACGTCGCATTCGATACAAAATGGCTTACGTAACCGTCTATGTAATAAGCAAAGTCGTACACGCGCGTCACGCCCTCGGCGTCGGTATAAACGTATTTGCCGCGCGCGTTTGACGCTCCGCTCTCACCGTCCGAGCCGTCCGTCTCGGGCTTTGTAACCAAAAGCGTGAGAGACTCTTTTCCGTCCTCGTCGATATTGGTAAACTCGATGGCGCGCGACGGAGAGTCGAGTACGATCAATTCATCTTCCACCGCGGTATACGCAAACGCCGTAGACACATTGCCACAACGCACCGTCACGTTGCTCACGCCTTTTACGGAAGACTCGGAAAGCCAAACCGAATAATTGCTCGGCGACGCGACTACCGTAGTCGTCCACTCGGGATGTTCGTCCTGCATGGTAAGCTGTTTGGGCGTGCCGCTGAGCTCAGCCCACATGACAAAGCCCTCGAGCTCCACGCGCCCGTCTTCGCCAACGTTTATCGCGGACGGAAGACTCCGCACGTCGATATGCTTTACCCCGAACACGGTAACGGGATAATATCCCTCGTAAGTGGTGTTGCCGTCTTCGTAATACACTCGCGCAGCTTTGACGCCAGCCGTACTCGTATCGACGTCGAGCTTGCAATCCTCGCGTATTTTGCCGTCTATCACGAGCGCGAAGCCGATTGGATCGGGCGTTTCGCCCACCACATACTCGACGCGCGCATCTTCCGTCACCAAAGCCGACGCTTTCTTGACCACTATTTCCGCAACGGCATTGCCGCGCGACGCCCAAGAAAGAAGCACCGAAAACGTAACGACCGTCGCTATCGTGGTACAGCCGTAAATAAGGTATTTCCACTTATTGCGCCCGAAATGTATCTTTTCGCCGAGCTTGATAAAAAACGATTTTAACTTCCCGCCGAGCTTGACGAAAAACGCGCATAGCTTATCTTTAAACGCGGAAAGCTTTTGCTTCATGCTTGCCTTGCTCATGCGTTATCCTCCCTCTTACTCGTCGAGAAAAACGCGCCGACTACAACGCAAACAATGGCGACGACGTACACAGCTATGCCCGCGATACTGCGTGGAACGCCTATCGCGTTTGCTTCCACGTCGCCCATATTGTGAACGGTAAAATAAATACCTATCGGAGACAGACAGGGCGTAAAAAACTTGACCGCCGCTATCACGAGTGCAAATATAGCTATTATGTACAAAGCGTCGACAAACATCGGACGGTTGCCCATAAACAGCGAGTTGATCAAAATACAGCATATCGACCATATAGCTATTATCATAAGCGCCACAACCCATTTATCGGAAACAAAGTGAAACGCGTCGAAAGTAACAGCATACATGATGAATGCGACTATAGTCAGCAACAGCGCGGCGGCAAGTATGTAAAATCCCGCTCTCGGAGCTTTAATCTTTATCATCGCCGTCGCCCTCCGTTTTTATTTCATTGTCCGCATACGCCGTCGAACCGTCTTCCGCGTCGCACGATATACTGATATCCGCGTTATCGGCAGTCTCCGCCTGTTCCGTACAGTGACCGCCTTGCGCCGACGCTTTGGCTTTTCTATCGCTCAGCACGCGCAAAACTACCGCGAGCACGGCAAGAACGCCGCACAAAACACCCGTACCTATCGCTCCGCCGACAAGAGCTTTTTGCCACCAAAACACCTGTTCTTTTACAACAGTATTGGCGTCGTAGCCGTTGAGCGCGCTGCTGTTAGCCAAAGAATACATATAGTAGTGCATGTTTTCGGACAAGGCTTCGCACAGCTTGGGATCGCTTTTTACTTTGCTCTTATTGTTATAGTCGGGCCAGAAATTTGTGAGAAGGCTCTCGGCATTGGAAGTCGCCATAAACGTAACGTTGTTGATTACCGCGTCTTGCGGGTTAAAGAACCGTCCGCCTACGACCATATCCGTCGATATAAGACCTTTGTATCCCCACTCGCCGCGGAGTATATTTTTCATCAGTCCCGTGTGCGCGTTTACGCCGCACGCGCCGACGCGCGAGAACGACGACATGAGCCCTATCGCGTTTACGGTGTGACCGTCGGCGTTTACGTATTTGACGTCCTCGCTCAAGCCCTGAAACGCTCTCAGCTCAAGCTCTCTCGCCGATTGCTCTTCCATAAACTGACACAGTCCTTCGCGGTACGATTCCTGCGTATTAAACGCGAAGTGTTTTGCTGAAAGTATCGCGCCTTTTGCGAGCCCGCCGCGAACGAATGAAGTACCCAATATATTCGTGAGCATGGGGTCTTCGCTGTAATACTCGTGATTGCGCGAGTTGAACGGCGTGCGGTGAAGATTCATACCGGGCGCCCAGATAATGGGGTTGCGGCTCCAAAGCATATCCTCGCCGTACATTCTGCCCTGTTCTTCCAATAACTCTTTATTGAACGTAGCCGCAGTCATCGGCTCGCAACACATATCGCAAGACATGTACCCGTAGTTAGGATCGCTTTCGGGCACAGCCATGACGCCGCTCGACGGTGCTTTACTGCCGATAGAGCGCGTCACGTTACCGTTGGGACCGTCTATCTGCCACACTTCGGGCGCGTTCACCGACTTAAAGAGCTTACAGCTCGCGCCGCCGTACGGCGCAAACGCCCACGCTTCGTCAAACGTGATCTGACTGACTAAATACTCCCAACGCTCGTCGTCGTATGACGCGAACTTCATTTCCGCGATGGACAGATTTTCGAGCGGATTGCCCTCGTCGTCCTCTTCGGTGGAGTGATCGACCCCGAACTTTACGTCGGACGAACCGGTGGTAAACTGATAAACGCGGCTGTCCAAATACAGATTCATCGAGCTAGGCACGTCGAGTCTGACGTACGATTTGGGAAAAGTTCCAGCCCAATCGCTGCGAGAAAGGTATGTTACCGTATTCGGTTTATAGTAGTTGTAATCCGCATCGGCAAGCTGATTGCTTACCGTCTTTCCGCTTTCGGTCACCGAAAGAAGCTCGACGTTCACGCCGTTTGTATCAAACGCTATACCGCTGTCGTTTGCGGGATGCCACGCCGCGGCTTTATCGACGGACGGCGACTCACCGACTTCCGAGTACAGTTTGGACTCGTCGACGCCCTTTTTAAGCAACACGCTGTTGAGCGCGTCGTGCGCGCCGTTGCCTACCGCAAAGTAATACGTATCGTTTTCGAGTATATACCCGCCCGTAGCGCTTCCGTTTGCGACCGTCTTATCATAGCTCGCCAAGTATTTAAGCGCAAACTCGACGGTAACCGTGCGTTCCTCGTTCGCGTCGAGCTCTGTCTTCTCAAAACCGACGAGCTGTATCGCGCTCTTTTCGACGCCGTGTTCTTTGTCGTACTCCGTGTACGGCGATTGCGCATAAACTTGAACTACCGTTTTTGCGGCGCGCTCGCCCGTATTTTTGACCGCTATATCTATCTTTGCCGTCTTGCTCTCGGTATCCACTTCGAGCGAGCCGTCTACAATCTCTTGCGTAAACGTAGAATACGACAAGCCGTAACCGAACGTATACGACACTTCGTCCTCGTACTTCCAAAGCGAAGTCGTCGCGCCGTGCCCCTGCCCTATGGGTGAAGCCGCTCTGCCTCTGCCTTCCACGACGTCGGCATAACGCGTTTCGTAGTAATAGTAGCCCGTATACAAGCCTTCCGCAAGCACGACGTAGTGGCTGTTGTCCGCATTGTTGTAACGCGACGTATCCGACCACTCGAATTTGCCGTTGCCGCTCGGCGACGTGATACCGAAGTTTTGCGCCGCGGGCGACGCGGAAGCGTCGACCGCGTAGGTGTCGGGAAGGCTTCCCGACGGCGAAGCTTTGCCGCTTATCACGCGCGCCACGCCGTTCATTCCGTAACTGCCGGGCAATCCTATCCAAAGCACCGAATCGACGTTAGGATCGTTTTTGAGATCGTCTATCTCCATAGCTACCGCGCTGTTCACGAGCACGATAACTTTATCCGATATCTGAGCCGCGACGCTTATAAGATCGCGCTCGTCTTGCGAAAGCCCGACAGCGCTTTTCGATCCGTCGCTTTTATCCGAAACGCCGTATTCACCGGGCAGGTATTCGCGACCCTCGCCGCTAGACCTTCCCACGACGACAAAACACGCGTCGTCGTACATTTGATACTGCCCGCATTCGGAAAGCGTGATACGCGGCTCGTTTATCGCAAAAGGCGCGCCCGAGCTTCCGTTTGCCTCGCTGCCCGCGACAAGCGAAGGAAAATTCTTGCCGCTGTACGCGTTTACGAGCGCGGGGTTTATCGTGATGTTTTGGTTTTTGAACGCGGCTTCTATCGTGATCGGAAGGGATATCTTGCCGTCCGCGGTCTTGACAGTTTGCTTGCGGATTGGGCTTCCGACTATCCCGCCGTAAAACGCAAGCGAAGTATCGCGAAGATTGCCGCTCTTGTCGTACGTATACGCGCGCGAGCCCAAAACGGTGACTTTTATTTCCTCGTCGGAATCGGCGGAACGAAGCGGCAGTGCGCCGTTCTCGTTTTTAAGAAGCACGCACCCCTCTTCGCCTATTCGCTCCGCAACGTTCTTTCTCGCCGTAAGCATTTCCACGGTGTTCTCGTAATCGGACTTAAACCCGTAAGCTTCCGCACTGCCCGCAAGAGCGGTGTTCACGCCGAGCACGTTGTTTATGAGCGCGGTATAGTCGCTTATTTTGCCTATGGAGCTTGCGCCTATCAAGAGCGCGCACAAAAACGCGCACAGCACGGCAAAACCGCGAACTAAATTATACTTGTTTACTTTACTTCTCTTTTTCATGTGTAGTAACCGTTACTCCGCTTGGTTTATATCGTAATGACTGCCGAGCGAATCGGATGCGTTTTCGGGACTGCGCATATTTATGACGGTTATGACAACGTCTCCGTCTATGGTGTATTCGGGTGAGCCGCCGTACGCGCCGACCGAGAAGTTTGCAATACTCAAATCGAAACCGCTCTTTAATGCAATCGACGATACGCTATTGAATGCGGCAAACTCGCTCGCCGTCGTATTATCGGGATCGTAATAAGAAAGCTCGGCGCTGCCTTTTACCAAATTGAGCGAGCCGCCCTGTATGCCCCAACCCTTGCTCTTTACGATGAGTTTTCCCGCTATTCCGCCCTCTTCGCTTCCGACGGTGACGGTAACCGCTTGCAACGCGCCGCAATTATCGCCAGGTGCAGCAGTAATATCGAGCGTGCCGTACACGTTTACGGCTACCGATTGCAAAGCTCCGTTACTACTATTGGGTGCTACGGTTATATTCAGATTACCATATACGTCAACAGTAGAAGCTCCGCCCCAGCTGATTATCCCCGCCGCAAAATTGTTTATCTCCAAGGTTCCGTGCTCTCCAACCTCAACTTTGTCGCCCCCTCTATGAAGCGAAATACCGCAGTTACCGGAACCGTTTTGAGTAATGGTTAGTTTTCCGCTGAGAATCTTATAATCGAGGTCGCGATTACCGTCACTGTTTATACCCTCTGAGGTAGTAGTTATATTAACGTTGGGCTGAACGGTGTTTTCCGCATTGCCTACTATTAGTTTGTTATTTTCTCCGTTGCTTCCGACGGCTATCCTCGGAAGATCCGCGTCGCTTTCTATTATCAATACCGTACCTATGGAAACAGAGTCGGTAACGGTGAGCTTGCCCTCGCCCGCGATCTTGAGATTATGGTCCACACCCCATTCGTCCGCAAATGTCAAAGTCGAAATCGTAGCGTCGCCGTCTACGCTCAATATCACGTGCTCGTCGCGCGTTGTTATAGATAGCGCGCCGCTGTAATTGTCGGTCACGCGGATAATAAACTCTTGCTTTACGGGATCGTACGTAATGCCATTGTCGAGATTTTCCTCTTTATAGCAATCCGCGACCTCATACTTCGTTCCGTTTACTATCACATACCTATTGCCGAAATAACCTACTTCGCTACCGCGCGTACCGCAGTCGTTGTCGCACACCCTGTAAAATTTATTATCGGTCGTATCGAACTCCGTTTTATCTTTGCCGTACGCGTGACCGAGCGCGGTGATTATGCCGTCGGTATATTTGTCTCCGCATTCACATTCGTGATCGGTATGCCCGTCCGCCGTACACGTGGGTGCAACGACCGTTTCGGTATAGTCGTGATCGGCTTGGGTGCTTTCTATCTTGCCGTCGCAAACCGAGCAGTTGTGCCAATGCTTGCCGTCGTCCTTTTGCCACGCCGTTTCCGCGGTATGGGCGGATTCCGTGCTATCTATCTTGTTTCCGCACACCGAGCAGTTGTGCCAATGCTTACCGCCGTCCTTTTGCCATACCGTTTCCGCCGTATGCTCACCCGTAGCGGGTATAACGACCGAACCGGATATGACCTGCGTGCAAGCCGCATCCGAATAATATACGCCGCTCTTTTCCCAATACTCGATATTGCCGTCCGCGCCGCAAGTCGCTTCTTTGCGCTCGTGATGAACGACTACGCCGAGTTGCGGTATCTCTGTATTTTCGTTGCGCGTCTCGCCGCACTCGCATTCTTCGTGCTTGACGCCGGGCGAAGTCGTTGTGGCTTCGGTATCAATCGTCCATTCAAATTCGTGATCGGCTTCCGTGCTTTCTATCTTATTGCCGCACACCGAGCAGTTGTGCCAATGCTTGCCGTCGCCCTTTTGCCACGCCGACGCCGCCGTATGCTCGCCCGTAGGCTGTAAAACAGTATCTTCGAGATTTATCTCGTGCTTACCCTCTGCGTCCGAATAGTACTTTGTGCCGTCGGTATAATAGGCTATATTGCCCGCTGTATTGCAGGTAGGCGCTTGCGCGGGCACCAAAGTCAGCCCCGGCGCGGGCGTGCCGCTGCCCGTCGGCGGCACGGTTTCGGGAACGGTCGCGAAACCGCATTCGCATTCTTTATGCCGCGAGCCCGACTGCGTTTCGGTCGGCACTCTGTCGTATATCCAATCGCCGTCTAGATCGTGCGCTTCTTTTTGCGTAGCGGGCAGCGTGCAGACCGTGCAAACTTTCCAGTGCCCACTCTCGTCGTCGTATTCGAAATCGCCCGCGGTATGTCCGTCGGGATCGATCCTCACGCTTCCGAGTGTTATCTCGTTTTTACCGTCCTTATCCGAGTAATATTTTACTCCGTCGGTATAATAACCGCTATGCCCGGGCTGTGTGCAGGTTTGCGGCACGGGTTCTACGTAACGAATGGTTTTGCCGTCTTTATCGCCGCATGCGGCGAGCCCCGCGCAAGCGGAAAGCCCCATTACCGCAGCAAGCGCCGCGGTGACAATACGTTTGTTTCTCATCATTTCCTCCCGAATATCATAAGTTACGGACTCGACCTTAAAAGATCGAGATATCTACACTTTTCCGCTTTGTCTCAGCACCCCGTTATTTTCTATCGTGAGATGGAGTTCCCACGTAGCGGGTTCCCAAGGCTCCAAGCCGCACTTGTACCCGTCCACGACCAAAAGTCCGTTGTTCACGAGTTTTGCGTACTCGTCGCCGCCGCCCTTGGTCCAGCACTGAATGGGTACGTCGCAGTTTTTAAACACCAATTTCGCAGAATCGGTCACCGTTATCACCTCGTCGCCACTCTCGGCGTTTATGCCGCGTCCCATGGTGTCTGAGTTCTTCCAATCCTGACCGTTCTCGATAACGATGTCGCAGTTTTGCGCAGTGACTATCGCGCCGCGCTCCAACGCCAATACGCCGCTTCTGCACATTGCGCGCATGTAAATACTTCCGCCGTTGAGAAGCATATTTTGCACTTTTGCGGCGTAGTTCACGTCCCACCACGAATTGAAGAACGTATTTACAAGCTCGATACTTCCCACGTCGTAGCGTCCGCTTACGGTGCGTATCGTAACGGGATTGAGCGCTTCTATGCAATACCCGCTGTCGGCGGTTATTTTAAGCGCGCCCGCGTCGACCGTAACGTCGCCCCGTCTTATGCCCGCGCTGTCCACCGAGCCGCTATCGACACGGATATCGGTAACGCCGCCGTTAAATACCATTTGACGGTTCACCGACTTATCGTCGGCGTCTTTCGCGTCGTCGCCCGTAATGCCGTACGCGCTCGCTTCTATAACAACCGCGCCGTCGTTTACGGTAAAGCTTTGATCTTTGTCGCCTTTGAGATAGACGCCGTTCAAAAAGCCTTTTGCGGTAAGCGTGCCGTCAACAACGATATCGCCCTGAGTAACGACCGCCGTCTTTTTGCTCGCGGTGTTCCCGACATATACGATATTGAGTTTGCCGCCGTTTACTATTTCGAGCGACGCGCATACAAGGCTGTCGTCGTCGGTCGCGTTATAAGTAAAGAGATTGACCGTCGCGCCGTCCACTGTGAGCTTGCCGCCTGCGTAAATATTGCCGTAAACGTTTACCGTGCCGTCACCCGTTATCAAAATATCCGAATTGGTGCGCACCGTGCCGCGGTTTCTCATAAAGTCGCGTATCACGTTGTTTATGCTCGACTCGCCCGTCGCCGTCACGGTAAGCTTGCCTATGCCGCCGTCGGTGACGAATATGCCGTCTATGGACGCGCCGTCCATCGTAACGTCGTACGAATTGTCGGCGTTTCGCACGACCGTATAGCCGTCGCCCTCCAATGACGGAACGCTCGCGCTGAACGTGTTGCCGTTTACATACAGCTTATCGCCGAACGCGTTGGCATCGTTATCCTCGATCTTTTCAAGCGCGAGAGCGTATCTGAACTCGCCCGTCGAAAACTCGACCGCGCCGTCGTCTCTGTTTACAGGCGGATAAATGCCGTATACTACGCTGTCGCGATCGTGATACCATTCCGCCGACTTGACCAAAGAGAACAGAGCGGAAGCCGCGGGTCTTTGACCTTCTTCGCCGTAAATATCGGTGCGGGCTATCGCGCGCGTCACCGAATACTCCGCCGTTCCCGCAAGCTGTATCGTACCGTCGAACACAGTAACGCATACGGGCGAATCGTAATCGAAAATATCGGTTACCGCGACCGATACGATATAGCGGTCGCCGTCTGCCGCCTTGACAGGCGCTACGTCGTACTTTTCCTTATCCCCGACCGTGATGTAGGCTTTTAAAAGTCCGAAGTCTTCGGCTGCATCAAACTCGAACACGAGCGAGGGCACGCCGCTTTGAATAGCGAGCGAAGGCACCGTCTGCCAAGTGAATCCATCTACAGGTTTATCGAAGTTGTGAAGCGTGATACCGTCGCGAAGCCACCAATCGGTGTGGTAAACGTTTTCGCCCGCGCCGCCTCGCGACGCAAAAATCAAGCTGTTTGCTGCGGCGCTCGGCGTGATCGACGCTCCCGCATTTTTCGCAGTGACGAGCATGCTTGCCGCCAAATGATTCACAGCTCTCGCGCCGTAATCGGTTTTGTCGCCCGATTTTATTACAAGCTCTTCCAAGTAATTCGCCGCGTCAAACTCGATATTGCTATCGCTTATCGATATGGCGAGTTTCCGTCCAAATGCCGAATAGCTTATAGGATAAACGAACAGGTTTCCGCCGTTTACCTTTTCTTTATCGGATACGGTTGCGCCGTCTACCGTGATCGAATCGATATCCGAAGCCGTCTTGACGCAAACGGCGATACCGTCGCCCACTCTGAGATTTACGCCGTAGCCGCTTACCGTTTTTACAGGCATATCCGCGTGTTTCGGTTTTCCTTTTTCGGGATCGGGCGGCGTAGGTATATCGGGATCGCTCGGCGTTACCGACGACGAATAACTGTAATAGGGCGCGACGTCGTTCATGAAATCGGTGTATAACATATCCGAATGAAGAACGCGCTCGCCGTCCGTGCGCTCCACGGAGACCGTGCGGCCTTTGACGTACCTATCGAACTCCGCTTCGCTTTCGGCTACGCTCGCAAGATCGAGCTTGTAGCTTGCCGAGCTCGAAAGCTTCCAAGAATAAACATTTCCCTCGCCCGTGATAAACGCGCCGTATATCGATTCTTCGCCGCGAACTGGATCGGAAAGCGTGACGGAAAATTTCTCTTCGTCCGTCTCTATGTACTCGAACGTTCCGTACGCCGTAGCCTCGAGCTTGGCAAGATCGACGTTAGCCGACTGCGACACTATCCTTACCGTGATCGATACGGAATACTCGTAAGTGTAGTCGCGCTTGAGCCTGAGCCGCTGATACGGCGTGTAACGCGCTCCAATGTCGGTAACGGTATTCAGAGGATAAACGCTTGAAGTGTAAATATACGTATTGCCGTCGTCATCAAGCTCGCCCACAAGCTCGATATCGTTTGTGAGCGTCACGTTCTCCGACTCATTGGATTCAAACAGCCCGATCAGCTCGCTGCGTTTGCCGTTGTCTTTTTTGTCTCCGTCGTCTTTCTTATCGCATGCGACAAAAGCAAACCCGAAAAGAGCAAGCGCAACGGCGACTATGACAGTGTACAGTATTTTTGACCCGTGTCTTTTCATGTCTACCTCACAGTCCCATTATCGCCCCGAGCCATTCCTCCTCGGGCGCGGTAAAGGTATCGGTTATCACGCCTTCGCCGCGTTCGAAGAACGAAACGTGGGCAAACAGCGTGCCTCTCGTGTACGAGTTGTACTTGTTGGGATCGTCGTCGGGCAACGCCTCGTTGACAACGATGTCGCTCACCGACGCGTCGGCGGTTATGTCGCTGCTGTGCGTGGACGACAGCGGAACGTAAGTCCAAGTCCACGCCTGCATATAGAACGACATTTTATGAGATACGCCGCTGCGATCGGTGTAAATATAAACGCCGTAGCTGTATCCGTTGCCCGTGCCCAAAAGCGGGTTCATATCGTAGCTGCAAATGTAAAGCGTAAGAGACGGCAGCGCAGTCTCGGGTTCCGTAGGTTCGGTCGAATCGTCCGCCGTCGGCTCGGTAGGTTCATCGGTATCTGGCGTGTCGGTAGGATCGGTCGGCTCCGTCGGTTCTTCCAATTCGGGAGCCCTGTACGTGAAATGAAGTATCCTATCGTCCGAACCTATTACCACTTTAAACCCGTTATCGTCTACGATATTGCCGTTTACCACCGCGCTCTGCCATTCCGCACGGTTTGCTACAAACGTATTTCCGTCCACAGTAGCTGAGTATTTTTCGCCGTCAAAAGCTTCCGCAACGTACGACGAACCGAACGCTTCCTCTTTGTCTTTAAGTTCGTAAGAGAACGCGTACTCGGTCTCGGTCTCGCCGTCGTTGTAGACATAATATCCTGAGGACTTACCCACGCCGTGCGTCTGATAACTCGGCGTTTTTTGAGTGACGATAAGCGTAAGACCTTCGGCGCTTTCTTCGGTCGGCGTGTCTGTTACGTTCTCGCCGTCCTGCCCGTCGTCAAGCGCTTCGGGCGCGGACTTTTGGAACTTGACTATATCTTTCGTCGATTCGACGATATAGCTCTTGCCCGCCGCATTATAAAAGGAGAAGGACGCCGAAACGTTGCCGCAATAGTACGATATGCCGTAAAACCCGCGCGTCGAGAGATCCTCGGTAAGAGTGTACGTATAAGTATTTTCGTCGAGCTCTATTCGATACCCGCCGTCTACCGCTTTCACGTCGCCGAAAACGTCGGTCTCAGGTTTTTCCGCGAGAATGGCGTGCATTTTGAAATGCTCGTCGGCAACGGCACTGTCGCCGTCTACGGCTATGCTATTCGGATAGCTTTCTATATCGAGACTGCGCACAAAATATACGCGGCAATCAAACTCGGCAACATAGCTCAAATACTCGCTTGCTTGATAAATTATCCTTACCGTTTTATCTCCCGCCGACGAAAAATCGGCGTTTATCTGACATTCCTCGATGGGTATGCGCTTCGATCCTATATCGAGTTCCGCGCCGTCGGGATTGAACGACTGACGAACAAGATACTCCGTCGCGAGTTCGTTTTCGCATACGAGAGTAGCGTTTTTCATTTGCACCACTTGCTCGACCTTGCCCTTCATCATCCACGTCAGCAAGCATGCCGCAAGTATCACGGTGGCTATTCCCGACAAACCGTATACAAAATACTGTAAATGCTTTTTCACAAACGCGAGAGCTTTTCCGATCATTTCGTTCATTTCGCGTTTCCCCCATCGGCGGTAGATTTTTCGTTCGCCTTCTTTGCCGCGGCGCCCTTGCTTGCGGTCTTACCAGCCGTGCTCTTGCTCGCGGTTTTGCTTGCTGTTTTGTCCGCCGCGCTTTTGCTCGTTGTCGTTTTGGCGGCTGTTGTCTTACCGGAAGAAGTCTTACGCGCGGCAGGCTTTTTGACCGTCGGCGTAGCGACTTCCGTCTCTATTTGCTCGGTTTGTTCGTACGTGTCGGAAGCGACGGGCTCCGCCCTTTCGACGGGCTCTGCGCGATCCGCTATATCGGTTGAAGCGGCTTCATCTTTTGCCGCTTGTTCTTCTTGTACTTGCGCGTTATTTTCTTCCGCGTTTTCGGCGGCAATCGCATCTTTGGTTTCGATATTTACCGCCTCGCCGCCGTCCGCTTTAACTTCGGACATAGCTTGCTCGGCGAATTCAGACGCGGGTTGCTCGGAAGCAGTTGTTTCCGCAGCTTCTGCCGCCGCCGTTTTCGACTTTTTCTTTTTGCCGAACGACCATTCCGCGGGCATGAATGCCGCGGCTATCACGAACACAGCCGACAGCACGTAAAACACGGCGGTCATGATGGAAGTGTTTGTTATCGCTCTGTTCTTTTCGACGTTGCCCATTATAAGATCGCCCGCGCCTAGCGTATAGCCTATGGCGTTTACGCAAGGCAGCATGAGTTTTAACAGCGCGTAAATGAGAAAGAACGCGATAGCGGGATAAATGATAAGCGTCCAAAACGGCTTATCGCCTTTGAACAGCATGTTGAGCGCAAGAAACACCATGCACCACATAGCGAATATCGTGAAAGTTATCGTCATGCGGTCGTGCTCGAACGGCTCGATCTTGTACGTTTTAAAGTACAGACAGAACGCGACTATCGAAAGGATAAACGCAACGCATATCGCAATAAAGCCGAGCCCCGGCTTTTTCAGCTTTAGACCGAGCTTAGCCATTGTCATTGCCCTCCACTTTCGATTTTGCAGTATCTTCTGCAATCTGTAATTCGTCGTCCGTTCGAGATATTTTATTGTCTTCAATATCGTCCGTAGCCGCGTCGGAAGATACGGTCAGATTGGCGTCGCCGGCATTCTCCGCAACGGGTTTTTTGCGTTTTTTGATAACCAATTCAAACACAACGGCTAGCGCCGCCAATACTATCGCAAGCCCGCCCGTCGTCGCGATAAGAGCGACCAAAGCGTGTTGCCACGGCGATACGGTCTCCGTTACGGTGTCGCCCGGCGCATAACCGTTGAGCGCGCTGCTATTGGCTATCGAGTACATATAGTAATGCATATTCTCGTACAGCGCGGTCATGAGCTCGGGACAGCTCTTGACAAGCTGTTTATTCTTATAACTCGCCCAATCGGGATGTTCCAAGAAAGTCTCGCCGCTCGAAGTCGCCATAAACGTTACGTTGTTGACTACGCTGTCCTGCGGATTGAAAAAGCCCGTGCGCGACACCATGTCGGTGGAAATAAGTCCCTTAAAGCCCCACTCGCCGCGCAGTATGTTTTTCATAAGTCCCGTATGAGCGTTCACGCCGCATACGCCCACGCGCGAGAACGACGACATCAGTCCGAGCGCGCCGAGCGTATTGCCCGACGTGTTTATGTACTCTATGTCTTCGCTTAGTCCTTGGAACGCTCGAAGCTCCATCTCGCGCCCCGTCTGCTCGTCAAAGAACTGAACGAGCCCCTCGCGGTACGATTCCTGCGTATTAAAAGCAAAGTGCTTGGCGGAGAGTATCGCGCCCTTTTTGAGCCCGCCCGTGACGAACGCCGAACCCAAAAGATTGGTAAGCATGGGGTCTTCGCTGTAATACTCGTGATTACGCGAATTGAACTGCGTGCGGTGAAGATTCATACCGGGCGCCCACATTATGGGGTTGCGGCTCCAAAGCGTGTCTTCTCCGAATATCTCGCCCTCTTCTTCCAAGAGCTGTTTGTTGAACGTAGCCGCGACAACGGGTGCGCACGGCATATCGGCGCTTCGGTATCCCGCGTTGGGATCGGACTCGCTAACAGCCATAACTCCTCTGTCGGGAGCGAGCGTGGAATACCCGCGGTTTACGTTGCCGTTGGGTCCGTCTATCTGCCACACTTCGGGCGCGTTGACCGAGCGGAACGCTTCGCACTTGGTGCCGCCGAGCGGCGCGAACTGCCACGCTTCGTCAAACGTTATCTGCTGTAAAAGATAGTCCCAGCTCTCGTCGTCGTACGCTTTGCCTTTGTACGACGCTATATCCGTGTTTTCGAGCGGCACGCCCGTATTCTCGTCTTCTTCGTCGGTATGATCGACGCCGAATATCACGTAATCGGGCGTTTCTCCGACCTGACCGAAGTCATAAACGCTCGCATTGTACGCCAAGTATTTATCCATGGCGGGAGTACTTTCGAGCCTTGTATACGAGCGCGGATAAGTGCCCGCCCAATCGGAACGCGAAAGATATTTTATCGTATCTTTCTTGAAATAGTTGTAATCGGCGTCCGCCATTTGGTTGCCTATCACCGTGCCGTTTGCGGACTTTGCGAGCGTCTCGCCGTTTACGCCGTACGAGTCGAACGGGAACGCTTTTAAGTTTGTCGTGCCTATTTTTTGATCTGCGATATCCCAAACGAATACGCCGCTCTCGTTGATAGAACTGCCCTCTTCGATATACAAAAGCGATTCGTCTACGCCTTGCCCCACCGCAAGAATATTGTTTAACGCTTCATGCGCTCCGTTGCCTATCGCAAAGTAATGCGTGCCGTCTTCCAAAATGTAGCCGCCCGTAACGCCGTCGTGCACATACGTTTTGTCATAGGTCGCAAAATATTTGAGGCTCGCGGTGAGCTCCACGGTCGTTTGCGCTTGGGGCTGTATGACTCCCGTCTTTTCAAACGCGACAAGCTGTATGGCGCTCTTTTCAACGCCGTGCGCTCTGTCGTAATCGGTATAGGGCATTTGAACGTAAAGCGTCACGACCTCCTTGCCAGCTACGTCGCCTGTGTTTGTCACCTTTACGCGAAGAGATACCGTCTCGTCAACGTCGTTGTATACGAACGAGTTTTCCACTATCTCCTGTTCGAACGTGGTGTACGAAAGCCCGTACCCAAACGGATAAGTCACCTCGTCGCCGTAATCCCAACGCGACGCGCCGTCCACAGCGCCCACGCTCGAAGCGGCGTTACTGTTTTTTCTGCCCGCGATATTCGCCGCGTCCAATACCGCGTCGTTATAGCGCGTCTCGTAATAATAATAGCCGGTATATATGCCTTCCGCCATTACCACATAATGCCCGTTGCTCGGCGCGGTGTACTTACCGTCTTTCCATGCGAATTTATCGACGCCGTCGGGATCGCCGTCGCCGAAGTTTCTCGCGGCGGGCGCATTGGACGCATTCACCGCGTAAGTATCGGTGAGCTTGCCGCTCGGCGCGGACTTACCCACGATAACGCGCGCTACTCCGCCCAAGCCGTAAGACCCGGGAAGCCCTATCCACAAAACGGAATTGACGCGCTCGTCGTTTTTGAGCTCGTCTATTTCCATCGCGACCGCGCTGTTTATAAGCACGATAACGTTGCCGTGAGATATACTGTCGGCTACTTCTATAAGCTTGCGCTCCTCGTCGCTTAGCCCTATCGCGCTCTTTTGCGTGCTGCCCGCTTTGACGCCGCTCTTGCCTGGGAGATAGTCTCTGCCTTCTCCGCTCGTCCTGCCTATAACGACGATGCAAGCGTCGTCATAATCGGCATAATCGCCCGTGTCTAGCAAATTGACTTCGGGCTCGTTAATGGAATACGCGCCGCCCGCGCTGTCAGCCGCTTCCGAGCCTTCGGGGAACGGCGAGTAATTCTTGGACGAATAAAACCGCTTCATCGCGGGGTTTATCGCTATGTTTTCCGCCGTCAGCGCGGTCTCCAAAGTCACGGGCGAATCGATACGCTTCGTGCCGCTGCCGTCTTTTATAGTTACGCTCTGCTCGTATATAACGCTTCCCGTGATACCGCCGTAAAACGTCAAACGCGTATCGCGGAGCGATCCGTCGCTTTTGTATGTATACGGACGGTTGCCGAGAACGGTAACGCGCTTGCCGTTATCCGCGTTTGCTTTTATGGGCAGCGCGCCGTCGTTTTTGAGCAGTACGCACCCTTCTTCCGCGAGCTGTTCCGCGATCCTCACGCGCTCGGTGAGCATGTCGGTTATGGAATCGTATTCGGACATATACGAATACGTTTCAGAAGAGCCGACCTTTGCGGACACTCCGCCCAAAAACTCGTCCACTTTCGGTTTATAGCTCGGAGACGTCGCTATGCCGTATGCGCCCCAGATAAGCGCGCATAAAAATGCGGCAAATGTGGCGAAGCCTCTGAAAATTTTCGTCGATATTTTCATCATCTCTCCATTGTAGTCGTCTCAAATAAATTCACGCATGCGCCCACTTCGACACATGTACTTAGCCCGATTATAACATGCGATTTTTAAAAGTAAACGGTACGCTCGATTTTTGAAAATATCAAAGCAAAGCGTCCTTTTAAATCGTCACAAATGAGCAGAATTTGTCATATACGAGCAGAATTAAATGTTATTTTCATAAAAATACCGATTTTGCGAGCGTATTTTCACCGTTTTTGACCGTTTGACTATCGTTTATCCGCATTACAGTGCGCCGCCGCCGCGCCGAGCGAGCTTGCTCGGGCTTGCAAAAAACGAACGAATATGCTAAACTCGAACAAAGTCTGAAATGCGGAGTCGGCATATGTACAAAGGTTGCAAAAAAGTTATATCGATCGCGCTAGCCGCGCTGTCTGCGCTCGGTCTTTTTGCTTGCTCGCCAAAAAACGACGGAGACAACGATAGCAATTCTTCCGCGCCGCACCGCGACGAAGTCGGCGCAGTAGTCAAGAAAGGCGTTTCGGTCTCGCGGTACAACGACGGCAAATCGGCGTCGGCAAACAAGATAAAAGACCTCGACGCGGGTTGGTATTATACTTGGGGTCCGTCTACCAATAATCTTTATATCGACGAATACGCCGAATTTGTGCCGATGGTCCACGGCAAAGCGCACGTCACGCCCGCCGTGCTTTCGGAAATAAAAGAAAAATACGAAGACGGCGCGTACACTCACCTTTTGACTTTTAACGAGCCCGATCTTCCCGATCAAGCCAATATGACCGTCGAAGAAGCTTTGTCGTATTGGAACGACCTGGAAGAGATAGGCATACCGCTATCAAGCCCCGCCGTCAGCTATTACGACAAAACGGACGGCAACGCTTGGCTGGACGAGTTCATGGAAAAAGCCGACGAGCGCGGATACCGCGTCGATTTTATAGCCGTGCATATTTATCAATCGTTCTATTCGGCAAATGCGGTGACCGATCTTCGCGACACGCTTACCGCGCTTTACGATAAGTACGGCTTACCCGTATGGCTCACCGAGTTTGGCGCGATTGACATTATTTCGCGCGATTCACAGCACGTTCCGCCCGGACAAAAGGGCACGGTAAGCCCGAGCTGTACGGAGCAGAACGCGCAAAAATATATCACGCAAGCGACGAACATGCTCGAAACTTGCGGATTCGTAGAGCGGTACAGCTGGTTCGTAGACAATTTCGCGGGGCTTTACGGCGACGCTCGGCCTTGGGAAGCGCCGTACACGACGCTCTATAACGACGACGACAGCATATCTGGCGTAGGTCAAATGTATAAAGGCGTAGCGTCCAACTACCCGCTCCAACTCGAAACGACGACACTACCCAAAGCGCAGTTAAACAAAAACTACCGTCAACAGATCCTCGTTGCGGGCGGAACGGGCGACTACCGCTTTACGGCTACGGGACTTCCCGCAGGGCTCAAATGTTACGCCAACGGCGTCATAAGCGGCACGCCGACGACAAAAGGCTCTTACCCCGTCAAAGTGACCGTCACCGATTCGGGCGCGATCGGCAGGAAGCAGACGAGAACGCACCGCTTTGTATTACAAATAACAAACTGAAAAAAAGCAATATAAAACCGAGCATGACGCTCGGTTTTTTCGTGCATATTTTGTTTTTCAACGCTTTTTTTCTTTCCTGCGCTTGTCGTTTATTACTTCGAGCGCAGCTTCGTCGATGACCGCTATCCCCTCTTCTTTGGCTATGTTCACCATTTGCGTCAGCGCAGCTTTTAAGAATATGCGCGGGATCATGACGAGCTTTGCGCATGCCTCGTCGGTAAAAGTCACTTCGGGATCGATACGCTTTGCCGCGTACTTGACCGAATCGAGATCGCCGTCTTTGGCTTGTATTTTTTCGGGGAACGGCTTTTTAAACGGCGAACACCAAAAGTTTGTGCTGTCGCGATAACCGTAATCGACGGGCACGCTCGGGAAGTTTTTTGCCGTCACGCCGCCGACGATGGAATCGTAATAACGCTCTTTCATAAGTATTTTATCTATCTTCAAAATGAAATGCGCGCCGAACTTGCTCGTTATGCCGTTAAAATCACGGTACGGCGGCTCATACCCTTCAAGCTGTCCAGCTTTATCCAAGTGCGCGTCCTCGAGCGAACTGTCCCATGTGCACTCGAATACTTGAAACGCCTCTTTGACTACCAAAGGTCTGTCGCCGTCTGTCTGACCTTTTTCAAGCGTAAAAATGCAGTCTTTCATTTTTTCGTCGGTCGTGTCGCCTGGGAATCCCAGTCTCACCGCCTCGCGGAAATACCTGCGGTCATCGGGAATAAAGTTGAGCGACACGCGACTACCGCGCAAAATGTTCTGCGCTGTGTTCGAGCTGTTGCGGCACTCGAGTATCATGGCGTAATACTCTTTACCCGCGATATAGTAAGGAAAACACAGCGAGTACGAGCCGAGATTGGTCTTGCCGTTTTCCGAGACAGTACCGACGAGGATAGTCGGCATGGGAAAAAACGCCGACGTCTGATAGAAATTATCCACTATTCGCAGATCTTTGAATGAACTCATATTTCCTCCGATAATTTTATTTATATGATTTCAGTTTTATTTATCTTTCCTACTTTCAAGCAGATTTTTGGCAAACTCGCGCGTATCGCCGTAACTGTCATATACGCACTCGCGAGCGCGCTCGTCCGTCAGTTGCCCACATGCCGCCATTAGCTTTACCGCGTCAAAACGGCAACACCCGCACCGAGAATAATAAACGGCGTCCAAAAGCTCGCAAGGCAGATCCGCACCGTGCTCAAACGCATTTATGATATCCATGCCCATACAGTGCCGTTCGTCCTCGTCTGCCGTCGCTTTGAATTTTTCGGATAATTCAAGTTCTTCTGCCGTAGGGCGCCTCGATAGAACGACGGCTTCTTCCGCGCGAGCTTTCCCGCCCCACCCGCTTGATTCGTCGTTTAAAAGAGCATAAAACGCATCGAAATCATCGACGGTATACGCGGTATTTAATCGGTACAGTTTATCCAAGTCGGTCTTTATCTTGTCGAAAGCGGCACGACCGTCGAGTTCTGCCAACGCTATGCAAAGCCGTTCATACTGTTCGGCGTCGGTATCGACTCGCCAATAGCGTTTGCGCTTGACGGCAAGACGCTCAAGCAAATGATCGTATTTCTCGCAAAGCGCGGTCTTTGCCGCAACACTGCCGCGCTTTGCAAACTCAAAAAGCAACCTGCAATAATGCACAAAGTCCCAAAAGTCCCAGCCGTCACGGCACGACTTGCGCATGAACGCCGAAACGACGGGCGCGACAAAATACCCGTCGTCGCCATACTGTGCCGCCAATGAATAAATATATTCGGCGCGAGAGCCCTCGCTTTGCGCGTCATAAGAATAATTATGTAAACAAGCGCGCAAAACCGCCGCGCGATATTTTTCTTTACGATCGCTCGTCGATAACTCGGTAAAGCATCGACCAAGTCCCATCCTAATATATTTATCGAACTCTTTGACCGTCATATAATAAGAATTATACGCCTTAAAAAAACACTTGTCAATACAGTCCGCAAATCGAAACAGCGTTATCTAATTATGATAGTCACAAAAAACTAATCGTTCGGGAGCAGCCGCCCGTTATCGTTCCATTCGCCGTACGTCTTGCCCAGCCTTGTGTTGTCGATAAACTTTTTCAATCGCGCAACGAAAAGCTCGGGATCCTTTTTCTTTATTTGAATGGTTTCTATGCGAACGCGGCGGTACAGCGGCGGAAAGCGGTTTTTATATCAATTAAGTTTTTGGGAACCATAGCCGAAACGCTTTACTTTATCTTTTCCCAATAATCGAAGTACTTGTCATAACTGCCTATCAAAGGCTCGTCGCTCTTTGTATAGCCGAGCCGTTTAAGCGCTTTTATCCGCTCGGGCGAACTCGGAAAACCTTTCGTCGCGAGCTTGCCGCAATGGAACAGATCGAAAAAGTCTTTTTCTATCGCTTCCAATATCTGCGCTATGCAATTTTCTTTTTCGCAGTCGCTACGAAGATCGAGCCGTATAAGTCCCGTATTACCGAAATGATCGTCCGCGTCTCTATGGAACGCCTCGATAGTGCCGATGACCTCACTCGTCTTTTTATCGATTACGCTCCACCTTACGAACCAGCCTTTCGAGTACGCCTCTTCCCAAAAATCAACGGCTTGGCTAATGCGCTCCGAAGTAGTATAGTAAAAATCGTCGCCGTGACAGTTGTCGGAATTGAACAGCGGCACGGCTTTTTTATCGCTGTAAATTTTGAGCAAGTCCGCCGCATCGCCACGTTCCAATCGGCGTATCGTATAGTCCTCGGTCTCGAAAGAAGGACAAAATTCATACACGTTTTTCATAACTCACCTCGTAATGTTTGTTGATAATATTTACGCACCGCGATACATGCAATTCAGTCCAATGCGATAAGATCCGAACTTTCGTATCTGTTGTGACCGGATGACGATTTTTTATATTTCCAACAAGTTATCGCGTCTTGCAAAGTTCTGCCTTGGTTATCGGCAAAAAAATCCCGAATGTAAGTATTATATTCGAACTGCTCGCCTATATCGGACTTATTGCTCTTCTTTTGCGCCATGATATCTTTGTACGCGGCTATCGCGTCGCGATACGTTTTGCCAGAATTCGCTTTGAGCCATTTCTGAAAAAGAACGTTAAAAGTAAACGTACTGCCGATTTGACTTTTGAAAAATTCCCTATGCCGTTCCGAACATACAAAATTCTGCTCTATCAAGGTATCCGGCGTTATCTCGAGCGGTATTGCCGTTTTACTCCTAGAATTTTGTTTTTTCAAGCGCTCGCCCGTATTCAAAAAAACCGTTATCCGCTCAGTCAGCTCCGCTTTACTTCCCGTCGTCTGCAAGCCGTTAGCCTTGCAAAACCCGACGAGCTCCTCTTTCAGATAGTAGAACTGCCTGAATACCTCGCTATCCGTTTCTATCGATAATTCGGGTCTTACCATATTACACGGCACTTGCCCCTTAACGTTTTCGCATTCTAAATACTTGGTAACCATATAATCGACCTCATCGTCGTCTACATTGTACTTATATAAATCTTCATGCAAAATCCAAGCAAAATAATATGAAATTGCCGTAAAAAACGATACCGTAATCCCTTCGAATCCGGTTTTGTCTTCTTTTACCGCAAGCCTTATTTCAGGGACACTTTCGTCGTCGTCGAAATTAGGGTAATCGTCAAACTCCCAAAAATGAAACAAATACCCGACTCTTTTATTCTGCCGACTTATCAAATAACTTTTGTATTCAAAGTCGACATAGAGCGTTATCGGAAAACTGTAATTCGATTCCAACCATTCTACTATATCCGTCAATCTTTCTTTTAATGCAACGGGTATTTTGCTGTCGAAGTAGATATTAAGATTTCCCTCGATATTATCGTCGACGTTTAATTTGACGCTTTTCGCTTTATCCCACACGGTCGTCATATCAGCCCCCATTTTGCTCGGCATAAGATTTTTTAAACGTACGCGCAAGAATGTATATCCCGATAGAAATAAACGTCGCGCCTATTACCGGCAAAACTATCCATATAGGCACAAATCCTTTTTTAGCAAAAGCGGTAGATTGTTCAAGCGTCAAAACATCCGCGCCGTTTATCGCAATAGCGCAAGCGTTTAATTGGTTTGTATGACTTGAAAATTCTTCGTCGTCGCGGCGCACGCGATACACAATCTCGTCGCCGACGGCGACGGAATTTAACAGATCTTCTCTACCCTTTACCGCTTCGGCTTTTACGCACAAATACTTTTTATCGTTTTCGAGGTATATCTCATAACGCCCGACCTTTGCATTAAACTCCACATAATCCACCGTAGCCGTATATTTCTGAGTATTATTTTCGTGATAATACGCAGTATCCATAATAAACGGCATGCTTACGGCAATCGCCCACATCACGGGAATGATAAACAATACGCAACTTACAACTATTGCGGCTATTTTCTTCTTTTTCTCTTTACGCGCGGCGTCGGCGATTTTAATCCCAATATATCCGCCGAACATATTTCTTATAATGTCTATGTTGGGCAATATTACGACATGCTTCGACATTAGTTTTATCATAAAAATATCTTTGTATATTACGGCGTTACTAATTTCCGCGTTTCTATACGTAGTAACATTACCGTTAGCGCCGTTTGTAAATATAAATTCGTCCGGTCTTTGCTCTATGGTAACTTGAATTTTTCCGTCTTTACTTACCATATTAAAATCGTCGACATGAAATTTTATGCTTTTTCCTATCGATATGCAATTAATTATAACAATTCCGGAAACGAACCCTAAAGCCAAATAACCAAAAATGACTATGCTGTCGTTATCGTTTAAAATCGTATATCCCGTTGCCCAACATACGACGCTCGCTACAATTAAAAGTATCGCGGGGAACAACCACCGCTTCGCATAATAAAAATGAAATTGCCGTATGCGTTTTTTGCTGTCATTTAACGATATTTCATACGAAATTCGTTTCAAACTATCCGACGTTTTTTGTTCCGAATTCGTTTGCGCTTTATCGAAAGCCGGATCACCGTTGACCAGTTCGTCAAGCGAAATATCAAATAATTGCGCCAATAAAATCAAATTATCTATATCAGGAATCGCCTCACCGCATTCCCACTTAGAGACTGCTTGTCGAGAAACAAATAGTTTATCCCCAAGCTGTTCTTGTGACAAACCGTGTCGCTTTCGCAAATTTATGAGTCTTTCGGCAAATTCCTTTTCCATAACGCCATTATAGCACTTATATGAAATAAATTCAAGTATATCTTGGATTGCAACGCGTCAACCGTAAGTTGCGCACTAAACATTTTCAATATCATCAAGCGCAACGCGGACTTCGTATGCTTTTCTTGCCGCAAGCATAAATCTGTGACTTGTGCCACGCCCCGCATGTCGCATATACCACAGCATGAGCATGTCGCGCTTTGTCAAAGTGCCGACTATTTCTTTGCATGCTTCAAACTCCGCTTTAAGCTCGTCGATAGTCTTTCCGTAGTTATCGATACCGTCATAATGTTCTATGTCATGCACCATGTCGGCAAACGCCTGCGCGGTAGTCTTACTCGCCTGCTCCGTTATGATCTCGCTCATAAATTACCACCATAATATCATAATATTGCGTCATTAGGCACACACAAATAATACCATACCCGTTAGGTACATGTCAAGTATTTGGTACCAGCTAGGTACATATCGAGTATTTGGTACCGGTTAGGTAATATAATTTTATAGAGGTGATTTTATGATTACTATCGAGCAGATTCGCGCCAAGCTCCAAGAGGCAATACGCACGAGCGGGCTTAAACAAAGCGAAATAGCGCGGCGTTTAGGGATTAAACACACTCAAATATCTTGCTATCTAAACGGATCTAAAATGCCCTCGCTCGAAACTTTTGCCAATATTTGCGTCGTGCTTGACGTCGAACCCAACGACATACTTTGTTTTGAAGATTATAAATCCGAATAACTATACTATATAGACCTGCCGACATACGCAAATCAAAAATGACTATGCGAACAGAACCGTTCGATAGTCATTTTACAAATTGGGTTAATATGATTTAAGACTTAATAGGGGTAAATATATGATTACGATCGATCAAATTCGAATGAAACTTATCGACGCCATTAAAACAAGCGGCAAAACTCAAACCGAGATCGCAAAGAGCATAGGCATTAGACCGACGCAGATCAGCTCTTATATCAACGGGCGTAAACTACCCGCTCTCGATACGCTCGCTAACCTATGCGTCGTGCTTGACGTCGAACCTAATGAAATACTCTGCTTTGACGATCACACGCACAATTAAATGTTAATGCCTAGCCGCACGTAAATTTTCAGTAAAGGCATTTTTATCGTTACTCTATCTGCTCTATTATAAATAAAGCTATTTAGCATCAACTCCGATACAACGTCCACCACAAATAAAAAACCTGCTTTGTTTATCTTAATCGAAACATTACAAGGGGTGGATTGCCGCGGATTCGCGGCGAGCTTTGCGCTACGCGCAAGCGCTTAGCGAACTTGCGCCCCATTTTGTTACGGGATATCGTACTCTCTTCTACTTTCGGCTCTGCGTGAATTATTATTTTTCGTCGGCGCATCGAATCCGATACCCCGTCCACCACAAAAAAACCGTTTGCAAAGCAAACGGCTTTTTTGTGGTGGAGCGGTAGTAACCTAAAACGAATTTTATACGATAAAATAAAATTTATCGTAAAGTTTGTCCGTTTCCTAACTATGAATTTCTATATGCTTACTGTAAACTACATAATGCGGTGGTAGCTTTTCATCTTCCGTTTCATTATCAGCTGTTTCAAAAAATCTATATTGTTCGCTTTCTTTGTCATAATGCGCGTAGCTATTCTGAATAAATATTTGAATTATAACACCGTTATCCAAAGTGATAATTACATCGCATAACGGGTTCATTTCGACAGCGAGTACTTTTCCGCTTTCGATTTCCGATTTGTATTTAGTAAGATTGTAATACTCGTCATTGTTTTTCTCATTTTTGCCGTCCCATGATTGATAATCGAATGTTGTTAAAAGAATATCATCATCTTTTATAATTCTCGTTAGGCATTGAGCATGAAGAGAATACTGTCCGAAATCAAACATCAGCATTTCGCAAGTACATCGAATTGCATTCAATTTCAACCCAACAATATTCTTTATCAATTTTTCCAATTTAATAAAAGACATAAAATCTCCAAATCACTGTTTATAGTAAATAGATTATAACATATTGAAAAACCAAAATCAATGCTTTTATCGAGTAATTATTAAAATGGCACTGTGGCGGGTGCTTGATAATAACAAGCGCGGCGCTGCGCGCCGCGATCAAGCACCCGCCGAAACGAAAGAACCGACCGAACAAACCGCAACGCCGAGCGGACAAAGGCGTCGCCGCTGAACCGCTTGGCGATCGCCTTTGTGTTCTCGCTCGGCGGCGTTATGCGGTAGTTTGTCGTGTCGGTAAATTGTTGTGCGGCGGTATGCTTTATTTTGCGTTGCCCGTTACGACGGCTTACGGCGATTTCCACTATCTCGGTATATATGTGTGGGCTTATATAAAATATTTTCAAAAAATACCCTTACATAATGCTGTTTTCGTGGCTTTAATATAGAGAGTGTTTTATTCCAAACATTAGAATTTGATTAAATTTTTGCAAAAGGGGTTGTATTTTGCAAAAAAGTGTCCTTGGTATAGTGTAGGGATATTTGTGCATACGACCGAACTTTTACTGCTTTTTGACCTATAAATTATGGACGGTAAAAATATTTACAAGAAATTTTTGCCGTTATAGGGTGAAATTTTATATTAGTTAGTGGAGGGCGTAAAACCTTTCATATAAAAATCTATAAGGAGGTTTATTCAATGCTCAATACAAAGCTCGACGTCGTTGTTGTCGGAACGCCCGACATAACGAAGCTGCCTACAAGCGAACAAAGAGCATTCTTTGAAACGCTGTACGCAAGAGTTTTGGAATTGGCAAAGAAAAAGGAGTAACACCCTTTAAGGGCAATAACAACAACCGAATAGAGAGATAGCTTAATATATAGTTTATTTAATCGATTGCGTACTGCCACAGGTCGAGCATAGAGCGTCCGAATAAAAAAGGAGCGTGCCGCAAGGAAAAGAGAGCAAGTACAAAATAAAGCAAAAGCTACTGTTTTGTATTTGTCCTTTTTTCTTTGCCGTAAATTCCGAAACACCACCCACAAAAAACAAAAAAGGAGAACGCACTATGCCGTATAGAAATTGCAAAATCTATTCCGACGGCGGTCATTACATAGCCATACCGAGCGAAAACTTTTCGCACGGCAAAAAGCGGTCGAAGTCACCGATAAAAGAACAGCCCCACAAAGCCGAGTTTGAAACGGCTTACAAAAACAGTCAAGCATTGCCGAAAAAGGAACGCAAGGACTTTATAACCGAACAAATAAAGAACGAGTTTAATTCGTCCGAACAAGCAAAGCAATATGTCGAACAGCAAACCGAGCGCAAGAAAACAAACGCCATAAAACGCCGAGTAAGATTATTTCGTAAAGTGCATTTGCAAGAGTGGAATTACTTTGTAACATTTACATATTCTAATGAGCTTCACGACGAAAATACTTTTAAGAAAAAGCTAATGAATACGCTTAAACACCTTGTAAGCCGTAAAGGTTGGAAATACATAGGCGTATGGGAACGAAGCCCCGAAAAGCAAAGACTTCATTTTCACGGAATATTTTACATACCCGAAATGATTGGCGAATTAAAAGCCGTAACCGATTACGATACCGTATCTCACCGAAAACAAACAACATACCAAAACACGCATTTTCTGAAACACTTCGGGCGAAACGATTTTAAGGCGTTAATGCCCTACGATATTGACCGTTCCGTTAGGTATATACTCAAATACATAGAAAAGAGCGGCGAAAGATTATGCTACGGTGGAAAATTGCCGACATACATAAAGAGCCATATACTCGATGACGATGTACTTTGTCCGTATGGAGTGGCAAACAAAAAGCTATTGTTATTCGACGATTTCACTTGTATTGACGACGACGGCGTAGTTATGGGCAAGGCTTCGCCGGAAGTAATAAAAAATATGCCCAAGTGCAATTAACTCTTTTGTCTTTCGCGGTGGGAGCGTAAACGATTTCGGCTGCGCCGTCAAGGGAAAAAATTTTGCAAAGAACAGTAAAATAAAAGACACTGACGCAAAATATTTTCGTGATCCTTGACGGCGACGAGAGAATAGTAACGGTTTTAGCAATTCACAGCCGAAACCGTTTGTTTCGCTCCCGTCGAAAGACAAAATAAAAAAACAATCTAAAAGGAGATTTCTCAAATGAAAACAGCAGTAATTTATGCTCGATATTCGAGTGACAGCCAAACCGAGCAAAGTATTGACGGACAACTCCGAGTATGTACGGAATACGCCAAGAACAACGACATACTCATACTCGACACCTACATAGACCGCGCTATGACGGGTACGAATGATAATCGCCCCGATTTTCAGCGTATGATTAAAGACAGTGCGAAAAAGACGTTTCAAATCGTACTTGTTTACAAATTCGACCGTTTTAGCCGTAACAAATACGAAACGGCTATGCACAAGAAAACGCTCAAAGATAACGGCGTTAAAGTCGTATCGGCTACCGAGTATATTCCCGACAGCCCCGAAGCAATTATACTCGAAAGTATGCTCGAAGGGTTTGAGCATACAAATGGACACAATAAATTAAAATCAGAATTAAAGCAGTCAATTCAATGTAAAATAACAATGCCGCCATTGAGCAAATCTCTAATGGCGGCATTGTTGTAGCTAAAAA
>CATLHE010000002.1 GCA_949948895.1 uncultured Christensenella sp.
TTAAGGGTGGCAAGTAATAACCACGCATGCTGCCAGGCTTCCAATGCGCATTTTATGCGCTGCTTGTATTATTAGGGCTATGCCCGAAACTGAAATACCCCACGTTCCACGTGGGGATATTTATTTATTCGGCGGTTATTTTCACGCTCTCTAAAATTCGCGGCGCACAGCATAATTCATCCAAAAGACGACATATAGTATACGGTATAATACCGAGCGGGATATTATCCCGAGCATTGGTAACGGCGAGGCGTAAGTATGCGGTACGAAAAGAAAATGCTTATATTATCGGGCGAGGAAGGCAAGGGTGTTGTGCTTATAGAGCGGAGCGGGCTGGGCGTCAGGTTTGCCGTTCGCACTTTTTCCTTGCCTGCGTGCAACGGGCTTATGGCGGGCGTCATCACCAAGTCCGACGTTTTTATAAGGGAATTGCCTGCGACAAAAGATCCGTCGGCGGTATTCTATTTGGACGATGCCGATATCCCGTCGTTGCATTTTGCGGTGTTCGACGAAAGGCTGAGGCTTTACGGCACGTTCGGCAAAAAGATGTGGGAGTCTAACGTCATGGGGCTTCTTTTGAGTAAGCTTAAACCGGTGGGAACGCCCCCGCCCCCGTCGCTTCCCGTGCTTCCGCCCATAGTCGAGCGTCCGGAAGTTTTGCCGCTTCCCGACGGCACGGGTATCCCGCAATCGAGACTTTCTGTGTACGGCGACGAAGCGCTTGCCGAATCGGACTTTTATACGACCTATGATTTTTCTTCGCGCATGCGCAAAGTGGACGAGTTTCTCGATTCGCCGCGCGTTCTCGACGGGCTTGCGCCGACCGTGACACGTTCGCCGCTCAAAAGTCCGTCTTTGCCGCAGTCGGATATTTATACTCCAATGTCGTCGGTCACGGTGAGACTGTCCGCCGTCGAAACGCAGGCTCCGCCCGCCGCGATAGACGAAGTCGCAAGCGTGAGTAGCATGGCGCAAAGCGTTCGCGCCGAAGAGATAGAGCATGGCGACGCCGTAGTCGGCAAAGAGGAGGTAAGCGATATGTACGATACGGACGACCGATCGGCCGTCGAATCGACGGCGTTTGAAAGCTCGGCGATCGACGCGACGGCAATGAATGAAACGTCGGCAAGCGAAATGGCAACGGCAAGCGCTACGGCGGCTACCGAAACCGCGGCGGCGACAGACGCGATAGCGGAAAAGGACGACATAAACGCGGTAGCCGAACAGCCGTGGCAGTACGAAGCGATGTTCTTGAGAAAGCGCAGTAATCGCGTGCCCATAGTAAAGCGTCCCGCAGTTGTTCCGCCGACCACTGCCGAAAAAGTGCCGCATATCCGCGAGACGGCGTTTATCGAGCGGTGCAGGGCGGATATAGATAAGCTGTTTTCTATCGCGGAGCGCGATAACGAGCTCACCGGACTGCTGCCCGATATAGAATGGGTGCGCGTCGAGTTTGACGGACACACCGTGGCGGTGGGGCGCAGTAAGGTGTTTTTGTGCTACGCCGTGGCGGGGCGGTACGAAAAGGTCTCGCCGTTAGGCGAGGAGGCACAGTGGTTGCCGTCGGTCAAAAGCATGCCCACGGGCAAGGGGTATTGGCTGATATTTCAGGACCTTGCTACGGGCGAGATCATACGCACGTGCTAGGCTTTTCGCGTGAGAGTTTTTAAAAAACTCATAAATTAAATTTTACTCCGAAAATAGCGTATTTTTCGCATAAACGGTTTTCAATGTCGTAAAAATGCGTAATTTTAGTTGCCTTTTCTATTGTCAGTTGTTATAATGACAGTATGAAAAGTGTAGACTTGAATGCAAAATGGCATATCGCTACGGAAGGGGACGAGATCGTTCGTAATTTACCGTACGACGCAACCGCTCATGCGGCGCGCGATTATACCTGCGCGTTCGGCGAGCTTAACGGGTACGTGCCCGCGGCTCGCGCGGTTTTTACAAAGGAACTGCCCGCAGTGCGCCGCGGCAAGGCGTACGTTTGCATTTCTGGTTCGCTCGGATACGGCGACGTTTTTATAAACGGCGACTTGATCGGGCGCGTGCACGGCGTTTATCCGCATAAGTTCGACGTTACGGGGCTTCTCGGATCTTCGCATAACGAGTTGAAGTTGGAGCTTGTTTCCGTTCCGGGAATGAGCGATAAATATGTGGGTCTCGGCATAGGCGGCGGAGTGACGCTCGTGACCGAGGACGATATCGATATAGAACACGGCTCGCTTTTCGTAACTACCGAAACGACGGGCGATAAAACCTATGCCGACGTGACGCTTTCCGTAAAAAACGACACCGACGCGGCGCAAAAGATTGTGCTCGACTGCACGCTTTTGAATAATCGCGGCAAGCGCTGCGGCAAGAAACAGCGTAAAATATTCGTTCGCGCGCGTTCGTCCAAGAGTTTTACCGTGCGCGTTCGCATAAACAAAGCATACGAGTGGACTCTTTCCGATCCGTATGTATATACCGCAGTGGCTTCGCTTATCATGGACGGCGACAGCGACGGCGCTAGGTCTGTATCCACTACGTTCGGCGTGGTGACGCGCGCTCTAAATCCCGTGCGCGGACTTTATATCAACAATAAAAATACCGATCTTTTCGGCGCGTACGTGTCGCACGCGGACGCTATACTCGGCGGCGCGTCGGTGTATACAAATGAGAAAAGACGGTTCGAGGCATTAAAAGGATTGGGCTATAACGCCGTGCATTTTGTCGAATGTCCTTCGGACGCTGCGCTCAGAGCGCTCGACGATATAGGCATGTATGCGTACGTGGATATTTTCTCTGCGCTCGGCAGCGGCAAAGCCCCGCTCGACGCGCATATATTCGGTGAAGCGACGGCTATAGAGGAGAGCGTGATAGCTCTTCGCAATCATCCGTGCGTCGCTATCTACGGCGTCGCGGACGACGTGCCCGAGTGTTACGGCAGAAACGACGGTTATGCCGTTATCGAAGAAGGCGTAGGTCTTATTAAATCGTTGGACGACACCAGACCCGTCACCGTTTCTACGCACGAGCTTGTGCCCACGACGCAGGAACTCGAAAACGCGGGAGTAAAACGCCGCATGGATTCGGACGCCACGGCGATAAATGCGGGACGCGAAAAAGATCTGTTCGATACGCTCACCGAGCCCGCCTTTTCCGCAGTCGACGTTTGCGGGTTCAATTATCTGTATCCGCTTTACGGCTCGGACAAGCTCAAGCATAACAGGCTCATATTGGGCAGTCGCACCGATTCGGAACGCGCCTTTGAGAGCGTGGACGAGACAGAGAAGAACTTGCACGTTATAGGCGATTTTGCCGATTGCGGAATAGACTATCCCGGCGGCGGCAAGCTCAACGAGATACTTTGCTCCAAAGGCGATCTCGACGCGATAGGCGACGACAAGATACAGGGCGCGTATAAGCGCATAATTCTGGGCGGCAGGAACCTCGCGTACTTGGCGGTGCTCGATCCCGATACGGACGAGCCCGTAGCCATGTGGAACTGGCCGCGTTATCTCGGCAAAGAAGTTACCGTAAGAGTGTACACTTCGGGCGACGTCGCGGCGCTGTATCTCGACGGACGGCTTATAGGTCGCAAGCTCGCGGGAAAGATAAACCGCCATATCGCTACGTTTACTACCGAGTATTATCCCGGCACGTTGGAAGCCGTATGCTATTTCAAAGGTGTCGAGTGCGCGCGCGCAAAGCTCAAGACGGCGGGCTCGCCCAAGTCGATACGGCTCACCGCATACGAAAAATCGCTCAGCCTTTCGCGCGGCGATATCGGGTTTGCTTATGTGGACGTATGCGACCGCGAGGGCGATCTCGTGCCTTATGCCATGCGCACTTTGACGGCGCAGATCACGGGCGCGGAGCTCGTAGGCTTCATAAACGGCGATCCCATGCTAAGAAAGATATCGTTCGACAGTTGCCCCGCGTTTGGCGGGAGAGCTATGCTCGCGATACGACCCGACGAAACGGGCAAGGCGGTAGTCAAGGTTACGGGCGACGGGTTGCTCTCTTCCAAAATATCCTTTAAGATAAAGGATTGACAAGCTCAGCCGCGATACGGCGGTTAAATTCGGATAATACGGTCATAATTCATTACGGAGTTTATATGAAAAACAAAAAAATCGTCGCTTCAATAGCAATCGCCGCCGCGCTGGCAGTCTCGCCGGTGCTTTGCGCTTGCTCGGGCGACCACTATTCCGATATCGATTTTCCCGCGCAGGATACTTCGTACGCGGTAACCAGTCAGGGCGGCAGCGCCGTTCAGTACGGCAATTACGTTTATTTTATAAACGGCACGCGCGGATATGAAGATACCGACGGAAAGAACAACGTGTGGGGCGACGTGGTCAAAGGTGCGCTCTACCGCGCGGAACTCAACGGGTCCAAAGTAAAAGAAGAAGGCGACGCGTTTTCGCGGTTTAATATAGCGCTCGATACCGAGTCCGGCTTGGAGTTTAAGTTCACCGAAGGCAAGGATTATTTCGACGAGCCCGAAAACGTCGTGAACACGACGGCTATCGCGCCCAAAACGGTAGGCACGAGCGGCTACGAAAACGGCGGCATATTCATTTACGATAACTACGTGTATTTTGCCAGCCCCAATAACGAAAAGAACAAAACGGGCACCGTTCAAACGACTCACACCGATTTTTATATGATGTCTTTGTCGGGCGGCAAACCCGTCAAACTCTATACGTCGGGCACCGATACTTCGTCGTCGGCGTATGCGTTTTATAAGTTCAAAGGAAACGTATATCTCGTAGTCAACGAGGACGGCAAGATAGTATCCGTTAAAGTGAACGTAGGTAAGGAAAAAGCGGAAGACCCCGTTACGTTTAAAGTAAACGCGACGCAGGTGTATTTCCCCGTGCGCGACACCTATTATAAGGGTATCGACAACAATACGGTAGAAGACTTTATATACTTTGTCCGCAACGTAAACGACGACGACAATATGCACAGCGGCACGGTCATAGAAGCGATGCGCCCCGACGGTTCGGAAAATTTTGTAGTGTCCGAAAACGGTCAGACGGAGGAATTAGTAGCCGTGCGCGACGGCGTGCTGTTTTATAGCACGACGGTATCGGGCAAGTCCGTGCTCGCATACGACAGTCTCCATGACGCGCTCATGCAGTATTCGTCCTCGTACAAAAACGCGCAAAACAAACTCGACGCGGACAAACAGTACAAGCAGTTCTCGGGCAAATTTCCGTCCGAGTTATCAAGCGACCCGTCCATTTATCCGTTCCGTCCCGATTTGCAAAGCAACGTCGTGTACTATGCGGACATGGGCAGCAGTTCTCTCGACCTGTACGAGACGGACGGCACGGTCACGACTATCTATTCGGGCTCGACGGGGTCGGCCTTATTCATACGCGAAAATTATCTGTATTACAGCGGCTCGAGTTCCGACTTTTACAGAGTTCCGTTGTTCGACAATATGGAAGGGTACGGCGATACTCAGCTGCTCGCTTCCGAGACCACTTCGGCGGGCATAAGCTGCGATTATGTGGCGGGGTACTTCACGTACTTCGGCGAGGTCGATCAGTGGGCAGACTCGTACACCTATTTTTACAAAGTGGACGGGCGTCAAAACCTCGATCCCGATTATAAGGGCACGTTCGTGGGTAAGCGCGCAAAAGCCGATATCCCCAGCGACGAAGAGCTCGAGGATATCAAAAACGGCGAAACGGAAGAATGATCGCGGCGATATTTGCAGCTCGCGCATAGTTTCTTTTTTAAAAGAAGTGTAGAAAAATGCTTGACAAGGCATTGAGGATATGATAATCTTATAAAGCACCGTTTAGGCGGTGTTTTATTAGCTTAGCGATTTTTGCGGCAACGCGGAAAAGCGGGCATAAGCTTTCGGAGGGCCTTATGGAACCTAAAAACGTCAGAATTACGCTTGAGTGCACCGAGTGCAAACAGCGCAATTACGATACGACAAAGAACAAAAAGAACGATCCCGACAGGATTGAGCTTAAAAAGTACTGCCGTTTCTGCAAGAAACGCACCGTACACAAGGAAGCCAAATAATATGGCGGACGGAAGAGTCACCAAAGACTCCAAGGAGAAAAAGAAGAAGGAGCCCGGGCGCGTCAAGCGTTGGTTTAAGGATTTCTTTTCCGAACTGAAAAAGGTTACCTGGCCGTCTTTCTCCAAGGTTTTAAAACAGACCGGCATCGTGCTGCTTGTTACGGTGTGCTTTTTGCTTGTCTTGATGGCGTTCGACTCGTTATTCGGGCTTTTGTATAGGTACTTGATAAGCGGACTTACCGACAGCGTGTCGGCGTTTGCCTTGTCGGCTAGGAGCTTTGCCGCTGCGGGAGGAGGAGGGTTGTTATTATGTTAGATCAAGAACTTCCCGAAGCCAAGTGGTACATTCTCCATACCTATTCGGGTTACGAGAATCTGGTCAAGGTCAACCTCGAAACGGCGTTCCAAAAGAACAACATCGAGGACAGGCTTATCGATATCCGTATTCCCATGGAAGACGTCGTCGAGGAAAAGAACAATAAGCGCAAGATAGTTCACCGCAGAATGTTCCCCTCGTACGTTCTCGTCAAAATGATATACACGCGCGATATGTGGCACCTCATAACGGGCACGCGCGGCGTCACGGGATTTGTCGGTCCTCAGGGCAAGCCCACGCCGCTTACCGACGAAGAGATACGCCGCATGCAGCTCGAAAAAGTAACGGTGCGCACGGACTTTGCCGTAGGCGATACCATTCGCGTCGTGAACGGTCCGCTCACCGATATGACGGGCGAGATCAAGAGCATAAACACGACGACGGGCAAATGCTCGGTTGACATCAATATGTTCGGTCGCATGACGCCTGCGGAGCTCGATACGTACCAGATAGAAAAGATCGAGCTTTAACTCGACGGCGTATGCATCTCGCGATAGTGCGTCAGCCTGCGTCGCCGAGGCGTTACAAACATAAGAGAATCAAACGCGATCAACTACAATGTTACTTAACGGGAGAGGGTAAACCTCGCTAGCACCGCGATTGTAAAAATATTTTGCAAGGAGAAAGAAATGGCTAAGAAACTGCAAGCAGTAGTAAAACTGCAATTACCTGCCGGCAAAGCCACCCCGGGACCTCCCGTCGGTTCGAGCTTGGGTCCGCATGGCATCAACATCCCCGGCTTCGTCAAGGAGTTCAACGAGCGTACGCGCGACAAGGAAGGACTTATAATCCCCGTTGTCATGAGCATATTCTCCGACCGCTCGTTCACGTTTGTGCTTAAAAGCCCGCCTGCGGCTGTCCTTATCAAAAAGGCGTGCGGCATCGAGTCGGCTTCGGCAAAGCCCAATCGCGACAAGGTCGCCAAGATCACGAAAGCTCAGATCGAGGAGATCGCCAAAATAAAAATGGCTGACCTCAACGCCGCGTCGATGGAAACCGCTATGTCTATGGTAGCGGGCACGGCGCGCTCCATGGGCGTAGTGGTGGAGGACTGATATGAAACACGGTAAGAGATATAACGCCGCGGTCGAAAAGATCGAGAGCGGCAAGGCGTACGACGTTCAGGAAGCGTTTTCCAAGATAGAAGAGATAGCGACCGCCAAGTTTGACGAGACTATCGAAGCGCATATCAAACTCGGCGTAGACCCGCGCCAAGCCGACCAACAGGTTCGCGGCACGGTCGTTCTTCCCAACGGTACCGGTAAATCGGTACGCGTGCTCGTTATCGCCAAAGGCGACAAAGCGGACATAGCGCAAAAAGCGGGCGCAGACATAGTCGGCGCGGAAGAAATAATCGCCAAGATCCAAAACGAGAACTACCTCGACTTTGACGTAGTTATCACTTCGCCCGACATGATGGGGCAGCTCGGTAGAGTAGCGCGTATCCTAGGACCGCGCGGACTCATGCCCAGCCCCAAGTCCGGCACGATCACTCAGGACATTGCCAAGGCTATAGCCGATACCAAAGCCGGTAAAGTGGAATACAGAGTAGACAAAACGTCCATAGTCCACTGCATAATCGGCAAAAAGAGCTTCGGCGCGGACAAGCTTAAAGAAAACTTCGATACGCTCATCGACGCTATCGTAAAAGCCAAGCCCGCGGCGGCGAAAGGTACCTACCTTCGCAGTGTGTATGTAACGCCCGCAATGGGACCCGGAGTCAAGGTCAACGTTCGTTCGTAAACCGCGGACGGCGGAAGCCAAACAACAAAATGCAACAACAGCGCGGCGTTGAGTAGTTATCGGCGGCGCGAAATTCCTCGGGTGTAACGAAGCCCGAATTGCCGAAAGGCGGAACAAAGTGGCGTTGAGTAGTTATCGGCGGCGCGAAATTCCTCGGGCGTAAAAGCCCGAACTGCCGAAAGGCGGAACAAAGCGGCGTTGAGCAATTATCGGCGACGCGAAATTCCTCGGGTGTAACGACGTTTCCAACGAAGTAGTCAACACACGAGCGGTAAAAAAAGCCTAAGACACAAGCGGAAACTTAAACGGTCGAAAGACCGACTTGTCGAGGCGCGGTAAATCACCTTAGTATTTAACGGTGTATTTTCGGCGGCGCTCGGCAAGGGGCGCCGCTTTTGAATAGAAAAATCTTTAAGGAGGTTACTATGTCAAAGAACAATATCGAGCAGAGAAAAGCGTACGTTGCGGAAGTTGTGGAAAAGATCAACAACTCGTCCTCGATTGTTCTCGTCGATTACCGCGGTATCACCGTCGAGCAGGACACGGCAATGCGTAAAGCGTTCCGCGAAGCGGGTGTCGAGTATCGCGTTATCAAGAACAGCGCGCTCGCTCGCGCGTTTGAAGAGACCGACAACAAGGGCTATGACGACGTGTTCGCAGGCCCGACCGCAGCGGCGTTCGGCGGCGAAGACCCGATCGCGCCCTGCCGTATAGTCAGCGAGTATGTTGGCAAAACGCCCGTAACGATCAAGTGCGGCGTTATCGACGGCAAGCGCTACGACGAAGCCGGCGTCAAATCTCTCGCTAACATCCCCGCAAAGCCCGTGCTCGTGGCACAGCTCTTGGGACTTCTCACAAACCCCATGCGCTCGCTCGCCGTGGCGCTCAGCGAGGTCGCCAAAAAACAAAGCGCGTAACAGCGCGAGGCTGCTCGGCATAGCGTCGGGTACAACACGAAACAACGCAGCATAGCTGCCGTACGGCGACGATACCGCCGCAAATATCAAGGGCTGTACGCCCATCAAAAAGGAGATAAAATCATGGCAGATTTGGACAAGATGATCGAAGAGATCGAAAAAATGACGGTTCTCGAGCTTAACGACCTCGTAAAGAAGATCGAAGAGAAGTTCGGCGTATCGGCTGCGGCTATGGCCGTTGCCGCGCCCGCGGCAGGCGGCGCCGCCGCTCCCGCAGCGGAAGAGCAGACCGAGTTCACGGTCGTTCTTAAAGACGTCGGACCCAACAAGATCCCCGTTATCAAAGTCGTTCGCGAGCTTACCTCGCTCGGTCTCGGCGAAGCGAAAGCGCTTGTCGACAATGCGCCTTCCACCGTTAAAGAGAACGTTGCGAAAGCGGAAGCCGAAGAGATCGCCAACAAGTTCAAAGAAGTCGGCGCTACCGTCGAGCTTAAATAATCCCAAATCAATAAATCGATCCGAAGCAAACGAGCCGATACCCATAGTGGTGTCGGCTCGTTCTTTTCAAGCCTTACGCTTGACCGCCTGTCGTGTGTTTGCTTGATTGGTGGTTTTGCGTTTCACCCGACCAAACGCGGTTTGGATTTTTGTCGTGTATCGACTTTCTGGTTTGTTTTGTGTTTCACCCGAAAAAGTGTGGGGCATGGGGTGGGGTAACGTTGGTTTAACGTTTACGATTTGCGGCGGTTCGCCTAGATTCTTCGCCTATGGCTCAGAATGACAGGAGAACAATTTGTAGCGCATTGAATTAAGACGGACATTGAACAGAATATCCCGCTATCGGTACTTGTCATCCTGAGGCGAAGCCGAAGGATCTAGGGCGTAAGCCCGCACCAAACATGGTTTGGATTTTTGTCGTGTATCGACTTTCTGGTTTGTTTTGTGTTTCGCCCGAAAAAGTGTGGGGCATGGGGTGGGGTAACGTTGGTTTAACGTTTACGATTTGCGGCGGTTCGCCTAGATTCTTCGCCTATGGCTCAGAATGACAGGAGAACAATTTGTAGCACATTGAATTAAGACGGACATCGAACAGAATATCCTTGGGGAATATAAAAACGAGCCGACGTGCGGCTCGCTTACGGCTTTAATGATTATAAAGTCGCGGTTTATTTTTTGATGAACGTGAGGCACTCGGCGCAGCCGCCGTCGGCGGTCGATACGGTAATGCCGTTGGCGATGCACTTGGTGGAATGGTTAAACAGGCAGGGCGCGTTGCACGTGACCGCGGTATCTACGCTGTTATCGGGCTTCATGAACTCGGCGGCGGCTTCGGTCTTGCGGTCGTTCGCGCTCTTTTCGTAGGTGGTGCAAAGCGTGCCTTGCGATACCGCTATATCGCGCGCGCAGCAGCAGTAGCCGTGGTTGTAGCGGCAGTCCTTTTGTCCGCATTTAAGATCGTACATTTTTCTTCTCCTTTATTTGCGGGTGCGTATAAGCATCTGCTATCGTTTTATATAGTATCGGCGTGACGCCGCAAATTATGCGCATGCCCGACTGCGAATTATGTTGATTATACCGAAAAATTGTGTTATTATTTTTACGTGGATATCAAGGCGCTTTATCGGAATACTTTACGGCGCGCAAAGCGTGACGAAACGGACGCCGAGTCCGCACGCCGCGTGCCGCAAAAGCCGTTTTCTCCGTTCGAGTTTGCGGCGTACTTTGCGCTGTTGCCGCTGCTCATTGCCGCGGGAGCGATGCCGTCCGCCGCGCTGTTTCTCATGCCTGTGATCCTGCCCGCGCTGTACGTGCTTTTCAGACGGTTCGGCGCGTGCCTGCCGTTTTCGTGCGTCATGTTTTACGGACTGTTCGCGTTGCTGTTCAATTACGACGTTTTAACGGTAGTATACTTTTGCTTTTTGATATTCGCGCTCGCGGGCGTTATCCTGTCGTCGGAGATAAAGCCGTACCTTGCGTGCATGGCAGTAGCCGCCATTGTCGCGGTGATAGGCGTTGCGGCGGGGTTCGGCGTGGTACGGCTCGCCGAGGGCAGACCGCTCGGAGACGTCGCGGCAAACTACGTCAAAGCCGAGATCGACGATCCGTTTATTAACTATCTCGCGCGCGATTATTACGATAGTATCAAACTCCCCGAAGCGGCGGGCGAGAAGCTTAAGCCGACCGACGACGGGTACACGGCGGCGTGCGCCGAGTACTTTTCGGAGTACGCGCACGACGAATTCGAGGGCTATGCGGCGTATATGTGCGTGCATTACGGCGCGGTGTTCGGCGCGTTGGCGTACTTTATTGCCGTGATTCTAAACCGTCATACGGCAAGCCCTTACGACTGTAAAGCGACCGAAAACGAGCTCAATCGCAGTTCACGGTGCATGGGTGGGGTGTTGCGCGAGCCAACGCCTTTATCGGACATGCGCTTTCCGCGCGCGTATCTTTGGGCGGTACTGCTCCCGGGTTTTGTCGCGTCGGTATGTCTGGACCTATTCGGTGACTTTGACGCGCTGTCCGCAACGGTCATGCATGCGTTTGTGACCGTGCCGCCCGCGTTCGCGTTTGTAACGCTCGCCGCGTTTTTCTGCTCGCTGTTCAAAGGCAAAGCGCGTGTCGCGGCGTACTGCGTGACGGCGGTTCTGTGTGTTGCCATGGTGTACGTTCCGCTCGTGTTGTTCGTGTGCTCGGTGTTGGGGCTTTGCGATATCATTCTGAATCTGCGGTTCTGGACGAAGTTTTTACAGGAAGACTGACCAACCAAATGTTGGACGAATGTCGTGTATGGGCGTTTTCGTGATATTACGTTACACCCGAAGAGGAGCTGTACGAAAATCGGCGGCGTGCCGAGGTCGTAACGCCCTACGGGTGGGTTGCGATTGGTTTAACGTCTACGCTATGCGGCGGTTCGCCTAGATTCCTCGCAAGCTCGGAATGACAAAAGAATATATGAACCGCTCTTATTCGGGTGTATCATTAAACAAATCTCCCACGCGAACACACGAGCAAAATCCAATCGGTGATTGGTCGGGTGTTTCGCAAAACAAACAATTTGTGTCAATACACGACAAAAATCCAAGCCGGCTTGGTCGGTTGTAATATAAAACAAACCGCAAACGCAAACACACGACAAAAATAAAGCTGTGCTTGGTGGCGTAGAGCAATTATTTTCGTGTCGAAATTGGTCGGGTGTAACGTAAAACAATTCCTCCAAGCAAACACACGATTGTTAAAAGAACTTGACAAAGGTACGAGCGTTTGATAGAATATAAAAAGCAAATATAAGGCGTGGGATAGCATGAAAGTAATATTGACCAAAGACGTAAAAGCACAAGGCAAAGCGGGCGAAGTGGTAGACGTTTCGGACGGCTACGCGAGGAACTATCTGTTCCCCAACGGCTTGGCAAAACCCGCAACGGCGACCGCGCTCAATGCGATAAAAATTTCCAAGGAAGCCGAGGAACGCCGTCGTAAGATAGAGCACGACGAAGCGGTCGAGCTGTGTAAAAAACTCGCAAGCGTCACCGTTACCGTCAAGATAAAAACGGGCGCAAACGGCAAGCTGTTCGGCGCGCTCAATACCGCGGCTATCTCGGAAGCGCTCAAAGAGCAAGGCTACACGCTCGATAAAAAGAAGATCGTGCTCAGCGAGCCGATAAAAGCGCTCGGGCACTACACGGTGCAGATAAAGCCGTTTGCCGAGGTCTCGGGCAAGCTCGGCGTAAACGTAGTCAGCGAATGACAAGGCAATGCGGCGGGTATCGTCGCATTCAATGCTAGGTAAATATTTTTATGCCGCGCGCAACAAGCGCGGACAAGGAGTATATAATGGCAGTCAAAGACAACAAGTCCAACGACAGAAAACTGCTCAACCGCAACCTTGCGCAAATGCTCAAAGGCGGCGTAATCATGGACGTAACCAACGCCGAGCAAGCGCAGATAGCGCAAGCCGCGGGCGCGGTCGCGGTAATGGCGTTAGAACGCGTGCCCGCCGACATACGCAAGGAAGGCGGCGTTGCGCGCATGTCTGATCCCAAGATGATCGCGGAGATCCAGAACGCCGTGACCATTCCCGTCATGGCGAAAGTCCGTATCGGGCATTTTGTTGAAGCCCAGATACTCGAAGCGATAAAGGTCGATTTCATCGACGAGAGCGAAGTTCTCACTCCCGCCGACGACGCATACCATATAGACAAAACCAAGTTCGCAACGCCGTTCGTGTGCGGCGCGCGCGACCTCGGCGAAGCGCTCCGCCGCATAGCGGAAGGCGCGTCGATGATCCGTACCAAGGGCGAAGCGGGTACCGGCAACGTGGTGGAAGCGGTCAAGCACATGCGCAAGATGCGCACGCAGATCGCGGAAGTATCGGCGCTCCCCACCGACCAGCTCGCTACATACGCCAAAGAGATAGGCGCGCCGTTGGAGCTTGTGCGTCAGGTAGCCAAGAACAAAGCGCTGCCTGTAGTCAACTTTGCGGCAGGCGGCGTAGCCACGCCCGCTGACGCGGCGCTCATGATGCAGCTCGGCGCGGACGGCGTGTTCGTAGGCAGCGGAATATTCAAGTCGTCCGATCCCAAGAGCCGTGCGGAAGCGATAGTAAAGGCGGTCGCATACTATGCCGATCCCACCATACTCGCGGGCGCGAGCTACGGTCTCGGCGAAGCGATGCGTGGCGTCGATCTCGACACGCTCACCGACGAGCAGAGGCTTGCAAAGCGCGGGTGGTAGTATGACGATAGGCGTTCTCGGATTGCAAGGCTCGGTCGCCGAGCATATCAAGTTAATCAAGTCCGTCAATAAAAAGATCGACGCGATCGTCGTGCGCACTATAGACGAGCTTGCCACTGTGGACGGGCTTATTATCCCCGGCGGCGAGAGCACGACGCTTCGCATACTTTTGGACGAGTTCAAACTGTACACGCCCATCAAAGCGCGCGTCGAAGCGGGCATGCCAGTATGGGGCACGTGCGCGGGCATGATTCTTCTTGCCAACCGTATCGAGGGCGAGCGTCCGTACTTCGGGCTTCTCGATATAGACGTAAAGCGCAATGCGTACGGCAGGCAGATAGACAGCTTTGTCGCGGAAGGCGATTTTGCGGGCATGTACGTAGGCATGGTGTTTATTCGCGCGCCCATCGTGACTCGCGTCGGCGCGGACGTGGAAGTGCTTGCCGAGCATGAGGGCAAGGCGGTCGCGGTGAGACAGGGCAATGTGCTCGCCACGGCTTTCCACCCCGAACTCATCGCAAAAGACAACCGCATACATAAGTATTTTTGCGGTATGGTAGAGAACTGTAAGTAATGGCGATTTTCGGAAAAAGAAGCCGCAAGACGCGCCCGACCGTAGGGCTCGTGCTTGGCGGAGGCGGGGCGCGCGGATTTGTTCAAGTCGGCGCGCTCAAAGCATTTAAAGAGCTCGGCATAGACTTCGAGCTATGCGTAGGCACGTCGGTGGGCAGTATCGTCGGCGCGCTGTACGCGGCGGGAGTATCGCCCGAAGAGATAGCCGCGGCGGCGGAAAAGATAGAGTTTTCCGACCTTCACGGCAGGATACTCATAAAGCCCGACGACCCGAGAAAGATTGGGCGCATGGTGTACAGTCTGATAGGCGACGCGAAGATAGAAAATCTGTACAAAAAGTACGCCGCCGTCGCGACAGATCTTAAAACGGGCAAGCAAGTGATACTCGATAAAGGCTTGGTAGCCGACGCGGTGTCCGCTTCGTCGGCATACCCCGTGATATATTCGCCGCTCGCTAAAGACGGCATGAACCTCGTAGACGGCGGACTGACCAATAATATCCCCGCCGACGTGTGCCGCATGCTCGGCGCGACAAAAATAGTCACGGTAGACGCGCACGGCACGCGCGGCAGCGGCACGGACAGCGCGGGCATGTTCGACATGCTCAAAGCCATGTTCTCGATAATGAGCGCTAACGCGTCGGTCGTGGGGCTCATGCAGTCGGACGTGGTCATAGCGCCCGACACCTCGGCTTTCGGCGCGGCTAAAAAGAGCGGGTACAAAGAGATGATGGAGCTCGGGTACAACGCGACGCTCGAAAAAAGAAGCGAGATAGAAAAGCTGTTCGACGAAGAATACGCATAGAAGTAAAAGCGTGTAACAACGAATCTAAACGGCGATAAAGGGTTGCACTGCGGCACGCCGCGGCATACGAGATAAAGAGGTATATGATGACCAAAAACAAGAAAGCGGTTTTTATAAACGCAATCATACTTGCAATAGTTTCGATATTGATAGCGGCGGTCATGTTTGTCGTTCCGTCGGAGCACCCGACCGCGTTTGCGGAAGACAATGCGGAGCTCCGCGTCCACTTTGTGGACGTCAAGCAGGGCGACTGCATATTGATAGAGCTCCCCGACGGCAAAAACATGATAATCGACGCGGGCAGCGGCACGCGCGAAAGCAGTGGCACGACCAAGTCGGTAGTCGATTATATATCCAATACGCTCGGCGCCGAGTTTAAGTATTTCGATTACGCCATACTCACTCATCCCGACTCCGATCATTGCAACGCGCTCGATAACGTGCTCAATGAGTATCCGTCGTATGTGTGCTACAGACCTAACGTAGAGGCGAAAGGCAACGGCTATACCGATCCCGGCAAAGCCGAGCTCACGAGTACCGCAAAAACAAAAGACACCGCGGCGTACAGGAACGCCGTTTCGGCAATGTATCAAGAGATAGAGGGCGCAAGCTCGACGGTATATGTGACGGACCCAGCGGCGGACGAACAGACGATAACGGGCGGCGCGGGCGACGACGCGTACTCGCTCACGTTTTTCTCGCCGCTGTCCGACTCGTATTCGGATATAAACAACTATTCTCCGATAATGCTTCTCGAATACCGCGGCTTTAAGTTCGCGCTCTCGGGCGACGCCGAAAAAGAAAACGAAGCGGAGTTCGTCCAAAAAGTATCGAACGCGGCTACCGACGGCGTGGACGATAAGTACGACATATTCGACGCCGAGTTCAATGTGGACGTTTTTAAGGCGGGGCATCACGGCTCCGAGACCTCGTCATCGCAGGCGTATCTCGACATCATGACCACCGCGGACGGCGCAGGCGACGCGTACTATGTGTTTTCGTGCAACAAAGAGGGCAATAATTACTACCATCCGCGTCAGCAGGTGCTCGACCGCATAACCGCCATGGGCGCGAGCAACGACAGGATAAAGCGTACCGATCATCACGGCACTATAGTGTTTGAAGTGTCGAGCGATGACGGTGTTTCTTACTCGCTCTCGTGCTCCACCCAAATCGATTACACCGGCGACAACACTATCGGCGCGGATTCGTCGTCGGGCGATAACGAAGGTGATAACCCGGGCGGCAACGAAGGCGAGAATCCCGGCGGCAACGAAGGCGAGAATCCCGGCGGCAACGAAGGCGAGAATCCCGGCGGCAACGAGGGAGAAAATCCCGGCGGTAACGAGGGTGAGAATCCCGGCGACGGGAATAAAGAAGATCCCGCGCCCGAAGAAAGCTTTTTCGAGCAATACAAAACGTATATAATAATCGCCGCGATCGTAGTCGCAGTGATAATACTTGTGTGGATTATTTTGACCGTATCGGCAAAGAAAAAACGCGGCGGGGACGGTCGTAAGTGATAGTAACGCGGTTAGACGTCAAAGACTACCGTAACGCGCGGTCGCGGACGGTGGAGTTTAAGGCGGGGCGCAACGCGTTCGTCGGCGCAAACGCGCGCGGCAAGACCAATCTTTTGGAAGCCGTGTATTTTGCGGGCGTGGGCAAATCGTTTCGCACGCCGCGGGATAAAGAGCTCATCAATTCCGATTGCGACAGAGCATACATTTCGGTCACCGCCGAAAAGCCGAGCGGAACGGAAACGGTAAAAATAATAATCGACCGCAGAGCCAATAAAAGAGTGGCGGTAAACGAGCTCCCCATATCGCGGATGAGCGAGCTTATGGGCGTTTGTCCCGTCGTGCTGTTTTGTCCTGACGGACTCAAAATAGTAAAAGAAGCGCCCGCCGACAGGCGGCGGTTCATGGATATCTCGCTCTGTCAGATATCGAAAGCGTATTTTGCGGCGCTTTCGCGGTACGATAAAATTTTGCAGAGCCGAAACAGACTGCTTAAAAGCGGCGGCGCGACGGTAAACACGCTTGCGCCATGGGACGAGCTGCTCGCAGAAGAGGGCGCCAAAATAGTCAAGTCGCGCCGAGGTTTTTTGGACAGGCTGAGCGGGTTTGCATATGAGAAGATAGCCTATCTTACCGAGGGCGCGGAAGCTTTGGCATTGGAGTACGAGGGCGCGTCGGGGAACGATATAGGCGAGATAAAGTCGGAGCTTTTGTCGAGTATCAAACGCGACTTCGACAATGACATGCGGCTCCGATACACTCATTCCGGTCCGCATAAGGACGATATAAAAATAACGCTGAACGGCACGGACGTGAGAACGTACGGCTCGCAAGGTCAGCAAAGAACGGTCGCGCTATCATTGAAGCTGGCGGAAATATCGCTTCTTACCGAAGTGATGGGGACGAGCCCCGTCCTGCTTTTGGACGACGTGTTCAGCGAGCTCGACGTGAACAGACGCAAAAAACTGCTCGCCGCGCTCGACGGGTTTCAAACGATAATAACATCTACAGACGACGATGAGTTTGCCGAGTTCGGAGTCAATGTTATAAACATTTAAAACCCTATCGCAGATTCGATAGGGTTTTATAAAGATCAAAATTCGAGTTTGTATATTCTTTTGTCTATCATTTGTTTTACGCATGAGGGCATCAATTTGTAAAACCTGAGTTCGAGCTTGTTCTTGAATCCGACGGCGGCGACGGGCGGCGGGTTCTTGGCGCGTAGCAGTCGGTACAGCCCCGACGCGACCGCATTTGCGTCGTACCCCGTCTGTTCTATCTTGATGAGCGAATCGGCGGCGGACTTCAGGTTTTTGTCGTACTTGTCGCAATCGGTGTATATCTTGCGCTTGAACGAGAACTGTGTTCTCGTGCCGCCGATAAGCGCGGCAGTCGTATTTACTTTGTCCGTTTCGAGATCGACGGCGCGCGAAAACATGACGAGCGCGGCTTTGCTTGCCGAGTAAAACGAATCGAAAGCTATCGGTACGACGGCGGCGGACGACGACGCGTAAATTATCCTGCCGTTGCCCGAAGCCGTAAGTAACGGCATTGCAAGGCGGGTACATTCCACCGCGCCCAAGAGGTTTACTTCAAACAGATCGCGATAGTCTGCGGGCTTGACGCACTCGACGGGTGCGGCGAGAGATGTGCCGGCGCAGTATACAAGCGCGTCTATAGCGCCGAGTTTGGAAAACGCCGCGCTCAGCTCTTTGGGGTTTTTGACGTCCGCCGTATAGTTGGTTACGCTCGCTACAGGGCATGGCGAGCGCGATATGTTTGTCACTTTGCAGTCTTTTGCGGTAAGCTTTTGAACGAGCGCGAGCCCGATCCCGCTCGAACCGCCGACTATTACTATGTTTTCCATTATGTAACTCCTTGACGCTTTTTGCGTTTTTGCGTTATTGCGATTTTGTATAGTATGCCGCGTATACTTAAATACTATTAAGGCAACGACGTAAAACGGTTGATTTTATATGTTCATGATGTTATAATAAACTGTCTGCATATATTAAGCAAAGGAGAACGTAATGGAACAGGAATACGTATACGTAGAAGAGGAGCAGGGGCTCACCTTTAAAAAGATAGGCGGTTTTTTCAAGAAAGGCTGGCTCCCCATGGTTTTGGGAATAGTCATCGCCGCGATACTTGCAACCGTCATCGCGCTTCCGATAAAAACGTTTTATAAGTCGGAAGAAATCGGGCAGACCTCTATCGAGTATCTGTACGACGGCATAACTGACGGGCTTTCGCCCAACGGCGGTACGCTCAATACAGATAACATTATTTCGCCGTCGGTTCTGAGCAATGCGGTGGAAGCCGCAAACCTCGGCAAAGTGATCACCGATATCTCGGAGCTTCATGCGGCTTGCCGTATCGAGAGCGTTTATCCCGACGATTATTACCGTTTGGTCCAAGCCGCCGCGGACGGAGATAAGCAAGCGACCGAAACGCTCAGAAATTACAAACTTGTCCCGTCGCGCTACGATATTATCATATCCGAGCCGAGCAAGCTCGGGCTCAGCGATACTCAAACGACCCAGCTTCTCGATAAGATAGTTATCGCGTACTTCGAGGATTTCAAAGCGCGGTATTCGGTCTCGAACATGTTTAATACGGGCATTTATAACTTTGCCGCGGACGAGACGTTTGAGTTTTACGAAGTGTACGATAAATATACGGAATCGCTCACGCCCGTTTTGCAGTACGTAAACGAGCTTAACGCGCTTTCGCCTACGTTCGTGTCTACGGCGTTCAATACCGATTTCGCGACGCTTTCGAGCGACCTTACTAGACTCATGTCGTCATACGAAGCTTATAATACGTATCTGCTTGCCAATAACGTATGGCGCAACAAAGATGTGGCGGCTGTAACGCTCGCAAAACAGAAAAAATCAATCGAAGCGAAAAAGCTCAACCTTCAAACGTTGATATCGGCTTTGGAAGCGCAGATCAAGGCGATACCCCCGCTTAATATCACCGTAGTAGGCGGCGGAAGCGATACCGACGTTACGGGCAGCGCCGCCGAATATTATAAGCTTTTGGATAAGTTCAACACGGAACTTGCTACGTACAATAAGCAAATGCAGTCTTACGACGATTTGCTGTCGAGCATAGAGCTGCGCGTGGAAAATCTCGACACCGCGACGGAAACGCCCAAAGACAAGCTCGAGTACGCGGCTAACAGGCTCGTCGAACTCGAAACGGAAACCAAAGACCTTATCGAAAAAGTCAACGGAACGGTAGGCGATTTTTACGACACGACTTTTGTCTCGTCGAGCGTCCGTCGCGTGAAACCCTCCGTTGTCGTGCGCAAGAGCTCAGATCTCAATCTTTTGATAATCTACCTTTGCGCGGTGCTCGGCGGGCTTCTCGTCGGCGCAATAGTTGCGGGCGTTCGTATCGGTAAAGCGAACTCCAAGAAAAAGAATGCCGAGACAGTGTCCGAACTTTCCAAAGATGCAAATGACACCGATAAAAAATAAATCATGATCACGAGGTGATTGTTATGGCTAATACTTGGCTTAAAACCGCAGTATTCTATGAGATATATCCCAACTCGTTTGCGGATGACAACGGCGACGGTTACGGCGACCTTAAGGGTATAATCAAAAAGCTCGATTATATCAAGTCGCTCGGCGCCAATGCGATATGGCTCAACCCGCATTACGATTCGCCGTTTATGGACGGCGGCTATGACGTTCGCGACTATTTCAAAGTGTCGTCGCGATTCGGCACCGAAGCCGATTTCGACGAGTTTATAGGCGCGGCGCACGCAAAAGGCATAAAGGTCATTCTCGATCTTGTGCCCGGTCACACTTCCGAGGAGAACGCAGATTTCTTGAAGAGCGCGGAAGCAACGCCCAACGACATGTACGACAGATTCATTTGGACGCGCGGCGAATGGGATTTTCCGCAGGGCTTTAAGGCGATATCCGGTCGGCATCAGCGCAAGGGCAATTATATAGTCAATTTCTACTCGACTCAGCCGTCGCTCAATTACGGCTTCAACCGTGTGGACGATCCGAACTGGCAGTTCTCTTATAAGTCCGACGAAGCGATAGCGACGCGCGAATGGCTCAAAAGCGTCATGCGGTTCTGGCTCGAACGCGGCGCGGACGGTTTTCGTGTCGATATGGCGGACTCGCTCGTCAAAAACGACGGCGATCAAGGCGATAAGCCTGCGACAAGCGAGCTTTGGCGCAATATCCGCGCCATGATGGACGAGGAATATCCCGACGCCATACTCGTTTCCGAGTGGTCCAATCCGCAGGCGATAAGAGCGGGATTCCATGCCGACTTCATGCTCGATCATTGGGGCAATCCGTATAATCTTTTGGTGCGCGGCGAGGAAGTGCAGGACGGTCACAGCTACTTCGATATAGAAGGCAGAGGGGACGCGGCAAAGATAGCGGAGAGCTTTTCCGAGTGGTACGGCAAGATTAAGGACGACGGATATCTCGCTATCATCACGTGCAATCACGATACGCCGAGACTTGGCGGGTTTTATACTCACGAACAGTTAAAGCTCATATACGCCACGCTGTTCACTCTTCCCGGCGTGCCGTTCGTTTACTACGGCGACGAGATCGGCATGAAGTACGTAAAAGATATTCCGTCCGTGGAATGCGGTTTTGCGCGCACGGGCTCGCGCACGCCCATGCAGTGGAGCTTGGACAAGAACGCGGGATTTTCCGCAGCAGATAAAATTTTCCTGCCAACCGAGATCGACAAAGCGGTCAACGTGGAATCGCAGAGTAAGGACAAAAAATCTCTTCTCAATTTCATGCGCGAGCTTATCGCGTTCAGAAAAACGCGCGAGGAGCTTACCGCTCGCGATTTCGAGTTCATGCACGCTGTCGGAAGCGAGCCGCTCGTATATCGGCGCGGCAAACTCGTGATTGTCGTCAATCCGCTTAAAGTCAAGCAGATCGCGCCCGTGACGCTCGCCAAAAACGATAAAGATATTTTCTCCGTTGGAAAAGCGGCAAAGATCAAAAAGGACGGTATAGAATGTCCGCCGCTGTCGTTTACGGTGTTCGAGTGCAAATAACGGTTGTATTTATCGAGCCGCTTTCGCATCCTGTTGCGAGGGCGGCTTTTGTTTTGCGCTGAACGTGGCGGCGGTTATATTTTGATTGACTTTCGGCGGGGCGCGGTGGTACAATACGTTTAATAAAATATCAAGGAGATACATATGGCGATCAAGGTCAAGGATTTTAAGTACAAGCGCGCGGACGTGGACGCTGCATGCAAGTATATCGATAACGCTACGGCGCTCGTAAAAAAAGCAAAGAGCGGCAAAGAGCTTGCCAAGATACGCGAGGAGGCTAACGCGTATTTCATGGACGTAAACACGATGGTCGGGCTTGCGTATATCCGTCATTCCCTCGACGTGCGCGACGAGTATTACGTAGCCGAGCATGAGTATTACGACGAGAATCTGCCCAAGCTCGGCGCAAAGACGACGGCGTTCAATAAAGCGATAGTCTCTTCGCCCTTCGAGCCCGAACTTCGCAAGCTCATAAACCCCATTATCCTCGACAACATGAAAGCGCACATACGCGTTATGGACGACTGCATAATAGATGACTGCGTGGAGGAGAACAAGCTCGTTTCGGAATACGTGAAACTGCTTGCCAAGCTCGAATTTCCGTGGGAGGGCAAGTCTGTCACATTGGAGCAGATCAGAGGCTTGGGCAAGTCCGCCGATCGCGCCACGCGCAAAAAAGCGCTCACCGTGCTCGGAGAAACGCTTTCCGGCGTGTCCGAAGATCTTGACCGCATATTCGACGGCTTGGTCAAAGTCCGCACGAGAAAAGCGCAAAAAATGGGATTCGAAAACTTTGTCGAAATGGGCGATATATCGATAGGGCATATCGGCTACGGCAGAGAGCAGATAGCAAAGTTCCGCAAGTCGGTAAAAGACGACGTAGTGCCCACGCTGACAAGGCTCAAGACAGAGCTTGCAAAGCGTTTCGGCATAGACAAGATACACATTTACGATAACGACAGCTATGTGGTCGGCGGCAATATCGATCCCGTGGGAACGGCGGAAGACCTGTTTGCCGCGGCGCAGTCGATGTACGACGATATGGATCCCAAGCTCGGCGCGTATTTTAAGTCAATGTGCGACGCGGAAGCGATCGACTATATCGCGCGCGCAGGCAAAGAATCGGGAGGCTATGCGGAAATGCTGTTCGGGTTCTCGCAGTCGTTTATATTTGCCAACTTCAACGGCACAATGGACGACGTGGGCGTATTGACGCACGAGCTCGGGCATGCGTATGCGTTTTCCCGCGCCGTAGCCAATAAGATAGACGTCGATCTTTTCGTGGGCGGTATGGAAACGGCGGAGACCCATTCCATGGGCATGGAAGCTATGTGCAACAAGTACAACCATAAGTTCTACGGCGACCGCGCCAAGGAAGCGACCTATCAACAGATATTCGACGCGTTCACATTCCTCAGCTACGGCGTTATCGTAGACTACTTCCAACAGCTCGTGTACGAAAAACCGAGCATGACGCCCAAAGAGCGTAAAGAGCTGTGGCTCGAACTCGAACATGAGTTCCGTCCGTTTGTGGACAGTTCGGACGTGCCGTATTTCGATATAGGCGGCAGATGGCAGTATCAGCATCACATCTACGAAAATCCGTTCTACTATATCGATTATTGCCTGTCGAGCTGTCTCGCATTGCAGTTCGGCGAGCTCGCGGACAAAGACTACGCCGACGCACTGTCGCGCTATCTCGCTTTGGTCGAGAAGGGCGGTACGAAAAATATAGACGATCTCGCGCACGAAGCGGGCATCATGGGACCGTTTGACGACGGTGCGCTCAAAAAGCTGTGCGCCGATATAGAAAAGCATTTGTCGAGTTTGGAATAGTATTAAATATGTACGCGCCGCTCCCGCTGTTTGCGGGGGCGCGCGTGTTTTAGATCGAACTACGGAGGATCAACGATGAAAGATAATAAACGCGGTCTGTTTATCGACGAGGATACGTTTTTGCGCCTGCCGATCATCGATACTTCGGTCGCGCTCACCGTTTACGAAGTGAAAGAAACCAAAGCCGTCGCGGACAAGCTGTCGCGGCTTTACGGCGACGCGGAAGCGGTGGTCGACGGCAAGCCCGTACGCATATCGGAATTAAGCAAGATCGAATCGGCAAAAGCGGTGGAACTTCCCACATTGCCCGATTTTGATAAAAAAAGATACAACGCCGCCGACGCCGCGCGCGTCATAAACAGACTCATGCAAAAGGACGGGGGCTGTCCGTGGGACAGCGTTCAGACCCACGAGAGCATACGCGTCAACATGATAGAGGAAGCGTACGAGGCGGTGGACGCTATCGATACCCACGATCTTGCCGGCATGCGCGAGGAGTTCGGGGACGTATTTTTACAGTCGCTGTTGCAGTCTGCGATAGCAAACCGCGACGGCGAATTTTGCTTTGACGACGTGTGCGACGAGCTGTGCAAAAAGCTCATAGGCAGGCACACTTTTATATTCGGCGACGACAGCGCGGCGGGCGCGGGCGACGCGCTCGTGCTTTGGGATAAAAACAAAGCCAAGGAAAAGCATTATGCGGGCGTAAAAAATCAGTTGGAGCGTCTTCCGCAGGAATTTCCGTCGCTTTTGCGCTGTCAAAAAGCGTACAAAAAAATCAAGAAAGCGGGAGCTTCGGTCGACGCTTTCGAGCTTGGCGACAGTATGGAAAAACGCGATTACGCCGCCGCTATCGCCGCTCTCACGGCGAGACTTGCCGACGAGGGCAAGGATGCGGAAGTCGAGCTCAACCGCGTAGTGCGGGATATAATAAAGGAACTTCCGAGTGATAAATAAGACGGTCGAGATCGGTAAATATACTCTCGGCGGGATATGGCTCGCGCCTATGGCGGGGTATACCGACGTCGCGTTCAGAACGCTTTGCCGCTCGCTCGGCGCGGGACTTACCGTGACGGAAATGGTGTCGGTGCGCGGGCTTGTCAGAGACAATGCCGCGACTGCGCTCCTCATGAAAACGACGGAAGCGGAGAGCCCGTCTTGCGTGCAGATATTCGGCAGCGATCCCGAAGATTTCAAACGCGCCGCGTCTATGCTCGACTGCGATATCATAGATATCAATATGGGCTGTCCAATGCCCAAAATAGTCAAAAACGGCGACGGCTCGGCGCTGCTTCTCGACGCGGAGCGCGCGGGAAAGATAGTGCGCGCGCTCGTCCAAAACACCGATAAGCCGGTGACTGTAAAAACGCGCTTGGGGTATTATTCGGGCAAGCTCGCGGCGAGCGAGCTTATCGAGAGCGTGGCGGACGCGGGCGCTTCCGCGGTGACGCTTCACGGGCGGTTTGCCGAACAGCGCTATTCGGGGCATTCGGATATGTCAGTGGCGGAAGAGATAGCGCGGCGGGCGAGCATTCCCGTTTTGTACAACGGCGATATTACCGAAGCGGATATTTGCGACGAAGAGAGCCGCATAAACAAAAGCGACGCGCTCATTGGCGTAGCCGTCGGCAGGTACGCTTTGGAAAACCCAGCGGTGTTTTGCGGCGGCAAGCTCGACCCGATAGAATATGCCGAACGCCTTATCGGGCTTTTGACAGAGCATTACGACGAGCGGTATACTCTGAACCAAGCGCGAAAGTTTTTCGTGCATATCTTTAAAGGCGTTGTCGGCGGCAAAGCCGTGCGCTCCGCCGTTAACTGTGCAAACACATTGACGGAAGTGCGGCGTGCGCTCGATGAAGCGAAGCTCGCTCTAAAATAGCGAGCGTACAAAATATAACGTTAAAGCTTTATGTGCACCCTAAAAGAGCAATAGCTTGACAAAGGGTGCGACTGACAGTATAATATCAATCGATATCATAATAACTTGGGAGACGATATGGAAAACAAGATAAAAGCAAAGATCGAGTTCGTGAGCGGCGAGACGATAAATCTCGAACTTTATCCCGACGTTGCGCCAATAACGGTCGCCAACTTCGTGGAGCTTTGCAAAGCGCATTTTTACGACGGTCTGTGCTTTCACAGAGTCATAGACAAATTCATGATACAGGGCGGCGGATACGTGTTCGATACGCGTAAAGGATTGGTGGAGAAGCGCGCAAAAGAGATAAAGGGCGAGTTTCGATCCAACGGCGTGAACAATCCGCTTCCGCACGATAAAGGCGTGATATCGATGGCGAGAACTCCGTACCCCGACAGCGCGTCCTCGCAGTTTTTTATCTGCGTAGCCGATACGCATTTTTTGGACGGCGAGTATGCGGCGTTCGGGCGTTGCGCGGACGAGGACAGCATAAAGACCGCTGTCAAGTTCGGCAAAGTCAAAACTGGCTCGTGGCAGCAATTTTCGGATATCCCGCTTAATCCCATAGTCATCAAGACGATTTCCGTCGAACAATAAAGATATCTGTTTTGCGGCAACATAAAAGCGCCTTGCGGCGCTTTTGCGTGATATTCAGTGTAGTTTGTATGCCGTCGCGACTTCGCCGACAAACAGCGTGTGCGGGCGGTTGGATACGAACAGTCCGTCTACAAGCGGTTCGATATTTTCGGGCGGAACGATAGCTACAACATTATATTCGATTATCAGTCCGCATTCGCCCAAGACGTAAGCGTCTATCTTTTTGGCGCGTTTGGGGTGAAGTCCGAGCGTCTCGAACTTATTGCACTTAAAGCCCGATACCGTATCGCACAGCGATATCTCGGTGCGCATGTCTCTCGACGGAACGTTGAGAGCAAAGCTCTTTGTCTTGGTCACGATCTGATACGAGAACTTACTGCTGCGAATGGGCAGAGCAAAAAGCTGACGCCCCCATAGTTTGCCCGACAGTCCGAAGTGGGTGACCATAATGTTGTGCGTTTCCCGCCCGCATGTGACGAATACGCCCGTCGACTTGATGCAAGAGTTGAGTGTCGCTTCGTCTTTGTCGCTGAGTACGCAAGATAATTCGTTCATGACCGAATTATAGCACACGATAAAATCGATTTCAATAGTTTTTTTAAAATTTAATATAATACGCGCAAATTCGTGCGGATCATCGCAAAGGTGTCGCTTGAAAACGCGTAACATATAAAATAACTTTATGAGGTGAATGATTGGAAACGACCGAAAAACTTACGGAAACGGAAGCGCCGCAGCTCGGCGCGGACGAGACCGTCGACACGACCGAAAAGGTAGAGATAAAAGCCAAGCCGTTGCCCGAAAACAAGTTTAAAGCGGCGTTTGTCGGGCTTTATCGCAAATGGCTGGGTAAGTGGTACGGATTTTCGGACAAGCACAAGAAAATGTCCGAGCTCATTTACACCGTATTTTTCTTTTTGGTGTTTAGCGTGGGCGTGACGATATATCAGTATATAGTCATGACGTTTTTGCCGTATGCGTTTGCGTCGCTCAACAACGGACCTTGGGGCGTGCCCAATACGCCGATTAAGGCGGCGGGCGGTCAGCCTTACGTCATATTCGGCGACGCGCAGGGCTTCGGTTATTTTATAGCGTTTGAGATAGCGACGTTTACCGCGCAGTGCATCAACTTCCCGTTACAGCGCAATATAACGTACCGTTCGCACGGCAATATCGCGTGGCAGATCATGTGGTACTTTATCGGCTGGGCGCTCATATCGGTGTTCACACTCGCGCTGTGGGGCATAATCAACTGCTTCATGGTGTATTGGGGCGTTCCCGACGCGGCGACGGGACTGCTTAAAACGCTTATCACCGGCGCGGTGTCGATGGTGATATTCTTCTTCATATTCATGATAATTTTCCCCAACCGCAAAAAGGTCGCGGACAAGCTCGATAAAAAACTCGAAAAGGCAAAAGCCAAAAATGCGGACGCCGCCAAAATAGAAAAGCTCGAAAAACGCGCGCGCGCCGAAAGGTATGCCGCCGATCTTGCTGCCGCCGAGCGCGAAGCGGCAAAGGCTACGGCGTTTGCCGACGCCAAAGCCGTGGCGTATGAGGCGGCTGTATCTCAGCGCGAAGCGCTCGTCAAAAAGAACGCGAGCGAGCAAGAATTGTCCGCCGCGCAAGATTACATAGACAGCGCGTACGCGTCCGCCGTGGACGCGGTCGAAAAACGCGCCGAAGCCGTTGCGGCTTATGAAAAGATCAAACAAACGCCCGCATCGGAAGATGGTAGCGTAGACGCGGCTCGGTAAGATCGCAAAGCGGAGGCGCTAAATGAAATATGCAGTAGTCGATATGAGTTCGACCGGCGTGTCGATGATAATAGCCGAGAGCAACGGCAAAGACGGTATCTTCGAGACGGTGTATAAAGATCGGATCAATATCGCGATAACCGAGTATTTCGAGGGTAAGAATATTTCGGCGCAGGGCATTGAGCGGCTTATCGACGCATTGATATCGTCGCGCTCGACGGCGCGCGCCATGGGCGCCGACTTGTTTTACGTTATATCCACGGCGGTGCTGAGAAACGTCGATAATATAGACGAGGTCGTGGAAAAAATTCGCCTGCGCACGGGTATTTCCGTAGACAGGCTCGACGGCAAAACCGAAGCGTACTGCGATCTTGTTTCCAACCGCAGGTACGCCGCATACGACCGCGCCGTGCTTATAGATATAGGCGGCGGCAGCGTGGAACTGTGTGATCTTTTTTCGGACGGCAAAAACGAGACGGCATGCTTGGAGTTCGGTCCCCTTGAAATACGCGACGAGTTTGTCTCGGATATTTTTCCCACCGAAGACGAGGCGAAGGATATCCGCAAGTACGTGCGTAAAAAAGCGGATGAAGCGGCGTTTTTGCGCCGCGGCGACGTGTCCACCGTAGTGCTCGTCGGATCGATAAATAACGCCGTGTTCTCGGCGTATCGCGAATTTTGCGCCGCCAATAAGTTGAGCGGCGACCTCACTTACGACAAGTATAAAAAGTTTACGGACGCTCTTATTTCGTCCGCCGACCGCACGCGGCTGATACTAAAAGTCGCGCCCGAAAAAATGCACGTTCTGCCCGTCGCGTCGCTCATACTCCGCGAGCTTTTAAAGCGGTTTAAGCCGGACGAAATAGTCGTGAGCGACTGCGGCGTCAAAGAAGGGTATCTCGCGCTCGTTTTAAAAGGCGAGAAAAAAGGCGAAGCTACCGATCTTTCGAGTGCGCTGTAACCATTTCGTCGATGGATCTATGAGCATTTAAGGAGATAAAATTGATCGAATTAAAGCAGCTTAATTCCGACCTGTTGGATAAGATATTGGCTTTTGATAAGCTTAATTTTCCGACGGATTTTTGGAAGGCGGAAGATTGGAAAGATTTGATGGAAGACGAAAGAGCTATTTATTATGCTTTTACGGACGATAATGTTTTAGTCGCCAACGTCTTTATCTATAATTGGAAAGGCGAGGCGGATTATATCAAGATAATGAATATATCCGTTCATCCCGAGTACAGAGGATGCGGGCTTGCCGGCAAATTGCTGAACCATGTTCGCGACGAGATGTCAAAGATAGGAATGAAACGCTTTTGCGGGGAGACGAGAAGCTCGAATAAGGCGATGCAGGCGGTCTTTGAAAAATGCGGCTACAAGCTCGATCGAATAGAAGAAGGATATTTTCAAAACCCCGACGAAAGCGCGTACAAATACGTTTTGAATATAAAATGATTAAATGCGAAGAACGTTAAAATTCTTCGCTTTTCGATTTCGCCGAATGAATTGCAATTTATTCCGTTTTAAACGGCGGGGGCGAGCAGTTTTTTGAGTTCGGCTTCGTTAAACGCAGATAGCCCGGGACAGAGTTCTTTTATTTTTTGTACGCACTGTTCTTGCGTAAGCGAGTATGCGGAGCGCACGTAGTCGTAGCCGAACTCGTCTTCTGGGCGGCATAACAGCGCGGTGCCCATGTAACTCTTTTTAAACTGCAAGCATAAGTACGTCTTGTACTGTAAAGACGTGACGGCGGCGTCGAAGCCTTTTATTCCGAGACTTTGCCCGAGCTTGTACGACGGCGCGCGGGTGTTGCCCACGGCGTTCATTACGAGAGCTTCGCGGTTGGGCACTCTGCCTTCGTCGCTAAGCGAGTCGAAGTCGTATCCGTCGCGGCGCAGAGCGGCGAGATAAGGAAAAGCGGACTTGGATACGAACGTAGCTTTTTTGAGCGCGTACTTGCCGTAAATCACTCGTTTGGAGTTGACGGCTTGCTCGCGCAAGCTCCACATGGCGTTGAAATTGATTCCCGACAGCGTCCATGCGGATAGGCGTTCTTCATCCCAGAACATGAGCATGCCGTACTTTTCGACTGCTTCTATCAGCCCGTCGAGCGTGGTGATCTTTTCTTCGGTTTGCATAGCGGTATTATAATATTTTCTCTCGATACTGTCAATCTTATTTATCGGGCTTGCCCTTTAGCATCTTTAACACTATAAAAATTTAATCGTATTCTAATCCAAAGAGCGAGCTAATTGCGAGAAATTCGTTTGATGATTGAGCATAAAAGTAGTATAGTTAGTTCATTATATTTTTTTACGATAGCACGTATGGAGGATCGCTTATAGAATGTTTAAACTGTTAAAGAAACTGCGCCCCATCGATTGGGTCTTATTTTGCGTAATAGTCGGATTGACGGTGCTTCAAGTGTATTGCACGATGACGCTCGTCGACGAGATCCAAAATATAATCCGCTCCATTACGCTTTTGAACTTCCGCAACAACCCGTCGCTCATCGACAGCGGAGCGGGGCAGGTCGCCGCGCTCGTCGACGCATTGGGCGGTTGGGACAATGTTACGGCGGCTTCGCTCGCTGCGGTATTACCCGCGGAAATGGCGGACATGATACCCGCGCTTTTGGATATAGCAAACGCCACGGTGGGAGACATTTGGTTTTACGGCGGGATGATGCTGCTTGTCGCTTTCGCGAGCTTTGTCGCGCAAGGAATAATAGGCGTCGTGGCGGCGTACATATCGGCGTCGCTGTCCAAGACGCTCCGTACCGAAGTGTATCGCAAGATCGATTCTTTTTCGACGGCGGAAATGGATAAGTTTTCCACGCCGTCGCTTATTACGAGAACGACAAACGACGTTCAGCAAGTGCAAATGGCTATCGTTCTCACATTGCGCATGGCTATCGCCGCGCCCATAACGGCGATATGGGCTATATTCAAGATCCAAGCCACAAGCAGCGAGCTCACGATAGCGACGGCGGTGGCTGTGGTGGTTTTGCTTGTCTTTCTTATAACGCTCATGCTCGTCGTACTGCCAAAGTTCAAAGTAACGCAAAAGCTGTTGGACAGACTTAACGGCGTGTCGCGCGAAAATCTGACGGGTATACGCGTCGTGCGCGCATACAACGCCGAAAAATATCAAGAACAAAAGTTTGATAAAGCAAACGGAGATATAACGCGCGTACAGCTTTTTACGAGCAGGATGATGTCGCTCATGTCGCCCGTAATGATGATAATAATGAACGGCATTTCGCTCGCCATTTATTGGCTGGGCGCAAAGCTCATCAATGCGGGAACTACAGATTATGCGACAGTTACGGCGTTCATGTCGCTCGCTTCGCAGATAATCATGGCGTTTATGATGCTTATGATGATGTTTGTGCTGTTGCCGAGAGCGTCCGTATCCGCAGGGCGTATAAACGCCGTATTGGATACGGAGCTTTCCGTAAAAGACCCCGAAACGGACGCCGAACTCACGGAGCGCGGCACTGTCGAGTTCGACGACGTGTCTTTTGCGTATCCCGATTCCGACGAGCCCGTCATCAAGCATATAACGTTTAAGGCGGAACGCGGGCAGACGGTGGCGTTCATAGGTTCTACGGGTAGCGGCAAGTCCACGGTCATCAATCTCGTTCCGAGGTTTTTCGACGCTACGGAAGGCTCGGTCAAGGTGGACGGCGCGGATGTAAGAAACATAAAGCAGGAAACGCTCAGAAAGCTTATAGGCTACGTTCCGCAAAAGGGCGTGCTGTTTACGGGCACGGTCAAGGAGAACATAGCGTTCGGAGCGGACGGCTTGCCCGACGAGGAGATAGAGGCGGCGGCGAAAGTCGCGGAAGCGGACGAGTTCATACGCGGCATGGAAGAAGGGTACGACTCCAAGATCTCGCAGGGCGGTAAAAACGTTTCGGGCGGACAAAAGCAAAGGCTGTCCATTGCGCGCGCGGTGGCGACCAAGCCCGAGATATTCATATTCGACGACAGCTTTTCGGCGCTCGATTATAAGACGGACAAAAAAGTACGTGAAAATCTCAAGACGGCGGCGGAGGGCGCGACCAAGCTTATCGTGGCTCAGCGCATAGGCACTATCATGGACGCCGACAAAATAATAGTTTTGGACGGCGGCGAAGCCGTCGGCGCGGGCACGCACGAAGAACTGCTTAAAAACTGTGCGGTCTATCGCGAGATAGCGCTTTCGCAGCTTTCGGCGGAAGAACTCGGATTGGCGGAGGCGGTGTAATGATGAAAAAGAATAAAGATCGCATTAAAGATAAAAAGAAGAGCGGCGGAGCAAAAAGCATAAAAAGACTTTTCGCGTCGTTGAGACCGTACTTGCCGCAGATAATAGTATCGTTTGCCTGCATTATAATCTCGACGGTGCTTGCGGTGTACGCGCCGCAGTGGCTGTCCAAGCTGACCGACGAGATAGCCGATCATCAGGCGGCGCGCGATATCGATATGGACAAAGTCACCAAGTTCGCCGTCGTGCTCATTGCGTTTTACGGCAGTAACGCGGTATGCTCGTACGTGTCGGGATTTTTGATGACGACGGTCACGCAGAGGTTTTCACAGCGACTCAGAACTTCCGTTTCCATCAAGATGAACAAAGTGCCGCTCGGATATTACGACTCGCATTTATACGGCGACACGCTTTCCGTCATCACCAACGATATAGATACGCTCGGTCAAAACTTGGAGCAGGCGATATCCATGTTCTTCTCGTCGGCGTGTATGCTGATAGGCGTGCTCGTAGCCATGTTTGTCACGGCATGGCAAATGGCTCTCACCGTGCTCATCATGTTGCCGTTCATGTTGGTCTTGATATTTATCCTGTCAAAGCTAGCTCTTCCGCGGTTCAGAAAGAACCAAATGTATCTCGCCGAACTCAACGGTAAGATCGAGGAAAACTACGCGGGTCATTCCGTCATTCGCGCGTTCGGCGCGGGCGAGCGCAAGACGGGCGAGTTCGAAGAGATAAACGTCAGGCTCAAAAAATCGGTGTTCACCGGACAGACGATCGCGGGATTCATGATGCCCGCCATGAACTTTGTGGCATACTTCGCGTTTGCGGCGGTGTGCGTGGTCGGCGGACTTCTTCTCAACAGCGGCGCGGCGGGCATATCCATGGGCACCATTACCGCGTTCCTCGTATATATCAACCTTTTCCAAAACCCCATGAGCCAGCTCGCGCAGGCGATGAACAGCTTGCAAATGGCGGCTGCTGCGGCGGGACGCATATTCGACTTTTTGGAGCAGGAAGAGCTTTCCGACGAGTCGGGCAAAACGCGCAAGCTTATAAAAGAGGACGGCTCGGGACATGTGCGCGGCGACGTGGAGTTTAAAAACGTAAGGTTCGGTTATTCGCCCGATAAGATAATCATTCCCGACTTTTCGGCTAAGGTAAAGGCGGGAATGAAAGTCGCGATAGTGGGACCTACGGGCGCGGGCAAAACGACCATGGTCAATCTGCTCATGCGGTTCTACGAACTCAACGGCGGCGATATCACGATAGACGGCGTTTCCGTCAACGATATGTCGCGCGAGGAGATACACGATATTTTCGGAATGGTCTTGCAAGACACTTGGATGTTTGACGGAACTCTTCGCGACAACATACTCTTTTCCAAAACAAACGTCAGCGACGAACGGCTGGAAGAGATATGCCGCGAGGCGGGGATAGCGCATTACGTTTCGACGCTTCCGGGCGGGCTCGACTACCGCATGGAAGACGAGAGCAACATTTCGAGCGGTCAGAAACAGCTTATCACGATCGCCCGCGCCATGGCGGAAAACGCGCCGCTCCTTATATTGGACGAGGCGACGAGCAACGTAGATACGCGCACGGAAGAGCTTATACAGAGCGCAATGGATAAGCTTACTACGGGCAGAACGAGCTTTGTTATAGCGCACAGGCTTTCGACTATCAAAAACGCCGACCTCATTCTCGTAATGAAAGACGGCAATATAATAGAACAGGGCACTCACGACGCGCTCATGAAAGAGCAGGGCTTCTACGCGGGTTTGTACAACGCGCAGTTTGCCGCCGCGTAAGCGCGTATAAGTCGATATCTGTTATGGATAAAGGGCGACGCGTAAACCTCGCGCCGTCCTTTTTTCGGGGACGAAAAATCGACAAAAATCGCGATTGACATTATAAAACGCGTGATGTATAATTATAACCAATGGACGAGCTGTATTTGAGATATCTTGCAATATCCGTATATAAACGCGCGGCGGAAAATATAAAACCGCTCGCGGTGCTTTTGCGCGCTCAAACGACGGAAGAAAAGATATCGCTCGCCGCCGAAGTTTTTGATCTTGTGTTCGACGCGGGCAGTTCGACTACGGGCGGATACATACAAACGCTTATAGAGCGCGACGACAACGCGTTCAGCCGAGCGGCGGCAAAAGGCGAGCGCATAAACCCCGCGCTCAAAAAACAGGTGGAAAGCGAGCTCGTAACGTTCAGACAGCTAGCTATGCTTCGTTCCGAGCAATTCGCTACGGACGAGACTGCGCAGTTCTTTCCCAAGTTCGGCAGCGGCGGACTTTCCGTCACATACGATAAGCTGACCGAGTTTTATGGTAAAAACGGGAGCGGCGAGCTTTCGGGCGGCAACACGTTCGCGTTTACGGGCGACGGGTTCAAAGCCGTTACGGGCGATGCGGCGAGACTGTCCGACCTTGTAAATTACGACGAGGAAAAAGCGGAGATAGTTCGCAATACCGAAAACTTTTTGAAAGGATTGCCTGCGTTCCATACGCTTTTGTACGGCGATCGCGGCACGGGTAAATCGACTACCGTTCGCGCGCTTGCGAGCGAGTATGCGGAACTCAAAATAATAGAGCTCGACGCGAGACGGCTCGATCTTTTGCCGACGCTCACGGCAAGGCTTTCGGACTTCAAACAAAAGTTTATAGTGTTTATCGACGATCTTGTGTTCGACGAAAACGACGGGCGCGCGGAAGCGTTTAAAGCCGCGCTCGACGGCTCGCTCGCGGGCGGAGGAAAGAATACGCTTATATACTGCACGTCCAACCGCAGGCACTTGATAAAAGAGACGGACAAGTCCGCGCTCAAAAACCGCGGCGACGAGACTCAAGCCGAGCTCGCGCTGTTCGATAGGTTCGGGCTTGTAGTAACGTATATCGCGCCCGACAAGGACGGGTTTTTGGATATATTCAAATCGCTCCTCAGAGCGCGCGGTATCAAGTGGCGCGAGGAGTACGCGTCTATCGCGGAGCTTGCCGCGCTCAAAAAAGGCGGACGCACGCCGCGCGCCGCAAAGCAGATAGCCGATCTTATAGAAGCTACCTACGCCGAGCTGAGGTGATAGGTATGGGCGACGTTTTGCTTGATGCGTTTTTGGATACGCTCAAAGTCCTGCCGTTTTTGCTCGTGATGAACTTTTTGATCGAGCTTGTGGAATACGGAACAAAGGGGCTTAAAGCTAACAAGATATTAAAAGGCGGGTTTGCGCCGCTACTCGGCGCGACGGTCGGCGTAGTGCCGCAGTGCGGGTTTTCGGTAGTCGCGACCGAACTGTACAGTAAACGCAAGATCGCGCTCGGCACGCTTCTCGCCGTATATCTCGCGACGAGCGACGAGGCGCTTCCCATCATGCTCTCGAGCCCCGAAGGTCTTGCCAAGATCGCGCCCGTGCTTATCATTAAAGTGTGTTTTTCGATAGCGGTGGGGTATGCCGTTTTCGGCGCGGAAAAGATAGCCGCGCTGTACGGCAAAAAACGCGAAGGTAAAGCTCGGAGCGCGGAGCAGGCGGTTGGCGTGGCAGGCTATGCGCATGCGGATAATACCGACGCGTGCGCACATGCGCATGTATCGGATAACGCACAGATAATCGATGCGAGCGGCGAAAGCTTGCATGATGACCGCGCTCACGACCACGCGCATGAGCAGCATGAACACACGCACGAACACGAACATGACGACACAGGCGTGCGCATACACGGCTGTCACCGTCATTCGCTCGAAGAGAGCGACACGCTCCCGACGGGCGCGACGAAAAAGCAGAAAGCCGCGCATGTTTGGCGGACGTATCTCAAGCATCCGATACTGCACACGGCGACCGTTGTGCTGTTCATACTGATAGTGAACGTAGTGTTCGGCATTACGGTGTACTACATAGGCGAGGACAGGCTGGCGGCATTCGTGTCGAGCACGGGATATTTACAGCCCGTGTTTGCCGCGCTCGTGGGGCTCATACCCAACTGCGCGGCGTCGGTTGTCATAACAGAAATGTACGTCGTGGGCGGACTTAACCTCGGCGGCGCGGTGGCGGGATTGTGCGTGTCCGCGGGTATCGGGTACGCCGTGCTCGCCAAGCAAAACAGACCGATAAAGAACACCGTGCTCGTGATTGTTTTGGCTTACGTGCTGTCCGTCGCTTTGGGACTGTGCGTCACCGCATTGGGGTATTGACGTGAAAAAATTATATTACGAAATATTGCCGCCCGACGAAACTGACGATCTGACAGACGAAACGGAAGGTAAAAGCGACGGCGCTCCGAAAAGCAATGAGATAATAGAAGTGGAGCCGCAGGCAAAAACGGCAGTGCGCGACAGGTTTGCCGAGTTTGGCGAAGCGGTCAAAAAGATAAAGCGCGTCAGATTCCGCATAGCGAAGCAAAACAACGACACCGCGGCGGTCACCGTGTTTATCACGGCGGTGGTGCTTGTCGGCGGATTGTTTATGCTCTTAAACAAAACGCGCACGGCGCAGATAATAATAGGCTCGATAATGGCGGCGGCGATAGTGATAGCGGTAGCGGTCATGATAGCGCTTACGGCAAAGTCGCACGTTCCGCATTACTGCTACTTTGCGGCGGACGCGCGCGGGATATTTTGTCTGAGCGATACTGGCGACACTGCGACCGTGTTCGCTTACGGCGCGGCGTATCATATCAATGGCGACGAGTTTTACACATGGAACGGCGACACGTATAAGGAGTTTTACGACGGCATGGGCGCGGGCATCGTTTCCTTGCTGTCGGCAAAACGGGAAGACGTGGAGTTCGAGGACGACGAAACGCTCAACTGCTATGTAAGGAACAGAGTAGGCGGCGGGCACCGCGTCGTTTTCGACGGAGGCGATATAGTCGAAATAACAAGCGAAAATCCGCGCTACACCGACGATATCGACGCGAAAACAGGCGAGCGCGTGATCAAACTCGACGTGTATATAAAGACCGAACCCACCGACGTGTTCGCTTGGGAGATCCCCGAAAAAATAAAAAACGCATTCGATGCGAACGGCGTAACGCTCCCCGATATGTCGGGATTGTAAAATAAAAAAAGAGTCGCGACTTAGTAGCGTCCATCGGGCTACAATTGCCCGAGTTTCTGGCTAAGTGCGACTCTACAAGTATTATACGCCGTTTCAATAAAAGTGTCAATACTTTTTATGAAAAATTCGAATCAAAATCGAACAATAAAAAATGATAATAAACGAACACGAATGAAACTAAACTCGTTTAAAGTTTTCTTGCTCACTTCTTTTTCAAAACGGCAACGGTGTGTTAATGTGAGATATAAAAGAAAGGAAAAGTTGGACAAGTGGAAATAAACCCCGCTTAAAGTTTTCTTGCTTACTTCTTTTTCAAAAGCGATAGGACTGTTTTAAAGTGCAGATATAGAAAGAGAGGCAAAGACGAACGAAAGGAAACTAAACTCGTTTAAAGTTTTCTTGCTTACTTCTTTTTCAAAAGCGATAAGATTGTTTTAAAGTGCAGATATAAAAAGAGAGGCAAAGACAAACGAAAGAAAACTAAACTTGCTTAAAGTTTTCTTGCTTACTTCTTTTTCAAAAGAAGTAAGTTGACAAAAGGAGCGGCGCGTATTATACTAAGACCATGGCAACACTTTACAGGAAATACCGCAGCAGAACGTTCGACGAGGTCATAGGTCAAGCCCCCATCGTAACGACGCTCAAGAACCAGATCAAACTCGGCCGCATAGGTCACGCGTACCTTTTTGCGGGCAGTCGCGGCGTAGGCAAAACCTCGTGCGCGCGCATATTCGCCCGCGCGGTCAACTGCCTGCACCCCGTAGACGGCAGTCCGTGCGGCGAGTGCGAGGTCTGCAAAAAACTCGATTCGCCCGACAACGTGGATATTATCGAAATGGACGCCGCGTCCAATAACGGCGTGGACGACGCGCGCGACATCCGCGAAAAAGTCAAGTACGCGCCCGCTGTGGGCAAGTACAAAGTATACATCATAGACGAAGTCCACATGCTCACGGGCGGCGCGTTCAACGCGCTTTTAAAAACCATAGAAGAACCGCCCGAGCATGTGATATTCATACTCGCGACAACCGAACCGCAAAAGCTCCCGCAGACCATTTTGTCGCGGTGCATACGTTTCGACTTCAAACTGGTCTCTACGGACGAGCTCGCCAAGCACATCGCCGCGGTGTACGACCGCGAAGGCATAAGCTACACCAAGGAAGCGACGGAAGAGATCGCAAGGCAGGGCGAGGGCAGCGTCAGAGACGCGCTCTCCATAGCCGACATGCTCGGCTCGGCGGCGGAAAAAATAACGCCCGAAGTCGTACTGTCGCTCACCGGCGCGGGCGACTCGTCGCGCATAGCCGAACTGTTCGACTGCGCCGCCGCGCGCGACGTGGCGGGCTGTCTCGCCGCTATCGACGCGCTTGCCAAGAGCGGCAAATCGATGAGCGCGGTGTGCCGTCAGCTCAATATCTACGCAAGAAACGCGCTCGTCCTGAAAGCGGTCGGCAAAGACCGCGCGTTGTCGGACGGGCTGATCAACGCCGACCGCGCGGCTTTCGACAGCCTGTGCGTCTCGGCGGATAAATGCGCGCTCGGTGATATAGCGCGCTTGCTCGACAGGTTCGGCGCGGCGGAGAGCGGACTCAAGTACTCGGTCAGTCCGAGACTGTACTTGGAGACCTCGATCGTCGGTATCGTCTGCGGCGCGGACGAGGACGACGACCTGCGCAAGCGCGTGTCTGCACTTGAAAGAAAACTCGGCTCCGTAGCGCCCGCTCCGGAGCAAAAAAAAAATAACCCGATAACTCCGTCGGCGCCCGTAACGGAACAGCCGAAACAACCGCAACCGCAGGTCAATGCGCCCGCGGCGAGCGCAACGCCGCCCGAAAAACCGTCGGCGCAGCCGATAACGCCGCCCGCCGCGCGGGTAACGCCGCAAGCGCCTGCCGCGTACGACTACGACGTTCCGCCCCCGCCCCCGCCCGAATACTACGGCGCCGCCGACGGCATAGCACCGCGTGCGCGCGAAGTAAGCGCGAACGCTATGGCTAAGCCCGCTCAGATTCGAACGGATAAACAACGGGAAGCGAGCACGGCAAAATTACCCGAGTACGTATCCGCCGACGAGGGCGAGTTTATGCACCGCCGCGGCATAGCGGTAACGGGGCTTGAGCTCCTCGGCAAGGTCGCGACATACCTGCGCAAGAAGAACGATATGAGCTCGGCAAGGGTAAGAGACCTTTTGTCGCGCGGAGTCAAGGTAAAAGAGCGCGAGGACGCAATAGCGTTTGTAGTGCCCGACGCGTGCTTTTTGCAAATGAGCGAAGCCGCCACGCTGGACGTATTGAACGCCGCGCTCGATCATATCGGTCAAAAAAAGCGCGCGCGCGTGGAAAAGTCGGAGGACGATCTTTACGCTGACGATCTGGAGCTTGCGCGCGAACTGTTCGGGCGGGATCACGTAAAGCCCAAGGGAGTAGGGAATCATGTTTGACGCCGCAAAAGTAAAATGCGAATGCGTGGAATGGATACGCGAGTTCTTTGAGAAAAACGGCAAAGGCTGTAACGCAGTTGTCGGAATTTCGGGCGGTAAGGACAGCTCGGTCGTCGCCGCGCTGTGCGCGGAAGCGCTCGGCAAAGATCGCGTCGTCGGCGTGCTTATGCCGTGCGGCGTTCAGCACGATATAGACTGCGCGTACAAGCTGGTAAACTTTCTCGGTATAAAGCATTACGAGGTAAATATCAAAGCCGCCGTCGACGGAGTGGTCGGCGCGATCCCTTCCGAACTGAAGCTTACGGAACAGACCCGCAACAATCTTCCGCCGAGAATACGCATGGCGACGCTGTACGCCGTGTCGCAAAGCTGTAACGGCAGAGTGGCAAATACCTGCAATCTTTCGGAGGACTACGTCGGGTATTCCACGCGCTACGGCGATTCCGTAGGCGATTTCAGTCCGCTGTCAAAACTGACGGTGACCGAAGTAAAGCAGATCGGCTACACGCTCGGCTTGCCGAAAGAACTTGTGGACAAAACGCCCATCGACGGGCTTTGCGGCAAGACCGACGAGGAAAACCTCGGTTTTACTTACGCCGAGCTCGACGCGTATATACGCACGGGAGTTATGAACGACGCAGACAAGAAAGCGCTCATCGACCGCAAGCACGAACAGAACAAATTCAAACTCGAACTCATGCCTATGTTCGAGCCCGAGTTGTTGAGCGACGGGACGGCGGGAATATAACGTCCGCCGTTTTTTAATGAGATTTTAATGATTTGTACATGTAAAACTAATAAACAACGTGATATAATGAATAAGTAAGCGGTGGGGTAGAACTTCGACCGCCTAAGTATAAGCGAAGATATGAAACAAGTCAGATGCACAAACTGCGGCTCTGCCGCCATAGTCCCCGACGAGACGGGCGCGTTCGTCAAGTGCGAAGCGTGCGGGAGCACGTTTAACGTACCCAAAGCAACGGCGTTTTCCAAGGTGGAACTCGACCATACGCAGGACATCCGCGCGTGGCGCGAGTATTTGGGCAAGCAGTTGAGACTGCAACAGGACAGCAGTAAAGCGCGCGACTACGGCGGCGTAAAATTGTTTGCGCAAAAAATACTCTCGGTTCTTCCCGACGACTTTTGCGCTACGTACTATGTGGCGCTCGCAGAGCGTTACGACGACAACGACGTAGCGTTTATCGACTTTTTGTATAACGCTAAATTGGACGCGGCGACGCCCGAAGAACTTAAAGAGATAGTCGATTCGGTCGTGGCTTCCGCAGAGCCTAAATATGCGGACGACGTCAAAGCGTTTGTAAAGCGCGCGTACCCGAGCGGTTATGCCGCATACGAACCGCTCATCGACCGCAATATAAAGACTTATATCCAAAAACTCAAAATGACACGTACCGCCGAACGCGACGTGTTTATATGCCATCGCACCGCCGCGCCCGATCAGGACGTTGCGGACGCTATATGCTCGAGACTCGAGGCGCGCGGGCTCAGGTGCTGGATCGCGCCGAGAAACATACTCGCGGGCTCGCAGAACTACGAGCGCGACATATTAAAAGGCGTAGAAAACTGCAAGATATTTCTCGTAGTGTCGAGCTTTAAGTCCATATATTCTGAGGATTGCGAGATGGAGCTGAAAGCCGCCGTGCTTGCGGGCAAGGCGCTTTACAGCTACCGCATTGACGATACGGAATACGACGGCGCGTTTTTGCGCGCGCTCTCGAGCGTTCAGTGGCTGGACGCGACGGACGATCCGTATGCGCATCTCGAACAGCTCGTTATAGACATAAAGGGCATGCTCGCTGAGGATGCGCGCGAAAAAGCCGAGCTCGAAGAAAAGCGGCTCGCGGCGCGCGAAAAAGAAAGGCAGCTTTTGGAAGAACAGCGCGCGCGCGAAAAAGAGCGCATCGAGCGCTTGGAAAAATTGGTGTCGGGCGATATCGCGGCGACCGCCGCGCCGTCGTATAACTATAAATCAAGGCTCAAACGCGCCGAGATAGAGATAGGCTCGGGCAACTTCGACCGCGCCGAAAGCATAATAGACGACGTGCTCGACGTCGCGCCCGAAGACCCGCTCGCCTGGTGGCTGTTGCTCCTTTGCTCTTTCCGCGTGAGATCGGACGACGAACTCATGGCGCTGGACAGAGATTTCACCGCGCACTCGTCGTTTATCAATGCGGAAAGGTTTGCCGACGCCGCCGTGCAAAAACGCGTGGATAAAGCCGTGTCGGCGTATCGCGTGAAAGCGGTAAAGACGGTAAACGACATACTGTCGAGAGCGGAGCGCGACTATGCGCGCGAGGATTTCAATGCTTTAGGCAAGACTCTCGACGAATGCGCGAACGCGTTCAAAAACGAGGACGGACTTATATACAGGAAATTCCCCGATATCGCAAGCAGATATTATTGGCTTAGACTGTGGGCAAAGTACGGACAGACCCCGCTCGTGTGCGTAGAGGACATAACGCGCGAGACCGAGTACAAAACGGCAATGCGGTACGCGTCGCCCGCGCAAGCGGCGGAGTACGAAAAGGCAAGGGAAACCGTTTCCAAGAATGCGGCGCTGTTTCTTCGCGAACGTTCCAAGAACAAAGCTAACGACGGCAAGCTCGTCGACTACTTGGTCGACAATAAGAACATACTCCCCGTTGATACATACAATTATTATTCGTCTTTGCTGTACTTTCGCAAAATGCTGTCGGAGCTCAATATGACGGAGGCTCAGCTCCGCCGTTCGACTGCGGATATATCGACAAACGAGTATTTCATGCTGGCGCAGTCGATAGCCACGGACGCTCAAAACGTAGAGTACGACGCGCTTCTCGCGACGCTCGATAAAAACCGCGCGGATAAAGCAAGGAGCGAGAAACAAGCCCGCGAACTGAAAGAAGCGGAAGAGCGCCGCAAGAAAGCCGCGGGCAAGGTCAAGACCGCATTTATAATCGCGACGGCGGTAATATCGTACGTCTTGTTCTTTGCGGGAATACTGACGCTTGACGGCAACGACGGCGGGCTCGCGGCATGCATGGTCATATCCTCGGTGTTCAGAGTGATAAACAACGCTATCATGCTCATGACGCCGGATAGCAAAAAGAGCATAGCTTTTACGGTCGTAAACATTGTGCTGGACGCCATTACGATAACGATATCGCCGCTCGCGCACATAGTTCATATTAGAGGTTTATCGGGACTTGCGTGGCTGCTCTCTTCATACGGCGTCATAATATGTTCGTTTGTTTTGGAAGCGCTCATATTTTCCAAACGCAAACGCAAAAACAAATAAAACAAACGGAAAAAACGCGAAAGCGTGATCGCATATAACGGAGGTACGATCATGACGGAAATAGTCAAATTCACGGGCAACAATGCGGAACTGTTCTGCCGCGAGAGCGCGGACGAACTGCATGCGAAAGCGCAGGTGATAGTTCCCGAAACGCATACGGTATTGCTCATTAAAGACGGCGTGGTGTCGGAAGCTTTACAGCCCGGTCGCCATGATATATTCGATACCGAGAACGGGCTGTTCAGACTGAAAAAAGACAGCGACGTGGCTTCGGTTGATTTCGTGTTCGTGTCGAAAACGGCAAAGCTCCAAATGCTGTGGGGTACGAGTTCGCCCATAAAAACGCGCGACCCCGAAACGGGCGTTCTCGTATCGCTCGGTGCGAACGGCGAGCTCGAATTAAGGGTAAAAACGCCCAAACAGTTCTATTTGGAACTTGTCGGCGCGGACACCGAGTACTCTGTCGATAAACTCAAACGCCGCATACAAAACAGGCTCATGAGCGTTATCGAGCCCGCGCTTGCAAAATGCATGCGCGAGAAAAAGATCAGCTATACCGAGTTTTCCGAGCACAAAGCGGCTATATCGTCGGAGCTCAAAAAGAGCCTTGCGGAACTTCTGGCTGCCGAGTACGGCTTGGAACTTTGCTCTTTCTCGATAAACGGTGCTATCATATCCGACGCGGACATAATAGCCATAGAGCGCAAGCGTGACGAGCTCGGACGGTCGGGTAAGGTGTGCGGCGTGTGCGGCAACGCATGCGGCGAGAACGATAAATTCTGCCCCGAGTGCGGCAGTTCGCTCGCGGAATCGTATTGCTCGCATTGCGGGCACAAGCTCGACGCGTCGGCAAAGTTCTGCCCCGAGTGCGGCAAAAAAGTCAAATAAAATATATACGTCGATCGGAAGAGCGGGTATCAACGTTAAATTACGTAAAACATAATAGGAGAGTTATCATGGGATTTTGTTTTTCTTCGCCCGATAAAAAAGAACTGCTCGCGGACAGCCGCGAAATGGTGGAAAGCAACGCGCGCGTGCTTTCGGTGTGCGTAGAGCTTGCCGAGGGCGACTTGCAAAACGCCGTAGCCAAAGTATACGACGCGGTGAGATACATGGTGCCGAGCGCGTCGGCGGGCGCAATGCAAGCCGATAAAAAATTGGGCGCGCTTGCGGGCGATCTCAAGATCGCGCTGAGTAAAGGCAAGGAGCGCGGACTGCTCCAAGCCGAAGATATTTTAAAGGATATGAACACCGCCATCGCGGAGCGCAATTCGTACACGAACTGAGCCGCGGAGATAGCGCACTCAACCGCATATAATAGTCGCCATGGTTAGAACGACGTAAACATCACTCACAATGCTAATAGCGGTGGCGCGCATAAACAAATAGACCAAGACTGATAGGTCTTAAAAATAGCGGCGGCGCAATTGCAATGGGTTCTATGGTAATAGCCGCGTCAATATCAATCGTAACTATAATAGCGGTGACACATTTACAATAGCTGCCATGGCAAGAACGGCGCAAATATCACCAGTAACTATAATAGCGGTGGCGCACACAAACAAATAAACCAAGACGGATAGGTCATAAATATGTTTGGAAGGAATAAGTTTAAAAAACTGAAACGCGAAGACGTAGTCGATGCGATAATACAGCTCGGCAAACAGCAGGACGACTTAGAGAACGGCATAATGCAAAAGTCCGAAGAAGTCGAGAAACTGATGGAGCGCGGCCGCAAGGAAAAGAACCGCGACATAAAACTGCTGTGCGCCAAAAAAGTGAGCAGTCTTCAAGACGAGATAAAACGCGACACCAAGCGCGCCGCGTTTTTGCTGTACAACGTAAAACTCCTCGAAAAACTGAAAGCGGCGATAGACGACAATCAGTTCGTAGAGAACACGTCAAAGCTCTCGCTCAACAAACTGTTAAGCGACCAGAAAGCGCTGGCGCAGTTCCTCGAAAGCGCGATAGCGACGCGCACCGCCGCGGAAGACTCGCTCGTGGAAGCGGACAGACTGTTCGAGTCGTATGAGCAAGCCGCGCAGTCTGAGGACGGTCCCATATACTCTGCGAGCAAGTCCGACGACGAGCTTCTCGCCATGTTCGAAATGCAGGACCAGCTCGATTCCGAAGCGGAGTTCGATTCCGATTTTGCCAAAGACTCGGCAAGGCAAGCGAGCCTCGAGGAAGAATAAATGACCGAAGACAATCTCATACGCACATTCGATACGTATTTTAATAGCGCAAAAAACGCTCAGAACGCAGGCGCGTACAACAAGGCGAAGCGCGACTATTACAGAGCGGCGGAGATCATGACCGAGCTCGCCAAAATGTCGGGCGAAAAACTCAAAGCCGCGCGCGTCGAGCGCGCCAAGCGCATAATATCGATCGCCGATTCTCTGCCCGAGTCCGAACCGATAAAGCCCGTAGCGAGAAAGACAGCGGCGCGAGGAAAGACGGATATCGCCGCGGACGACGGCGAACCGATCAAAGCCGCCGAGATCCCCGACGTGTCGTTTGACGACGTAAAAGGTTTGGAACGCGCCAAGGAAGCGATACGCATAAAAATGATATACCCCATGTCGCACGGCGACGTGTACGCCGCGCTCGGCAAAAAATCGGGCGGCGGCGTGCTGTTGTACGGTCCGCCGGGCACCGGTAAAACGATGATCGCAAAAGCGGCGGCGCATGAAGCTGGCGCGGTATTCTACGCCGTCAAGTGCTCTGACATCGTGAGCAAATGGGTAGGCGAGTCCGAAAAAAACATCGCCGCGCTGTTCGATACGGCAAGAAAACACGACCGCGCCATAATATTCTTCGACGAGCTCGACTCGCTGTTTTTCAAGCGCGGCAAGGACGTGCACAACGACAGACGCGTAAACGAGCTCCTGCAACAGATAGACGGGTTTTCGAGCAAGAGCTCGGGGCTCATGGTGCTGGGCGCTACCAATAACCCGTGGGCGGTAGACGACGCGGCAATGCGCCCCGGCAGGTTCAGTCAAAAAATATATATCCCGCTCCCCGACAGCGAAGCACGGGAAGCAATGATAAGAGCAAAACTCAAAAATACCAAAACGGACGGAGCGATCGACGTAGCTAAAATAACCGCCGCGACGGACGGATTTTCGGGCGCGGACATAACCGAGCTCATTGACCGCGCAACGGACGCGCCGCTCCGCCGCTCGCTGAAAAGCGGCACGGTATGCGGGCTGACCGCCGAGGATATCGACGAAGCGCTGGACAGCGTCAAGCCGTCGGTGGACGAAGCGACGGTGGCGAGATTCGAACAGTACGACGACTAAATTGAAGTAAATAAGTCGAACACAGTTTTAGCGGCATATATGCGGAGCATTACAGCGTCAAAGCTGTTAGTACGTACCACAAAAACTAAAACTTCCTCGAAAGGGAAGTTTTTATTATATGCAAAACGCCGACGACCGCGGCGTATGATAAACTCAGCCTGCGCCGCGCGAGCATGGCAAAAGGTACTTGCGCAAAACACTTGATTTTCAAGGCGGGAGCGTGTATAATAGCAGTGTGCAAAGTTCGGAGAATATTCCCGATACGCACGGAGAACACATCATGGAAATAGCAAAAAGAGCAAGACAGATCGCGCCGTCGCTCACATTGGAGATAACCGCGCGCGCGAAAAAGATGAAGGCGGACGGAATAACCGTCGTATCGTTTGCGGCGGGCGAGCCCGATTTCAATACGCCCGACTACATAATCGAAGCGGGACATAAAGCGCTCGAAATGGGCTTGACTAAGTACACGCCCGCGGCGGGCACGGCGGAACTGAAAAACGCGATATGCGAAAAACTCAAAAACGACAACGCGCTCGAATACTCGCCGTCGCAGATAGTCGTGTCCAACGGCGGCAAGCACTCGCTGTTTAACGCGTTCATGGCGATACTCGATCCCGGCGACGAGGTCATCGTTCCCGCGCCGTACTGGCTCAGCTATCCCGAGCTCGTAAAAATGGCGTCGGGCGTGCCCGTGTTTGTTCAGACCCGCCCCGAAAACAAATTCAAAATAACGGCGGCGGAGCTCGAAAAAGCCATAACCGATAAGACCAAAGCGTTTATACTCAACAACCCCAACAACCCGACGGGCGCGGTGTACACGAGAAGCGAGCTCAACGCATTGGCTTCAGTTATAGAAAAACACAATATTTACGTAATATCGGACGAGATATACGAAAAGCTCAATTACGAGCACCGCCATCATTCGATAGCGGCATACTCGGACATACTCAAAGATCTTACTATCGTAGTGAACGGCATGTCCAAAACGTATTCCATGACGGGCTGGCGCGTAGGCTATGCCGCGGCTAACGAGCAGATCGCTTCCGCAATGTCGAGCTTGCAGAGCCACTCCACGTCGAATGTAAACGCGGTAGCGCAGTACGCGTCGTACATAGCGCTTTCCGACAAGTATCACGGCGACGCGTTCTTGGAAGACATGCGCGCCACGTTCGACGCTAGACGCGCGCTCATGATGCTCAGGCTTTCCCGCATAGGTCTCAATTACATAGAACCGAAGGGCGCGTTTTACGTAATGGTATGCGTCAAAGAGTTTGAGGGCAAGTGCTTCGAAGGTCAGCGCATACGTTCGGCATACGATTTTGCCTCGGTGCTTTTGGAGCACGCGCAAGTCGCGGTTATTCCGTGCGAGTGCTTCGGCGCGCCCGAATATATACGCCTCTCGTATGCCGCGTCCGAAAAGGACATAGAGCGTGGACTCGATAAGATAGCGAGCTTTGTGGCGCAGCTCAGTTGATAAGCGGTAGGTCGGCGCGGTTTCTTTTTATAAGCTCCCGCGCATACAAATAAAAAATAAACATCAAGGAGATATTATCATGATTTCGATCATCTACGGAGCACAGGGCAGCGGCAAGACCAAACGTCTTATCGACGCGGTAAACGCGGCATGCGACAAGGCGAGCGGCAAGGTTATTTTCATTACCGACAACGGACAGTCGCTCGGCGTGAACCCCGGCGTAAAATTCATCAATCTTGCCGAGTACAACGTAAGCGGAGAACAGCAGTTCATAGGCTTTATCCGCGGTATGCTCGCCGCCGATTTCGATATCCAAGAGATATATATCGACGGGCTCAGCAGACTTTTGGACTGCCCCGCAGACAAGCTCAAACCCGTATTCGACGCGTTTGACGCGCTTAAAGGTCAAGTCAACTTTGTCATCACGGTTTCCGCGGATAAGCTTCCCGCGAGCCTTAAAAAATTTGCCGCTAAGGACTGATCATGAAATATATATCCACCCGTAATACGGCGTCGGTCGCCTCGGCGGCAGTGAGCGTCGCAACGGGGCTTGCGCCGGACGGCGGACTGTATGTCCCGAGCGAGTTTCCCGCTCTGGACTATAAGTCGCTGTTCGGTCTCGATTATGCGGCGCGCTGCGACAAGGTTTTGCGCGCCTTTTTCGACTTTAACGTGGACGGCATCGCAAAAGAAGCATACGCCGCATTCGACGGCGATCCCGCGCCCGTTGTCAAGCTGGACGAAAAGTTTTTCGTGCTCGAGCTTTGGCACGGTCGCACGCACGCGTTTAAAGACATGGCGTTGTCGGTGCTTCCGCATCTGTTGGTAGCGGCGAAAGCGGCGACGGGCGATCAATCTCATTCGCTCGTTCTCGTCGCGACGAGCGGCGATACCGGTAAAGCCGCGCTCGAAGGCTTCAAGAATATAAGCGGTACGGAGTGCTGCGTGTTCTATCCGACCGACGGCGTGAGCCGCGTGCAAAAGCTTGCCATGCAAACGCAGGACGGCGACAACGTGTGCGTCATGGGCATAGACGGCAATTTCGACGACGCGCAGACTGCGGTCAAGAAAGCGTTTGCCGATGTAGAGCTCAACAAAAAACTCAACAAGAACGGGGTGGAGCTATCGTCCGCCAACTCCATAAATATAGGTCGGCTCGTGCCGCAGGTCGCTTACTATTTTTCGTCGTATTGCGATCTCGTCGAAGCGGGCGAGATCAAGGCAGGCGAGAAAGTCGATTTTGTCGTACCTACGGGCAACTTCGGCAATATCCTCGCCGGATATTACGCGAAAAAAATGGGGCTTCCCGTAAACTGCCTCGTATGCGCGTCCAATAAGAACAAAGTGCTTACCGACTTTATAGAGACGGGCATATACGACGTGAACAGGGATTTTTACAAGACCACGAGCCCGTCGATGGATATACTCGTTTCGAGCAATCTGGAGCGGCTGTTGTTTGAGATATCGGGGCGCGACGCTCTGCTTACGGCAAACCGCATGAACGAGCTCAAAACAAAAGGTCGCTACGAAGTGACCGAAAGCGAGATAGAAAGTATCCGCGAGACCTTCGCTTGCGGTTATGCCGACGACGACGAAGTGGCGGACGCTATCGCAGATATGTTCGACGAGTACGGATATCTTATCGATACGCACACGGCGGCGGCGTACGCGGTGGCGGCAAGGCGCGGCTATAACCGCCCCACGATAGTGGTGTCCACAGCCAACCCGTATAAGTTCGCGCCGGCGGTGCTTTCCGCGCTCGGCGCGGGCGGGCACGGCGAAGTCGATAAAAAGACGTTCGATAAGCTTTACGACGAAACGGCGATGGAAATACCCGAGTCGCTCGCAAACGTATTCGACGCGCCCGTGCGGTTTGACAAAACGATAGATAAATCCGACGTTATCGCATTTATTTCTGAACGATTCGGAGAATAATCAATAGGAGACGGTATGGCGGAACAGCAGGAAAAAAGAAAGCGCGTGTTCTCGGCGGTCAAGCCGACGGGCAACCCGACGCTTGGGAACTATCTCGGTCCCATGCAGCATTGGGGCGGTATGTCGGACGAATACGACTGCCTTTTTGCCGTTGCCGATCTCCACGCGCTCACGGTAGCAATAGAACCCAAAGAACTCAAAGAAAACAGTCTCAGGCTGTTCGCGTTGCTCGTAGCCGTCGGGGTCGATCCCGAAAAGGCTATCGTGTTCGTTCAGTCGCACGTGCCCGCGCACAGCGAGCTTGGCTGGATACTCAACAATTATACGATGTTCGGCGAAGCGCGGCGCATGACGCAGTTCAAGGAGAAAAGCGAGAAAGCGCCCGAAAACGTCAACGTCGGACTGTTCGATTATCCCGTGCTCATGGCGGCGGATATTTTGTTATATAAAGCAGATATAGTGCCCGTAGGCGACGATCAGATACAGCACGTGGAGCTTTGCCGCAACATAGCCGAAAGGTTTAACGGCAGGTTCGGCAACACGTTTACCGTGCCCGAATGGCAAACGCCCAAGAGCGGCGCGCGCATATATTCGCTCAGCGAGCCTACAGCTAAAATGGGCAAGTCGGACGGCGACGCGTCGGGCTCGGTTTTTATACTCGATCCGCCCGAGACGATAATGAAAAAGTTCAAGCGCGCGGTCACCGACAGCGAAATGCGCGTCAAAGCTTCCGAGGACAAGCCCGGCATTACCAATCTGTTAAACATTTACGCCGCGGCGACGAAAACGACGGTAGAACAGGCGGAGCGCGAGTTTTGCGCGTGCGATTACGCCACGTTCAAGACCCGAGTGGGCGAGGCGGCTGTGGAAGTGCTTAGACCTGTGCGCGAAAAATACGAAAGCCTGCGCCGCGACGACGGCGCGCTCGCTTCGCTCATGAATGCAGGCGCGGAACGCGCCAAACGCCTTGCCGCCCGCACTATGGAAAAAGTGCGTAAGCGCGTGGGGCTGTTGCCGCTTTGATATGTACGGGTACGTAGTTCCTGATAAATCCACGCTTCGCGCAAGCGATTTCGTGTTATACCGCGCGTTCTATTGCGGAATATGCTGCAGAACGGGCAAGAACTACGGTCAGCTCCCGCGGTTCACGACAAACTACGATTTTGCGTTTTTGGCGGCGCTTCTTCATGACTATTCGGCGAGCGATATCGTAATAGAAGAACATAAATGCGTGCTCAACGTAGTAAAAAAGAAAGCCGTATTGACAGAGAGCCCGCTTCTCGATAAGCTGGTCGCGGCGAATATAATGCTCGCGTACAAAAAGGCGGACGACGGCGTAATAGACGGCGACGGGTTCAAATACCGAGTTGTACGCCGCGCGCTCAGAAAAGCGTATAAGAAAGCGTCAGCGGCGTATCCCGAAATGCAAGAAACGATAGAGCGCGGATACAAAGCCCAGCGCGCGTCGGAAAAAAACAAGATCGCGAGCATAGACCGAGCCGCCGATCCGTTTGCCTGTCTAATGCGTGAGCTTGTCGAAAAAATTTTAGACGGCAAAATCGATGACAAACTCCGTTCTTTGTGTTATAATATAGGTAAGTTCGTCTACCTAGCCGACGCTCTGGACGATATCCAAGACGACGTAAAAGCCAAGCGGTACAATCCGTTTGCGGCGACGTACGGTCTCGATAAAAAGAACTTCGAGGGAAGAAAACGGTTTTTCGACGCGCATAAAGAAGAGCTGACCTCATACCTCGGATCGTGCGCGGGGCGCGCCGCGGAAATGCTCGGCGGCATGCGGCTGACCCAAAGCTATTCGTTACTGCACAACATAGTGCGCGACGGACTCGGCGCCAAGATCGACGAGCTTTTGACTTCGGATAAAAAACTGCGCCCGCCGCGAATATAGCTGTGTGGTTCGTGTCCATAAAGTCTATGCATGCGGCGCGGTTAAAAAACTAATCGTATTTTAATGTGGATTAAAGCTTTTATTAATCTGTATATGCGTATAATATAATCGTACAAACTTGCACACGGCAAGGAAAGGAGAACACATGAAAGATCCGTATGCGGTACTCGGATTACCGAGAGATACCGACAAAGACCTTCTCAAAGCCAAATATGACGAGCTTCACGAGCTTTACGGCGAACAGCGCTTTAAAGCGGGCGAAGCGGGTAACGAGGGCGCGCGCAAGCTTCAGGAATTGGAAGAGGCGTGGGTTCTTATTTCTTCGGACATGGACAGAACGGACAAGACCGAGGCGTTCGGCAACGATTACGGGCGTATCGACATGCTTATCCGCGACGGCAAGTATAACGAAGCGCAGGATATCCTCGATTCCATAACCGAGCGTAAAGGCGAGTGGCACTATATGCAAGCAATAGTGTTTTATAAACGCGAATGGCTGACCGAAGCCAAGACTCAGCTCGAAATGGCTATACAGGACGATCCGTCAAACGAAAAATACCGCAGTTCGCTCGACAAGCTTAAGCTTACCATGAGCGGCGGCGCGTCTTATAACGGCGCGAACGCGGGCAACAATCAGACCCCGCCGCAGAACGCGCAGTACAATAACAATCCTTACAATGGCGGTTACGAACAGCCGCCTCAGCAAGCCGACAATATGTCAAACTGCCTGAGCTCTTGCTGCTGCGCGTACTGTCTTACCGACTGCCTTTGCTCGACTTTGCGCTGCTGCTGATATGCGCGCGTCCACCAAAAAACTGACCACGGCGGCGGTATGCACCGCCATAGCCGTTATAATGTGCGTGTTTACCGCATATCTTCCGTTTAGCTTTATGCCGCTGTATGTAGCGGCATTTAGCATATTTTTGGCGTGCAAACGCGGCAGCCTCGCATACGGCATACTGTGCGCGCTTGCTACGGTCGGCATAATGTTTGCCATGACGGGCTTATCGGTGTCATGGTTCCTTTTGCTGTTCATGTTTGCCCCGTACGGTATAATAACGTATTTTATACACAAGCTCTCGTATTTCAAGCTCAAAAGCGGATTACTGCGCGGCGCGATAGCGATAGCGTTTTTCAATCTCACTGTGGGATTGACTTATATCGTAGCGACGCGCTTGGTCATAGGCGCGGATATTCCCGTGACCGATTGGGTAGATACTCTCGGCGGGTATTGGGTGCTTGCAATCGTGGCGACGCTCGTGCTTGTTCCGCTCGATTTTATTTTTTCGGTGCTGGGTTCCGTAGTGCTCAAAAAAATCCCGCCCGCGGAACGTAAAAATCCCGCGGGGCAGAACGCTCGCGGCGAGAATAATGCGAGCGACGAGCAAGCCGCGACAGCGGGGCAATGCGATGTCGGCGCGTCCGTCGACGGCGAAAAGAAGTACGATATTTTCGGGTATGAAATATCGGACGATAAATCGGCGCCGAAAACGCCCGACGCCGAAAAAAGCGAAAAGAGTAACGGCGACCGCGACTGAGTCGCAGGTTTAATAACATTTTTATGATATATGCGCATATTTGCATGTGCGCATTTTTTATTATCCGAATATCCCGTCCAAGAATTTTGTCGCGATATCGAAGTGTGCGCCTATCCGCGCCGATACGTGCGCGTCCGAGCCGAGCACCGGTCGAACTCCGCCCATATCCTTATACGCGCGCAAAAAGTCGGAGCGAGGGCAGCGCATCTCGCCGTCGGTGTTGGTGTTTTCTTCAAACCTGATCTTGCGCTCGACGGCGCGCTCTGCTATTTTCCGTAATATCGGTTCAAACTCATCATAAGCAATTACTCGCTCCGAAATATCGTACGGCGCGTAGCGTTCCGCAAAACCGAGATGTCCTATCGTAGTGAACGGGTAGGGCGCGTCGAGCGAGGCGAGCACCGCGTTCAAATACTCGGCGTATGCTTTTTTCTTGCCCAAGGCGAACACGTCCTTGCCGAAATAATGCACGCTGTTTATTATGTATTCGAGCGGAAGATCGGCGATAAGCCTCGCCGTTTCTTTCGCGTGTTTTTTCTCGTAGCCTACTTCGAGTCCGACGTGTATATCGAGATCGGGATTGTCGCGTTTTACTTTTTCCCATGTCGTAAAGTATGCGTCGAAATCGAGCGGCGCAAAATCCTTCCAATGCCCGACGTCTATATGATCGGTCGCTATAAATCCGCGTAAGCCTTTTGCGCGCACGGTATCGGCTATTTTTTGAGGCTCGTCCGCGCCCGCGTTGCGCGCGTCGGGCGAAAACCTGCTGTGGATATGGCAGTCGATATTAGACAGATCATATGTGTACGACAGTAATTCCATAAAAAGAGTATAGCACGGCTGAGTATGCCCGTCAATACGAATCAATCAAAAAAAATTTTAAGCGTATCTCTACGTTATTGACAAAAGTCGCACAATGTGGTATCATAACCGTATATTTACTGATAGTGCGTGTATAGCGCATAGATCGGGGGAAAGATGATGAAGAAGAGCAAGAAAGTATTTGCAGCCGTAATAGCGATTATAATGTCGGTTTTTGCCGTCGTGCTCGTCGGTTGCAGTAAAAAGGACGCGAAGAAACCCGCAGACACGACTTATACCGTAACGTACATAGCCAACGGCGGAATATTCGCCGATAAGCTCACGTCGCACACGGAAAAAGTCAAAAAAGACGGTTTTGCGCTCGGCAACGTAATTCCTACCCATCCCGAGAATCTGAGGTTCCTCGGCTGGGGCGACAGCGCGAGCGCGGTAACTGCGGTCGACCTTTCTACTAGACCGGTTACGGGCAACGTTACATATTACGCTTTGTGGAACGGCGGCGCTCAGCCCGTAGAGCAATATACGGTGACGTTCTATTACAATTACGACGGCGCGCCCTCGGGCGGGGTTTTCGATACGAAATCGGTAAACGCCGGTCAAAAGGTAAGCGCTCCCGCTTCGGCGCCGTCGCGCGGCGCGGACTATACGTTCGACGGCTGGCACACCGCGCCCGACGGCGGCAGTGTATACAATTTTAATACCGCCGTAAACGGAGCTTTGAACTTGTACGCGCATTGGACGCGCACGAGCACGCCCGTTCCCGAGCTTATTTCCGTCACGGCTTCCGCGCCCGCCGATAAACTTACGATAGTGGCGGGGCAGAGCTTTGACGAGAGCTCGCTCACCGTTGTCGCGCATTACAACAACGGCGGCGCCGATCAAACGCTAGCCGCAGGCGACTATACTATAGAATATCCCGCGGACATGACTTCCGCGGGCGTCAAAACCGTTACGGTAAGGTATAACGGCATGACCGATACGATAACCGTTACGGTCATACCGCGCACGGTTTCGTCCGTATCCGTCGGCGGCAACCTCGCCAACAGACGGCAGGAAGTGGGCGCTAAATTCGATCCCTCGGGACTTACGTTTACCGCCGTGTACGACGACGGATCGCAAGAGCCTATCGTAGTCGGGCATATGTATTTTATGTCAGACATATTGGACGCGGACGGCAGATTCACCCAAGCGGCGGAAACGGCGATAGTGATTGCCGAGTACGACGGCATTGTAGCGACTCCGTCAATCTCGCTCGAAGTAGTTGTGCCCGCTGTCGTGCGCCACGACGTAGAGTTTGACGCAAACAACTCCGCATACGAGTCGCATATTTCGGGCATGCCCGAAATCGAGCGCATAGACGACGGCGGGAAAGTTTCGCGCCCGACGGCTCCCACGCTCAAAGGCTTCACATTCGGCGGCTGGTTTACGACCGCCGCATGCGATACCGAGTGGGATTTCACAAACGATACGGTGACTGACGATATAACGCTGTACGCCAAGTGGACGGCAAAAACTTATACCGTCGAGTATAACTACAACGGCGCGGCGAGCGTTGCGGAAAACCCCGTTTCGTACACGGCGACGGCGGGCGAGTTCGAGGACTTTACTCTCGTAAACCCCGTAAAAGACCACAATGCGTTTGACGGGTGGTTTACGACTTCGCTTTTCCAACCGACGAGCAAAGTCGCGAAACTCTCGTACGATATCCTTCCGCAGGACTCGGAAACGATAAGACTGTTTGCGAAGTTCACGCCCGAAGTCTATACGCTCTCGTTCGAGTTCGGCTCGGATAACGGCGTTAAATACAGCGCGGCTTTAAAGGACGGCGTTGCGTTCCCGCAAAACTATACTTTCGGCACGACGGTGACTTTCCCCACCGCCGACGATATCGATATAACCGCGCTCATAACGGGCGATGCGGTCGAGTTTAACTTCCTCGGATGGTACCTGTCGGGCGATAGCGGCAAGCAATACGTGAACGGCGTTTCCGCTACCGATTTCGGCAATAAGACGTTTGTTGCGGACATTGTGCAGGCGGCGACGCATACGGTAACGTTTGATATGAACTATACGGGAAGCGCGCCTACTTCGGTGCACGTTTTGGACGGTCAAACGGTAAACGCGCTCAGCCCCGCGCCGACGCGCCCCGGATATTCGTTCGGAGGCTGGTACACCGCTCCCGCGTGCGTGACAGAGTTTGACTTTACCGAAGCCGTGACTGCGGATAAAACTGCTTACGCCAAGTGGACTGCTATTGAGTATACTGTGGCGTATAAAAACCTTCCTACGGGAAGCGTCAATACCAACAATCCCATAATGTACGTTGTTACGGACGGCGACATACCGCTGACCGCGCCTTCGTCGCTCCCTGCGGGATACCGCTTTAACGGCTGGTTCTTCAATTCCGGACTGAGCGTTGCGGCGACACGACTTACGCCCGACGATATCTCGCGCGCGCAAGGAAACGTCATAACCGTTTACGGCGCGTTCAGCAATAAGTATACGGTGTCGTTTGATGAAAACGTCGTAGGTGATACCGTAACGGGAATGCCGTCCGATATGACCGTAGCTTACGGCGACGGTATAGTAAGACCCGCTACAGATCCTGCGCGCGTGAACTATACTTTCGGCGGTTGGTACGAGGACGCGGCGTGCGTAACGCCTTGGGCTTTTAGCGGCAGCGCATCGCCTACGGCGGTTTACGGCGACGTGACAGTATATGCCAAGTGGATAGAGAACCCCGACGACGGAGTGTATATCTACGGCGATTTCAACGACTTCAGCATGATCCCCACGGGAACAGTAGCCGAATTCCAAGCGGCGTATAAAGCGGCGGAGCAAGGCGGCGTTTATACAGTAAACGGCATTGCGCTTGCGGTCGGAGACGAGTTCAAGTTTATTCGTTATACCAAAGCCGACGGCTCTATAGACTCCATTGCGCCTACAGTCATACACGCCTATCCCTCGCTCGGTATCGCGCTCGCGATAAGCGGCGACGTGTATAAAGTGACGGCTTACGCATTTACCGAGTCAGTCACGTTTGAGATATCGCAAGGCGCGTCCTCGCTTACGGCAGTGCCTGACAGTCTCGGAAGAGATTATCTCGCGACGCTCGCGCCCGATGGCATGGCTGCCGAGTACAGTTCGGTCGCGGCAACTGCCGGTGTCGCGTATATAGTAGGCAACTTTACAGACAACAATTATTACGCGGAGTGGTCGTCCGACAGCTCGCTCATAGCGACGGCTCAAGTAGAAAACAGCTTTGTGTTTGCGGGCGTTACGCTTCGCAAGTACGATGAGTTCCGCGTAGCTGGGCTTGGCATGACTTCGTCTTCGCTCGTGTTTGCAGAGCGCGACGGCGTGTACAATATAGTATACGAAAAGACGGGCGCGGTACGGCTCATAGAGAGTAAGCCGCTCGCCGCGACCTTTGTCGGCACGGTGTATAAAGGCAAGCTCCCCAAAGCGACAGACTTTGCCGTCACGTATGACAGCGCGGCTATACCGCTTCCCGCAAGCGATTACGTCGTTATGGCAAGCGCGGCGCAGGTAGGAAACAATACCGCCGTGATAGTGTATCTTGACGGCGGTGCGATAGCAAAAGTAAACTTTACGGGCACAGAAGACGCTGTAGCTTCCGTCGTTTGCGACACCATGCCCGATAAGCTCGATTACTACGTAGGCGACGCGTTCGTAGCAAGCGGCGCGGAGTTTACCGTTACGTATCTAAGCGGCGACAGCGTTACCGTGCTCGCGGGCGCGGACGGTCTTTCTTTCTCTGTCGCGAGCGGTTACGATAACGACGCGTTTACGACGCGGGGCGGTAAATCCGTAACGTTCGTATACGGCGGCGTTTCTTCGGCGGCGGTCACTGTAAACGTATACGACAAGCTAGACAGTATAGAAGTAACTACCGCGCCCAAACAAAGCTACGTGGCGGGCGCGGGCACTACCGAACTCGACCTTACGGGCATGGTAGTCAAAGCGTTTTATAACGGCGCGACGAGCGGCACGACCGTAGCGGTCACCGCGGACGGCGTGAGCCATAATATCGATTTCGATACGATAGGCGAATACACCGTTACCGTAACGTTTACCGACTCTGCTAACAACAACCAAGTCAAGACCGCTACGTTCAAAGTCAACGTAGTCGCGCCTCAAATAATCGCGATTGCGGTAAGCGGCGCGCCCGATAAAGACACGTATTTCGTGGGCGATACGTTTAAGCCCGAGGGGCTAGTGTTCACGGCGACTTTGGACAACGGCAAAACTCAGCAAGTTGCGGCTTCCGATCCCAAGCTCGGGTTTAACGGCGGCGCGGCGTTTACCGTTTCCGGCAGCGGCGTTGCGGTCGCAGTAACGTACGAGGTATCTGACGGCAATATAATAACCGCGACGGGCGACGTGACGGTAACTGTCAACGACAAGCTCACGAGCATAACCGCGACTGCGCCTACCGCTCCTCACACGGCGGGCTTCGTAGCGGGCGACACTGTCACCGAGGTCGGCATGACCGTTACAGCGTTCTATAACGGATCGACGGATGGCGGTAAAGCGGTTACGGGCTTCACGACGAACGTAGCGGATATAGACACGTCTTCGGCGGGAACAAAGACGATAACGGTAACGTATACCGAAAACGGCATAACAAAAACAACTGCCGTCGATATAACCGTATTGGCAAAAGCCGCGGTCGGCATAGTAGTAGACGGCACGCCCGTTCAGCAGTCCATGGGCGCGACGCTCAAAACTGCGGGGCTTACGTTCACAGTAGTATACAACAACGACGAGCGCGAAGAGATATCCGTAGGTGAGCTTGCGTTTGCTTGCGAGGATTACTTTACCGCGGGCGACGTGTTCGCAACTACCGGCGATACCGAATATACGGCGACGGTCACCGTCGCGCTCGCGTCCGCGCCTACGGTAATGCTCGGTTCGTTCGACGTTACTGTCAAAAATACGGGCGAGTACACGATAGAGTTTGTATGCGGCAACGGCGAGTACGCCGTGACGGGCGCACCCGAGGAAGAGGGCGTCAAGTTCAATAATCTCATACCCGAGCCCATAGACCCGGTAAGCAAGGGTTTTGCGTTCGGCGGATGGTATAAAGATTCGGCATTCGTTACGGCGTGGGATTTTGCCTCCGACGTCGTCAAAGGCAATATGACGCTTTACGGCAAGTGGGTAGCCAATGATTACGTAGTCAATTTCTATCAGGAAAGCGGTATGGTCATAAGCGGCGCAAACTTCAAAGCGACGGACGGCGTGTTCGGCACGCTCGACCTTATGACGGTTACGCCCGATGCCAAAGATCATTATAACTTTGTCGGTTGGTATATAGACGGCGTGGAACCGCAAACGACTCTCACCGCGCTCGACTACGCCGCGCTTCCAGAAAGCGGCACGATAATAAATCTCAAACCCGTATACGAGAAAGTAAAGTATACAGTTACGTTTGTATACGGCAACGGCGAGCCCGACGGCGAGATACAAGTCGAGTACGGCGACGCCGTGCAAGAGCCTGTCGAGCCGACGAGAGAGCATTATACTTTCGATTATTGGTATGAAACCGACATAGAGGCGGCGTTCGATTTCGGCACCGCCATCACCGAAAACATGACGCTTACGGCGCATTGGACGGCGGTGCGTTATACCGTTTCTTATAATGCGTCGGGACTCACCGACAATACGGCGTTTGCAAACGGCGGCAATCCCGACGAATACACGGCGGACGACGGTGAAATTGTACTTAACGACGCCACAGCGACCGAATTCGGAAAGGCGTTCTATAAATGGATAGACGCGAGCGGCAATACCGTGACTGCGCTTTCCGCGTCGCTCGTCGATAACGGAACGATAACGCTTATCGCCGTGTTCGTCGACGCGGATACGTTTACCGTAACGTTTAACAGCGACGGCGGCACGCCCGTCGCGGAAATCATTGCGATAAGCGGGCAAGCGATAACCGAGCCGACTGCGCCCGCTAAAACCGGTCATACGTTCATGGGCTGGTTCGCGGACGGTGCGTCGACAAGGTTCGATTTTGCTAACACGCCTATTACGGAAAACATAACGCTTACCGCGCATTGGTCGATAAATTCTTATGAAGTAACTTTCGTTACCGACGGTGGAAGCGCAGTCGACGCGCAAACGGTAGAGTACGGTGCGCTTGTTCAAGAACCCGAAGCTCCGACCAAAGAGGGCTTTGACTTTGCGGGTTGGTATAAAGAAGAGGCGTGCGTCAACGCTTGGGACTTCGGCGCGGATACCGTAACGGGCGACACGGCTATCTATGCCAAGTGGACGGTTTCGGAGTATACCGTCTCGTTCGATCTCATGTATGAGGACGCGCCCGCTATCGAAGATCAAACGGTAACTCACGGCGGCACGATAACAGAACCCGAAAAGCCCGTTCGCGAAGACTACGAGTTTATAGGCTGGTTCTCGGATAGAGCGTTGCAGCATGACTGGAAGTTCGATAACGCGGTAACGGGACCTATGACTCTGTATGCCAAGTGGCTCATGCTCACTAACAAGTTCATGTTTGTAAACGGCGAAAAAGAAGTGCGCATGTACGACAATACCGACCATAACACCGACGCCAAAGTCAAGGAAGAGTACACGCTTATGGAGATTGCGCTCGAAGCAGGCGACGTGCTCACGTTTAATACAAAGGACGACGGCGAGTATTCCGCGATAACTATTGTGTTCGATACTTACAGCAAGGGCGTGACGTTTGCCGACAACGCGCTCACGACCAAGAGCGCGGGCAACTTCGACATTTACCTCAAACTCATGACATCGGGCGAATGGAAAGTATACGCGGAAGGCGGCGCGCTCCTCGACGGCGATTACTATGCAGTCGGTTCGTTCAACGAGTGGACGGCGGGCGACGAGTATTTACTGAACAATGCCGACGGCTCGATAACGCTCAATATCGCGAAAAACGCGACGTTCAAGATAGTTCACGGCGATGCGTGGCTCGGCTATTACATCGACGGCACTTCCGAATCGCGCATAAAAGCGGGCGGCGATTACGTTAAGGGCGACGGCGAGAACAATATCCAAGTGCTCGCTTACGGCAAGTATAAGCTCGTATTTGACGGCAAGTATCTCTCTGTCGAAAAAGTCGGAGAGTATGAAGGCGAGATAGAACCCGAGCCCGTACTGAGCGGCAAGTCGGCAGTGTTCAAGTTTAAAGACGCGACGATCGTTATAGAGATCGCATCCACGCCGAGTTGGATGACAAAAGATACCGAGTTTGCGTACATTTGGAACGACACGCTCAAGGGTGTGCAGTATAAGCTCGACGGGGCATCCTCGTACACGATAGACGCCAATCTTGCAGACTGCAATATCTTGGTCGGCTTCGAACAAAACTCGCAATGGAAAAAGACTGACGATCTTGCCGGTACCGAGTTCGAAAACGGTATGGTGCACGTCATAGATGCGGGAGCAAAAGCCGACGGCAGTATGTCGTGGGTGACGGGCAAGGACGGAGTGTTCGAGCATACTACCTCTAAGTCCGAAATAGTTTATGCGTAAAGCGTAATCTGTCGCGAAAACGACCTCGATATTCGGGGTCGTTTTTGCTATATAAGTAAAGTTGATATTTGGACGCCGCTTCTGCACGATCGCTGAAAAACAGTTGATTTTTAAGGCGGGTGTGTAGTATAATATAGACATGATCGATTATGAGAGCGTACTCATCAAGCACCGCTTCAAGTACAAGAAATCGCTCGGACAGAATTTTATATTCGACGACGATATTTTGGACGAGATAGCGGCAGCGGGCGGTGCGGACGGCAAAACAGTAGTGGAGATAGGCGCGGGCGCAGGCACGCTTTCGCGCGCGATCGCTAAGCGTTGTAAACGGCTTTGCTCTTTTGAGATAGACGAAACGCTGTTTCCCATCCTCGGCGAGACGCTTTCGGAGTTCGATAATGTTCAGTTGTTTTCCAACGACGTGACGGAGCTCGGGATCGAAACGGTGGATATGCTCATAGGCGAAGAGTATATCGTAATAGCCAATCTGCCGTACTACATAACTACGCCGCTCATATTCTTGTTTTTGCGCTCGGAAAACTGCAAGGCGATCACGTGCTTGGTCCAAAAAGAAGTAGCCGACCGCATTTGCGCCGAGAACGGCGGAGACTTCGGCGCGCTGTCCGCCGCGGTAAGAGCGGTAGCCGAACCCGAAACGGTGCGCGTAATCAAGTCGTGGGAGTTCACGCCTCAGCCCGACGTAGACAGCGCGCTCGTTCGGATAGTCAAGCGCGACGGCGCGGTGTTCTCAGATGAGCTGTATTCGTTCTTTAAGATATGCTTTGCGCAAAAGCGCAAGACGCTCGTAAACAATCTGACTACTGCGGGTGTGGAAAAGCAAAAGGTGTTGGACGCGCTGTCAGCTCTCGGTTATTCGCCTACGGCGCGCGCGGAAGAGCTGGGCGCGCAAAACCTCAAAGCATTGGGCGAAACGCTTAAAATGGTATGACCGAGCATACCGGAACCTACTTTATTGGGTGACGCGTGTCAGACGCAACTATGTATAGAACCGCGTCGCGCAATTATAAAAGCACCTACTTTATTGGGTGTAACCTCAAACCACTATATGCAGTAAACACACAACGGTTAAAAAATTGGGTGTAACCTCAAACTAATATATGCAGTAAACACACAACGGTTAAAAAATTGGGTGCTATCCCAAACTAATATATGCAGTAAACACACAACAGTAAAAAACTTTTAAAAAGGAGCAATTATATGCAAACTTACGGAATCGAAAAGCACGGGATCGTCGGTCCCAAAAAAGTCGATCGCAACCACAGCCCTGCGGTGCTGACGGAAGAAGCGCTCAAAACCGAGCCTTGCTCGCTGATGGACACGGGCGCATTGCTCGTCGAAACGGGTGCATACACCGGTCGCAGTCCCAAGGACAGATTTATTGTGGATGAAGCCGGCATAAGCGGCAAGATCGGCTGGGGCAGCGAGAACAAAAAGTTCCCGCTCGACAAGTTCGAGCTCATATATAAAAAAGTGGGCGAGTACCTTTCGGGCAAGAATATCTATATATTCGACGGGTTTGCGGGCGCCGATCCCAAATACCGCGTTTCCGTTCGCGTCATCAACGAGCTCGCTTCCGAAAACCTTTTCATGCACAACATGCTCATTCGTCCTACCGACAAAGAGCTGGAAAAGTTCAAAGAGGATTACACGCTCATCGCCGCGCCCGGACTCAAACTCGATCCCAAAGAGTGCGGCACCAACAGCGAGGCGGCTATACTTTTGTGCTTGGAGCGCAAGATAATCCTCGTCGTGGGCTCGCAGTACGCAGGCGAAATGAAAAAATCGGTATTCTCGCTCATGAACTACCTGCTTCCGCAAAAGGGCGTACTCGGCATGCACTGCTCGGCAAACAAAGCGCTCGACGGCAGCGAGGACACCGCGTTGTTCTTCGGGCTTTCGGGCACGGGCAAAACGACGCTTTCCGCCGATCCCAAGCGCGGGCTCATCGGCGACGACGAGCACGGTTGGTCGGACGACGGCATATTCAATATCGAAGGCGGCTGCTACGCCAAGTGCATAGACCTGAGCAAAGAGCACGAGCCCGAGATCTACGGCGCTATCAAGTTCGGCTCGCTCGTCGAGAACGTAGTAGTCGACAAAGCGACGCGCGCGCCCGACTATACCGACCGCAGTCTTACCGAAAATACGCGTGTATCGTACCCCATAGACTTTATACCCAATAAGGTCGTGCCGTCGGTGGGTAAGCACCCCAAGACCGTAATATTCCTTACCGCCGACGCTTTCGGCGTACTGCCGCCCGTAGCCAAGCTCACCAAGGAACAGGCGATGTTCTACTTCGTATCGGGCTATACGAGCAAGGTCGCGGGAACGGAGCGCGGCATCACCGACCCCGTCAGCACGTTCTCCACGTGCTTCGGCGCGCCGTTCATGCCGTTGCCCTCCGGCGTATACGCTAAGCTCCTCGGCGAAAAAATCGAAAAGCACGGCTCGTCCGTATACCTTATCAATACGGGCTGGACGGGCGGCGCTTACGGCGTAGGCAAGCGCATGAGCCTGCCCGCGACCCGCGCTATCGTTACCGCGGCGCTAAGCGGCGAGCTCGCCAAAGTCGAGTACGAGACCGAGCCGTTCTTCGGTCTTGCTATCCCCAAGACCTGTCCCGGCGTGGAAAGCAATATCCTCAATCCCAAAAACGTTTGGAAGGATAAAAAGGAATACGACCGCCTTGCCAAAAAGCTTGCGCATGACTTTGCGGAAAACATCAAAAAGTACGACCTTGACCCCGTAATAGTGGCAGCCGGTCCCAAAGCGTAAAGTCAATTAAAAGAATAAATAAAAAGATCCGTAACGACAAACCGTCGCTACGGATTTTTTGTTGCCGAAATATTAAAGTTCAGTTGCGCGAGCCGTCCTCGTTTTCGAGTCCAATAAGATAATCTGCCGTCACGTTAAAATATTCAGCCAATTTTTTCAGCATCGATATTTTAGGCTCGCTCATGCCGTCGCACCAAAAAATCACGGTCTGCTTATTGACCCCTATATCTTTGGCGAGCCGATACATCGATATGCCGTTTTCGTTTATCAACTCTTTGAGCCTTTGCGTGAATACTTCCATTTCTACTTTAGATTATACTAAAAGTCTAGCCTATATGCTCAATAACGCTAAAATATTAGCCTATACGCTTGACACGGCTAATATTTTAGCCTATAATAAGTGCATGGGTCACGACGCGATCCAAATAATTACAACTTTAAAGGAGAAAAATATGAAAAAAAGATTAGTGACGGCATTTCTTACGGTAGTCATGGCGGTGGCTTGCATGGCAGGACTAACGGCGTGCGTTGACAATGACGACGGTGAAGGAGCGTCTCATGGTGACGTCGGTAGCGTCAATGGAACGTATGATTTGTATATAGGCAATACAAAGACGAAAGAAGCTGATAAGGCGATTACCACCATTGTGTTAAACGACGGAGTGTTTACGATTCTGATCGAGGGACATTCAGTTAGGTGCAGTTATGACGTTATAAATGACAATATCGTAATGATAAACGGGTCTATGAAACAGACATACACCAAAGAACATAACTATTATTATGCGCAATCGGGGGCTAGCATAGATGATCCTATGTTCGAAGAATTAAAATACGAAGTCGAGATAATATGCAAACAAGGGGAAACACCCGAAGGCTATACGATATCTGAGTTATAGTTGCGTAGACAAAGCAGATTAAAAAATGCCTTGCGTAAGAGTTTCAAAAGTAGATAGTTTTGTCCCGTTTATGCAAAAAAAGCGTGTGGCGCGTCGCACGCTTTTTTTGCGGTTTTTGTATAAAGTTTATTGTCTTTTCGTAATTTGTATGATATACTTAATATATAAACGGAAGGGGTGATATCATGGAACGTAAAGCAGGCGTGTTAATGCACATTTCGTCGCTTCCCAACGAGCGCGGCATCGGCTCTATGGGTAAATCGGCTTACGAGTTTGTCGACTTTCTCGAAAAAGCCAAGCTCGGGCTCTGGCAGGTATTGCCGCTGTGTCCGACGTCGTACGGCGATTCGCCGTACCAATCGCCGTCGGCGCTCGCGGGCAACCCGTACTTTATCGATCTTGACGTGCTCGTCGAGGAAAAGCTGTTAAATCCCGAGGAGCTTCCGACTTACAAGATAGCGCCCGTCGATTATGCGGCGGTGTACTTCGAGCGTTACGACACGCTCAAAAAAGCGTTTAAGCGGTTCATAAAAAAGCCGCCCGCGGACTATGCCGAGTTCAAGGAAGAAAACTCGTTCTGGCTTGACGACTACGCGCTTTTCATGGCTATCAAGGAAGCGCACGACATGCAGGCGTGGGAGACTTGGGAGGACTGCTACAAGTTCCGCTCGGCAAACATGCAAAAGTTTGAAAAGGCGGCGGAGTTCCACAAGTTTTTGCAGTACGAATTTTTCACGCAGTGGGCTAGGCTCAAAGAGTACGCCAACAGCAAGGGCGTGAAGATAGTGGGCGATATGCCTATTTACGTAGCCTACGACTCCGTCGAGGTGTGGGGCAATCCCAAGCAGTTCCTGCTCAACGACGATCTTTCGCGCAAAGTCGTGGCGGGCGTTCCCCCCGATTATTTCTCGGCGGACGGACAGCTTTGGGGCAATCCCATTTACGATTGGGAATATATGAAAAGCACAAATTACGATTGGTGGGTCATGCGCATGAGAATGGCGCTCAAACTGTACGACGTAGTGCGTATCGATCACTTCCGCGCGTTTGCCGATTACTACGTGATACCCGCCGACCGCACCGATGCGCGCGTGGGCGAGTGGCGTCCCGGTCCCGGCATGGAACTGTTTAACGTGATAAACCGCGAACTCGGCAATCCCGCCATAATCGCCGAAGACCTCGGCGAGCTTCACGACTGCGTGCGCGAGCTCGTGCGCGCGACGGGATTCCCCGGCATGAAGATCATGCAGTTCTCGTTCGACGGCAATCCGTACAATGATTTCTACTATACCAACTATCAACCGAACTGCGTGGCGTACCCCGGCACGCATGACAACGATACCACACGCGGCTGGTACGAGGCGCTCGACGACAATATGAAATCGCTCGTTAAAAGAACGCTCGGTTACGACGGCGACGAGATAGCGGCGGAGATAGTCGAGCGATTGATGTCGTCAAACGCCGATACCGTCATAATCCCCATGCAAGACTTTTTGGATCTTCCCACAAAAGCGCGTATGAATATCCCGTCCACTCTCGGCGGCAACTGGGCGTGGCGCAGTAAAGCCGTTTGGACGAAGAAAGCCGCGGCTATACGCAAGCTCGTGGAAAAGTATGGAAGAGCGTAACGAGCTAAGCGTTAAAAAGCAAGCGCTTTTTGCGCTTATCCCGTTAGTCGGATATGCGATCTTGTTTTACGGCGTATTTGTGATCGCACAGCGGCGGGGTAAGGGCAAAGCGTTTTTGTATTACATGCTGTGTGCTGCCGTGTTGTTAGCCGCGGTGTTGGGTTTTGTCTTGACTCTTCTTTTGGCGAGCATGCCGCAAGAGGCATTGATAGCTTTTGCCGTTATCGGTGGCGCCGTGCTTATTTGGGGCGTACCTTATTTGTCGCTTGCGATAGAAACCGCGTTTTTGCGGAGCGGGAATTCAGATAAGAATAAATGATAATGAAAAAAGCTACGGATAGTTCCGTAGCTTTTTATAATGCTTTTTGATAAGCGACGATCAATCCTCGTCCTCTTCTTCCTCGTCGTCGACGTAGTCGTTGGGGTCTACGTTAAAGTCGAAGTCGTCGGGTTCGTCGGAGACAGACTCGACTATTTCGTCTTCTTCCTCTTCTTCCTCTTCCTCGTCGATAAGTATTTCTTGCATGCCGTCGGGGATCTCTTCTTCGTCCTCGTCGCCGAACGGCTCCCAATCGGCGGGGTTATCTTCGTCCTCGGAAGCTTCGCTTGCTTCCTTTTCTTTGTCGTCGCGTTCTTTCTTGCATTCTATGCAGATCTCTTCGTCTTCGCCCAAAACGTTTACGCCGCAAACGGGACACATGCGTTCGACCTGCGCTTCTTCTTCGTCGGGCAAAAGAATGGAAGGATCGCCCATGCCGAGCTCCGCTTTGCAAACGGCGCAAAGCTTTTCTTTTTTATCGATGTAGTTGATCTCGCAGCGCGGGCACAGCACGTATACGGGGCGTGCGTCTTGTTGTGTTGCTTTGTCTGTTTTTTTCATTGTGATTTCCCTAGATTGAATTCGCACATATTATATGCGTTTTGTGCGGTTTTGTAAACTGTTTGGCGTGCGTTTTCGCAAAAATTTTAAAGATTATTTTTGAGGTTTTTTGCGTCGATAAGCGCCCGCACGTATGCCGAGAACAAAAATCGGTAATAATCGATGCGGAGGATACACAGCATGAGAGCGCGCGTTCAAAACATTCAGCAGGTAAAAGACCGTATCGCGGGACTAAAAGGCAAGAGCCTTTCGGTATCTGTCAATAAGGGCAGAAAAAAGGTCGTTAGCCTTAACGGCGTGATAACCGACGTTTTCCCGTCCGTGTTCACGTTTAAAGCGTCGGCGGGCGATCTCGTATCGTTTTCGTACTCGGACGTTATTTGCGGCGATATAGTTATCGGCGCGGTCGACGCAGGTTAGGCGGAGCAAATACTGCCGCTACTGCCTAAGTGATCGACTTTATATATGATATGCCGCATGTGAATACGCGTGACAGGATATGCGCGCGTATTTTTTGGCGTTTTTAAATCACCGGTATATTTTTCTTGCAAGCCGAATACGATAGAAGCGTATCAAACTTCAAGGAGTCGAATATGCCCGATAACATCAATATCAAAAGTGACGATCTAGCCCCCATTGCACGCGGTCAAGCCGTAGTCGAAGCGCGGCTTACTCCCGAGGGAGAAAACGTGCGAGTTCTTTCGGTAACGGCGCACGCCGTTGCGACGCCGAGCGAGGTATTTGCGGGGGAAATACGGTACGCGGGCAAGGTGAGATTCGATTGCCTCGTACTGACCGACGGCAAGGTCCAATGCGTATCCGCGGTCGCGGAGTTTTCGGACAAGATAACCGAGACGTCCGTTTCCGCAGGCATGAATCCGTTTATCACTACCGAAGTGATCAACGTGGAAGCTACCAAGAACGACTCGGCTATAAAAGTCGTGGCGGTCATCGATACCGTAGCGTTTGCCGTGGTGCATAAGGATTTTTCGTGCATTTGCGAGCCCGAAGCGGGCGTGTATGCCGAAAAGCATGTGATCGACTACTGCACCGCGGTCTCCGAGCCTAGCGAAACGGCGTACATAACCGATTCGGTATCGGGCGTAAAAACGAGCGCGATCATGTTTTCTTCGAGCCGCGCGGTCGTGAACGGCGCGGAGTGTGCGTCCGACGAAGTCAAGCTGACGGGCACCGTGTATACCACCGTCGTGGCGCGCACCGACGACGATCTTATCACGTCGTTCAAATTTACTACGCCGTTTGTCAAGAGTCTGTCCGCGCCCGGCATAAACGACGGACACATCGCGATAGCGCATGCTTCCGTTACCGAGTCCACGGCGACGCTTATAGAGGACGAGGGCGCTTGCTCCGTAGACCTTGCCGTGACCCTCGCACTCGGCGCTACCGTTGTCGTCCGCGGTCAGGCGACCGTTGCCACCGACGTATTCTGCGCCGATAACGAGATAGAAGCTGCGACGCTTTCGGCGGACGTATGCACCGTCGAGCCCGTCGTGACCGTGCTTGACAGCGTGGACGGTCAGGTCGCGCTTGAGAGCGACAGGCTCGCCGCCGATACCGTGCTTTGCGTAGCCAATACTTTCTGTACCGTCTCCAATGCCAAGATAGAAGAGCGGCGCGTGTGCGTCGAGGGTCTCGTAGGAGGCGACGTCGTTTACTACAACGCCGAAAAGAACGCAGTCGATTCCATAGCGTTCAGACTTCCGTTCTCCATGCCGCTCAACATAAATACGGCGGCGGAAAGCGTGTCCGTAAACGCGATAGTTACAAACGTATCGGTCAAGATACGAAGAGAGTCCGTGTTCGACGTAAAGACCGAAGTCGCGTTTTCCGCAAGACTTACGTCGAATAAGCGCGTTTCGGTAGTCGAAAACGTCAAGATCGGCGAAGCGATCCCGCGCCCCGACGCGACGGTGATCGTGCATATAGCAAAACAGGGCGAGACGCTTTGGCAGGCGGCAAAAGCGCTCTGCTGTTCGCCCGAGAGCGTCGACGCGCAAAACACGGCGAGAGCGCCGTACGAGGGCGGCGAGCGTTTGGTCAATTTCTGTCGGAGATAACGGGATATAAAATAAAAGGCTGTAAAAGCGGAAGGGGCGCTCTTCCGCTTTTTGTCGTATAAAGAGATTGACTTTAAAATCGAGTATGCGATATAATATGCTCATGAAAAGCGTAAGACTAAGGGCGTTTGCCAAGGCAAACCTATCTCTCGATATAACGGGCAAAAACAACGGACTGCACACGCTCGACAGCGTAATGGTCTCGCTAGACGCGTTCGATACCGTGACGGTGACGGAGCGCGCGGATAAGGCTGTCAACGTAACGTTTACGGGCGCGGACGGCATCTCCGCAACCGATAATACCGCATACCGCGCTGCAAAAGCGGTACAGGATATCATAGGTTGCAACGGCTTCGATATCACCGTCGAAAAGGGCATACCCGTGGGCGCAGGGCTGGGCGGGTCTTCTGCCGACGGCGCGGCGGTGCTTCGCGCGCTCGATATTTTTTACAGACTGCCGTCTATGGGCGTGGATATGCGCGCTCTCGCGCTCTCTATCGGCTCGGACGTTCCGTTCATGTTGACGGGCGGCACGGCGCGCGTCGAGGGCAAGGGCGAGAACTTGTATTTTATCAAGAACAAGCTTGAGCTGTTTGCGATAGGGCTTATGTCCGAAAGCGTGTCCACGTCGGAGGCGTACAAACTGTTCGACAAACTCAACCCTTCGTGTAAACTCGTTCTTTCGGACAATGCCGAGCTGTGCGAAAGATTGATGAAGGGCGAAAGTTCTGCGCTCGAACTTTTTTCCAATGCGCTCGCCGCGCCCGCGGAAAGTCTCGCGCCTTCCGTCAAAGCCAATGCGAAAAAGCTAAAAGAGCACGGCGCAAAAGCGTGTCTTACGGGCTCGGGCGGAATGACCCTCGGCTGGTTCACCGATCTCGACGCGTTTGCAAAAGCGTGCGGGCGTCTCAAAAACGAGCAGGGCTTCCGAGCATTTACGACTACCGGACTCGGTATCTTGCACGAATGGATAACTAAATAATGTCTGCCGAAATGTCGCAGAAAGTGTCACGAACTTAACAGTTTGTGGCATTTTTTTATCAAGTTTATGTGTTTTTATGCAAAATATTAAAAAAGTTAATATAAATATTAAAAAAGTTAATAAAACTACTTGACAAGTTTAATATTAGGCATTATAATGTGGCTATAAATCAAATTGCTTGCTTGCAAGAAGCGGTTTGAGGTCGATGCGCAAAGACCATAGCTAATAATTGTAAAAAGAGTAGGGCGGCACACGCCGTCCGAATACAGAACTATCGAGGTAAAAATGTTAAAAGTACCCACCACATGCCCGATATGCGGCAAGAAGACGCACGTTGCGGTAGTCAAGTGCGACAGTTGCGGCACGACGGTAAATAACAAATTCGATTTTTCGGCGTTCGACCGATTGGACGACAAACAAACCGAGTTCGTTCTTTCGTTTATCGAATGCGAAGGTTCGATAAAAGAAATGGAAAAAAAGTTCGGGATATCTTATCCCACGGTCAAGGCGAGGCTGTCGGATATAAAACGCGTCCTCGGTCTCGACGATCGCGGTAAGTCGTACAGAATGCAGGTGCTGGACGATCTCGGCAACGGAGATATTGACGTGGAAGCCGCTTTAAAACTCATAAAAAATAAGGAGAAATAGCGATGTCTAAAAATAATCGCGAAGAAATAGAAGCGGTAAACGAGTTATACCGCAACGGCAAAATAACGAAAGAGCAAAGAAAAGCTCTTATAAACGCGCTCAAAAGTTCGGATGACGAAGATGAAAAGCAAGGAGCGCGTGACAAAAACAAAGCTGTCGAGTTTGTGTTTTCGGTGTCGGACATGAACGATCCCTACGACGCTTCGAGAGTGTGCGGCATTTGTGCAAAACAAGACGGCGCGGTTAGAGCGAACGCGGACGTAAAAAGCGGTCGCGTGACCGTGTTCGGCGAGATCGATCCGACCGCAACGGCAAAAGCGCTCACGGAAGCGGGCTATCCCGCGCGTCCCGTAGATATTAAAATTTCTGACGAGTCGGATGACGAGGATTTCCTCGACGCGGATGAGGAACTCAGCGAACTTGACGAAGAACTCAACGAGCTTGACAAAGAGCTCGATGAACTTGATAAAGAGCTCGACGAATCTTTTGATGACGATGATGACGATGATGACGATGACGACGATGACGATGACGACGATGACGACGATGACGATGACGACAAAGGACCGCTTTGGCCCGCTATGTCCAAGCTTGGCAAAAAAGTAAAGGAAATCGTCAAGGCGGGGTTGCGTCAAGCCGAACGCGCCGAAAAGAAGGCGGCGGATGCACTCAATAGCGCGTTAAGCGGCACGTTTATAGGAAAAGACAGGGTTTTCAAAAAAGATCCCGCGACTTACGAGGGCGTAGACTATAACGATATGATAATGACCGTCAAGTACGTCGACGAATCGGTATGCAAATGGACGGACAGGGCGGAAAAATCGGCAGCCGCGCTCGACTATTTTAGGCAACGTATGGACGACGATACGTTCGAGATACTCAAAGAGCTTATCGAGACGAAATTCGTCGGCACGTGCAAATCGATACAAGACGGAAAAGTATTCAAGATGACAGTCTTTCCCGCCGACTGAATAAAATTGAATATATAACGCGGACAAAAAGCGCGCTCGGATATTTCCGAACGCGTTTTTTGTTGCTTTGATCAACAATATTTATTTCTTTCGTGTGTGTTTTGTATACGGCGTATATATTTTTCAAAAGAGTCAACAATCTATGTACCATGAAAAAACTACGTTTGTACAGAAAGATCGTTTGCGTATTACTGTCTGCCGTCATCCTTTTTTGCGTTCCGTCAATATTTTGCGGATGTATAGGCAATAATATATACGACGGAGAGCTTTTAAGGCTGCATATACGCGCCAACTCGAACTCGCAAGTCGATCAGGAAGTCAAGCTGAAAGTGCGCGACGCCGTAAACGATTATATCGAGCGCAACGTTAAAAAGAGCACTTTTGCCGAGGCGTATGCGGATATAGGCGCGAGGCTTTTGGAGCTGGACGCGATAGCTACCGAAACGCTTAGGAAAAACGGGTTTTCGTACTCGGCGAAGTCCAAGCTCGTAAACGAGTATTTCCCGGCGCGCAAGTACGGCGACACGGTGGTGCCCGACGGCTATTACGACGCGTTGATAATCGAGCTCGGAGAAGCGAAGGGCGATAATTGGTGGTGCGTCGTGTATCCGCCGCTGTGCTACGGCGAGGGCGAGAAGTTCGAGTACAAATCGTTTTTTGCGGAACTGTTCGGCTGATCGGCGTGCGCCGGTTCGTCCGATGACGAGCTCGCCGTCTAATATAAAGGAACGAAAGAAATGGAAACAGTAAGATCATCGAAAACAAGAAAAGCAATACTGCCGATACTGTTTGCCGCGCTTATAGTAGCTGTATCGTCGGCGTTCGGCGCTACGTATGTGCATGCGAGCGTATCCAAGGGCAACAGTTTCGGCAACGTCGCGGCGGTGCAGGTGCGGCTCAAAACGCTCGGGTACTACAAGTCGACGGTGGACGGCGCGTGGGGAAGCAATACCAAAGCCGCGGTGAAAAAATTCCAATCGGCGTACGGTCTGTCTTCCGACGGCGTAGTCGGTTCGGCTACCGAGCGCGCACTCGGATTGAAACTGCCGATAAACAGCGGCATTTCCAAGGGTAAAACGACGTACAATATCGCGGTGCTTCAAGCAAGACTCAAAACACTCGGATACTATACGAAAACGGTGGACGGTGCTTGGGGCAACGGCACGCTTGCCGCCGCGCTCAGGTATCAATCGGACAGCGGTCTTGCCGTGGACGGCGTAGTGGGCGGCGGAACGGAAAGAAAGCTGGGCGTTACGCTCTCGACTTCGTCCAAGAGCGGCGGTATCGTCAAGGGCAAGACAAGCTCCAACGTTCGCGCCGTACAGCAACGGCTCAAAAACTTGGGCTACTATAACTCGACAGTGGACGGCGCGTGGGGAAAGCGCACGATGTGCGCGGTCATGAGTTTTCAGTCCGATCACGGTCTGTCAATCGACGGCAACGTGGGCGGCGCGACGGAAAAAGCTATGGGCATAACGCTCGGCTCCGGTAATTCGGGCTCGTCTTCGGGCGGTACGGGCAGTACCTCCAATATCAGTCAGAGCGATCTCAATCTGCTCGCAAGATGCGTTTACGGCGAGGCGAGGGGCGAGCCGTATAACGGTCAGGTAGCTGTGGCGGCGGTCGTACTGAATCGTGTGCGCTCGTCAAAGTTCCCCAACACCATATCGGGCGTCATTTATCAATCGGGCGCGTTTACTGCTGTCAGCGACGGGCAGATTAATCTTTCGCCCAACGAATCGGCGTATTCGGCGGCTCGCGACGCTTTGGGTGGTTGGGATCCTACGGGCGGCTGCCTGTACTACTACAATCCCGCGACGGCTACGTCAAGCTGGATATGGTCGCTTACGGTGCATATCCGCATAGGCAAGCATAACTTTGCGCTTTGACGTATGGTATATCAAACTACGCACAATATAACAACAAGAGGAAATTAAAATGGTAAACGATCTATCCGAAAAACGGAGCAATATTGGAATAGTAGCGGCGCTTATAGCGGCATTCATCTTTTCGCTGTCGGCGCTCGTGACGGGGCTTGTCTTGGGCATACGCAACAATATGAACGCCGACCGAAGAGTGAGAACCAACGACATGCCGCATTATCTTTTGATAGACTCGGCGGAAAGCCTCAATCACACGCTGTCGGCTATGCGGTTATGCAAAGACCGCGACGCGGCGCGCGAACTCGAAGACACGGCGCTCGTGTTTACCGTTCGCGCAGAGACCGCGCTCGAATGCGAAAACCTCGATTGGCTTGCCGAGCGCGACGGCGAAGCGTTTTTAAACGATCTCGCAACGCTGTTGCATTCCGCCGAAACGGTCGACGCGCTCAAATATGCCGACGCGGCATACGGCTATTCGCAAGCATTTTTGAAGCACGTCAAAAATGGCGAAAGCTTTAAGTACGACGGTGGACTCGACCTCAGCGGCGGCGCGCAAAACAGAACAGATAAGAGCGCGGGACGCGCCGATAAAAAGCAGGGCGAGAGCGAAAGCAATGTGAGCGACGCGCAAAAGCAAAAAGCGGAAAAGCTCATCGAAAAAACGTTAAAGACGGACAAGATAGAGTTTGTCGGCGGTTACGGCAAGAAAGCGGAGTTCTCCGTCGAGCGTGACGGCGTGATAGGCTACGCCACTGCCGAGGGCGATAAGATTACCGAGTTCGCGTTTTCGCACGGCGGGTACGGTTCGCAGTCGAAAGACAAAAACGGCATAAAAAAAGATGACGCGGTAAAGATAGCGACCGAGTGCGCAAAGGCGTGCGGGTACGACGGATTGAACGTGTTTAATACCGAGATAAACGGCGATACCGCGACAGTCAAGCTGTGTAAGGCGTTTAAAGGCGCTATGGCGTGCGACGAGTGCGCGAGCGTAATAGTGTCGGGCGATAAAGCCGTTGCGTTTACGGCGGGCAAGAGCGACTGCAAGCACGACGTTCCGAGCGTGAAAGTCACGGAAGAAAAGGCGCGCGAGTCCGCGCCCGAAGGCGCGCGAAGCACGGGCGTGCTCGTCACCCGAAAGGTAAACGGCAAGGAGCGCGTTTGTTACGAATACGCCTACGATCTCGACGACGGAGTGCATTATGTGTACGTGTGCGCCGAGAACGGCAAGCAAATGCAAGTGAAATAATCTTATATAATATGCAAGAGTGAGCGCATTCCGTATCGGCATGCGCTCTATTTTTTGCAAGAACGCACGCATGAAAAATTAATTAAATGGCTTGCAATAGCGTACGTATTGTGTTAGAATATATTCGGAGGATGCAATGGACAGTTCAGACGGTAGTAGTTTAACCGATTGATTGCGCCCGAAAACTTCGGGCGTGTTGCTCGTTGTTTTTGTACTATGCTTAATATTTACGCAATGGAGAGCGGGAAGCGTGAGCTTGCCTGCCGCGATAAAATAGAGAGCGGCGTATGGATCGATCTCGAAAACCCGTCCGACTTGGAGATCGGCACGGTTTGCAAGGAGACCGGCATACCCGAAGACATGATAAAAGCCGCGCTCGACGAAGAAGAGCGCGCGCATATCGACAACGACGGAGAGTATACTCTTATCGTTATCGATATACCCGTAATAAACGAGGAGATAGATACTTACGTTTATTCGACGCTCCCGCTTGCGATGATTTATTCGGATAAATTTTTCGTAACGGTGTGCTTGCGCGAAACTTCGGTCGTGGGCGATTTCGTCAACGGCGTGGTGCGCAACTTCGACGTCAACAAGCGCACGCGGTTCATTTATCAGATACTGTACGCCAACGCGACCAAGTACCTGCATTATCTCAAACTAATAGACAGAACGGCGAGTCGCATACAGCAGTCGTTGCACCGCGCGCTCAAAAACACCGAGCTTATTAAATTATTGGATCTCGATAAAGCGCTCGTTTACTTTTCCACGTCGCTTTACGCCAACCAAGTGGTCATAGACCGCATACGGCAGTTGTCCGCTATCAAGCATTACGAGGAAGATAACGATCTTCTCGACGACGTTATCATCGAGAACAAGCAGGCGATAGAAATGGCGTCCATTCACCGCGAAGTTTTGTCGGGCACGATGGATACTTTTGCTTCGGTCATTTCCAACAACCAAAACACCGTAATGAAACTGCTCACGGCTATCACCATTCTCCTTACTATTCCAACGCTCATATCGAGTCTTTGGGGGATGAACGTGCCCGTGCCTTTTCAAGATAAGTGGTACGGTTTTTTGGTGCTCGTGGGCATAATCGTCGCGATATTGGTTCCCGTCATAATAATAATGGTAAAGAAACGAATGTTTTGAATATGTGCGCATGTGTGCATTTATAGCAAAAAATCAATACGGGCGAGCGATCGTCCGTATTTTTTTGACGCGTTCGGTCAATTTAGTCGAAAAAAAACCTTTTATGGATTGACAAACCGATTCGGCGGTTGTATAATTGAAGCATGGATTTCGGCAAGATCGAAAACATAATATTAGTGGCGGTAGCAGCGGCGCTCGGCGTGTTTTTCCTGATTGCGTTTTTTGCCGTGGTCTCCAAGGGTAAGCGCAAGTGCGGCGGAGCGGATATCGCGCTTCGCGTGTTCGCGTCGATAGTTATGCTCGTTTGCGCGGTTCTGTTTGTCGGCGCGATATTTACGGAGCTCACGGGCGATACACGTATCGACGCGGCTGTCGATCCCGCGGTGCTTTACATAGGCGGGAAGGCGACGGAACTGCCTTTATCCGAGCTGTTTGTAATGCTTACGCAAAAGACGGTGCACGAGATAATCATCATCGAGTTTTTTGCCGCGTTTATCGCGCTCTCCGCCGATTGCATGCTTGCCAATAAGAAAGCGGGCAAGAAGAAAAAAGTAAAAGGTAAAACTACCGCCGAGGAAGATAAGCGCGCAGTCGAGCTTGAAAAAATAAGACGGCTCGGTAACTCCGCAGTTCAAAAGAGCAGTGTTGCCGCAGCCGACAGCACCGCCGAAAAAACAGAGACAGCGGCGCAAGAGCAAAGCGTAGAAGACAAAAACGACGATTTCGATTGGCGAGTCGATACCGCGCCAGATACGACGGAGCATGATAAAGAATTTGTCGGGCTCAGCGATACGCAGGACGACGGGTTCGACAGCTTTGACGACGACGGGTCGGATGAAAGATCGGACGAAGATACCGACGAAAGTACTTATACAGAAGATACGAATGTTGTAGAAGATAACGATACGGTCGAAGAAAGCAGTGATACGGTCGAGACCGATAGCATCGAAGATGATTTTTCTGAGTTTGAAGAAACGGTCGAGACGGACGACGAATTTATTGAAGAGACAGAGACGCGTGTCGAACGCGAAGAGACGACGGATATCAAAGACGATTTCGAGGAAACGTATGCCGAAACGGAGGATGCGTATGCTTCGGAAGATACTGGATCCTTTGACGATAAAATCGAAGACGACGGCGAAACGCCTTGGTACGCGGTAGGCGGCGAGGACGACTCGAACGCGAGCACCGACTACGGGTATAACGACGCCGATATAGATACGCGGATAAATAGCGTGACGGGCGAAGAGCGGCCGGAAGAATATATAGGCGCGTCCGACGGCTTTGACGACGTCCAGCCCGACAGAGGGATATACATACCCAAGGTGCGCACGGTGGAGCGTAAGACGAAAGCTGCGAAAAAGCCCGCGACGGGTCCGACGCGTAAGCGTACCGCGACTGCGAAAACGGAGAGCGGAGCGCCCGCCAAAAAGCGCGCGTCGTCCGCTGCCAAAAAGAGCACGGCGCAAAAGAACGGAGGAAAGACGGCTAAGAAACCGACGGCGGCGAAGCCGAGTGAAAAGCGGAGCGCGTCCACCAAGCCCGACGGCAAGAAACTGCCCGTAACGCGCAGGTACGTCATACTCGACAGGACCAATGCCGTTAATATTTTCAGTAATTATTTAAAGGACCGCGACGGCGCGGATCAAGACAAGCTCAAGTCTTCCATAAATACGATAATAATCAAATAGGGGAAAGTTATGTACTGCATTGGTATCGATATAGGCGGAATGTCTATCAAGGTCGGTATTGTCGACCGCGACGGACATATCATCAAGAAAGACCGCGTAGTGACCGACGTCGAGGGCGGTCCCAATAAGATCATTGACGATATCGGCAAGCTTGTTCGGTCGTTGATAGATCCCAAAGACCGCGATTTTGTCGGTATCGGTATCGGGTGCCCGGGCGCTATCAATTCCGCGACGGGTACGGTCGATCGTGCGTACAATCTCAAGTGGGAGAACGTGCCGCTTGCCGAGCTTTTGGCGCGGTACATAAACAAGCCCATAAAAGTGAGCAACGACGCCAATGTTGCCGCGCTCGGCGAGACGATGTTCGGCGTGGGCAGAATGTACAGCGATACGATATTCCTCACGCTCGGCACAGGCGTCGGCGGCGGGATAATAATAGACAACAAGCTTTACGAGGGCAATGAGAGCAAGGGCGCGGAGCTCGGGCACATGGTGCTCGTTGTGGACGGCGAGCCGTGCTCGTGCGGACGGCGCGGGTGTATGGAAGCGTACTGCTCTGCGAGCGCGCTCATACGCGAGACCAAAAAGATGATGGAGCGCGACAGGAACTCGCTCATGTGGAAGTATTCGCCTACGCTCGACGAGGTAAACGGCAAGACGGCGTTCGAGTGCAGTAAACAGGGCGACGGCGCGGCGTGCGAAGTGGTCAATTATTACGTTAAGTATTTGGGCGAGGGTATGCTCAATTTTGCCAATATTTTTCGTCCGCAAGCCATTATACTCGGCGGCGGCGTTTGCGCGCAGGGCGATTATCTTATTTACAAGCTTAAGGATTATTGCAAGGACAGAAACTACGGGTTCTACGGCACGCCGAGGTTCGATATACTCACCGCACAGCTCGGCAACGACGCGGGCATTATCGGCGCGGCGGGCTTGATATTCTCCGATCTTAAATAGTAATACGTAATTTGGCGCGCCGCGTAAGACACTTGCTCGGCGCGTTTTTGTTTTGGATTTTTGCTGTTTTGCGAAAGGTTCGCGTATACGACGCGATAGTTTATAATTCGCGTTTTTTTGCCGTATTTAGCGGTTTTCGGCGGTGTATAATAAGCAAAATATATCCTAAGCAAGGAGCTTATTATGAAAGAGCTGAAAGGCACCAAGACCGAAGAGAATCTTATGACGGCGTTCTCGGGCGAGAGCATGGCGAGAAACAAGTATGATTTTTATGCGTCGCGCGCGCGTAAGGACGGGTACGAGCAGATAGCCGATATTTTCGCGGAGACGGCGGCTAACGAGCGCGAGCATGCCAAGATATGGTTCAAGCTGTTGCACGGCGGGATCGATAATACGGCTAACAATCTCAAGGACGCCGCAGACGGCGAGCATTACGAATGGACGGACATGTACAAGACGTTTGCCGAGGAAGCCGACGCGGAGGGGTTTACTCAGATCGCCGAGCTGTTCCGCAAGGTCGCCGCGGTCGAAAAGACGCACGAGGAGCGGTATGTTCGGCTCGCGGTTAATATCGAAAAAGGCGAGGTGTTCAAGAAGGGCGTTCAGGTCGTTTGGGTATGCCTTAACTGCGGGCATATGGTCGTGGGTAACGAGCCGCCGCAGGTCTGTCCCGTGTGCGCGCACCCGCGCTCGTTCTTTGCCATGAAAGCCGAAAACTACTAACAAGCCAAAGGCTTGGCGTCTGTCGTGTGCCAACCAAATGTTGGACGATTGTCGTGTGTTTGCGTGGGAGATTGATTTTCACGTTTCACCCGAAAAAGAACGGACATGATTTTAACTTGTCATTCTGAGCCGCAGGCGAGGAATCTTTGGCGTAGCCGCAAAGCGTAAACGTTAAACCAATAGTTACCCATCCGTAGGGAGCGCAGACCACTGCGCTCCGCAAACCAAATGTTTGACGGATGTCGTGTGTTTGCGTGGGATATTGATTTTGCGATACACCCGAATAATTACGTTACAAAACACCTCGGTACGCCGCTTTTGCGTGCTTAAAAAAACTGTATTTGATTGGCTCTGCTTTTTTTATCGGAAATTGTAAAAACTCTTTACTTTTATGATTGTGTTTGTTATAATGAGCATGCCAAACAAATCATTACAAGTAGTAGGGGGTCTCTTTTTTATTTTAATTTTTTCACCGATTGATTTTGTATTTGTCAAAAATGTAACTCTTTTCAATTGGTGAATGGGTAACCTTTACTATTTGTGATTTGTTTGGCGACAATCGGAGTTTGCGTTTTTGGTGCGTCGGCTTCGGTTGGCGCACTTTTTATTTGCAAAAAAACTAAAGGAGATTAATTATGGATGAAATAATAAGACCGAACCCCGTCAGCGGGTATTTGGAATTGACGGTCGCCGATATAGGCAAGAAAGTTGCTTTCGGAACTCAAATATATGAGGACCCTGACATTGGGAAAGAAAGATTATGGGATACAGGATGTAAGCACGAAAAAAAAGACATGATTTGGCTAGTGCTTGACGTATTTGACGATGCGTTACGCGGTACGACAGCGTTACTGCTAAGCCAAACAAGTCCATACGAAAAAGATAACGGTGCTATGTCATATAATCGTAAAGATTACTATGAAATATTGGAAAACTTTTGGAAAAATTTTTGTGAAAAAGTTTTTTCGAGTGCCGAGCGAGAAATAATCCATTCCGAAGATCTATACTACCAATGCGGCACACTAAGCAAAGGTGATGTAGCACGCTATAAAGATTTGATATTTTCACGAAATAATATATACAATGGTGCATATAAGTGTTTGCGTTTGCTGATGTTTAATGATGTTTCTAGAATATACGGAGAAACAGTGTACGGTAGCGGATATGTCGAAAAAGAAGTAGATACAGGGTATTATCGTGGTGGTAATTGTACTTGTTTTGGCATACAACATGCAATAAAAATTGCGTGCACAAAAGAGGGAAGAGAAAAACTAAAAGCATATCGTGAGAGAGTAATGCAGGATGCCATAGAGCATCGAAAGCGTGAAGAAGAGCGTAAGAATAAGCAAGCTCATTTGAGAAAGAAAGGGGTTTGTCAATACTGCGGCGGCAAATTCGGTTTGCTCAAAAAGGTTTGCAAAGACTGCGGTAGACGCAAGGATTATTGACGGCGTGTCGTGGTCGTCACGCCATACGATTTGGTTGCGATTGGTTTAACGCATACGTTCTGCGGCGGATCGCCTAGATCCTTCGGCTTCGCCTCAGGATGACAGGTTTAATTTCGCGGGATATTCTGCATAGAATTAGCATTTTTTTTATTATCGACATAAATTCGAATGGTGTTATGGTGTCGTAAATTCTTTTATTGCAAATGCTTGAAAATATCGCGGGAATGGTGTATAATGTCTACTATAACACCGTTAAAGGGGCAGACATGAAAGGTAAACTTCTCGTCGTATTTTATTCGAAGCACGGATATGTAAAACGCTACGTGGATATTTTGGGCAACGCGCTCGGTTGTGACGCCGTGCCCGCCGCCAAGCTCAAAGGCGAGATGCTTGCCGATTACGACAAGATACTGTATATAGGCTCGCTCAAAAACGACGAAGTAAACGGGTTTAAAAAGTTCGGCGAGTATCTCGACGCCGTTTACAAAAAGACGATACTTTGCGGCGTGGGGCTCACGCCGTACCGCAACTATATGCCGCGCAGGATAAAGGAAGCGACGGTGCGCGTCGATTACGAAAAGTTTATACCGACGTTTTACGTTCAGGGCGGATTCAACGTCGACGAGCTCGGTCGGCTCGAAAAGTTTGCCGTGGCTTTCCGCGTGCGGCAGATCAAGGTCGCAAGCATAATCAACGATGATGATACGTTTTTCATGAACGCGGTCAGCACCCCCGTCGACGAGGTCAAAAAGGAAAACATTCAGCTTCTTATAGACTATCTCGAGGGCAAGGAAGTTGACGAGACCCTGTATTCGCCGCCCGAGATAACCGATCCCGAGGAAGAAAAACAGTTCTTCGAGGAACTCGAGCGCGCCGCGAAAGCGCCCGAAAACAAAAAGCGCTCAATCAAGAAAAAGCTCCGTCAAAGCTTCGGATCGTCTGACCGCGACGGCAGCGAGAGCGAATCCGATAAAAGCGACGAGGACAAAAAAGAAAGCGCGACGGCAACCGAAACGCCCGACAAGCCCGCAGAAGAGAAAAATGAAAGCGACGAGTCCGCTCCCGATGCGGAAGAGCAAAGCGAGGCGGATACCGCTAAGTCCGAATAATAAAAACATCATTTATACGAAAGGACGGCGCAAGCCGTTTTTTCGTGTGAAAAATATAAAAATCTTCAAATTATTTTATAAAACGGCATTCATTCGATTGACATATACGCCGTTTTTATTTATACTTATCAAGTTTAATAAAACTAAACTAAAAGTTTAAATAAAGTCAACCGAGGGCGACGTGCAAGAATCAAAAAACGCATACACCATAGGCGCGAAGATACGCGATCTGCGATTAAAGAACGGGCTGACGCAAGAGGAGCTTGCCGACCGCGCGGAGCTTTCCAAGGGTTTTATCAGTCAGTTGGAAAACGATCTGACGTCGCCGTCGATAGCTACGCTCATAGACATACTGACGCTGTTGGGGTCCAATCTTTCGGAGTTCTTTTCGGACGACGACAAGGAGCAGTTGATATTTACGCGCGAGGATTTTTTCGTCAAGGAGACGGAAAACTCCACGGTCACTTGGATAGTTCCGACGGCGCAAAAGAACATGCTCGAACCCATAATAGTGGAGCTCGAAGAAAACGCCTGTCTCGATCCAGATATACCGCACGAGGGCGAAGAGTTCGGGTACGTGCTCGAAGGCGCGGTTGAGGTGACGGTGGGCGACCGCAAGGGAATAGCCCGAGCGGGCGAGACTTTTTATTTCTCGTCCGACCGCAAGCATTTTATAAAAAACGCCGCAAACGGCAAAAGCAAGATATTATGGGTCTCGTGCCCGCCGACTTTTTAGCCGCGTCGGTGTATCCATCACGTGATTAACATACAAGCAGATTTGCTTGCTTGCAAAGGCAAATCTGCGCCGTACGGACACCGAAGGTATACAGGCTACGTGCGGCGCGACTGCTCGGTCATGTACGTCAGTGTACACTCCCTTCACAGCCTCGCCGCCTGTTGCCTGTCTGACGTGCGGCTACACCGCCGCTACGGATTTAATACCTAGGCAGGCAGCACTGCTTGCTGTAAGTGGTATTTACTAAACGCCACACCCCCCGTTGCTACGGTGACGGTATAAAGCCAAGGAGGTAAACACATGCCCGCTCCGAGAGAGAAATTCGATAATATTATCGAGATCAAAAACGTAAGCAAAGTATTCGACGGTATCACGGTCGTGGACAACGTCAATCTTGCCGTCAGGCGCGGCGAGTTTGTCACGCTGTTGGGACCGTCGGGCTGCGGCAAGACCACGCTTCTTCGCATGATAGCGGGCTTCGAGATGCCGACGAGCGGCTCGATATTTTTGGAGAAGCAGGACGTGACCACCATGCCGCCGCACTTGCGACCCATAAACACGGTATTTCAAAAGTACGCGCTTTTCCCGCATCTCAATGTTTTTAAGAACATTGCGTTCGGACTCAAACTCAAACGCATACCCACGGGCGAGTACGATAAAAAAGGCAAGCCGATTTATCGCAAGTTCACAAAGGACGAGATAGCCGAAAAGGTGGAGCGCGTTCTCAAACTCGTCAATCTCGAGGCGTACGGGCACCGCGATATTACGGGGCTGTCGGGCGGACAGCAACAGCGCATAGCGATAGCGCGCGCTATCGTGTGCGAGCCCAAAGTGTTGCTATTGGACGAACCGCTCGGCGCGCTCGATCTCAAAATGCGCAAAGAGATGCAGTTGGAGCTTGCCGCCATGCACAAGAATATAGGCATTACGTTTATATTCGTTACGCACGATCAAGAGGAAGCGCTCACCATGTCCGATAAGATAGTCGTAATGACCGACGGTGCGGTGCAGCAGTACGGCACGCCCAAAAATATCTACGACGAGCCCGCAAACGCGTTTGTGGCGGACTTTATCGGTGAGAGCAATATTTTATCGGGCGTTATGAAACGCGATTATCTGGTCGAGTTTTGCGGCGCGGAGTTCAAGTGTCTCGATCACGGTTTCGGCAAAGACGAGCGCGTAGACCTCGTCGTAAGACCGGAAGATATCAAGCTCGACGGCAAGAAAGGCACGCTTAAAGGCGAGGTCGTCTCGTCGGTGTTTAAGGGCACGTACTACGAGATGGAGATACTCGCGGCGGGCTATGAGTTTACAGTTCAGAACACCGTCGAGTTCGGCGTCGGGAGCAGCGTGTATCTTTCAGTCGAGCCCGACGGCATACATATCATGAAAAAGCTCAAAGTCGTCAACGAGTTCGACGGCGTAGTGACTTCCGAAAACACGGTCGGTTTTTGCGGCGGCGAGTTTGAGTTTATCAACGACAAGGGCTTTGAAAAAGGCGACGCGGTGCGCGTCAAAATACCGTTTGACAAGGTGGAACTCACCGACGACGAAGAGGACGGCATTATCGGCGCGAACGTGACGCAGACTTTCTATAAAGGCACATATTATCAGGTCCAAGTATATACCGATAACGACGTAGACTTTTTCATAGACACCGTGGACGAGTGGGATATAAACGACCGAGTAGGTATCAAGATAAGACCGGAGGACATAGAGATCACGGCGGCTGTCGAAAGTTCGGACGAGCATGACGGTTTGCAAGCGACCGAAGCGGAGGGCGGAAATGACTGACGAAAAAACAGTTAAGCCGAATGCGCCCGCGCAGAGCGGAGAGGTCAGGCGCGAAAAAAAGCGCAAGATACGCGGCGTCAAGCGCACGGCGTTTGCAATGCCGTACTTGGCGCTGTCCGTCATATTCGTAGTCGTGCCGCTCTTTATAATGCTGTACTACGCCTTTACCGATCTTGATGGCGGGTTCACGCTCGATAATTTCGCGCACTTTTTCAGCCGCCCGAATATTATGGCGGTCATGGGAAAATCCTTTCTCGTAGCGCTTTTGACTACCGTCGTTTGTTTCTTGCTGGCGTACCCGCTCGCGCTCGCGCTGTCGTCTACCGCGCTCAACAAAAAGTTTATACTCGTCATGCTGTTCATAATGCCCATGTGGATAAACTCGCTGCTTCGCACGTACGCAATGAAGATAGTATTGCACATTCTGAGCGTGAGCAACGCTTGGACGGCGGTCACGGTGGGACTCGTGTACGACTTTTTCCCGTTCATGCTTTTGCCGCTGTATTCGGCACTCTCGGGCATGGATAAGTCGCTTATAGAAGCGTCGCAGGACCTCGGCGCGTCGCCCGTCAAAACGCTTTTCAAAGTGAAACTCCCGCTCTCTCTTCCCGGGATAGTGTCGGGCGTTCTCATGGTGTTTATGCCGACGGTGTCTACGTTTGCCATATCGGATATACTCGGTGATACTTCCACGTATCTTTTCGGAAACGTTATCGATCAGTGGTTTCGCAACAGCGGCGGCTGGCACATAGGCTCGGCATACTCGTTCATACTGCTCGCGCTTATCGCGGTCACCGTCGTGATAGCCAACAAGCTCACGAAAGGCAAGAAAGAAGTGGGGGGTGTGCTGTGAAAAAACAGGTCAAGACCGCGCTTATCTGGTCGTTCGTTATAGTCATGCTGTTTATCATGTACGTGCCCATACTCATTCTTATAATCTATTCGTTTACCGACGCAAAGGCGCTCGGGGTATGGAACGGATTTTCTTTCGAGCTTTACAAGAACTTGTTTACCGATTCGGAGATCATGGGCGCGCTCGGCAATTCGCTTATTTTGGCAGCGGTGAGCGCGACGCTCGCGACGGTGCTCGGCACAGCCGCCGCAGTCGGTATTTACTACATGAAACGCCGCAAAAAATCGGCGTCCGAGTTTGTCGCAAATATAACTATGGAGAACGCGGAGATAGTCACGGGCGTGGCGTTCATGATGTTCTTTTTGGCGGTGAATATACACTACGGCTGGGCGGCGCTCATAATAGCGCATACGATAATCACCGTGCCGTACGTCATACTTTCCGTAACGCCCAAGCTGTCGCAGATAAACCCCAATCTCTACGAAGCGGGGCTCGATCTCGGCGCGTCGCCCGTCGGCTCTATGCTCAAAGTGGTCGTGCCGCAACTGATCCCCGGCATGCTGAGCGGGTTTATCATGGCGTTTACGCTGTCGCTGGACGACTTTATCGTGTCCAAGTTTATCAACGGCGGAGTGGAGACCATACCCATTTATCTTTATAACGCGCTCGCAAAACGCGGCGCCGATCCCACGCTCCGCGCGCTGTCGTCGGTGCTGTTCGTGGCGGTTTTGAGCGTGCTTATCGCGCTTAACGTAGTGAGCGCAAAACGCCGCAAAAAAGCGGTCGTATAGGAGGAATCGCATGAGAGCAAAAAAGATCTGTGCCGCACTGTCCGCGGCAGCCGTTGCCGCTATGAGCGCGACTGCGTTTTGCGCGTGCGCGCCAAGAAGCGAAGTGCTTAAAATATATAATTGGGGCGACTACATAGAAGAAAGCCTCATCGAAGAATTCGAGGCGTGGTATAAAGAAGAAACGGGCGAGCGCATATCCGTCAAGTACGACACGTTCGATACTAACGAGACGATGATAATGCGCATAGAAACCCAAAAAGCCGATTACGATCTCGTTTGTCCGTCCGACTATATGGCGGAGCGCATGATAAAGACGGGGCTTGCAAAAAAAGTCGATCGCGAAATTTTCGATATGCAAGGCGATATTTTTTACGACGGGCTTGCCGAGATGATACAGCCGTTCGACGAGCGCAACGAGTATTTTGTGCCGTACGTGTGGGGCACTTTCGGCATTATGTACGACGTGGACCGCATAGAGGCGGGCTCGCCCGAAATGGAGAGCTGGGGCGCGCTTTGGAGCGACAAATGGCAGAAGTCTAGCGGTAAAAAGCGCACGCTCATGAAGGACAGCGTTCGCGACGCGTACTCGCTCGCTCGAATTTACGCGAATACCGAAAAGCTATCGGAGCTGTCCGACGGCTTTACCGACTATAACGAAGCGTACCGCGAAGAGCTTGTTTCGTACTTTTCGGAGATAGACGGAGCGGCGATAAAGGAAGCGCAAAACGCGCTCATCAAACAAAAGCCGGTGATCTGCAAGTACGAAGTGGACGACGGCAAAAACGACATGCTCGCGGGCACTACCGACGCGTGGCTCGGGTTCTTTTGGTCGTGTGACGCGGGGCTTATCATGATAGAAGACGGCGGCGATCATTTTTATTATACCGTGCCCAAAGAGGGCAGTAACGTTTGGGTGGACGGTTGGGTGATACCCAAGTACGCCAAAAACACCAAAGCCGCAAACTACTTTTTGAAGTTCATCAATATGCACGAGTACGCCGCGATAAACTTCGAGTGGATGGGCGAGTCGGTGTCGGTAAAGAGCGTTATGGACGAGGCGAAGCAAGCGATAATCGACGACGATGCGTTCGAGGACGATTATTACGAAGGATACAAACAGATGTATCTCGACATGATGTTCCCGCCCGAGGACGTGCTGAATAGATGCGGCATAATGCGCGACTTCGGCATAAAGATGAACACCGAGCTTGACAGCATGTGGATAGACGTAAAGACGATGTAGGAGGTTTTCGCCGCAAACGAACATATGCGCATGTGCGCACATACGGTATTTAATGTGCGTTTGCCTTGATAAAAACTTTAATACAACAAAAAAGCGCGGAGATATTATATCTTCGCGCTTTGTGTATTTGATTGAGATTTAATTGAACTGTATGCGCTCGTCTACGTACGGTATAACTTCGTCTATCTTTATGCGGATCTGCTCCATGCTGTCTCTGTCGCGCACTGTCACGCATCCGTCGGTAGCGGTGTCGTAGTCCACCGTCACGCAGAACGGCGTGCCTATCTCGTCCTGTCTGCGGTAGCGTTTTCCTATCGAGCCCGCTTCGTCGTAGTCGCACATGAATTTTTTGGAAAGCTTTGCGTACACGGCTTTCGCGCTTTCCGCAAGGTTCTTTTGGAGCGGGAGTATCGCGACTTTGTAAGGCGCGATGGCGGGGTGGAAGTGCATGACTACGCGCGTTTCGCCGCCGTCAAGAGCTTGCTCTTCGTACGCCGCGCACAGAAGCGCCAGAGTCAGTCTGTCCGCGCCTATCGAGTATTCGATAACGTTGGGAATGTATTTCTCGTTGGTGAATGGATCGATATAGATCATGCTCTTGCCCGAGTATTCCTGATGACGGGAAAGATCCCACACGCCGCGGTGGTGTATGCCGTTAAGCTCCTGCCAACCCATGGGGAAGTTGTACTGAATGTCGCACGCGGCTTTTGCGTAGTGCGCGAGCTTGTCGTGGTCGTGGTAACGGAGGTTTTCGGCTTTCAAGCCCAAGTCCTCTATGTATTTGAGCGCTTTTGCTTTGTAGTCTGCGTAAATATCCATCGACTGTTCTTCGCGGCAGAACATTTGAAGCTCCATTTGCTCGAACTCGACGGTGCGGAAGAGAAAGTTTCCGGGCGTTATCTCGTTGCGGAACGATTTACCTATCTGCGCTATCGCAAACGGGACTTTGGCGCGTGCCGTTCTTTGTACGTTTAAAAAGTTGACGTATTCGCCTTGGCAGGTCTCGGGGCGGAGATACACTTTGTCGGCGTCCGATTCGAGCGTGCCGCGCGATGTGACGAACATGGGGTTGAACTTACGTATGGGCGTCCAATTCCTCACGCCGCAGTGCGGGCACTTGACATCGTGCTCCGCGATATACGCTTCCATTTCCTCGTCGGTCATGGCTTCCGCCGCGACCGTGCCTTTGGAATGTGCTTCTATGAGCGTGTCGGCGCGGAAGCGCTGTTTGCAGTTTTTGCAGTCCATTTTGGGATCGCCGAAGCTCTGTACGTGTCCGCTCGCTTCCCATACGCGCGGGTTCATGAGTATCGCCGCGTCCACGCCGTAAGTGTCGGGGCTTTCTTGCACGAAACGTTTCCACCAACTGCGTTTGACGTTGTTTTTAAGTTCCACGCCCACCGGACCGAAGTCCCAAGTGTTTGCAAACCCGCCGTAAATATCGCTGCCGGGATAGACGAATCCACGGGTCTTGCACAGGTTGACTATCTTATCCATTGTGAGTTTTGTTTCCGCCATAATAAGCTCCTCAACGCATTTTCGCGCTTTGATTTTTACGTTATTTATTGTAATTGAAACGGCGCTTTAAGTCAAGCGAATTGGATAATGCGTCGTACATTTTAGGTATACGTTATCGCGCGCTTGCTTTTTTCCATGCGCGTGTGTTATAATTTTTTTGCATTTAAGACGAATGCGTAAACAGGGCGCATAAGACAATGGAAAAACAGTATTACGATGCAATAGTTATAGGCGCGGGGCACGCGGGGATAGAAGCGGCGCTCATACTCGCCAAAACGGGAGCAAAGACCCTAGTTACGTCCATAACGGTCGATAACGTGGGGTATATGGCGTGCAATCCGTCGATAGGCGGAACGGGCAAGGGACATTTGGTGCGCGAGCTCGACGCTATGGGCGGGTTCATGGGCATTGCCGCCGACAGGTGCGCGACGCAGATACGTATGCTCAATTCGTCCAAAGGTCTTGCCGTTCGCAGTCTGAGAGCGCAAGCCGATAAGTATAAATACCACGCGTTTACCAAAGCCGCGCTCGAGCGCGCCGATAATCTTACCATGCGCCAAGACGAGGTAAAGAGCATCGTCAAAAACGGCGGCGGCGACTTTACCGTCGAATGTGTGACGGGAAGCGTTTACGTCTGCCGCGCGGTTGTCGTAGCGACGGGCGTATATCTCGACAGCACGATAATATGCGGCAAGTCGGTGCAAAAGCACGGACCCGTTTGCTTTACGGGCAGTTACTGTCTGTCGGACAGTCTGCGCGCGCTCGGGTTTAAACTTCGACGGTTCAAGACGGGCACGCCTGCGCGGCTCGCGGGGCGAACTATCGATTTTGACAGGCTTGAAGTTCAATGCGGCGACGCCGTGCCGTACACGTTTTCGGCGTTGACGTCTAAGCCGCCTAAAAACACTTCGGTGTGCTATCTCGGCTACACCAACGAAAAGACTCACGAGATAATCCGCGCCGCGTTGCCCGAATCGCCGCGCCGCGCGGGGCTTATCACGGGCACGGGCGCGAGGTACTGTCCGTCGATAGAAGACAAGATAGTCAGGTTTGCCGACAAGCCGCGCCATACTTTCTTTTTGGAGCCCGAGGGCGCGGGCACGGACGAGTGGTATATTCAGGGTATTTCCACGTCGTTGCCGCCCGCCGTTCAGCGCGAAATGTACCGCTCGATAGAAGGGCTCGAAAACGTATCGGTCGTTCGCGACGCGTACGCGATAGAGTACGAGTGTATAGACGCGCGCGAGCTTTTCGCAAGCCTTATGAGTAAAAGGATAGAGGGCTTATTTTTTGCGGGGCAGATAAACGGCACGAGCGGGTACGAAGAAGCCGCCGCGCAAGGACTGCTCGCGGGTATAAATGCGTCGGCGTACGTTCGCGGACTGCCGCCGCTTGTACTCGACCGCACCAACAGTTATATAGGCGTCATGACCGACGATCTCGTTACCGTCGGCAGCGACGAGCCGTACCGCATGCTCACGGGACGCGCCGAGTGTCGGCTCAGTCTCAGACAGGACAACGCCGATCTCAGGCTGACCGAAGCGGTGGAAAAATACGGAGTTATCGACGGAAAGCGTAAAAGGTTGCTCGAAAAAAAGAAGCGCGATATCGTGCGCTGTGAGGAACTGGTTAAGACGCGGCTGACGGAAGCCGAAGTGAAGGAACTGTTTGAGGCGGCGGGCGAGGACGCGCCGCATGCCATGACGGTGGGCGAAGTATTAAAGCGTCCCGCAGTCACGCTGGAACTGTTCAACGAAAAGTTTCGCACTTTCGATAACGTACTACCGTCCGCCGCGCTCGAAGTTTACGCTAGGCTTAGGTACGATAGCTACCTCAAACGGCAAGAAGCGGAGCTTAAAGAAAAATCGCGGTTGGAGAATATGCGGCTGTCGCCCGATATCGATTATCACAAAGTGGACGGACTTCGGCTGGAAGCGCGCGAAAAACTGAGCGCCGCAAAGCCGCTGTCGGTAGGTCAGGCGTCGCGCGTTCCCGGCGTTACGCCCGCCGACGTGTGGGTATTGATAGGAAAAATCAAAGAAGGCGGGATAATATAGCCGAGTACTGCTTGGCTTATCGGCTTGATTTTATTCGGGCGCGGTGATATAATACGGACATGGAAGAGGTCGTTTCTACAAAGGCGTTGTATCGCGATAAAAGAAGGCGGGTGTGGGAACTCGATTTTTTGCGCGGCTTGGCTGTTATATGTATGTGTTTCGACCACTTGATGTGCGACTTTGTATATCTGGACGGATGGTTTTCCAATTTTAACGAGATAGAAAATTCGTTTATTTCGTTCATGGTCGATTTTTCGCAAATGTATTGGGAAAGCGCGTTCAGGTTTTTCGCGCATTACATATTCGTATTTTTATTTTTGTTTTTGGTGGGGACGAGCTGCGCGCTGTCGCGCGACAACGTAAAGCGCGGCTCGGCGCTCGGCGTGTTCGCTTTGGCGTTTACCGGTGTGTCGTTCGTACTCAAAAATATGGGGATACTCGAATACGGCATAGTTTTCGGCATACTCGACTGTATCGCGCTTTCCATACTGTGCGCTGCGGCGGTCGATATCGCGACGGAAAAATGCAAGCCGCTCAACGTATTTTTGCCGCTCGTATTGGGCGTAATTATATTATCGGTCGGCATAGGCAAAGGGTTTTGGAATATCGAGTACGACAAAGAGTTCCAAACCTCGCATATGCTCGGGTACATTGTCGGCACAAACGCTTTCGGCGACGATTGGTTCGGACTGTTTCCGTATGTGAGCGCGGTGCTTATGGGCATGTATTTCGGGAAAGCCGTATACGCGTCCCGAGCCTCGCTTTTGCCCAAGCTAAACGGGAAATGGAACAAGCCGTTCCGTTTTGTCGGACGGCATGCGCTCATATTTTACGCAGTACATCAAGTTTTGTTGGCGGGCTTGGTCATGCTTATATGCCTGGCGATAGGTTATAAAATTTAGGAGTGTAAAATGTTGCTTTATCAGATGCTCGAAGATCATGTAAAAAAAGACGGTAAGTGGAAAGCCCTGTCGTATATGGGCAAGGATTTTACGTATGCCGATCTCTTTGACGGAATAGACGACGCGGCGCGTAGACTGTCTTCCGTAGTCGCGGCGGGCGACGTGGTCACGATATGTATGCCCAATACGCCCGAATGCGTGTACTGCTTTTACGCCATAAACCGCATAGGCGCGATAGCTCACATGGTGCACCCTTTGACGCCGTATAATCAGCTCAAAAAATTTATGGCGGCGGCACGATCCAAACTTCTCATAACGCTTTCGATAAACCTAAGTAAGTATGCGCCGCTCACCGAGTCGTATCCTATAATTTCGGTTCATCCCGCGCGCTCGCTGTCGCCTGTGCTTAGGTTTTTGTTCGATATAAAGACCAAGCCGTATCGCGGCGACATGACGGGCATCACAGCATACGACGACGTAAAAAAATGCGAACTGCCCGAAAATCCGAGTAGGGACGGCGGCACCACGGGCGTGTATCTTCACAGCGGCGGCACGGGCGGCGAGCCCAAGATAATCGAGCTTTCCGACGATTCGATAAATAAGCTCGCGGCGCGAGGCAAAGAAGCGTTGCAGATAGACGACCCGACGGGAATGTACATGCTCGCGGCTCTGCCCATGTTCCACGGGTTCGGCTTGGCTATGTGCATACACGCGGCGCTCTCGCACGGGTGCACCAGCGTGCTCATGCCCAAGTTCGACGCAAAGACGGCGGTCAAGCTGATCAAAAAGAACAGACTGCATTTTATCATAGGCGTGCCCGCGCTTTTCCGCGGACTGCTCCGCGAAAAAGGTTTCAGCGGCAAAACGCTCAAAAACGTGTACATCGCGTTCGTCGGCGGAGACTGCGCTCCGCAGGATCTTCTGGACGAATTCAATTCGAGAATGGAAGCCGCGGACGCTACGGCGAGGCTGTTCGAGGGCTACGGTCTTACCGAGACCGTGACGGTGTGCGCTGTAAATAACTTCGCGCACAGCAGAAGAGGATCTATGGGTTATATGCTGTCCGGGCTGAAAGCGGCGATAGTAGAGCCCGACGGAAATACGACTCTATCCGCGGGCGAGCGCGGCGAGATAGTAGTGGCGGGCGACACGCTCATGAACGGTTATCTCGACAATGCCGAAGAGAACGCGCGAGTATTCATCGATATAGACGGTGAAAAATACGTCCGCACGGGCGACTTCGGATATACCGACGAAGACGGATATCTGTACTTTATACAACGTTTGAAGCGCATAATAAAAATAGCGGGCATATCCGTGTATCCCAAAGAAATAGAAGCTTCTGCGGGCGAGATAGACGGCGTTACGGGCGCGTGCGCCGTAGAGTACAAGTCGGACGGCAAAACGTATATCGCACTGTTTTTGACGGGCGCGCCGCAGGATGCGGCGGCGGTTCGGACAAAAATAGAAAACGATCTTTCGCGCTATGCCGTGCCCAAGATGGTAAAAGTTATAGACGCCATACCGGTAACGCCCGTTATGAAAGCCGATACCATCGCGTTGACCGCGCTTGCCGAAAAGCTTGCAAATGAAGCTTGACGTGCGAAAAAAAGCACATTCGCGGTGCAATGCATAACCGCCTTATTTAGGAGACCGATATAATGAAGCTGAAGTTTTTGGGCACGGCAGCCGCCGAGGGCGTGCCCGCGGTGTTTTGCAACTGTTCTGCGTGCAAGCGCGCGCGAAGCGTCGGCGGAAAAAATATTCGCACGCGCAGTCAAATACTGATAGACGGCGACACGCTGTACGATTTTCCCATGGACACGTATATGCACGCTTTGAGGTTCGGTATCGATCTGTCTGCGATCAAGCGCGTGCTTATCACGCACTCGCACATGGACCACTGCTATCCGCAGGAGTTTTGCATGCGCGGCGAGCCGTTCGCACATAATATGACCGAAAAGACCGTCGATATATTTTGCAATGCTGCGGTAAAGGAAATGTTTTTGTCGGACACGGCGCGCGAGATACGCGAAAACGTGAAAAACTCCATAAACGTGCGCACGCTCTCGCCGTTTGAGACGGTTGAGGACGGCGATATGACGATTATTGCGCTTCCCGCGTCTCATACCGTTGGCGAAGACTGCCTCGTATATTACGTGCAAAGAGCGGGCGTAGGCGCGCTTCTTTTAAACGATACGGGCATTTTGGACGCGGGCGTATATGAGCGTTTGCACGGTTTCGGCGCAAAAGTGGATATAGCGGTATTCGACTGTACATACGGTGCGACCAAGCGCGGGCGCGGCAGACATATGGGTTTGTACGACGTTACCGAACAGATAGAACTTGTCGGCGGTATTGGGTTGTTCAAACAAAACGTAAAGCTTATAGCTACGCACTTATCGCATAATACCGACCTCGATCACGACGGTATAAGCAAGCTTGCCGAGCCGTACGGCATAACCGTCGCTTATGACGGAATGGAAATATCGGCGGGCGAGTAAGGATAAACCGCTTGCAGCGGGTATGGATTTTCTCGCAAAAAGCGGTCATAAAAATCGAAGAAAATTTCCGAAATATATTGATTGTCGCGTTTGTTTGTGATATAATTACACTATATACAATTTAAATTGGAGGAAATGATGGCAGAAAAGAAAAACGGCGACGATGTCGAAGCCAAGATCGACGACATCGCCCGTGGGCTTAAAGAGCTTCTTGCAGTAAAAGACGCCGAGAGCCCGACCGCCGCGGAAAAGACGGAAGAGAAGAAACCCGCGGCAAAAAAGCCTGCGGCAAAAAAGCCCGCGGCGAGCAAGAGCACGGCAACCAAGTCGTCGTCCGGCGCGGCGAAAAAGCCCGCGGCGAGCAAGACCTCGACGGCGGCAAAGAAACCCGCGGCTAAAAAACCTGCGGCAAAAAAGCCCGCGGCGGCTAAAGCCGAACCCAAAGCGGAAGAGGTTGCGGAAGGCGTTACCGTAAACCAGACGACCGACGGCAATTCGACTCAACCTATTATTCAGGTAATAGTCCAAGCCCCCGCGCCAGCACCTGCGGAAGCGCCCAAAACGGAAGAGCCCGTGCCCGTAGAAGAAGTAAAAGCGGAAGAACCTGTACCCGCGCCTGTGGAAGAGGTCAAAGCGGAAGAACCCGCACCCGCACCTATAGAAGAAGTGAAAGCGGAAGAACCCGCGCCTGCGGAATCGCCCAAAGCCGAAGAGCCAAAAGCCGAAGCCGCGGCGACAACTACGACTACGGTAACGACGACGGTCACTACGACCAAGAAAAAGTCGACAATGCAAAAGATCAACGACTTTATCAACAACAAAGGTAAGCTCCCGATCTTTATCGTCGTCAACGCACTGTTCCTTATAAGCGCAATACTCTTGATGTTCAATTCGTTCCATTTCGAGTTGAACGGAAAGACTTACAACTATAATATTTTCCAATATATGGGAAATTCCGCCTTGGTTAAATCGTCGCTTCTGAGTCAAGCGGGAAACTGGACCAACGGCGCGTACACCATGCTCGGCATACTGATGTTTATAGCGATGCTCGTACCGCTCGCGTTGCTTGTCAAAAACGTGGTATTGCTTGCAATCAAAAAGAAGAAAGACGTTTACAACTTTGACGCTATCGTGTATTTTGCGGCTATGATGTTCTTGATAGCAATGGCAAACATATTCGGCGCGTTCCTTTCTTTCGGTCAAGTATTCAGCCTTATTATCTCGGCTATCATCTTCGTATTTACCGTGTTTGCGCTTTTGCTTTCGGGCAGTGCGAAGAGAGTGCCGATATTCTCCATAGCAAACGTCGTGCTTGCGTTTATAGCGATATTGCTCCTCACTTCCAAAGTATACGGCGCGGTCGTCGACGGAGAAGCTTATTCTTGGTACGCTGCTGCCGCGGCAGGCGAGTTCAAAGCGGGCGGATTTATGTTCCTTATGCTCTTTATAGCGATATGCGCGCTTGTGCTCCTCGTTATTTTGCAGATAAAGAGATTCCCCGGCGCAGTGGGGCATATCGTCGAGATAGTCGCTCCGCTCGCCGCCGCAGTCTGCGCGATAATCGCGCTCGTCGTAGCGGGAGCCAATAAGTCCGCCGCCGCGGAAGCTGCGGGCTGCACGCTCAAGATGGGCGGTGGCTTCGTGTTCGGCGCGATACTAGCGGCGATAATTGCCGTAGCCGACACGCTTCTTACCTTCCTCGCTCCGCTTAAAAAGTACAAAGTAACAGTCAACGACGAGGCGAATACGAGCGTTACTACGACGACTACGACCACGACCACCGTTTCGTCCACAGTCGGCGCGCCCGAATCGACAGCCGATAACGCGGCGACGGAAGAAAAAGCGGAAGCCCCCGCGGCGGAAGCGACCGCTCCCGCGCCTGCGGAAGAGAAAAAGACGGAGGCGCCCGCGAGCGAGCAGCACGCAAAGAGCGGTACGCTTTGCCCGAGATGCGGAACGCCCAATCCCGAAAATTCCAAGTTCTGCTCCAAATGCGGCAGTAAGCTGTATTGATGAAGTAAACGATTAAAGCGACAAGCTCTCCGTAAATGACGGGGAGCTTGTTTTATATAACACCATGATATTTACTCAGGGCTTTTGGCAATATGACAAGACAAATACCCATAATATTGTATAATTAAAAAGCCTATTGCTAAAGGAGCTACCGTATGAAAGAAATAGTCAACTGCGATATGATCCGCGGCTACATTACGGAAAACGGTCTGACTGTAAAAGAATTTTGTAAGCAATGCGGTGTAGGAGCTTCGACGTTTTACAGAATAATGAACGGCGGAGAATTCAATCTGGATTCGATATACAAAATAACAAAGCGCATGAACGTGCCCATGCACATGATTTTTAAACGTGCGTCGGAATCGCCGACTAAAACAGATAGGGAAGAATAATAAAAAAGCGCGATATGTTATCGCGCTTTTAAACGGCGTATGTTAAAGGAGCAGACAAGCTACCTTTTATTTATGGGAACGTACTTGACTTTTTGCGATACGCATTTATAATTGGGGCGTATTATCTTGCCTTTGTTTACGAGTTCTTCTATGCGGTGCGCGCTCCAGCCGACTATTCTTGCCGTTGCAAAAGCGGGGGTAAACATTTCGGGCGGAATACCGAGCATTGTGTAAACAAGCCCCGAGTAAAAGTCTATATTGGCGCTTACGCCTTTATATATAGAACGCTTTTCGGCTATTATTTCGGGCGCGAGTTTTTCGACGCGCGAGTATAGCTCGTACTCGCTTTCCATATGTTTTTCGGTAGCGAGCTTTTCTACGTACTTTCGCACAAGCAGGGCGCGTGGATCGGATACCGTATACACCGCGTGTCCCATGCCGTAAATAAGTCCGAGTTTGTCAAACGCTTTTTTGTCGAGTATATCGGATAGATATTTTCTTATCGACGCGTCCGAACGGTCTTTTATGTGGAGCTTCATATCTTCCATCATGCGCGTCACTTTTATATTGGCGCCGCCGTGGCGCGGACCTTTGAGCGAGCCGAGCGACGCTGCCATGACCGAATACGTGTCCGTTCCCGAAGAACTGAGCACGTGCGTCGCGAAAGTGGAATTGTTTCCGCCGCCGTGCTCGGCGTGCAGTACGAGCATAAGGTCGAGCACGCGCGCTTCTATCTCCGAGTATTTACCGTCGTCGCGCATCATCATGAGTATGTTTTCGGCTGTGGACAGGTCGTGCGCGGGCTTATGTATGATAAGACTGTTAAGGTCGTGATAGTATTTATGGACTTGGTACGAATACACGCTGAGCATGGGAAACTGCGCTATGAGCTGGAGACATTGGCGCAAAACGTTGGGGAGCGATATATCGTCGGGATTGTCGTCGTACGAGTACAGGTACAGCACGCTTCTGGCGAGCCCGTTCATCATATCGATAGACGGGGCTTTCATGATGACGTCGCGCACGAACGATACGGGCAGCATGCGAAAGCCTTGCAGTATTTCTTTGAACGCGGCGAGTTCTTTTGCGGACGGAAGCACGCCGAAGAGCAGGAGATAAGTGACTTCCTCGAAACCGAATCTGCCTTCCGATATAAACCCGTTTACTATGTCCTCTATTTCGATACCTCTGTATCTCAATCTGCCTTCTGCGGGAATGCGTTTGCCGTCGTCGGCATGCTTGAACGTGCCGTCGGGGTTTTCCTCAAAGGCGACTATATCCGATATATCTGTAAGACCCGCAAGCACGCCCGTGCCGTTTATATCGCGAAGTCCGCGCTTGACGTCGTACATCTGATAGAACGTGTCGTCTATAAGAGTGCTTTCGCCCGCCAGCATGCTGAGCTTGCGGATCTTGGGCATTATTTCGGTTACAAAGGTTTCGAATTGCGCCACGCACACCTCCGAGTGTCGTATTTTTTTCTGCACATATTCGCATATGTGCAGTCGATATATTCCAACGCTTCCGATATTATCGGGTGAAATATCTTATCGAATATATCATATATTTTACCATATTTCTTCCGATAAAGCAAGCCGATAAACGGCTGTATGTTTTATGCAATCGAGCCGAATCGATTGACAAGAGCGCGCATAGGTGATAGACTGAATGCGTATTCTAAGTCGAAAGGGTAGCCTGACGGCAAAGAGGACGAAAATTCAATGATAGTGCGTCGGCTTTTTGCCGCGCCTTTGTTTCGATTTTTTCACCCTCGATTTCAGAATACGGGGGTGTTTTTATGTGTGAACAAAACGTAACGGCAAATGTTTCGGAAACGGTCATAGATAAGCGCGTCGCGGTGATAGGCATAATAGTGTCCGAGCCGTCGGCTGTGGAAAGCGTAAACGGTGTGTTGCACGAGTTCGGCGAGTATATCGTCGGGCGCATGGGATTGCCGCTTCGCGACCGCAACGTAAACGCGATAAGCGTGGTGACGGACGCGCCCGCGGGCGTTATCAACGCGATTACGGGCAAGCTCGGCGGCATAAACGGCGTAAGCGCAAAGGCGCTTTTTCAAAAGCTGTAATGCGATAAATACTATATATGTAATTTCATTCGGAGGTTTAATATATGAAGATCAAACGCGTGATATGTGCGGCGATAGCCGCGGTAGTGGGAGCAATGCCGCTCGCGGCGTGCGGAAACGACGGCGACTCTGCCGCCGTCAAGGTGTATATGCCCGACGGCGCGCCCGCCATTGCGCTCGGCAAGCTCATGGCGGATGGTTTTGACAACGCGGAATTTACCGTTGTTTCGGCTACGTCCATAACCGAGTATGTAAAAAGCGGCACGGCGGATATCGCGGTCATGCCGGTAAACGCGGCGGCTGCAGTGTATAACGGCGGAGTCAAGATAAAAATGCTGTCAGTCAATACGCACGGCAATCTTTATCTTGTGGGCAATTCCGACGAGACCGTCGGACTGGACGGCTTAAAAGGTAAGCGCGTGGGCGTTATCGGTCAGGGTCAAGTGCCGGATATTACTCTTAAAATGATGCTCGACGAGAGCGAGATAACTTACGTCGTGTCCAATGCCGCCGACGGCGACAACGTGTCGCTGAGGTACGGCGCAAACGGACCCGCGCTGTTGCCGTTGTTGGCGCAGGGCGAGCTCGACTATGTGTTTTTGGCTGAGCCCGCCGCCAATAATGCGGTGACGGCTATGGGCAAGCACATAGTCATGGACGCGCAGGAGACGTGGCGTTCGCTCATGGATGGCGACTATCCGCAAGCGTGCGTCGTCGCAAAGGACAGCCTTATAAGCAATAATCCCGAGTATATCAAGAAGTTTATGACGGCGCTCGAAGCTTCGGACGGCTGGGCGGAGAACAACGCTCAAACCGCGCTCAAAGCGATAAAATCGCACATGGCTGAGGGTGTGGCGTCCACGCTTCCCGATAACCTGCCTGCGGCTGTCATCGAGCGTTGCAATATAAAAACGGTGTCGGCGACAAATTCAAAATCTCAGTGCGACGCGTTTTTCGAAAGGCTGACGCGCATGCCCGCGGGCGATCTCGGCGCGACGGTGCTTTCAAAAGTGCCGTCCGCGGGGTTTTATCTGGACGCTTCGGTCTGGACTAATAAAGAGTGACGCACAATAGGCTAATAAAAAACGCCGCGAAAAACGCAGTTTATATCGCGGTCGTAATATGCGTTACGCTTGCCGTTTGGGCGATAGCGGCGGCGGCGATCGGGTCGGAATTGGTCTTGCCCGACGTAGGAGAAACGTTTAAAGAGCTAGGGCGTATGCTCAAAAGACGCGCGTTTTATTCGGCGCTCGGCGGCACGCTTATAAGAAGCGCGATAGGCTATGCCGTATCAGTCGCGCTTGCGTTTTTACTCTTTTATTTGAGCTCCGCGTTCAAGACGGCAGAGGGACTTATAAGACCTGTCGTGTCGCTTTTGCGAACGCTCCCCACAATGGCGGTATCGCTTATCCTTGTCATATGGGCGGGTGCGAACGCCGCGCCCGCCATACTCGGCGTGCTCGTGATCGCGCCGTCCGTATACTCGTCGCTAATGGCAAGCACGGCTAGCGTGCCCAAAGAACTTACGGAAGTGGCGAGGCTGTGCGGCGCGGGCAAGACCAAGACTTTTTGGTACGTCACGCTGCCTACCGCGGCGGCGGAACTTCCCGAAACTCTGTCCTCGGCGCTGTCGTTTACCGTAAAGATAGTGATTGCTGCGGAGATACTGAGCCAGACTTCCAAAAGCCTCGGCATACTTATGGCGCAGGCTCAGACATACTATATGACGGCGACGCTCATCGCGCTCGTCGCGGCGGCGGTCGTCGTTTCGGTCGTTTTGGAATATGTGCTCAGAGGCGTGCTACGATTGGCGCTCGTTCGGTTCAGCGATCGGTAAGAGCCGTGTTCTTTGTCAAAAACCTTGACAACTAAGGGCGGCGCAAGTATAATATAAGCACGGCGCAGGAGCGTCGTAATACATAAAAGAGCAAGGGCTATGCAGGAGAAAGGTAAAAAAAGTCCGTCGCGTGCGACGGGAAAAACCAAAACGGTCGATAATGCCGAGCCGAACATCCCGATAACCGACGAGTTCGTTGAGGAGCCTGTCAAAAAGACACGCGCTTCGTCAAAAAAGACGACGCATATCGTGACCAAAAACAGCGAGATCGAGACCGATTACGACGTGTACTCCGTACCGAGCACGCCCGCGTCCGTAATAGATAACTCGGTGTTTGACGACGACGTTACCGAGGAGCCCGTCACCGGTTATTATCACAAATCGATGACGATAGACGAGGGCATGCTTTCGCGCGAGCAGGCTGCCGCCGCAAAGCGCAACCGCCGCAAACAGAAAAAGACCGTCGATCTTGCCGTTGCCGAGCGCTACGACCCCGACTGCGAGGTCGGGCTTTCTTCCGATATCGTCCAAGCGCGAATGGTTCAGGGCTTTGATAACTTTGTCAAAAAGAACAAGGGAAAGAGCTATCTGTCCATATTCGTCACCAATATTTTCACATTCTTTAACATTTTGTGTTTTGTCGTGCTTGCCGCGCTTTTGGTGGTGGGCGCGGGATTTTCGCAGATATTCTTTATAGTCATAATCTCGGCTAATATAATCATCGGCATCATCCAAGAGGTGCGCTCGAAATACACGATAGACAAACTGTCGCTCGTGTCGGCGCCGAGCGCGGTGGTCATTCGCGACGGCGAGCGCACGGTAATACCTACTTCCGACGTCGTTTTGGACGATATAATTTGTTTCGAGCTCGGCAAGCAGATATGTGCCGACTCTATAGTAGTAAAAGGCGAGTGCGAAGTAAACGAGTCCATGCTGACGGGCGAGAGCGAACCGGTGCGCAAAAAACCGGGCGACATGCTGTACAGCGGCTCGTTCCTCAGCAGCGGCTCGGTGGTGGCGCGTGTAGACAAGGTGGGTAAATCCAATTACGTGGAAACGCTTACCTCGTACGCCAAGCGCTATAAAAAACCCAAGTCCGAGCTGATGAATTCCATCAAGCTCATAATAAAAGTGCTTTCGCCGTTTATCATTGTGATAGGCGCGCTCATGGTGTGGACCAACTACCGCAACACGGTAGGGAGCGGCACGGCTACTAGCCACGATTGGAACACGATAATCACAAGCGCGGCGGGCTCGGTCATAGGCATGATCCCCGCGGGCATGTTCCTGTTGACTTCGCTCGCGCTCGCGGCGTCCGTACTGAGGCTCGCCAAAAAGCAAACGCTCGTTCAAGACCTTTACTGTATAGAAATGCTTGCGCGGGTGGACGTACTTTGTCTCGATAAGACGGGTACTATTACCGACGGCTCGATGCAGGTAAACAACGTTATCGAGATAAAGGGCTACGAGGGCAACTTTACAATAAGCGAGATTATAGGCTCGATGCTGACCGCTACGGGCGACAACAACCAAACGGCGCTCGCGCTCGCAAACAAGTTCGGTTACAGCAAGGCGATGAAGCCTACCGAAGTATTGCCGTTTTCATCGGCGCGCAAGCTGTCCGCCGTTACGTTCGAGGGCGAGGGCACGTACATGCTCGGCGCGCCCGAGTATGTGTTAAAGGATATGGGCGTGAGGATCGAGCGCATCATAAACGAGAACGCCGCAAACGGCTATCGCGTAATGGTGCTCGCGCATTCGCCCGCGGGCATAAGCGGCGACAAACTGCCCGCCGTGCGCCGTCCGCTCTGCCTCATAGTCATAGAAGACCACATACGCGAGGACGCGATAGAGACCATAAAATGGTTCAAGGAAAACAACGTCGCCGTCAAGGTCATTTCGGGCGATAACCCCATAACCGTTTCGGAAGTGGCAAAGCGCGTCGGCGTGGAAAACGCAGAACTATATATTTCGCTCGACGGTCTGTCCGATCAGGAAGTGGTGGAAGCGGCAAACAAGTATACCGTGTTCGGCAGGGTGACTCCCGACCAAAAACGGCTCTTGGTCCAGTCCATAAAAGCCAAGCGTCACACCGTTGCCATGACGGGCGACGGCGTAAACGACATACTCGCCATGCGCGAGTCCGACTGTTCCATTTCCATGGCGTCGGGCGCGGAAGCGGCGAGAAACGTGAGCCACTTGGTATTGTTGGACAACGACTTCACATCCATGCCCGACGTCGTCATGGAGGGCAGGCGCGTCGTAAACAACGTTCAGGCGTCGTCCGCGATGTTCCTGATGAAGACGCTTATGTCCATAATACTGTCCATTATCTTCTTGGGGCTTCAGCAGACGTACCCGTTAAAGACGAACAACACGCTCACGCTCGAGATATGCGTAATAGGCGTGCCGTCGTTCTTCCTCGCGCTTCAAGGCAATAAGAATATAATTCGCGGTAAATTCCTATCCAACGTCGTTGTGCGGGCAGTGCCGGGCGGCGTCGCGTTAGTGCTCGGCGTCATGGCGAATTACGTATTGGCTTTGGTCGTTCCCATGGATCCCAACGCCGTCACTTGCATGATGGTATACACTATCACGTGTATCGGGCTCATGGTACTGTTTAAACAGTGCGAGCCGTTCAATATTTTCAGAACGGTGCTCATGATAGGCACTATAATACTTACCGCCATATTCATGTACGTAGTGCCGCGCGTCACAGCCGACGGATTAGGATTGTATACGCTCAACCTTACACAGGTCTGCTTCACTTCGACGTGCGTCTTGGCAAGCTACTTTGTTGTGTCCATGCTGATGCGCGTGCTCGGCGCTATCAAGATAAAGTGAGCGCCGCCGATAATTGATATATCAGCGACATATACTATTAGGCGGGACGGTGTGACTATATGACAAATTCACAGAGATTTTTCGACGCATATAACAAGACCGATAACGCGCTCCACAGTCGGTTCGGTATCAAGCAAACGGTGTCGTATACCGACGCGGTAAGACGCGTCGCGTCTATCAACTCGCTTGTCAGAAAGTTCGAGGACGACCTGGTCGATTACGGCAGACTGCGTAATGCGATCGTGCATAACTCCGACGCCAACAAAGCGATAGCCGAGCCGCACGACGACGTTACCGAACGTTTCGAGCGTATCGCGGAGATATTATGTTCGCCGCCGAAAGCGTCGTCCATAGCGCACGAGCCGAGCTGCGTCAAACCGACCGCGCGGCTCAAAGATGCGATAGCCGTCATGAACAGGAAAGGCTTTTCCATCATGCCCGTAATTGAAGGCGGCGCGATAACGGGCGTTCTCACCAATAAAAGCGTTGTGGAGTTTGTCGCAAACAACGTCGGGAATATAGACAACGCATTCGAGACGGCGACTGTTGCCGACGCGGCAAAGGACGGCGACGCGTATTACTCGATATCAAAAGACTGCACCGTGGACGACGTGCTCAAAATATTCGAGGATAAGCGAAAAATGCGCATGCTCATACTTACCGACAACGGCAAACCGAACGGTAAAATATTGGGCATCATAACGATAGGCGATCTTGTTGCCGTTACCAAAATGTTGGATTTCTAATCTCGGCGGCGTATGCATCGAACGTAGGCGAACTACGTGCTTGCGCGCACGCAGTCATGTAGGTGGTTCTACACTCCTGCGTGCGCGCTGCGTCTGTTGTCCGCCTACGTCGCGCCTACGCCGCCGAGACTGTTTGGAAGTTCTGCATAGGCTACGTGGATATATAAGACAATATTAAAACGTGTGTTCGATGGACGCACGTTTTTTGTTTCGGAATTAAAATGCTATCCCACTGCTTAAAGTTTTCGTACTTACTTCTTTTTCAAAAGAAATGTTAGGGGAGCGAGAAAAATAGTAAACCATAGAAAAAGAAGAAGTCGATTGTAAAAGGTTATCCCACTGCTTAAAGTTTTCTTGCCTACTTCTTTTTCAAAAGAAGTAGGGCTTTTTCAAAAGAAGTAGGGAAAGTGCCTTTACCAGTTTGACAAGCCGTGCAATGTTTGATATAATCGACGGGATGAAAAAAATAATGTCGATTTTTATAACAACGCTCTTGGCGTGCATGTGCCTTGTCGGTTGCGGCGGCGTGGTTTCTGACAGAGACTTGCACGACGCCGACGCCGATCCCTCGCTCAACCCCGCGATAGCGCTCGTAACATTGTACTCGACGGGCGAGCGCGGCAAGGTCGAGCCGGGGCTCATTGCGTGCGGACATGCCTACACGTCGATAGAAAACATATCGGGCGCGTCGATCATACTCGGCAAAGGCTACGAGCTTCCCGCGGGCGGAACAGTCACTATCGCGTCGTGGGAGTTTGACGCGCACAGTGGAGTATGGTTTAATATCGAGCCGACGTACATAGACCAAGGCTGGTTTGTCAAGCGCAAGTCGATCACGAGAAAAGCGGACAAAGCCGCAATAGACAGAATAAACGCCTATCTCAGAAATGGCGATACCGACAAATGGACGCTCACCAATAACTGCACGCATTTCGCGTCGCGGCTGTGGAACGCCGCCGCCGACGGCGAAAGGGATGACGTCAAGGTAAAGGGTTTGCCGTCCAACCTCGAAAAAGAAGTCATGCGGTTCAAGGGCTACGAGACCGCACGCCCGCACAAGTCCGATCTCCCGATCGGGTATTTCAGCGGCGACAAGTTCATAGAATTCAAGCTGGAAAAATAGAGGCGCAACATGAAACTCGATGCAAAAACAAAAAAAATACTCAAGATAGCCGCTGTGTCCGCGCTTGCCATATTGGAGATATACCTGATATACGCGGCTGTGGCGAGCATGACTACATACCATCACCACCCGAAGTTCGTATCGGTAGAAGGCGGTCAGGTCGCGCAGTCGAGCGGATACCGCTCGCAGTTTTTCGTGTGCCTGGCGTTTGCGATACTCATACCGATAGGCGCGGGAGTAATGTCGTACTTCTTCTGGTTCCGTAAACCCAAGGCAGTCAAAGCCGCGCAGGAGTCGTCGCGCGTTATAACGTTTGATTCGTCGGCAGCCGAGCTTGCGGCAACGTCAGACGCCGCGCCCGAAAAACCCGAAACAATGAGATTTATCGAAACGGACGAAGACCCGTCGCCGCTGCACGATAACGGATAAAAAAAGCCTACGGCTATAAATAAAACAAGTGAGGAAAGATTATGGAACTCGTTTACGGCGTAAAAGACAAGCCCACGGCAGGTAAGCTCATAGTATTCGCTTTACAGCAAATGCTCGCTATACTTGCCGCGACGATAGCTGTGCCCGTCATGGTAAACGGCGGCGTGCTCGAACAGTACGGATTCGATCCCGGGCTGTCTCAATCGGCGGCGCTGTTCGGCGCGGGCGTGGGAACGATAGTCTATCTGTTGTTCACGCGGTTCAGAAGCCCCGTGTTCTTGGGTAGCTCGTTCGCGTTTATCGGTTCTATGACCGCGGCGTTTGCCGGCGGCATAAGCGCGGTCGCGCTCGGGTACTTGGGACTTATTATCGGCGCGGTGTTCGCAGGGCTTGTTTACGTAGTGATCGCAATCGTGGTCAAGTTTGTCGGCACCAAATGGATAGACAAGATCATGCCCGCCGTCGTCATCGGTCCTACGGTAGCCATAATCGGACTCTCGCTCGCAGGCAATGCAATAGGCAATATAACGGCGGGCGGCGGAGCCGCTTTCGAGAGCGGCGTTGGATACACCTCGCTCGTGTGCGGGCTTGTGACCCTTGCCGTCACCATCGTATGCTCGGTGTACGGCAAAAAAATGATGAAGATGATACCGTTTATCATCGGTATAGTCGCGGGCTACGTCGTAGCGCTCATATTCACTGCAATCAGCTATGCCGACGGAATGAATGTGGCGGCGCTCAGACTTATAGATTTCAGCGTATTCGAAAACTTGAGCAAGGGCAGCGCATGGTATCCCGACTTCACGTTTATCAATGCGTTCAAGGGCGGATACGAAGCGGGCGACTTCGGCTCGATAGGCGCGGCGATCGGATCTATTGCCGTGGCGTACATACCTGTGGCATTCGTCGTGTTTGCCGAGCACATTGCCGACCATAAAAACATTTCCTCGATAATCGAGACCGATCTTCTCAAAGACCCCGGACTCCACCGCACGCTCTTGGGCGACGGTGTAGGCTCGATAGCGGGCGCGCTGTTCGGCGGCGCTCCCAATACGACGTACGGCGAATCTGTCGGTTGCGTCGCGATAAGCGGTAACGCGTCGGTGCGCACTATACTTGTCACGGCGTGCATGGCGATAGTCGCGTCGTTCTTTGCGCCGTTCACTCTGTTCTTGAGCTCCATACCTTCGTGCGTCATGGGCGGCGTGTGCGTCGCGCTGTACGGCTTTATCGCGGTATCGGGCTTGAAGATGATCCAAAAAGTCGATCTCAACAAAAACAACAACCTGTTTACGGTATCGGTCATTCTCATAGCCGGCGTAGGCGGCATGGTCGTGTCGTTCGGCAAAGTAGTCATAACGTCCGTAGCGTGCGCGCTCATACTCGGCATACTCACCAACCTGCTCGTAAATATCAGGAACAAAAAGACCGCCGAAGAAACCGCGGCGACAGAAAACGCCGAGAGCGCGGCTGCGCCCGAGACAAACTCCGATACGGATACTGCGGACAGCGAAGCTGCGGCGACCGCCGAAGCTCAGGACGCGCCTGCGGCGGAAGATGAAAAGTCGGAGTCGACTGAAATACAGGACAACGCGGCGGCTGAAAACAGCGACAGTGCGCCCGTAACCGAAGAGAAAAAACAAACGCAAAAAACTTCCAAGCCCAAAAAGAAAGCCTGAAGTAGGGATCAATTAACGGAATAACAACGTTTCGCCGAGCAAGAAGCGCGAGACGAAAGGGGAGATAATGAAAGAGAAGGAACTCAAAAACGTAACCATACTCGACCATCCGCTCATCAATCACAAGATAGCGATATTAAGGTCCGTCGATACGCACACCAAAGATTTTCGCGAGCTCGTGGAAGAGATAACCACGCTCATGACGTACGAAGCGTTTAAGGACGTGCCTACTCGCGAAGTGGAGATACAGACCCCGCTCGAAAAATGCAAACAGCAGATGGTAGCCGAAAACTCGATAGCGGTCGTTCCCGTGCTTCGAGCAGGGCTCGGCATGGTCTCGGGCGTGCACACTCTGTTTCCCACGGCAAAGGTAGGGCATATCGGGCTGTACCGCGACGAGGAAACTTTGGAGCCGCACGAATACTATTGTAAGCTTCCCGACGGTATCGAGAAAATGCGCGTTATAGTGCTCGATCCGATGCTCGCGACGGGCGGTAGCGCGGCGGCGGCGATAACCATGCTCAAAGCCCGCGGTTGCAAAGATATAAGACAAATGTCCATAATAGCCGCGCCCGAGGGCGTAAAAACGCTCGCAACGGCGCACCCCGACGTCAAGATATACGTCGCGGTTCAAGACCGTTGCCTCAACGAGAACGGCTACATTCTCCCGGGGCTCGGCGACGCGGGCGACAGACTGTTCGGCACTAAATAATAAGAATACGGCATAACAAAAACGGCGCGCGAACGCGTCGTTTTTTCATGCGGCAAGCTCGGTATATGAGTTTGAATTTAAATTGTGATACGCTAATTGTAATACGACAGTTCGCCCGCGCATTCGCAGAGCGCGAGTTTTTTGGCGCAGTCCTCGCAGTAGCGACGGTGACAGTCTTCGCAGTGCAAAGCCTCTTCGGTGGGCAATACTTTTCCGCAACTTTCGCAAATAAACGTTTTCATGTGTCTAGTGTGCGCCGCGCGGCGACTTTTATGCAAAACGTATTTTCGGCAGTAGCGGCGATATGTTATACAAAAAATTACATAAGCCGCAAATACGCCGCTTCCCCTTTTGTAAAAAGGCTTGATTTTTAAAAGGCGTTGTGATAAAATGAAAAACGGTGCAAGAGACGAACGGACAAACAGCCTATCTGGGCGACGAATATTCGTATTCGCACGCGGCGGCGGAAAGAATGTCGCGCGGCGCGCTCAAAGCGTATTCGACAATGTCGGAAACGATAGCGGCGGTAGGGCGTGACTGCGATCACGCCGTGCTTCCCGTCGAGAACAACGTCGAGGGCGCGGTGAACGAAGTGTACGACGCGTTCTTCGATTCGGGGCTGTTTATCGAGCGCGAGCTGGTACTACCCGTGCGCCACAGTCTTATCGCGGCGCGCGGCGTCGATCTCTGCGACGTCAAGACGGTATGCTCGCACCCGCAAGCTATTGCGCAGTGTCGGAAGTTTTTGGATAAGCTCGGCGTGCCCGTGGTTGCCGTAGCGTCCACTTCGGCGGCGCTCGCGGCGGTGGGTAACGGTACGGCGGCTATCGCGTTTCGACCGAAAGACGGACAATACGCGGCGGCGACTTGCATACAGGACAGCGCCATGAACGCGACGCGGTTTGCGCTGCTGACAAAAGACCGCACGAACATGGGCGGAACGGTATCGATAGCGTTCGATCTGAAAAACTCGCCCGGCGCGCTGTTGTCGGCGCTGTCGGTGATAAACGCCCGCGGGATCAATATGTCGCGCATACTGTCGAGACCGCACAGGAGCGGCAACGGGCGGTATAGATTTTTCGTCGATTTCGACTTCGACGGAACGGACGGCGAGCTCTGCGAACTGTTTGACGGTATCATGCGGTGCTGTTCGGAATTCAGATTTTTGGGCAGGTACGACTGCTCGACCGCGACTGACTTTGCGGCAAAGTAAAAAAGGTAATAAGCGGCGTTTGCCGAAGTAAGTATATATGAGCAATGCTCTGTAAGAGGTAAATATGGGACTGATTTCATTCATAACGGGAAGCGATAACCGTCGCAACTTGAAACGACTTTCGGCGCGCGCCGAGCAAGTGCTTGCGCTCGAGGACAGGTTTGCCGCAATGTCGGACGACGAACTGAAAGGCATGACGGCGGAGTTCAAGCGCAGGTATGCCGAAAACTTCGAAACGCTCGACGATCTTTTGCCCGAGGCGTTCGCCGTCGTCAGAGAAGCGAGTAAGCGCGTGCTCCACATGAAGCACTTTAAAGTGCAGATCATGGGCGGTATCGCGTTGCATCAGGGCAGGATAGCCGAGATGCGCACGGGCGAAGGTAAAACGCTCGTCGCCACGCTCCCCGCATACCTTAACGCGCTTACGGGGCGCGGCGTGCATATAGTCACGGTCAACGATTACCTCGCGCGCTATGCCGCGGAATTGGTGGGCAAGATCCATAAATTTTTGGGACTTACCGTAGGCGTCGCCGTATCGGGCATGAATCCCGAAGCCAAGCGCGCGGCGTACAACTGCGACATAACGTACGGCACCAACAACGAACTCGGGTTCGATTATCTCCGCGACAATATGGTCGTGCGCAAGCAGGACATGGTCCAGCGCGATCTTGCGTTTGCCATAATCGACGAGGTCGACTCCATTCTCATCGACGAGGCGAGAACTCCGCTCATTATTTCTGGCAAGGGCGGCAAGAGCAGTGAAATGTACTCCAAAGCCAACAGGTTCGCGCGGCGGCTCGTCAAGGACGACGACTACGAGATCGACGAGAAAAAGCGCGCGATAAACCTTACCGAGCAGGGTATCGAACGCGCCGAGACCTACTTTGAAGTGGAAAACCTTGCGGATATAGAAAACACCGAGCTTTATCACTATATAAACAACGCGCTCAAAGCCAACTTTATCATGAGCCGCGACAAGGACTATATCATAAGCGACGGCGAGGTAGTCATAGTCGACGAGTTTACCGGCCGTCTCATGATAGGCAGAAGGTACAGTGACGGACTTCACCAAGCGATAGAAGCCAAAGAAAACGTGCGCATACAGTCGGAAAACAAGACGCTCGCGACGATAACGTTCCAGAACTATTTCAGGCTTTACGACAAGCTCTCGGGCATGACGGGTACGGCAAAGACGGAAGAAAACGAGTTCCGTTCCATTTACAAGCTCGACGTCGTGACCATTCCCACCAATCTTCCAAGCCAGCGCGTCGACGAAGAGGACCTGTTGTTTACTACCGAAAAGGGCAAGCTCCGCGCGGTCGTCGAGGATATTAAAGAATGTTACGAACGCGGTCAGCCCGTGCTCGTCGGTACGACCAACGTAGAAAAGAGCGAAGAGCTCAGCCGCATGCTTCGCGTTGCCAAAGTTCCGCATAACGTACTGAACGCGAAAAACCACGCCAAAGAAGCGGCGATAGTCGCGCAGGCGGGCAGGCTCCACCAAGTGACGATAGCCACCAATATGGCAGGCCGCGGTACGGATATAATGCTGGGCGGTAACGCCGAGTTCTTGGCGAAAGAAAAACTTAAAAGGGAAGGCTACGACGAGCAGACCATCGATCTCGCGTCGTCGGTGTTCCCCGTGACTACGGAGGACGAGCAAAAAGCGCGCGATCAGTATAACAAATATATCGAGGAATGTAAAAAGATCGTTGCGGAGGAAAAAGACGAGGTCGTCGCGTTCGGCGGCTTGCGTATAATCGGCACCGAGCGTCACGAATCGCGGCGTATAGATAATCAGCTCCGCGGCCGTGCGGGGCGTCAGGGCGATATCGGTTCGTCCATATTCTATCTTTCGGCAGAGGACGACGTTTTGAGGCTTTGGGGCGACAGGCTCAAGAAAGTCATGGCTATGTTCAAAGTGGACGAGGACACGCCGCTCCAAGCCAAAATACTTTCGCGCCAGATAGAAAACGCACAGCGCAATATAGAAGGGCGCAACTTCTCCGTTCGTAAGTCCGTTCTCGAGTACGACAACGTTATGAACAAACAGCGCGAGATAATCTACGCCGAGCGCGGCAAGGTGCTTAAAGGCATGCCCATGCGCGACGAGATACTCAGCATGATAAACGGGCGGTGCGTCGCCATAGTTGACGACTACACCGATCCCAAGTCGGATAGCGACGAGTGGGATGCCGAGGGGCTCAATAAGGAAGTCGAGCGCAAGCTCATGCCCGGCGAGACCGAGTTCTTTACCGAAGAGAAACTGACGAACTACACGCTCGACGAACTCAAAGATATGCTTTTCGAGGCGGTAAAAGCGACGTATCAAGCCAAGATAGACGATGCGGCTGAACACGGCGTGGACTTCGAAGAGATAGAAAGATACGTTATGCTCCGCGTCGTCGATAAGCGTTGGATGGATCATATCGATGATATGGACGCATTGAGGAGCGGTATCGGCTTAAAGGCGTACGGTCAGCAAGACCCCGTCATGGCGTACCAAAAGGAAGGGTTCGATATGTTCGACGAAATGATCGAGCATATCCATGAAGACGTTGTAAACATGCTCATGCACGCCAACGTCGAGTATCCGCCCGAACCGCCCAAAAAAGCCAAAGAACAGGAAATGATAGCGACGCACGGAGGCTCGCAGGACGAAGGCAGTGCGAAAAAGCCCGAGGTCAAGTCCAAGTCTGAGCGCACGGGCAGAAACGATCCGTGCCCGTGCGGCAGCGGCAAAAAGTACAAGAACTGCTGCGGCAAGGAAAGTTAAGTCATGGACGTCGAAGAGTGCAAAGAACGGATACGCGCGGCGCTGGGCGTTATAAACGACGCCTATGCCGCCGTGCTTCCCGATAAGCTTAAAGAACGGCGGGCGGAGTTGGAACTTCGCCAAAACGACCCCGCCTTATATTCCGATCCAAAAGCGGCGCAGGCAGTAAACAGCGAAGCCAAGTATATCGATACGACGCTCGCCAAGTTCGACAGACTGTTCAAAACGGCGCACGATCTCGAAGCTATGGCGGAACTTCTTACGACCGAAGCGGACGAAGAGCTCGCGCAGGAGCTGTTTGCCGAGACCGATACGCTGGAAAAGCAGGCGGACGAAGCGCAGATCGCCGCGCTCTTAAAGGGCGAGTACGATAAGTCCGACGCCATACTTTCACTGCATGCGGGCGCGGGCGGGACGGAAGCTCAGGACTGGGTGTCCATGCTTTTCCGTATGTACAAAATGTATTGCGAAAAAGCGGGCTACGCCGTCGAGGTGATTGACCGATTGGACGGAGACGAGGCGGGGATAAAGAGCGTAACGTTTACCGCGCGCGGTATAAATGCTTACGGGTATCTCAAAGCCGAAAAGGGCGTTCACCGCTTGGTGCGCATTTCGCCGTTCGACGCGAACGCGCGGCGGCACACGTCGTTTGCGAGTCTCGAGGTCATGCCCGAGATAAAGGACGATACGGCAGTTGTCATCAATGCCGACGATATCCGCGTCGATACGTTCAGGTCGAGCGGCGCCGGCGGTCAGCACATCAACAAGACCGACTCCGCTATACGTATCACGCATTTCCCGACTGGTATAGTCGTCACCTGCCAGAACGAGCGCAGTCAGACGCAAAACCGCGAGATGGCGTTTACCATGCTCAAGAGCAAGCTCGCCGAGCTGAAAGAGCGCGAAGCCGCCGAAAAAGCCGCGGGCATAAAAGGCGAGATCAAAAAGATAGAGTGGGGCAGTCAGATCCGCTCGTACGTGTTTCAACCGTATACGCTTGTCAAGGACCACCGCACGGGCTACGAAAACTCCGATATACAGTCGGTCATGGACGGGGATATCGAAGGGTTTATTATCGATTACTTAAAGAAAAGCTGTTAGTACAATGAACGGTAATGCGCAACATACGAATAATTCGGTCATTCTCGGTATCGAAACGTCGTGCGACGAGACGTCCGTCGCCGTCATGAAAGACGGCGAGCTTTTGTCCAACGTTATTTCTTCGCAGATAGAAATACATCGGAGATTCGGCGGGGTCGTGCCCGAGATAGCGTCGAGGAACCATTTGACGGCGATACTGCCCGTTATCCGCGAAGCGTTGGAAAAAGCGGGCGTGGATAAGTCCGAGATAACGGCGGTCGCCGTGACTTACGGCGCGGGGCTTGTCGGCGCGCTTCTTGTCGGCGTGTCGGCGGCAAAGGCGCTTGCGTATTCGCTGGGCGTACCTCTGTACGCGGTCAATCATATCCAGGCGCATATTGCGGCAAACTATATAGCGACGCCCGAATTGAAACCGCCGTTCCTTGCCGTGGTCGCGAGCGGCGGGCATACGGGCGTGGTGCGCGTGGACGGATATAACGAGTTCAACGCGCTCACTACGACCTGCGACGACGCGATAGGCGAGGCGTTCGACAAGGTCGCGCGCGCTTTGGAGTTGCCTTATCCCGGCGGACCCGAGATAGACAGACGCGCCGCGGACGGTCGGGCTTGCATCGAGTTCGTTTCGCATAAAAAGCGCGACGTGTCGGCTATAAGTTATTCGGGGCTCAAAACGGCTGTGGTCAATTATTTGCACAATGCAAAAATGCGCGGCGAAAGCGTCGATATCAACGACGTGTGCGCGTCGTTCCAAAAGACGGCGGTCGATATGCTCGCGGGCGCGGCTGTTGCCGCAGTCAAGGATACGGGCATCGATACGATCGTGCTTGCCGGCGGTGTGGCGGCTAATTCGTATCTTCGTAAAAAGCTTGCCGACGACGGGCAAAAGCACGGGTTTACCGTTTATTTTCCGCCTATGTCGCTTTGTACGGACAACGCCGCAATGGTGTGCCGTCGCGCGCTCGATATGATCCGCGAAGGCAAGCCGCCCGCTACGCTCGGGCTCAATGCGGTGAGCTATCTCAAAATTTCGGAGTAACTGATGAAAAACAAGATTGGATTCATGAACGATTCGGATAAGATATTCGTTACGATCGCGCTGTGGATAGCCGCGGTGTCGCTGTTTGCTACTGCGCTGACGCTGCCGATGCTGCCCAATCAGGTGACTATATTTTATAAGACGGTCGACGTCGATACTGAGTTTTTCAGTAAGTACAATAACTTGTTGATAGTGCTTGCGTCCGTTATACCCATAGGTATAATACTCGCCGCAGCGGCGCTTAGGCGGCGCGGAAAGATGACGTATAATTTTACGTCGATAATGCTGTTCAGTATCATTCTGTCCGCGTGCTTCGGCGGTGTGACTATCTATGGGATAATACAGCAGTTCCATGCGAGCTCGGCGGTCGCGCGCACCGATAACAATGCGGTGATTGCGCTTACGGCGTCGTTTATCGTGTCGTTTGCCGTGTCGGTCATACCCGCGTTCTTTCATTCGCGCATGTTTGCAGCTAGCGTTGAGCGCAGAACGGAGCGCGCTTTGGCATTTTGCAGTATTCTCGATTGCTATTGGTATGTGGGAACATATGTGTTTTTGCTGTCGGGCGCGGCGTGCTCGTTTCTTGTGGGCGGGTTCGCGTATATCCCGCTCGCCGTGGCGGTCGTGTTTGTCGTGACGTTTTTGGCGGTCAAAACGCGCATAGCGCTCAAGCGCAAGGCGAAGGCGCGGACGGGTATGCATGACGCCATGGAAATCGATACAAAGCAAGAATAACAAAACAAAAGCGCCGTTGTCGGCGCTTTTTAAGTGCTGTTTTTATTTGGGGTGTTTGGGGTAACGCCTAGTCGTCGAGGAATTTTTCGCCGAGGCAGGCGAGGCGTTCGCCCATGCCGGCTATCTCTTCTACCGATTCTTTCATGCCGTTATTGAGCCAATAGCCCAACAGACCCAGAAAGCCGTTGGATACGTATATGTAGTAAACGTCTATTTTGTGCGCCGAGCAGTCGGGGTGGAGCTTGGTCATCATGCCCGTGACTTTGTCGCGTCCGCTCTCGAGCGCGCGGGTGAGAAACGAGTTGTTGTTGCCGTGCGGGGAATTGAGGATCATTCTGCATACCGATGCGTTTCTTGCCACAAACTCGAAAAACATGACGTAAAAGCTTTTTTCGGGCATGCCGTCGCCCGATAACGCCGCGCGCGCCAGCGATTGAGCAAAGTCCTGCTCTATGTGCGTTTCCATTTCGTTGAACACCGACGTTACTGAGTCGTAATGGTAGTAAAACGTTGCGCGGTTTACTTTTGCGGCGCTACACAGCGAGGTGACGGAGATGTCCTCGAGCGGGGATTTTTCCAGCATTTTTATAAGCGTCGATTTGATCTTATCGGTCGTTCGCTTTTTGGGTTTTGTCGCCATATTCTATCGCCTCGGATCTTATTGCTATAATTATACACCTTTCTAGACATATTGTCAAATTTATCTCGTACTTCTTTTGAAAAAGAAGTACGCAAGAAAACTTTACAATGACAGCAAGACGGGTGGCGGAGTGCGACGGAAATACGGTATTGCCGAATAAAAGTATTGTACGTTTGAAAAAGAAGTAAGGTCAGCTTTTGAGTATCGGCTGATTATGCGGGGTGTATAGCCGGTATGTAATTTAATTCCTAGTAAACTTGTATGAATTAACGTAATTCGCTTGACATAATAGTATACGGGTGGTAGAATAATATCGATATGGAAAGGATATTCGATATTAGCGGAATGACGTGCGCGGCTTGCGCGGCGCATGTGGAGAAGGCGGTGAAAAAGGCGGGCGTCGAGCGCGTTGCCGTCAATCTGCTGTTGAACAGAATGACGGTGGAAGGCGAAGTGCCCGACGCGGATATCATCGCGGCGGTGGAGAGCGCGGGCTATGGCGCCGGCGTTCGCGGCGGTTCGCAAAATACTAAAAGCGGAGGCGGCGAGAAAGTACAAAAGTCCGCGGAAAAGAGTTACACGGGCACATTGTTGTTGCGGTTCTTTTTGTCGATCGCGTTTTTGATCCCGCTCATGTATTTTTCTATGGGGCATATGGCGAATTTCCCCATGGGCAGTCTCGACCCGCACACAGACCCGGTGTCGTTTGCGCTTATACAGCTTGTTTTGACTACGCCCGTGCTCGTTATAAACTACAAGTTTTTCGTGAGCGGCACGCGCGCCGTTTTGCACCGCGGAGCGAATATGGATACGCTCGTATCGCTCGGCGCGGGCGTGGCGTACGTATACGGGCTGGTCACGGTGTTTTTGATAAGCGGTAAGGTTTCGGGCGGAGACTTGCACGGCGCGAGCGAGCTCGCCATGAACTTGTTTTTCGAGTCGGCGGCGACCATACTCACGCTCGTCACGCTGGGTAAGTTTCTGGAATCCAAGTCAAAAGGCAAAACGCGCTCGGAGGTCGAAAAGCTTTTACGGCTTCGTCCGCAGGAGGCTACCGTCGAGCGCGACGGCAAGCAGATAAAAATACCCGTAGACGATATTGCGGTGGGCGATACCGTGATAGTGTTGCCCGGCGAGTACGTGCCGTGCGACGGCGAAGTGACGGACGGCTCGACTACGTTTGACAAGTCTGCGATAACGGGCGAGTCCATACCCGTCGAGGCGACGGTGGGCGATACTGCGACCAGCGCGTCGCTCAATCTCACAGGCAAAGTCAAGCTGAAAGCGCGGCGCGTCGGCGCGGATACCACACTGTCAGAGATAGTGTCGCTCATAGAAAACGCGGGCGGCTCGAAAGCGCCCATACAAAAGATAGCCGACAAAGTGGCGGCGGTGTTTGTGCCCGTCGTTTTGGGCATAGCGCTCGTCACGCTTATCGTGTGGCTTTCGATAGGCTACGGCGCAGGCAGGGCCGTTACAATGGCTATCTCGGTGCTCGTGATAAGCTGTCCGTGCGCGCTCGGGCTTGCTACGCCCGTAGCGGTCATGGCGGGCACGGGAAGAGCGGCGGCTTACGGCGTGCTCGTCAAAAATGCTGAAACGCTGCAGCGGCTTTGCGGTGTGCAGATATATGCGCTCGACAAGACCGCGACCATAACGGAAGGCAAGCCGCGCGTTACGAACGTACTGGGCGGCGACATGTCGCCCGCATCGGATGAAGTGCGGGACAAGATACTTCGCGTCGCGTCGGCGCTTGAGCGCACTTCCACGCACCCGCTCGCAAAGGCAATAGCGGAAAGCTATGACGGCGATGCGGAAGCCGAAAAGAGCGAGTACCGCATAGGCTACGGTGTAGTCGGAACGGTCGACGGCGAAGAGTACGCGCTGGGCAGTGCGCGGCTCGCTAATGAGTTTGGCGTAGGTGTCGAGGAAGCGGACGCGCAAACGGTGTATCTTTGCAAGCGCGGCGAGCTTATCGGCGCGATAACGGTAGACGATGCGGTCAAACCGACCAGCCGTCACGCTGTGGAGCTGTTAAAGCGCATGGGCGCGCGCGTAGTCATGCTGACGGGCGACAATGAGCGTCAGGCGCGACGCATTGCAGAGAGCGTGGGAATAACCGAAACGTATCACGACGTTTTGCCTGCCGACAAACTCGGGATAGTGGAGCGTCTCAAAAAAGACGGAAAAGTCGCTATGGTAGGCGACGGTATAAACGACGCGCCCGCGCTCAAAGCGGCGGACGTCGGCATAGCCATAGGCTCGGGCACGGACGTCGCTATCGAGGCGGCGGACGTGGTGCTCGTCAAGTCCGATCTCACCGACGTGCCGCGCGCGGCTGCCGTGTCGCGCGCTACGCTCGGCAATATAAAAGAAAATCTGTTCTGGGCGTTTTTGTACAATACGCTCGGCATACCGCTTGCGGCGGGCGTACTGTTCCCGCTCGGCGTCGCGCTTGATCCCATGATCGCCGCGGGCGCAATGGCGCTGTCGTCGCTGTTTGTCGTGTGCAATGCGCTCAGGCTTACGGTCATGCGTTTCGACGGTAAGCATTTGGAGCGCAAGATCAAGCGGTTCAGGATAGCGCGCGCCGAAAAGCGTCCGGGCAAAGAAAAAGAAAGTGCGCCCGCGTGTTGCGCTCAAGATCAAGCATGTAATATAATACCCGAGGAGGTAAGTATGAAAAAAGTGTTAAAGGTAAGCGGCATGAGCTGCGGACACTGCTCGGCGCGAGTAAAAGCCGCGCTCGAAAAAGTAGAGGGCGTGACTTCCGTAGAAGTCAGTCTCGAAAACGGTCAAGCGACGGTAGAGGGCGCGTTCGATACGGCGGCGGCGATAGCGGCGGTAAAGGACGCGGGCTACGATTGCGCCGAATAAAACCCGTATCTACAAAAAAAGATAAACGCGCGGACCGATATCTCCGCGCTTTTTCTTTGACAAAATCCAACATTAGAATATGATTAGAATAAGATTACGATTTGCGGGAAATGTTGACAAGCGGGGCGGGTTAGCGTAAAATACAATCGTAAAAAATGCCGTAGAACGCCGATAGCGGTCGCTTTTGCGGCGCAGGTCATACCGATTTCAGGAGACTCAAATGGCAAAAAAAGTAGTTGTTTCGCCCGATGAAGAAGACGAAATAGATAATAAAGAGAGCTGTAAGCGCGCGCGAAGAAAGCGCAGTAAGTGCTGTACTTGCTGTCTCGTATTTTTGACGGTCTGCCTCGTATTGATTGCGGCTATATTCGGCGCGGGCTGGTATTTCGGCGATAAGTACGCCAAAGAGTATTTCGGGCTGTCGCTCGGCGATACCTTCGGCGTGCTTAACGATTTTTATTGGACCAAAGACGACGACGTAGTGACCAATCCGTACAACGATAAAGACCTCGACGGGTTCTATAACGAAATAAAAGAAAACATGCTCTTGAGAACGGATATCGACGTCGATTTCGACGAAGCGTTAAAATCCGCGCTCGATGCGTATCTCGAACAGAACAAGCCCGAAACGGCAGGGCTCAAGAAATCGACCACGGACGGCGAAGAAGTCGGCGGCAACGAGATAATGGATATACTTATCGATATGATAGCCGAAGTTTTCACGAGCGACAATATCGATAAAGTGCGGCTCGCAGCGTACAGCGAGGATAACGACGAATACATATTCGAGCTTAAGGACAAACAGCTTGCGGCGTTTGTCAACATGTTCCTTAAAATCGCGCTCGACGGCGGGATAAAGATGGATATGCTCGACAGTGTCGGCGAGTATATTAAGCTGTCGGAAGTAGTGTCGCTCAAACAAATAAAATTCAAAGTCCAGAGCAAAACCGACGAGCAGGGCGTTTCATATAAAGCCGCGGCGGCGGATCTTACCGTTTGGATAGGCTTACAGAAAGCCGCGGGTCAAGCGCTCACCGGCTTGGTGGAAGAGCAGGGCTTCGGTTGGGCAGGCGGACTCGCGCGCGGGCTAGGCAATATGCTCTTGCCCAAAAACTTCTATGCTACGATAACCGTTCCGCTCGAAGAGGGCGCTACGCCGGCTATACGCGTCAACGCCATGAACGCGCAAAAGAGCGAAAATCTTTACAAGATAGTCGACGGCGTGTGCAAAAACATAGTCAAGAACGATATGACCGTCGATTCGCTTCTCGGTCAGGTAACGGAAAAGATAGATCCGATATTGGACAAATTGGCGACGACGATGGACTTTGCTTCGGCGGGCGACGGCAAAGTTACGCTCGATCTTTTGGGTATGCTTACCGATATGGTAAACGGCGATTCGCCCGATGCCGATCCGCTCACCAAAGCGGACTTCATGTACATGCTTCAAGCTGTGCTCACGTCCGACGCCGATAAGCGTTTGCACGATCTCGAACCGTACTTATATAAACAATGGTACGAGGGAGAGCGTGGCGCGCTCGTATATAAATACGACGAGAGCGTAGACGTTACGGGGCTTACGCACGTAGATTACGAACGGAAATTTATAGAAGAGATCAAGCGCGTATATCCGCTCAAGATCGCCGACGACGCGTCGCTATCCGACGTTTTGGCGCTGTTCGGCGTATCGCTCGGCGGCGAAGGCGGAAGCGGTAGCGGTACGACCACGGACGACATACTCGGCGCGGTGGATTCGGACGCGTTCAGAGAATCGCTGTACAAGAGCCCCGAACGGCTCAAAGTCACCGACAGAATGTTGGCTTCCATGCTGAGCGGCGAGCTTGACAGCCTCATATCGGGCGGAGAGGGCGCGATTGCCGATATGAAGATAGAACTCGACGCGCTGTCGTTTATAGCAGACAAGGCTCATCCTACGCATAAGTACGCGCTTCTTGCCGTATCGTTGGACATAAGCGAGATGCTGGGCTCGATGGGTGACGACAATGCGCTCGTTAAACTTGCGACAAATGTGCTTCCGTCCAAACTGCTCGTGAGCATTACTATTGATATAACGCAAAGCCTTGCGGCGGGCGACGGGTATACCGAGTCGCAGTTCATGATAAACGATTACGAGCAAACGGGTAGAGTGCTCGATACGCTCAAAAAGTTTATACCCGATTTCGACCTTACCGCCATGACGGGCGATATAGAAAAAATGCTACGCGACATGGTGCTCAACCTCGACGAAGCGATAGGCATAGAGCTTGTCGTTTCCGACCCGACGGCGACTACCGTCGCGCCCGGCGCGCTCGTTATGCCCGATATCTTCAGTGTTGTTGCCGATATGGTGTTTGATAAGGACGACGATATATCGCCGACGGCGCTGCAAACCGTGTTGCGCGGGCTCGTCGAGACGGACGGGTTCTCCGATACGCCCGACGTGTCGAGCGAAGACGCGTTTGTGGAACGTGTAATAGATCTGTATTATATAAACGACGACGGCACTATCGCGGGAGCCGATGACAAGTTTGCCGCGCTCACCGAATATCTGACCGACGGCGCCGACGGCTTCTCGTCCGAAAAATTCAGGGTGAAGGGCACCGATCCCAACGTGTCGTACGTCGCTTACGACCATAGAACTATCGAAGAGCTCAAACCGTACATGACGGGCGCGGAGCTCGCGGGGCTCATCAAAAACCGCTTGAACGACGGCACGGGCGGCGGCGCGGACGTCAGCATGTTCGAAGTGCTCGGCGTACAAACGTCCGAGACCGAGCTCACCGTTACGCTCAAAGTCGGCATGGGCGATATACTCCCGACCGAGGTCAAAACGCTTCTCGGCATAGACAGTATATTCGTTACGGCTATAGTCGACGTCGCTCACCCCGCGGCGGGCGCGTATCCCGTGACGGTCGCTATCAACCATATGCAACAGGGTAGCGACGAGTTTGACGATTTGCTGAAGATAATACGCTCGCTCGACGCCGACTTCGATATAATGACGCAGGTTTCCGAGTTCGGTAAAATACTGTACGAACAGCTCGACAGTCTCAAAACGAGCCTCGGCGACGACGAGTTCATATCGTTCAGCGATAGGGGTATGGAGATAGCGGGCTTCTACGAATTCCTCGCGAGCAAGCTCATAAAAACTGCGACGGGCGGAGAAAGACCCGATCCCGAAACGGTAAAAGCGGCGGTGCAGGGCATGTACGAAAAGCCCGATATCGACGGACTTGACGAGTGCGACAACAACTATGTGGCGAGCGACTTTATCGTCAACAAACCCAAAGCGGGCGACGGCTTCGATATTGCCGCCGGCACGTTTACAGACAGGCAGTTCAACGCCAATATCCAAACGCTTATAGCGCGCAATCCCGACGTGTACGCCGAGCAGACTATCGCGATCGCGGGTAAAGACGATTCGGCGGTCGGCGATGTATCCGGAGCGGAAAGATATGTGCTCGATTGGGCAAACGCCAAGATAGCGGGCAGTCCCGTTCGGAGCGATAGGGACCACTTGGTAGTCACGTTCAAAATGACTACGGGCAGTTTCTCCGAAAACGGCGCGGGCAAAGAAGCAGAGGGCTTCGTGCCCGATTGGATATACGCCACGGTCGTGCTCGAGAAAACAGCGGACGACGAGTTCACTTACGTGGGTACGGTGTTCAATAATATGGACGCCGAAGTGTACGACCTGTTGCTCACGCTCATGGGGCTCGATCCGAGCGGCGACCTCAACGACCCCGATAAAGTCAACCTCAAATCGATCACCGACGATTGCTTGAAAGGACTCAACGATCTCGGTAAGGTCACCCATATCGAGCTCGGCTCGCTCGATACGGATATGGGCTCGCTCGACGCGCCGCACGGCGACGGAACGGCGACCGGTATCGGTTCGATAACGTATACGCCGAAGTTGCCGATATTATAGTGATAAAATAGCATAGCTTGATAAGCAAAAACGGCGTCGTCGTAAGGCGACGCCGTTTTTGTGTTGTCATAAATGAGAACGAAGTGCATTGACGCGTAACCGTAGGGAGCGCAAGCCAAAGGCTTGGCGAATGTCGTGTGTTGGCGGAGACGGTGGAATTACGGTGCACCCGAATAAATGCGGTAACGTTTATAGGTTGCGATTGGTTCGGCGTTGTCGTTCTGCGGCTACGCCAAAGATTCTTCACTGCGTTCAGAATGACAGGAAAAGAGCATTATCGACCTTGTTTTAACGATAACCGCTGAAAAGAATGTCCCACGATATTATTCTTGTCATCCTGAGGCAAGCCGAAGGATCTAGGGCGTAAGCCCGCATGGTTAAGGTAATGTTGGTTTTGTGTGTCGATTCTGCGGCGGTTCGCCTGGATCCTTCGCTAACGCTCAGGATGACAATAGGACAGCAATAACGTTCAAACAATCGTAGGGAGCGCAGACCCCTGCGCTCCGCCAACCAAATGTTGGACGATTGTCGTGTGTTTGTGTATGTGATTTATAAATGGTTGCACCCGAAAAAAGCGATACAACAATCAATGGCGTGAAACCAAATGTTTGACGAATGTTGTGCGTGTGCTCGGTTGGGACAAAAAGCGACAAAATTCGGCATAATGCCCGAATTTATGTACAAAATAAGCATATACGACTTTGGTCATTATGCACAAAAAACAGCTAAAATATTTATGAAATGTATTGACAAAGAAAATTTAGGGTGCTATAATCTTAGCAACAAGCAAATTTTCATTCAATGGAGGAAAATATGAAGAAAGTGCTTTCAGTTTTACTTGCCACGGCGACGGCTCTTACCGTTTGCGGCGGCCTTGCGGCATGCGGTGACAACAGCGGAACCCCCAATGCCGACGATCCCAACACCATCACGATCTGGGCGCCGCTCAACTCGCACGGCAACGACACCAAAGGCTATAAGAGCATGATCAAGGGATTCAAAGAACAGTATCCCGAGTATGCAAACTACAACTTCAAGTTCGTCGCAAAAGGCGAGGGCGAAGTTCAAAGCGCTATGGGTAATAACCCTGCGGCGGGCGCGGAAGTGTTCTTCTTTGCATCCGACCACTACGGCAATATGCGTCACAACAACTATTTGCAGCCGCTTACCACCGAGTACGAGACGGCTGTCAAAGGTCGCGACGCTCAGGGTACGTACGAGTTTGTCACCGATACCGACAACAAGATCTATGCGTTCCCCGCGACCAACGATAACGGATATTTCCTGTGGTATAACGATCAGCTTGTGACGGAAGACCAAGTAAAATCGCTCGACACGCTGCTTCCCGCGTGCAAGGCGAAGGGCGTACACTTCAACTTCCCGTATGATACGGCATGGTATTCCGGTTCGTTCTTCTTCGGTCTCGGTTGCGAGTTCAACTATACCGATTCGACTTTGACGCATTATCACGGCGACTTTAATACGCCGGAAGGTAAAGCGGCGGGTGCGGCTATGCTTCGTTACGCGAGCAGCGACGATAATAAGATCTCCGAAACGAAAAAAGTTATTTCGTCGGCTTCGAGCTTCTCGGCGGGTATGGCGGACGGCTCTATAGCGGCTGCCGTATCGTATGTATCGTCTTTTGCCGATATCGAAAATGCTGTTATCGCAAACAACACGGATAAAACTACTGGCGCCGTTGACGATGCGGCTGTCGAAGAAGCGCTTTCGCACATCAAAGCGACCGTTCTTCCCACCTTTAAAGCGACTGTCGAAGGCGATACCGAAAAAGATTACCACATGGGTACTTTCTATGGCGGCAAGTACTGCGGCGTAAACCGCGCTAAGTCTTCCGAGAAGATACGTGTATCTATGGCTCTTGCCGATTGGTTCACCAATCAAGCGGGTCAGACCGTGCGTTTCAATCTCGACGGTTCCGGTCCCAGCAATCTCGCCGTCGCCGCTACCGATGCTGTGCAGAACAGTGTCGGTCTTAAAGCGTACAACGCGCAGATAGCGCTCGGTACGGACGTTAACTGCGTGCAGGGCGTTCAGTCCGAGGAGTTCTGGGGTAGTAGCGGTATAAGCGCGTTTGCTACCGGTGTATTCCAACAAGACGCAGGATTTAAGACTGTCAGCGAAATCAACGCTAAACTTGACGCCCTTGCCGCGGCACTTAACAAATAATAAGACTTGTTAAATAATAAATAGTTTGAAATTGTCCGTCGGGTCGGGCTGAACTCGGCTCGGCGGGAATTTCATGTTTATAGGAGTAAATTATGGCAGACAATACCAAAGCCGCCACTCCTACTTGGAAGCGATTTAACAGACCTTGGTATCAAAAGCTCGGGCTTGCGATCTGGAATTATATCAAAAATATAGGTCTGATGCTGTGGAGCATATTAAAAGCCATACCCAAAAAAGTATGGAGTTTAATGTGTTCGATAGGTCGTTGCTTTCAAGGCTTGTGGTTCAGGTTTATCAAAGGCGATTGGCGCACGAAATTGTCGTATCTCATTATGGGGTTCGGTTGTTTTTCACGCAGTCCCAAGCAGATTATAAAAGGTTTGCTTTGGTTTGCGGTAGAAGCGCTGTTTATCGTGTACATGATATTCGTCGGCGGTCACAATTTGTGGATGATGGGATCGTTGGGCGACGTCGCACAGCGAAAGTTTATAGATGAGTTCGGGTTTGAGATCATGCAGACGGTTGATAACTCGCTCGAAATATTGATATTCAGTGTTTTGACGCTCATGTTCATGGTGTTCTTTGTGTATATGTACATAAAAAATACCAAAGTATGCTACGAAACTCAAAAGAGGGCGGAAGCGGGACTGTCGCTTTCGTCGCCCAAACAACAGCTCAACTATGCGCTTAACGACGGCTATCACGTGACCGTGCTTGTTTTGCCGATACTCGGCATCTTGTTTATAACGGTCTTGCCGCTTGTAACCAATATACTTATTGCGTTTACCAACTACGACTTTTTCCATGCGCCCACAGCCAAACTTTTCGATTGGGTAGGGTTTGAGTCGTTTAAAAACGTATTCTCCAAGACTTATGGTACGGCTATATGGAGCGTTCTCGGTTGGACGCTTATCTGGGCGGTCTTTGCGACGTTTACCAACTTCTTCTTCGGTATGTTCCTCGCAATGATCATCAATAAAAAGACTATCAAGCTCAAAGCGTTTTGGCGTACGTGCTTTGTAATAGTCATAGCCGTTCCCGACTTTGTATCGTTGCTCATGATGAGTAAGTTCTTCGGATGGAACATGCTCACCGAGCAAACCGGTACGTTTAACCGAATGCTTGAACAGTGGTTCGGTATAAACGCCAATATTAACTGGCTGGGCGACAAAGCCAATAACGGGCTTTTGCCTAGGATAATGGTCATAGTCATCAACCTTTGGCGCGGCATGCCGTTTACAATGCTCTCTACTTACGGTATACTTATGAATATTCCCGAGGAACTGTATGAGTCGAGCAGGATAGACGGCGCGGGACCCGTTCGCAGGTTTGTTTCCATTACGTTCCCGTACATCATGTTTGTTATGGGACCTCAGCTCATCACGACGTTTACCGGCAACATAAACAACTTTAACGTAATATTCTTCCTTACGGGCGGCGGTCCGTTCATGCGCATCGGCGGTATTTCTCCCGGACAAACAGACCTTTTGGTCACATGGCTGTACAGAATGACGGTCAGTTCGTCTCAGCCCGAGTATAGCAACGGCGCGGTCATAGGTATATTCACGTTTATCATTTCCAGCGTGTTTGCGTTGATCGTGTTTAACAGCTCTAAATCGGTCAAACAGGAGGATACTTTCCAATGATAGGATTGAGATCTAAACGCATCATCACGGATACCATTGTTTATATCATACTCGCGGTGCTCGTAGTCATTTGGCTTTTCCCGCTTGTGTGGATGGTGCTTAAATCGTTTGACGTGCTTTGGTTTGGACCGTATTCGCCTACGATATTCCCCGAAAAACTCGGACTTACCAACTTTAAGAACCTGTTTTCGGGCGCTGAGTACGCGAACTATCCGTACGGCAGATGGCTTTTGAATACGTTCCTCGTAGCTTTGGGAGCTTGCGCGATATCCACGCTCATGACGCTTATGGTATCGTTTGCGCTTTCCCGTCTCCGCTTTAAGGCGAGAAAGAAGCTCATGAACATAGCGCTCATACTCGGATTGTTCCCCGGCTTCCTTTCGGTCATTGCTTTGTTCTATATCTTCAAGCAGTTCAAGCTTGACAACAGCCTTATCGGTCTTACGCTTGCATACTCTTTGGCTTCCGGTATGGGCTACTACGTAGTCAAAGGTTTCTTCGATACCGTACCCATGGCTATCGACGAGGCGGCGAGAATAGACGGCGCGACCAAAAACCGTATATTCTGGCGAATGATAATACCGCTCAGTAAGCCGATAATCATTTATACGATACTCACTTCGTTTATCGGACCTTGGTGCGACTTTATTCTCGCAAAGGTCTTGATCAATGCGAGCGACGTCAATAAGTTTACGGTTGCGATAGGTATACAGCAGTGGCTGTCGACGGACGACCAAATAATCGAATCGCACTTTGCGCAGTTCTGCGCGGGCGGTACGCTTATATCGGTGCCGATAGTCATTCTGTACATCATTATGCAAAAGTTCTACGTCGCGGGAATTACCGGCGGCGCGGCAAAAGGCTAAAAATATCTATTCTTCGGCAAACAGCATATGGGCAAAACCGCGTGCTGTTTGCATGAAGAACAAACCAAATGTTTGACGATTGTCGTGTGTTTGCGTGAGCTGTTTGTTTGATGTTGCGCCCGACGATAGCGTGACAAAAGAAACTCTATTATTCGGGTTTATCGCAAAACCAAAACGTGCGCCCATACGCGATATACGCCAAGCCTTTGGCTTGCGGCGTGCCGCGGTCGTCACGCCCTACACAAAGGTGACAGTGTGTGCCGCAATTATTCGGGCGTGTTGCAAAACTAAAACGCGCGCCCACACACGACAAATATCCAATCTGTGATTGGAATGGTGGAAATATGAAAAATAACAAATTCAAAAAAATATTTTCGGCAGCAACAGCGCTCGCGCTGGCTGCGGCTATGCCGCTATGCGCGGTCGCTTGCGGCGGTAAGGAAGCGGGCGAGAACGCCACGCCTACCAATACCGATAAGTATACTATACCGCAGGACTATGCAAGAACGTATTATGAGGTGTTCGTGCGTAGTTTTTCGGACGGTAACGGCGACGGCATAGGCGATCTGCGCGGGCTTATCAATAATCTCGATTATCTCAACGACGGCGACGATTCGACGACGACCGACCTCGGCATAAACGGGATATGGCTCATGCCCATTCATCCTTCGCCGTCCTATCATAAGTACGACGTAAAGGATTATTACGATATAGACCCGCAATACGGTACTTTGAGCGATTTTAAAGAGCTTATCGAAGAGTGCGAAAAGCGCGGGATATGGGTGCAGATGGATTTGGTGCTCAATCACACGTCCAATCAGCACGAATGGTTTAAAGCGGCGGTCGCATCCGCAAAAGCGGGGCGCGATCCCGAAACAGATTCCGCCATGAGCAAGTACGTTTTTGTGAAAAGCGATACTCAGCCGTCGTACGGTAAAAAATGGCAGAAAGTATCAGGCACTGACGACTATTGGTATCTTTGCAATTTCGACAGCAGTATGCCCGATCTCAATCTCGACAACGAGGAGGTAAGGGAAGAGATACTTACTATCGTCAAGTTCTGGTTGCAAAAGGGCGTGCGTTCGTTCCGATTGGACGCAGTGCCTTGGGCGTGCAATTACAGCGCCAACTACAACGAGCAAAACGGCGAGTTCTGGACTTGGTTCAGTGAAAACTGCGACAGGCTCGGACGCGAGGTGTACGGCAATAAGACGCCCGACCTGCCCGTATATTGCTATAACGTCGGAGAAGTATGGGGCGGAAGCCAAGACGATATAAACAGCTTTTTCGGCACGGGCATGAGTTGCTTTAACTATGAGCTTGCCGCAAACTACAACAGAGGATTTTCCGGCACGGTAAACGGCAAACAGCTTGCTTACCGTTTAGCCGATATGCAAGCCGAAAACCAAGCGGCGGCATTGGCAAAAGACCCCGACGCTATTCTCAGCAACTTCCTGTCCTGTCACGACAACAACAGGAGCGGGAGCAATCATTTCGGGTTTGATGTAGCCAAGATAAAGCAAGCCGCGGCGCTGTATATGCTTTCGCCCGGTAATGCGTATATCTACTACGGCGAAGAGATAGGCGCGGGCGGCGATAAGTACGGCGATAACGACCCCGACTCCAATATCCGCTTACCGTTTAATTGGGGCGATAAGAGCAAGGGGATAGTTACAGTCGATCCGCCTCAGGCTAACTATAAAGAAAAGCAAAAGCTCGGAACGTGGAAGTCGCAAACGACGGACGCTAATTCGGTGCTCACGTTCTACCGTCAGACCATTAAGCTTCGTAACCGTTTCCCCGAGATAGCACGCGGCATTATTACACCGCTTGCGCTTGACGGTAACGGCAAGATAGGCGAGCAGTCGGAAATACTGACTGCGTCCGGTCAGCAGTATCTCGACTATGTAAACGCCGTCAATAAAAACGTTTCGGTGTATTCGCTCACGTACAAAGACAGCACCATACTCATTGTGCATAATCTCGGTACGGACGAAGCGGTACTCGATATATCCGATGCGTTCGCGGGTTATGAAGTTCAAGGCGAGCTCAAGACACGCGGCGGCAAAGTCGGACTCGACGGATCGTTGCTCAAAATGTCCGGCGGCACCGTTGCTTTGCTTGCCAAGCCCGCGCCCGTGACCGCCTAACAAACCAAATGTTTGACGACAGTCGTGTGTTTGCGTTTACGCTTGAATGACGGCGCACCCGACCAATCACAGCTTGGATATCAATCGTGTATTGGCGTAGGTGAATTGTTTGTGGTTACGCCCGAATAAATACACTACAAGATACAACGGAGCGCCGAGGACGTCGCTCCCTACAGCGATTGAAAGTTCACCCTCGTTCTATTGTCATTCTGAGCGTCAGTGAAGAATCTAGGCGAACCGCCGCAGAACGACAACACCAAACCAACCGACAACCCATAGCATGCATTGCATCGTACCGTCTTTCCCACGTTAACGACCACACGCGACATACGCCAAGCCTTTGGCTTGCGGCGTGCCGAGGTCGTCACGCCCTACGGACGGGTAACGATATGTTTTGCAATTATTCGGGTGTTATGCAAAACCAAAACGCGCGCCCATACACGACAAAAACAATCTGTGATTGCAAGCTGTGTTTGGCTCGATCAATTTGTTATAATATACCATAGGAGGTAAACAATGATAAACAAAGCAACTAAAAGACAAGCAAAGTCCAAAAAGCTTTTGGCTTTTATAATGACTTTGCTTATCGCGGTCTTTGCTTTCCCGCTCGCTGCGTGCGGGGGTAAAGACAACGGGGGCGGAGGCGACGAAGACAACAAGCCCATTCCCGAGGGCAGTGTCCGTGTTACGCTCAATTATTTCCGTCCCGAACATGACTACGATGATTGGAACGTATGGTTCTGGTCGTCGGTAGCCGACGGCGCCGCGCACGATTTCAAGAAAGGCACGGTCAAGATCGCCGGCGAAGACTGGAAGACCGTTACCGTCACTATCCCGGCAGACCTTACTGCCGAAGACGGTGTGGCGTTTATCGTTCGCAAGGGCGAATGGGCTGAAAAAGATCCCGATATGGATCGCTGGATCCCTTCCGCTAAGATCGTGGACAGCCGTGTGACCGTATACGTTGCGCAAAAGCGCGCGGAGATCTATTACGACGCGCAGGAGGCTATAGACGCCGCTACGTCCAATACGATCAACGCCGCGGCGTTCACCAGCTTTAAAGCGCTCAGCATCACGACAAGTTCCGTTATTACCGAGACGTCGCACTTCAAGATCTACGACGACGAGGACACGGTTGTGGCGGAGCTCGATTGCTCGCAAGAAGACAGATATGTCGACAAAAAGAACGCGACGATCAGGTTTACCGAGCCTGTAGAGCTTACCAAGACTTACCGCATAGCCGACGAGCCTGCGGGCGGCTTTGACAAGATGGTCAACTTTGTCGGACGCGAAGTCAATATGTCGTCGCTGTACGTGACCACCGATTTCAAGACCAAGTACGAGTACGACGGCAATCTCGGCGTTGAGTACGCTGCGGACGCGTCCACGTTCAAAGTATGGTCGCCCGTTGCCACCGCGCTCAAGCTCAATATTTACGATGCGGGCGAGGGCGGCAACGCTACCGTCACCGAGATGACCAAGGGCGAAAAAGGCTTGTGGAGCATCACGAAAGACGGCGACCTCAACGGTAAGTATTACACGTACACCGTTACGGCGCGCGGCAAGACCAAAGAAGTCGTCGATCCGTATGCGAGAAGCGCGGGCAGAGACGGCAAGCGCGGCATGATCCTTAATCTTGACGCCACCGATCCCGACAACTGGGAAGCTCAAGAGAATCCCGAGCTCGCGTCTTATTCGGAAGCAGTCATTTACGAGGCGCAACTCCGCGATCTTACGATCAATCCCAATTCGGGCGTATCGGAAGCCAATCGCGGCAAGTTCCTCGGTCTTACCGAAACGGGAACGACCGTTACGGTCGGTTCGGTAACCAAGTCCACCGGTCTCGATTATCTCAAAGAGCTCGGCGTAACTGCAGTTCACTTCCAACCCCTGTTCGACTTTGCGTCGGTCAAGGAAGACTTTACCACGGCTACTTACAATAAGAACGGCGAGTACAACTGGGGTTACGACCCGCTCAACTACAACGTGCCCGAGGGTTCGTATTCGTCCGATCCCGCAGACGGCACGAAGCGCGTCAACGAAATGAAACAGATGGTCATGGCGCTTCATAACGCAGGCATACAGGTCGTTATGGACGTCGTTTACAACCACGTTTCCAGCGCGCAGACTTCCAACTTCGAAGCCCTCGTTCCCGGATACTACTTCCGTACCGATCCGTCGGGCGCGTACTACAACGGCTCCGGTTGCGGCAACGTTACCGCTTCCGAGCGCGCAATGTTCCGTAAGTTCATGATCGAGTCCGTTCTGTACTGGACGGAAGAGTACAAGATCGACGGGTTCCGTTTCGACCTCATGGGTTGCCATGACATCGAGACCATGAACTTGCTCTACGACGAACTCAAAGCCGTCAATCACGACGTCATCGTTTACGGCGAAGGCTGGACGGGCGGCACGAGCGGCCTTTCCAACGACGACGCGGCTATACAAGCCAACGCCACGCAAATGCCCAACATCGCGTTCTTCAACGATATTATTCGCGACGGCGTGAAGGGCAGCGTGTTCACCATGACCGATACCGGATTCGTTTCCGGCAAGTCCGGTACCGATGCGTCCGTGTACGTAGGCGCGGTCGGCGCGACCAGCGCGCTCGACGCAGCTCTGTACAAGTCGCTCGGCAGCGATAAAAAGTTCTTTGCCGGCGCGCCCACGCAGAGCGTCAACTACGTTTCGGCGCACGACAACTCGACGCTTTGGGATAAGCTCAATGCTTCCGTAAACGACGAGAAGGAAGTCCTCGAAGCAATGTACCGTCTCGCGGCGGTTTCCGTGCTCACGAGCCAAGGCCCCGCATTCTTCCTCGCAGGCGAGGAGATGATGCGCGGCAAGCCCACCGAGGCGGAGAACGAGTTCGATAACCGTCCCAATAAGTGGCTCACCGATCCCGAGCATTACTTCTCTGACAACTCGTACAAGTCGCCCGACTCGGTAAACGCGATCGATTGGGAACAGCGTGTCAAGAACGACGCGATGATCGAGTTCTACAAACAGTTGATAGGCTTTAAACGCAATATACCTGCGTTCCAGTTTACGACGACGGAAGAGCTTAACGCCAATATCGTTATCAAAGACACGGATACCGACGACGGCGTTGCCGTGTACGGCATATCTTTGAACGGTACGTACATCATCATTGCGTTCAACGCTAACGATACGGCGGCGGAGATCGGCGTGCCTGAGGCGACCGAAACCGGATACATCAGAGTTCTTGACGGCGCAGTCGTCAACGGCGAAGGCATCGATGGCAAGAACGTGACGGGAGATAAGTTCACTGTCGATAAGTACAGCGCTACGATACTCTTCACGGAAGACGCTATTGATTTTGAGAACTGGACGTACGACGTTACAGTTGCATAAGACTTGTCTAATTTAATAACGCAAAGCAGAGAAGGGCGCGGATATTCCGCGCCCTTTGTCGTGCAAGTCAAAGGCTTGACGCCAAGCACAGCTTGCAATCACAGATTGTTTTTGTCGTGTGTATGCATGAGTGGTTTGTTTGGGATTACGCCCGACGAGAACGTAGCGAAAGATACGCAATTATTCGGGTGTAACACAATATCACTACCCACGCACATACACGACAGGAATCCAAACTGTGTTTGGTCGGGTGTAACGTAAAACAAATCACCTACGCAAACACACGACAGACGCCAAGCCTTTGGCTTGGCGGCACGCCGACGAGTCGGGTCGCCCTACGGTTTGAAGCGTCAATTATTGTTTCTTGTCATTCCGAGCTTGCGAGGAATCTAGGCGAACCGCCGCACACGTGACACATAAAACAAACGTTACTTTAACAATGCAGGCTTGCGCCCTAGATCCTTCGGCTTCGCCTCAGGATGACATATAACGATAGTGGGAAATTCTGTTTTGCCATTATTCGGGAGTAACAATAAACAAAACATACACGCCCATACACGACAGGAATCCAAGCAGTGCTTGGTCGGGAGTAACAATAAACAAAACATACACGCCCACACACGACAGACATCCAAGCTGTGCTTGGCGGCGCGCCGATGAGTCGTGCAGCCATACGTACACGTGACGATATGTAACGCAATTATTCGGGTGCTACGCAAAATCCATACCTATGTCCATACACGACAGACATCCAAGCTGTGCTTGGTTGACATTTGGTATGGGCGGTGATATACTTTGAGTACAACGCAATCGGAGGCACGATCGTGGCAAATTCAATCGTTTCGGCGGTGTTTACCGACTTCTCGACAGTTAAGGTCCGCACCAAGCGCAAAGTAACGGACAAGTCCGTTTTTACCGTGCGCGATCAAGACGGCACGACCCTTCCCGTGCTCGCCCCGCATAGAAAAAAACGCGCGTGCGCCGAAGCGTTTGAGTGTTCGACGGCGGTGGGCAAGACCGAGTTCGATATCAAGCTCGACTGCGAGATCGATATCCAAAAGACCTATACCGTTGCCGACGAGTCGGGCATTTTCGACCCCTCGCCGATACGGCTGTACAAGCTGTTCGGCACGCGCACGTTCGACGATAAATACTATTACGACGGTCCGCTCGGCGCGCTGTGCTCAAAAACGCGAACGGCGTTTGTCGTATGGTCGCCAGTAGCTAAGTCGGTCACGCTCAACGTGTACGAAACGGCTAGCGGCGCGGAAAAGACCGAGTACAAAATGACCCGCGGCGCGCGCGGCGAGTACGGCGCGATAATCGACGGCAACCTTTCGGGCAAGTATTACACGTATACCGTCGTCACGCTCGGCACGGCAAAAGAAGTAGTAGACCCGTACGCCGTCAGCCTCAACGCCGACGGCAAGCGCGGAATGATAATCGATATTACGACGCTCAACCCCGACGGCTGGAACGAACAGGCGCGCCCCACGCTTAAAGCGTATACAGACGCAGTGGTATACGAAGCGCACCTTCGCGATCTTACCATACACGAAAGCTCCAACGTAACGCCCGAAAACCGCGGCAAGTATATGGGTCTTACCGAGCGCGGCACGCATGACAGACCTACTGCGCTCGACCGCATATCCGAGTTAGGCGTCACCGCCGTGCATTTTCAGCCGCTGTATGATTTCGGCTCGGTAAAAGAAGATTTTTCGCGCGCCACGTTCGACAGGCGCGGCGAGTATAACTGGGGCTACGACCCGCTCAACTACAACGCGCCCGAGGGCTCGTATTCGTCAGACCCGAACGACGGAACAACGCGCGTTATAGAGATGAAGCAAATGATAGCGGCGCTCCACAACGCAGGTATCTGCGTAGTCATGGACGTAGTGTATAATCACGTTTTCGATGCGGCAAGCTCCAACTTCGAAGCTCTCGTACCAGATTATTACTTCCGCATGACCGCAGGCGGAGATTACAGCGACGGCTCGGCTTGCGGCAACGAGACCGCGTCCGACCACGCCATGTTCCGCAGATTCATTATCGATTCGGTCGTGCATTGGGCGCGCGATTACCGCATAGACGGGTTTCGGTTCGATCTCATGGGCTTGCACGACGTAGACACGATGAACGCCGTGTACGCCGCGCTTTTCGCCGTCAATCCGCATACCGTCGTTTACGGCGAGGGCTGGACGGCAGGCGCTTGCGGGCTTGACGAAGGAATGCAAGCGGTAAAAGCCAACGCCGAAAAAATGCCGAACATAGCGTTTTTCAACGATATAATTCGCGACGGACTAAAAGGCAGCGTGTTCGAGCCGAAAGACACAGGGTTTGTAAACGGCAGCCATAAATGCGCCGCAGTGTACGTCGGCGCGGCGGGCGGCACCGACGCAGTAGGGGAAGACATGTATTGCGCTGTAAACGACGGCGCGAAAGCGTTTGCCGCATCGCCTATACAGAGCGTAAACTACGTTTCGGCGCACGACAACGCGACGCTGTGGGATAAACTCAACGCGTCGGTAAATGCCGATACGGACACGCTAAAAGCAATGAACAGGCTTGCCGCCGTCTCGGTGTTTACGAGCCAAGGCATGGCGTTCATACTTGCGGGCGAGGAAATGCAACGGAGCAAGCCCGCGTCGCGCGAGCTCGAAAACGAATGCGTCGCGTACATGACCGCGCCCGATTATTATTTCTCGGAAAACTCTTACAGATCGCCCGATTCGGTAAACGCGATAGATTGGACGTTGGCAGACAAAAACGCCGATACCGTGGGATTTTACAAAGCGCTCATCGGCATTAAAAAATCGTTCGCGCAGTTCGCGATAACAAATACCGATAAGCTAAAATCCTGTCTCGTGATAAAAGACACCGACCTCGGCGACGGAGTGGCGGCGTATGCCGTGAAAGACCCCGAAAGCGACGAGTACGCTGTCTTGGCGTTTAACGCAACAGACCGCGCCGTGCGCGTGAGCGTTCCGAAAGGCGAGTACAAAGTATACGTAAACGGGGACAGCGCGACCGCCGATAAAGCCGCGCCGCTGTCCGTATTCTACGGCGATACGATAACAGTCGCGCCGCTGTCTTCGATCGTCATGACGGGCGAACTCGACCGACGCGCGGTAGACGAGTGGTCGTATTCGGTGTCACACGGCAAAAGCGCGAAAGCTTCGGAAGGCGACTTTTCGGCGGCGAAACGGCTGGGCATAGAACTGCCCGATACCGTAGTCATCAAATGAGCGTCGCGTGAGAAAAGCCGCGCGCTTATAATGTTCGGCGGTTTGCCCGTCGCGCGATATTATGAATGTGCGCAAAAAATCCGAAAATTTTTAAAAATATATGTTAAAATAGTTTGACTTAATGGACAAACCGTGTTAAAATGTAAAAATGCGTTAGTATGCCAATTATTGCGTATAGGCGTAACTTCTTTTTAAAAGAGAATAGTTCGGTTGCTAATCAATGCTTTAATTTAATAACGGACTACGGAACGGCACAGAGGTGTTGCTCCGTTTTTGCGCGTTAAATTTCAGCGAAGAAAATACCGCCGTGTTCGCGGTTTTTCGGGCGGATATCCGCGTTCTTATGAAAATAACCTTTTAGGAGTATGTATGGTTGACAGAAAGATTACTAAGGTCAAGTACGGAAATACCGAGCGCATATCGTTTGCTCAGATCCACGAGGTCATCGATATGCCGGACTTGGTCGAAGTGCAGAAAAAGTCCTACAATGATTTCATCGATAACGGGATCAAAGAGGTTCTGCGCGATTTTTCGCCTATTACCGATTACAGTAACCGCGTCGAATTGTTCTTTGAGGATTATTCGCTCGGTTATCGCGAGGGGAATAATCAAAAGCGCAACTATACCGAAAAGGAGTGCAAGGATCGCGACGCGACTTTCGCCGTGCCGCTTTACGTAAAAGTAAGGCTGAGAAACTGCGAGACCGACGAGTCCACGCGTTCGGAAGTATACATGGGCGATCTGCCCAGAATGACCCCTACGGGTTCGTTCATTATAAACGGTGCGGAGCGCGTCGTCGTCAGCCAGCTCGTGCGTTCGCCCGGCGTATATTTCGATTACAAAAAAGACGTTAAAACGGGGCAGGCGCATTACAGCGCGCAAAACATTCCTTCGCGCGGCGCGTGGTTGGAATTCGAAGAGGATTCTTCTGGCGTGCTGTGGGTGCGTGTGGACCGTCAGAAAAAGGTGCTCGCCACCGTACTGCTCAGCTGTCTTTCCGCCGTCACCGACGCGGGCTTCGGCACGGACGACAAGCTTAAAGAGATATTCCATAACGATCCGATGATAGACGTGACGTGCGCGCGTTACGCTGACAAAGAGGACAAGCCTGCGCTCGACGAGGAGCGCGCGCTGTACGAGCTCAACCATAAGCTCAGAAGCGGCGAGACTCCCACGATCGACTCCATCAAGAGCTTTATTTACGGCATGTTCTTCGACCGCCGCAAGTACGATCTTTCGCGCGTCGGTCGTTACAAGTACAACAAAAAGCTCGCGCTTCGTTACCGCGTGGACGGTTACCGCGTAGCCAAGGACGTTATCGACGAGGACGGCATAGTATACGCCCGCGCCGAGAACAAAGAGCTTCACACTTCGGCGGACATACTCACCGAAGAACTTGCCGTCAAGATCCAGAACGCGGGTATCAACGAGATATCCGTTCTCGACGAAAACGGTAAAGAGTTCACCGTCATTTCCAATAACCACGTCGATCTTGCGGGGTATATCGACGTAGACCCCCGTTCCATCGGCATAAACGAAATGGTCTATTATCCCGTGCTCAAAGAGCTCATGGCGGAAGCCGACGGCGACCGCGCCAAGCTCGCAGACCTCTGCGCGGCGCATATAGACGACCTTATAGTCAAGCACATCGTAGTAGAGGACGTCATCTCGACGGTCAACTACATCATGGGACTTCACCGCGGCTTCGGCTGCTGCGACAATATCGACCACCTCGGCAACCGCAGAGTGCGCTCGGTGGGCGAACTTTTGCAAAACCAATTCCGTATCGGTATGTCGCGCTTGGAGCGCGTCGTTCGCGAGCGCATGCAGATACAAGCCGAGTCCGAGCTCACGGCACAAACGCTGATCAACGTTCGCCCTGTGTCGAGCGCGATAAAAGAATTCTTCGGCTCGTCGCAGCTCTCGCAGTTCATGGACGAGACCAACCCCATTGCCGAGCTCACGCACAAGCGCAAGCTGTCCGCGCTCGGTCCTGGCGGTCTCAACCGCGAGCACGTTACCTTTGAGGTACGTGACGTTCACTATACGCACTACTCGCGTATGTGCCCGATAGAGACGCCCGAAGGTCAGAATATCGGTCTTATCTCGTCGCTTACGAGCTATGCGCGTATCAACGAGTACGGCTATATCGAAGCGCCGTACCGCAAAGTCGATAAAGCGACGCATACCGTTACCGATACCGTAGACTACCTGCCCGCGGACGAAGAAGACAGATATATGATAGCGCAGGCGAGCGAACCGCTCGACGAGAACAATCACTTTGTCAAGCAGCGCGTCATGATGCGTTACCGCGATCTTATAGGCGAGGTTTCCAGCGACCGTATCGATTACGTAGACGTATCGCCGCGCCAAATGGTCTCGGTAGCTACCGCGCTTATACCGTTCCTTGAAAACGACGACTCGCACCGTGCACTGATGGCGTCCAACATGCAGCGTCAGGCTGTTCCGCTTCTCAAGACTGAAGCGCCCATCGTCGGTACGGGTATCGAGCATAAGATAGCTTACGACTCGGGCGTTATGATAATAGCGCGCGAGGCGGGCGTCGTCGATTACGTGGACGCCGAGCGCATCGTCGTCAACGAGAACGGCGGTAACCGTCAGATGTATATACTCAAAAAGTTTGTCGGTTCCAACCAAGGCACTTGCATAAATCAGCGTCCCATCGTCAAAAAAGGCGAGACGGTCAAAAAAGGACAAGTGCTTGCCGACGGACATTCCACGTCGCACGCAGAGCTCGCGCTCGGTAAAAATATTCTCGTAGGATTTATGGGCTGGGAAGGCTACAACTACGAGGACGCTATACTTATCAGCGAGCGTATAGCAAAAGACGACGTATTCACATCCATTCACATAATGAAGCACGAGACCGAAGCGCGAGACACCAAGCTCGGCGCGGAGGAGATCACCCGCGACATTCCCAACGTAAGCCCCGAGGCGCTTCGTAACCTCGACGAGGACGGTATCATCCGCGTGGGCGCGGAGGTCGATGCGGGCGATATACTCGTAGGTAAAGTCACGCCCAAGGGCGAGACCGATCTCACGCCCGAAGAGCGCCTTCTTCGCGCTATATTCGGTGACAAAGCGAGAGAAGTCCGCGATACTTCGCTCAAAGTTCCGCACGGCGAGGGCGGTATAGTAGTAGACGTTAAGGTCTTCACCCGCGCCAACCGCGACGAAATGAAGCCGGGCGTAAACAAGCTCGTGCGCGTTTATATCGCTCAAAAACGTAAGATATCCGTCGGTGATAAGATGGCGGGACGCCACGGCAATAAGGGCGTCGTTTCGCGCGTTCTTCCCGAAGAGGATATGCCGTTCATGGCGGACGGCACGCCGTTGCAGATAGTTCTTAACCCGCTCGGCGTTCCCAGCCGTATGAATATCGGACAGGTGCTCGAAGTCCACTTGGGTCTCGTAGCCAAAGCGCTCGGCTGGAAGGTCGCGACGCCCGTATTCGACGGCGCCATAGAATCGGATATACAAAAACTGCTTGCTGAAAACGGCTACGTTTCGCCCGACGGCGAGGTAGACGGAAAGATACAGATGTACGACGGTCGCACGGGCGAACCTTTCGAGAACCGCGCTACGGTCGGATATATGTACATGCTCAAGCTTATCCACCTTGTTGACGACAAGATGCACGCGCGTTCCACCGGTCCGTACTCGCTCGTCACGCAACAGCCTCTCGGCGGTAAAGCGCAGAACGGCGGTCAGCGTTTCGGTGAGATGGAGGTTTGGGCGTTGTACGCATACGGCGCGGCGAACGTGCTGCAAGAGATAATGACCGTCAAGTCCGACGACGTTACCGGAAGAAGCAAGACTTACGACAGCATCATCCGCGGTATGGACATCTCCGAACCGGGCGTTCCCGAATCGTTCAAGGTTCTTATCAAAGAACTTCAGGCGCTCGCGCTCGACGTCAAAGTGCTTACCGAGGACAAGGAAGAGATAGGTATCAAAGAACTGATGGACGACGAGCCCGTCATGTACGATACCGAGCCTACTCCCAAGCATTACGACGGCAGTATGTTCGAGGGCGACGAGGATATGGACAGCGATATACTCGGCGGTCTTACCGACGACGAGGACGACCTTGACGACGGCGACGACGAAGAGGGCAGCTTGTTCGAAGAAGAAGTAACTCTCGGCGACGACCCGTTCGCCAACAACGATATCGACGACGACCCGTTCGGTGACAGCGATACCGACGACGACAAAGCCGAGTAAAGGAGAACGAGCGATGTTTGAACTTAACAATTTCGATTCGATGCAGATCGCCTTGGCGAGCCCCGATAAGATCCGCGAGTGGTCTTACGGCGAGGTTACCAAGCCCGAAACGATAAACTACCGTACGCAAAAACCCGAAAAGGACGGTTTGTTCTCCGAACGCATTTTCGGACCGACCAAGGATTGGGAATGCTATTGCGGCAAATACAAGCGCATACGCTATAAAGGCGTTATCTGCGATAAGTGCGGAGTAGAGGTCACCACTTCCAAAGTCCGCCGCGAGCGCATGGGGCATATCGAGCTCGCCGCGCCCGTCACGCACATTTGGTATTTCCGCGGCGTGCCCAGCCGTATAGGCTTGATACTCGACTTGCAGCTCAAACAGTTGGAGCAGGTCGTGTACTTCGTCAACTATATCGTTCTCGATCCGGGTATCACCGATCTTCAGTACAAAGAGATAATCACGGACGACAAGCTTCGCCAGTATCAGGAACAGTACGGTCCCAAAGCCTTTAAAGTGGGCATGGGCGCGGAAGCCGTAAGGCAACTGCTCAAAGATATAAACGTACAGGAAGAGTACGATAAAATGCGCGAGGTCGTGGAAAAAGCGACCGGTCAAAAGAAGCTCCGCGCGATAAAGCGTTTGGATATACTCGACGCGTTCATCAAGTCGGGCGCGGAACCGTCCTGGATGGTTCTCGATGTTCTGCCCGTGCTCCCGCCCGAGCTCAGACCCATGGTGCCGCTGGACGGCGGACGGTTTGCAACGAGCGACCTTAACGATCTTTACCGCAGAGTCATCAACCGCAACAATCGTTTGCGCCGTCTCATGGAACTCGGCGCGCCCGATATAATCATTAGAAACGAGAAGCGTATGCTTCAGGAAGCCGTCGATTCGCTCATCGATAACGGCAGACGCGGCAAGCCCATTTCGGGCGCATCCAACCGCGAGCTCAAGAGCCTTTCCGGACTTTTGCGCGGTAAGCAAGGCCGCTTCCGTCAAAACCTTTTGGGTAAGCGCGTCGACTATTCCGGTCGTTCGGTTATAGTCGTAGGACCCGAACTCAAATTCTATCAGTGCGGCGTTCCCAAAGAGATGGCGCTCGAGCTGTTCAAGCCGTTTGTCATAAAAGAACTCGTCGCGCAGGGCAAAACGCACAATGCAAAGACCGCTAAGCGCATAGCCGAGCGCGCCGACGACGACGTTTGGAACGTGCTCGAAAAGGTCATCAAGGATCACCCCGTGCTCTTGAACCGCGCGCCTACGCTCCACCGCCTCGGTATACAGGCGTTTGAGCCTGTGCTCGTCGACGGCAGAGCCATAAAGCTCCACCCGCTCGCTTGCGGCGCGTTCAACGCCGACTTCGACGGCGACCAGATGGCTATACACGTTCCGCTGTCGGTTGAAGCGCAGGTCGAGGCGCGAGTGCTCATGCTTTCGCCCAATAACATATTGAAACTGAGCGACGGCGCGCCCGTGTGTTCGCCTACACTCGATATGGTCATGGGTAGCTACTACCTCACCATGGATAAGCCCGGCGCAAAAGGCGAGGGCATGACGTTCTGCGATCCCGACGAAGCAAAGATGGCGTACTTCAATAAGCGTATTGAGCTTCAGTCCAAGATCCACGTGCGTATAGAGCGCAGTGTGGAAGATATAGTCAAGAGTGGCGTAGCCATACCCAAAAACGCCGTATCGCCCGACGGCAAAGTCTATCGCCACACGGTGACGACGACTGTCGGCAGACTTATATTCAACGAGCCCATACCGCAAGACCTCGGTTTTGTCGTTCGCGACACGTACGAAAAAATGTTCGAGCCCGAGATCAATACCTGCGTAGACAAGGGCAAGATAAAAGACATAGTAAACGCTTCGTTCAAGATAAGAGGCGCGTCCGTGACGGTCGAAGTCCTCGACGCTATCAAGGATATGGGCTATCGCTTTGCCACTATCGGCTCGATTACGACCTCGGTATTCGACATGCACATTCCGCAGGACAAGTACAAGATCTTGGACGACGCGGAAAAAGAAGTCGTCAAGATCGAAAGACTTTATGAGCGCGGATTCGTTACCGAAGACGAGCGTTACAACTCGGTCGTCAATATTTGGAACAAAGCCAACGACCACGTTATAGAGAGCTTGCAACAGACGCTCGACGAGTACAACCCCATCAACATGATGGCGACCTCGGGCGCGCGCGGTAACATGAAGCAGATAGGTCAGCTTTCGGGTATGCGCGGTCTTATGCGTAACCCGCAAGGTAAGACGCTCGACGTTCCCATCAGATCGTCGTTCCGCGAGGGCATGACCGTTCTCGAGTACTTCATTTCCACCCACGGCGGTCGTAAAGGTCTTGCCGATACCGCTCTTAAAACGGCGGACTCGGGTTATCTTACCCGTCGTCTCGTAGACGTTGCTCAGGACGTTATCGTTCGCGAGGACGACTGCTGCGAAGGCAGCGCGCCCAAGGGCATGGACACGTATGCGATCATGGACGGCAATCAGGTCATAGAAAAGCTCGAAGACCGTCTTGTCGGTCGCTATGCCGCTGAGCGCGTGACCAATCCCAAGAACGCCAAGGAAGTTCTCGTCGACGTAAACGAAATGATCGACGAGGCTACTGCAAAACGCATTACCGCATGCGGTATCGATCACGTAAGGATAAGAACGGTGCTCACGTGCAAATGCAAGCACGGCGTTTGCTCCAAGTGCTACGGCAGAGACATGGCGGCGGCTACGCCCGTAAGAATAGGCGAAGCCGTAGGTATAATCGCCGCGCAAAGTATAGGCGAGCCCGGTACTCAGCTTACGCTCCGTACCTTCCACATGGGCGGTGTTGCTTCCGCAGACGATATAACGACCGGTCTTCCGCGCGTAGAAGAGCTGTTTGAGGCGAGAAACCCCAAGGGCGTTGCGCTCCTTGCCGAGCACGACGGAAAAGTCAAGATCGTCGAAAAAGACGGCAAGCGCGACGTTATAGTCAAGCGCGACGACGGCAACGGCGAGGACACGTATTCCATTCCTCACGGCGCGCATTTCAAACCGTATATCAAGACGGGTGAGAGCATCAAGACGGGCGATCCCATTACCGAAGGTCCGCTCAATCCCGGTGATATTCTTCGCACCAAGGGCAGGAACGACGTTCAGGAATATATCGTAAAAGAAGTCCAGTCCGTTTACCGTTCGCAGGGCGTTGATATCAACGATAAGCATATCGAAGTCATAGTAAGACAAATGCTCAAAAAGGTAAGAGTAGAGGACAGCGGCGATACCGACTTGCTGCCCGGCGACCTTATCGACCTCGCTACGTTTGACGAAGCCAATACTGCGGCTATGGAAAACTACGGCAGACCCGGTATAGCCAAGCACACGCTCTTGGGTATAACCAAAGCCGCGCTCGCTACCGACAGCTTCCTTTCCGCCGCATCCTTCCAAGAGACCGCGAGGGTCCTTACCGAAGCCGCGATAAAGAGCAAGGTAGACCCGCTTATCGGTCTTAAAGAAAACGTTATTATTGGTAAGCTCATTCCCGCAGGTACGGGCGTTAAGGCTTACAGAAACATTTACCCCGTCGAGCGCGTGAGCTCCGCGGCATCCGACGAGTTTACGGCAATGCCCGACGACGCCGACGATGCGGCAATCTAAAAGTTAATACGTTCAAACCCAAAACGGCGACGCAATAGCGTCGCCGTTTTTTAAACCAAGATCTGTCGTAAGCCAAAGGCTTGGAGAATGTCGTGTGTTGACGCGAAGCGAATTTTAGCGTTACGCTCGATCAAGTTTAAATGACAATTTAAAATGCTGTCATAAGTAAAAGCTTATGGCAGCATATTTTATTGTAGATAATATTAAGCATGTTTAACACGAACTATTTAGGCAGATATTTTTTCTTATTTTTATTATAAATAATAAATAAGCAAATAGAAACTGTGAAGGTGATTATTGTAAGTGATAGAAAAGTATAAGAAATAATGTGTTTTGTCAAGTAATTGTCATTATGTGCTTTTTCGTAGTCGGCAACGGTTAAATATATTTTTTCATCATCTGCAATGTAGGATACTTCGAGTCGTCCCCTATCATCGGTGTATGCAATTTTTAATTGGAGCTTGTTACCTTTGGATAGTATCTTTTTGGGGTCGCCTTTAACTTTGGACTCGACAATGTTGCTCAAACAATAAATATTACTGTCTTCTTCTATAGTGAATTCGTATAATGTTCCGCCTCTTCCACCGTGAATTGTACAATTCTTTACAGTCACTGTTGCGTCATAATGAAGATAGTCTGTTGTTTCCGGCAATAGAAAGGTTAGAAGTGTCATGGCAATACATGCTATGCATACAAATGCCAAGCCAAATGCATTATCTCCGATTTTAATGTTTCTATAATATTTGCTTTTTTTAAATTCTTGTGTAATTTCATCCGGTATAGGAGGAATAGATTTGTTTTCTAATATTTGTTTGACTTTAAATGAGTTGTTATCGTTTATATCGAATATCGAAAATATGGGTAAACCGAATGCGTTATAAAAATTTAATGACGTCCTTATGGCGCCGCAAAATCCATAATACTTTATGTCAAAGTAGGATATTAATGTATCACGTTTAAAAATGCACGCATTAGTGATGGAAGAATCGCGTAAGACAATATATCCGTATTTAATAGCAATAGCGGCTTGAAAGAGTATGTAGCAAAATACAAAAATAATTGATGTTCCGATTATGCCTCCTGCAAATTTTGAATATTTATAGCAGAGAGATCCGCAAAGAATTAAGCCCGCATATAAAATCGATCCCAGTATAATTAGCGCAGAGACTTCGCGAAAACTACCGTATTTGCTTATAGTAAGTAACCCGCTCTTATTTCTGCGCTTATCTTTTTTTCGCATCAATATAAAAAACAATATGAAATATAAAAAAATTACCGATGCGTATATAATTGTGAGAACCATTAGCTCCATAATAATATTATATATAAATTTAAACTGTTCCGCAATACCTTTTAATCTTGTGAAAGCAGATTTAATTTAATTTTAATCTTTGCAGTAAACATTGCCAACGGCGTTGAATATGTCGTCGCGAATTACTGCGTAAAGACAAATCAACCTCACGATTTCTATTCAAACATTAAATAGCGAAGGCATCAACTGTCTTCGCTATTTTTATGTTGTTTGTTAAAGCATCGCTATGACCATAGACCCTACGGTAAGCCAGATTATTCCCCACAGTACCAACGATACTATGCCGATTATAAGTCCCGCGAGCGCAAGTCCGTTCAGCGAACATTTGTCGCGTTTTGAGTAGGCAATGGCGCTTAGCACTAGCCCTACGATGGACGCTACGCAGTAGAACGCGCCAAGATACAGTGACAACAGACTTATTACGAACCCGGCTATGCCCAGCCCGTTCACGGGCAGCTTTTCGGTAGTCACGCGCGCGGCGCCTTGCGCTCCGCCGCAGTGAGGGCAGTACCCCGTACCGTCCTCGATCGCTTTTCCGCAATTCTTGCAAAACATATATCATCCTCCGTTTATGTACAAATAACTTGTACTTTATTACATATAATACAAGAAAGTTGTACTTTTGTCAAGAGAAATGAAAACTAAAATCGCGGAAAATATAAGATTCTACAGGAAGCAGCTTGGGCTCACGCAGGAAGAGCTTGCCGAAAAGCTCTGCGGAAAAAAGAGTCTCGTATCAAATTACGAGACCGGGTACAGTACACCCGACGTGTATACGCTTTGCAGACTTGCGGAAATATTCGACGTTACTCTCGACGAGCTCGTCGAGTGGAGCAGTGATACGGATGATTGAGTGAAAAGCCGTTTTGATAATGTTTGCCTTACGCTTGTATGTAGTCGTGTCGGCGTGATTATTAATTTTATGCTACACGAAAGAAGCGGGGTATACTTTATGTTGTCATTCTGAGCCGCAGGCGAAGAATCCAGGCGAACCGCCGCAGAATTGACACACTAAACAAATGACTCACCCTAATATACCACGCTTTTTTCGGGTGTGCCCTCATTTCGCCGTTCACGCCCACACGCGACAGACGCCAAGCGTAAGGCTTGCGGGCTTACGCCCTAGATCCTTCGGCTTCGCCTCAGGATGACAGGTATCAATAGTGGGATATTCTGTTTTGCTTTTATTCGGGTGCAGAGCAAAACCAATTATTCACGCCCACACACGATAGACGCCAAGCCTTTGGCTTGTCATTCCGAGCTTGCGAGGAATCTTTGGCGTAGCCGCAGAACTACAACGCCAAACCACTTGGCAGCCACCCATGCTCCACAATTATTCGGGTGAAACACAAAACAAACGAGAAAGTCGACACACGACAGAAATCCAAACCGTGTTTGGCGGCGTGCCGTGGTCGTCACGCCCTACGATTGATTAAAATGTCATTACCTTTCTTTTGTCATTCTGAGCCGCAAGCGAAGAATCTAGGCGATCCGCCGCAGAACGGCAACGCTAAACAAACCGACAACCCATAAACACGCATTGCACTTATTCGGGTGTAACGCACAATTATCGACCACGTCAACACACGACAGACGTCCAACATTTGGTTGGCGCTAAGCATTTGGCTTGCGCTTGACAGCAAAGGCGATATGTTGTATAATCTTGCCATGTCGGGACTGCTCGAAAAAGTCGCCGCAAGGCTGGCTAAATACAGTGATAAAACCGTGGCGGTGGCGACGTCGGGCGGGCGCGATTCCGTGTGCCTTTTGCATGCTGTGATAAACTGCGGTACGATAGACAGATCGCGTATCGTCGCCGTTCACGTCAATCATAATCTTCGCGAGACGGCTAAGCGCGACGAAGATTTCGTGCGCGGGTTTTGCGAGCGGAACGGCGTAATATTTCGCGCGTATAGCGTGGACGTTAAAAAGAACAGTTCGGAAAACGGGCTCACGATAGAGCAGGCGGCGCGTGAGCTCAGGTACGGCATATTCCGCGAGCTTATAAAGTCGGGCGCGACAGATATCGTATTAACGGCGCATCACGCGGCTGACAATGCCGAAAGCATACTCATGCATTTGTTCAGAGGAAGCGGGCTTGACGGGCTTCGCGTAATGAAAAGCACCGAGTTCGTCCGTCCGTTCATAGACGTTTATCCCGACGAATTGGACGAGTACGTGCGTGACAATTCGCTCGAATACGTGATGGACGAGACTAATTCTGAAGACGACGCCGACCGTAATTTTTTACGGAACAACGTGATACCGTTGATAGAAAAACGCTATAAAGGCGCGATGCGCGCCGTGAACGCGCTGTCGCGCGAATGCGACTGCGTATGCGGAATGCTCGACGGAATGCTCGACGACGGGCTTATAACGCTTGACGGCGGCGCGGTCGTAATAGACGATAAAGCGTTTCAAAACCCCGCGCTTGCGGGGCGATACGTGCGCAAAGCTATGTCGCATTTCACATTGACGGACGCGACGCGCACCGTCATAGAGCGTGTGATAGGACTTGCGTCGGCGCGTACGGGCGCTATCGCGGAACTTCCGTTCGGAGTAATAGCGGCGCGCGAGTACGGAAGCGTAGCTCTGTATATACCGCGTGAAAGCTTTGTAGGAGAGATACCGCTCGACGTCGGCGCGAACTTTATAGACGGCTTGGCTGTAGACGTTGCGCCGAGTAAATGCGATCATAAGCGCGCGCCGCGCGGCAGTCTTATCGACCTTGGTGTCGTCGACGGCGCGGTGATAAGGTTCAGGCGCGACGGCGATATGTTCACGCCGTTCGGCGGCGGCAGAAAAAAACTAAAACAGTTTTTTATAGATCGCAAGATCCCGTCGCGGCTGAGAGACCGTATCCCGCTCGTATGCAAAGGCGGCGAGGTGCTGTGCGTCGTTGGTATAGAGATTTCGGACTCGGTCAAGATCACCGAGAACACGGCACGCGCGGCGACCGTCACTATGCGTTGGATATAAACCACGGAGGTTATTACATATGAAACTCGGGCAACAATTTCTTTCGGGCGAGCAGATCCGCGCGCGGGCAAAAGAGCTCGCGGCAGAGATCGACAAGGCGTATGCGGGCAGCGCTCAACCGCTTGTATGCGTGTGCGTTTTGCGCGGCGCGGCAATATTCTACTGCGACGTTATCAAGCACTTAAAGAGCGAGATACGTTGCGAGTTTGTTTCGGTGCGGTCGTACGATGGCATGAAAGCCTGCGAGCCCGTGCTCATTCAGGACACCGCCATACAAAAGGGCGCGCACGTTTTGGTCATAGAGGACATTGTCGATACCGGCGCGACTGCGGCGCTCATGAAAAAGCGGTTCTTGGCGCAGGGCGCGGCGTCGGTCAAGATGTGCTCCATGCTCGGGCGCAAAGACGGCGTTGCCGATTGGATAGCGTATGTTATCGATACCGATAAATTCTTTGTCGGGTACGGACTCGACTATAACCAAAAAATGCGCAATATCGACGGGATATACGAACTCATACCGTGATAGGCGACGGGATAACGCCTATATGCGCGACCGCCGCGGAAATACGCGACGGCGAAGTTTTCGAGCCGCTCGGCGACGGTTACGGCATATTACAGCGAAAAGACTGTTACCGTTTCGGCGGCGACGCGGTCATGCTCGCTAAGTTCGCCGCCCAATATTTGCGCAAGGATAAAGCCGTGTTCGATCTGTGCTCGGGCTGCGGCATTATAGGAATGCTCCTCGCGATAGAAACGGGCGCGCGCGTTTTCGGCGCGGAGCTCGATAAAACGCTTTTCGATATGAGTAGCCGTTCGGCAAAGCTTAACGGGCTCGACGGCGTGAGGTTTTATAACGCCGACGTTCGTGAGCTCGAAAACGAAGCGTTTACGCGGCGGGCTTTCGACGCCGTCGTTTGCAATCCGCCGTTTTTCAAAGCGCAGTCCAAAAGCCGCGCCGTCGCGCCGACTGCAAACAGCGAACTTTCCGTCGCGTTTTGCGATATAGTAAAGGCGGCGGAGTATTTATTAAAGCCGAACGGCGAATTTTTCGTAGTGCATACGGCGTCGCGGCTGGACGAGATAGTTTGCGCCGTGACGGATGCGGGGCTTACGCCCAAAGTTCTTGCGGTAAACTCCAACGGCAAGACTTTCATGCTGAGGTGCGTCCTCGGCGGCAAGCGCGGACTGACCGTAAAAGTTGTGGGTAATTGACATGTTGTATATTGTTGCTACGCCGATAGGCAATCTCGACGAGATCACTTTGCGCGCCGTAGAGGTGCTCAAAAGCGTCGATCTTATCGCGGCGGAAGATACGCGGCACACCGCGTTGTTGCTGAATAAATACGGGATCGAGACGCGTACAGTCGCTTATCATAAGTTCAACGAGAGAAAATCGGTAGATACGCTCGTCGAGTTTTTAAAAAGCGGAAAATCGGTCGCGGTGGTGTCCGACGCAGGCATGCCTACAGTGTCCGATCCCGGGCATATCCTCATCGACGCGGCTATAGAAAACGGAATAGAGTTCACGGTGGTGAGCGGCGCGTGCGCGGCGATAAACGCGCTCGTGCTTTCGGGGCTTTCGACGCGCAGTTTTGCAGTGCTCGGATTTTTGCCCGAGCGCAATATTGATAGGCGGCGTTACGTAGAGCCTTACAAAAACCTGCCGTGCACGCTCGTATTTTACAGTTCGGTGCACGACATAAAGAAAGATCTCGCGTTCTTTTACGAAGTTTTCGGCGCGCGCAAAGCTTCGGTGTGCCGCGAGATGACCAAAATGTTCGAGACGGTGACGCGCGGCGTGCTCGGCGATATGCCCGACATAGTCGAAAAGGGCGAGTTTGCGGTGGTGATAGAAGGCGCGTCCGATAGTGCGTCCGAGCTCAACGCGCTTACGGTTGAAGAGCATATAAGACATTATACCGACGGCGGGCTTGACGAAAAAGAAGCGGTCAAGCGCGTGGCGTCGGATAGGCGCGTGCAAAAGAACGAGATATATAAAGTTGCGGTGGAAATGAAAAACCGCCGCGGCAACGATAACGCTTGATTTTGAGCGGGTATGGGTGTATAATTATCGTATATGAAGAGTACTGAAACCGTATGGAACGAAATGCTGTCGATACTCGAAGTGGAGATCAACTCGCTCGGGTTTGACGTTTGGATAAGACCGCTGCGCCCGCTCATGACGGACGGCGACAGCCTTGTTTTGCGCGCGCCCACTTCCACGTTCAAGAGCGAAGTGACGGCGCGGTATATGCCGTTTTTGAAAGAGGCGCTACGCGGTATAGACGGCGCGCCTAGCGAGATATCCATTATCGCGACCGACGAGCTCGACGAAAAGACCAAGGTCGAGGTCGAGCATAAAGAACCGGAGAAAAAGCCCGAAGTCATAGAGAAAAACACGATCAATCCCAAGTATAACTTTGAAAGTTTCGTCGTCGGCGGTTGCAACCGCTTGGCGTATGCGGCGGCTCAAGCCGTTGCCGAAAACCCCGGGGAAGTGTACAACCCGCTATTTATTTACGGCGGGGTTGGCTTGGGCAAAACGCATATAATGCAAGCCATAGGCAACGCCGTGAGAATGTCGATGACCAATCTCAAAGTGCTGTACGTTTCGTCCGATACTTTCATCAACGAGTTTATCGAATCGATACGCACGGCAAAAGGCGCTAACCAAACGTTTCGGGATAAGTACCGCGGCGTCGATCTTCTCATGATAGACGACGTGCAGTTCATCAGTAAAAAGCCGTCCACTCAGGACGAGATATTCCACACGTTCGAAGCGCTGAGGAGTGCGGGCAAGCAAATGGTGTTTGCGTCCGACCGCCCGCCTCAGGACATTCCCGACCTCGACAGTCGCGTTCGGTCGAGGTTTGCGTCAAGTCTCGTCGTGGATATCCAACCGCCCGATCTCGAAACGCGTATAGCTATTCTTCAAAAAAAGGCGCAGGACGCAAAAGTCAATATCCAAGACAGCGCGCTCGAATTTATTGCCGAGCACGTGCCGGGGAATATAAGAGAAATGGAGGGCGTTCTCACTAAGGTGATATTCCTCGCAAAGCTCTCCGAACGCAAGATCGACTTGTCGGTTTGCCGCGAAGCGCTCAACGATTACCGCGTACAGACCTGCGACGAGATAACCGCCGACGAGATAATCGATTGCACTTGCAGATACTTTAACGTGTCTAAGGACGACGTGGTAGGCAAAAAGAAAAACAAAGAGGTCGTCGAACCGCGCCAGATAGCCATATACCTGATAAACGATCTCATGACGCTGCCGCTCACTTCCATAGGGCAGATATTCGGCGGGCGCGAGCATACGACCGTCATGCACGCGCGTGATAAGATATCCGCGGCGGTCGCGGCGGATACGAAGATACGCACGGCGGTCAACGACATAAAAGCGATGGTGCTCAGAAAATGACGCAATACGTCGCGTTTTTGCGTTGACATAACATAGGATTTATAGTAGAATATTCACATGGACAGTGCGGATAACCCAAATTGTAAGTCGCCCGTCGCGGTAACCGTCGCGTCGGATCAAGAACCCGTCGAGTGCAACGGCAGTCTTGCCGTTACGGACGGTGGGTTTGTTTTGGAGTTTTCCGCAGGAGATAACGTTTATACCGTTATGCGCGAAAATGACCGTACCCGTATCAAAGCGGCGGGTATTTTGTCATACGAACTCGGTTTCGGGTGCGAGAGCGATACGACGGTCGTTACGCCCATGGGTAGTATACAATTATCGGTCGCGCCGATAGCCTGCGCCGTTTCGGAAACGACAGACGGCATAGATTTGGAGTTTTCTTACAAACTGAAAGCGGGCGATACCGAACATTTACGCAACGTTAAAGTTACAGCGCGGTATCTCGCGCAAAATCATAATTGAGGTTGAAATGAAGATCAAGTATTTGGGACACTCGTCATTCCTGCTTACCGAGAGTACGGGTACTCGCGTATTGACCGATCCGTACGATCCCGAGTTTGTCGGTTACGATTATGTGCCGCCGAGCGCCGAGATAGTAACGGTCTCGCACGACCATGCCGATCACGGCTATATAAAGGGCGTGGGCGAGTACGACGCGGTATATCGCGAGCCCGGTAAATTCGAGTATAAAGGTATACATATAACAGGCGAGCCGTCATTCCACGACGATTGCGAAGGCGCTAAGCGCGGCAAGAACGTGGCGTTCAAGTTCCGTATGGACGGCGTAAACGTCTGTCATCTCGGCGACATAGGTGAGCCGTGCTCGCCAGAGCTTATAGAGCGGCTTTTGCCCGTGAACGTGCTATTGATCCCCGTCGGCGGCAATTACACTATAGACGCGGAACAAGCCAAAGAATACGTAGACAGGCTCATGCCCGACATAGTCATACCCATGCACTACAAACTCAAACACTGCGAGCTCGATATAGACAAGGTCGAGCCTTTCCTCAGACTGTTCGATGACGAATACGTAGAAGAAGACGTGGGAGAGTTGGAGCTCGACCGCAACGACTTTAACGAGAGCATCAAAGCGACGCGCGTCGTTGTAATGGAAAAAGAGTAATAGAACGTTTTGAACCTTACGATATAGACTAATATTCAAATTACTTTGATTTATTTGCGTGAGCGCATAAATAAGTCTTTTATAAAAGGCCCGAAAAATGCTTGTCAAAATAAAACAGTCATGATATAATCAATAAACGCGGTAAAATTTTTTAATGCCGCGGATTTCCTTACCTACCGCAAGGTAGGTCGCAAGACCGCAAGGAGGTTTTATGAACAATTACGAGATCCTTTACATCTTGTCCGACAAACAAGAGCCGGAAGCGCGTACCGCTCTGGTGGAAAAGTTCAAGACGCTTGTTTTGCCCTACGGCGAAGCTACCGTCGAGGAAAAAGGCTCCAAAAAGCTCGCTTACCCCATTCAGACCAAGATTTCGGGCAAGCACTTTACGGGCTACTACGTCCTCATGAAGTTTGTCGCGCCGCCCGAGATACCGGCGGAGATCGAGCGCCAAATGCGCATCAGCGACGACATCCTTCGTTTCATGATCGAGAGGGTGTAGCATGAACAAGATCATTCTCATCGGCAATCTTACACGCGACCCCGAGACGGGCTCGACGCAAGGCGGCGTTAATTTTACGCGTTTCACCATTGCGGTCAACCGTCCGTTCACCAATGCGCAGGGCGAGCGCGTAGCCGATTACTTTGACGTTATCTGCTGGCGTATGCTTGCGGATCGCTGTGCAAAGTATCTTTTCAAGGGCAGTAAAGTCGGTATTTCCGGCTCCGTCCAACGCCGTCAGTACGAGGACCGCGACGGTATCAAGCGCACAAGTTTCGACGTTGTCGCCGACGAAGTGGAGTTCCTCACGCCCAAAACAAGCAGCGCGCCGCGCGACGACAGCAGGGGCGGATACGTTCCCGAAGAACCGCACGGCATTTCCGATATGCAGCCCGTCGATAGCGACGAACTGCCGTTCTAATCAATAAGGAGTTTTTTATCATGGATAAGAATAAAAACAGCAGAAACAGAGCAAACGACGGCGACGACAAGATCCGTCGCGGCAAGCGCCCCGCCAAAAAGCGCGTTTGTGAGTATTGCCAGGGTCATATCGACCACGTGGATTACAAAGACGCCGAGCGTCTCAAAAAGTACATTGCCGAAAACGGCAAGATACTTCCGCGCCGTGCTACCGGGCTTTGCGCCGAGCACCAGCGCGACGTGACGACCGCCGTAAAGCGTGCGCGCATCATGGCGCTTTTGCCGTTCCGCGGCGAATAATGCTAATTGCCGTAATATTGCAAATTCGATCGGTACGATATTAAATCTTACGGCAGAACGTCAATTTAATTTAATGCAAAACACTAAAAACCTTGCTGAGCTTATCGGCAAGGTTTTTACGTTAGACGATATATTTTTATTCTTCTACGCCAAGTAAAAAGTCGGTTGTTTCGTTAAAAAATCGAGCAAGAGTAATGATTGAAGAGGCGGTCGGTTCGGTCTTATTTAATTCCCATTTTGCTATTGCCGATTGGCTGATATGTGTTTTTTGCGCAAGCTCCATTTGACTAAGTCCCCTATATTCACGCAATTCTCTTAATCGTTCTCCGAATTTCATATTTATAGTATATAATATGTAAGTCTTTTAAGACTTGACAAGTCTTAAAAGACTTGATATAATTTTAAGCGTGAAAGAATTATTCGAGGTGGATTGTGAAAAATGGTAAAAAGATATTAAGTTTAGTGTTCTTATGCATGGTTGCGCTGACGGTGTTTATGCTTGTTGCCTGCGGCGATAAAAACGACGGTAACGATGAAGGCGATACAAACAGTCCGCCTGACCACACACACGCGCTTACGCTTGTGGATGCAACGGCTGCCGACTGTGAAACGAGCGGCAACAGCGCGTATTACGCTTGCGCTTGCGGTAAGTGGTTTTGGGATAGCAATGGCGTGACCGAAATTATTGATAAAGCGAGCGTTGATATAAAAGCCGCGGGGCATAGCTATGCCGAAACTTGGTCGAAAAATAATACGCATCATTGGCATGCTGCGACTTGCAAACATACAAACGAAAAAAGCGACTTGCAAAATCACATGATGAAAAACGGGGTTTGTGCGGTTTGCGGATATTTGGGAAGCGGAATTTATTTTAATACCTTGCAAGTCGGTCAAGATGATACGGCATACGGAAAAGTATCGAATGCTACAACCGTGTTTTCTTTTCTAAAAGAAATTGCTGTGCCCGACGACGTAAATTATACGGTCTGCACAGATTTGGCTTGCACTCAGACGGTTCCGAGCAAAACCGTATCATTGGAGATCGGCGACAATATTTTTTATATCCTTGCCGAATATGGTAATAAATCAAAGCTGTACACCGTAACTGTGCGCCGCCGTCCTAAATATACGGTTTCTTACAATACAAACGGCGGCAGTGCGGTAGAAAAGCAACTGATAGAGGAAGACGATACGATTTCCGCACCAATGACCGCCAAGATCGGTTATAGTTTTGTGAATTGGACGGTAGACGATAATGCGGTTACGTTCCCGTATACGATTGCAAAAAATACGGAATTGCATGCTGTATTTACGGCGAATACCTACGTGGTTACATTGGATGTAAACGGCGGCGACGGTTTGGCGCAGTCTACATATAATGCGGTATACGATAGCGAGTTTACGCCCGTTACTCCAACACGCACGGGATATACATTTGAGGGCTGGTACGACGGTGAGACCAAATATGAATCAACTGTATGGCGGTATGCCGAAAACAAAACATTTATCGCACAATGGCAGCCAAAATCATACACTTTTAGAGTTTTAAATAAATATGATTGCGATAGCACGAGTGTGAGTATGCTACAAACATATAGATGCGATCAGCTTATCACAATAAAGGCAAGTAAACATTTGGGCTACGAATGGAAAGGCTGGTATGATGGCAACACATTGATATCAACGGATCTAAGCTATACATTTAATATGCCCGCCTCAAATACAACATACACGGCGAAATGGAAGCTCGCGGAAGAAATGCGAGATTTCAGCTTTACTTCTTCCGAATTCAAATGCGAAATAACAGGTGTGAAAAATACCTCGTTATCAAATATAACAATTCCCAAATGTGTCACGAGTATTGGAGCTTCCGCGTTCAGCGGTTGTAGCAGCTTAACGAGCATAACCATTCCGAATAGAGTCATGAGTATCGGAAGCTCTGCATTTAGCGGTTGTAGCAGCTTAA
>CATLHE010000003.1 GCA_949948895.1 uncultured Christensenella sp.
TGCTTACTTCTTTTTCAAAAGCGGCAAATCGGGTCAAAGGTTGTGAAATTAAAAGAGATGGAAAAGTCAAACAAAAGAAAACTCAACACGCTTAAAGTTTTCTTGCTTACTTCTTTTTCAAAAGCGGTAAATCGGGTCAAAGGTTGTGAAATTAAAAGAGATGGAAAAGTCAAACAAAAGAAAACTCAACGCGCTTAAAGTTTTCTTGTTTACTTCTTTTTCAAAAGCGGTAAATCGGGTCAAAGGTTGTGAAATTAAAAGAGATGGAAAAGTCAAACAAAAGAAAACTCAACACGCTTAAAGTTTTCTTGCTTACTTCTTTTTCAAAAGAAGTAAGGCAAAAGAAGTAAGGCATAAAATTCGGATAAGTATTGACATAGCGCGCGCGCTGTGGTAAAATAAACGCATAATGTCGGACAATGAAATAGCCAAGGGGATAGAGGGCGGCAAGCCGCCCGTCGTCGAACAGAAGAACAAAAAAAGCCGTCGCGGGCGCAGAATAGCCAAATACGTCGCGCTCGGGTTTTTGTGCGTGCTGTTGGCGGCGCTCGTTGTGAATGCACTGCTCAGCATTTTCATGCCGCACTATTATCCGACGTTCGGCAAATACAGGCTGTTTGCTATCGTCACCGATTCCATGGACGACACGATCCCGCGCGGCAATATGATAGTATCATATGTGCCGGACAGCGATGCGGATATCGAAGTCGGCGACGTCATTACATACGAAGTCAAAAACAGCGAGGGCGATATCGTACTTGTTACGCACCGCGTCGTAGCTATCAATCCCAACCCCGTAAACGGCAAAACCTCGTACACGACAAAGGGCGACAACGCGCCGTCAAGCGATTCCGTCCACCCCGATTTCGACGAGATAGTCGGCGTGTTTACGGGCAGGCAATGCGGATTTTTCGGATACTTCTTCGGGTTCTTTCAGTCCGCGCAGGGCGCGATCACGCTCATACTCATGCTGTTTATCGCCATTATCGCTTTGATAGTTATTTACAGTTTAGACGCGCGCGACACGCGCAAACAACTCGAGTTGGAAGCGCTCAAAAAGAGCGAGAAAGAACTGTCCAACGTAAGCCTGCGCTACGATAATATAAGAGAGATAACCGCCGTGCTCGACGTACTTGGCATGGTGACGGCAGAGCCGCAAAAGCGCGCGGAAGAGCGTAACATCAAAGCGCGGCTGACGAGCTTTATTGAGGCAAAATCGATCGAGCTTCCGCAAACGCCCGAAACGGCGGCGGTGCTCGACTCTCTTCCCGCACCCGATACGCCCATGACGCTTGCCGCGGCATTGCGCTCGGGCGCGACGCTTCGTCAAGCCGAGGACGGACAAACGCTTATTCTTACCGGCATGTCCGGCGGTAAAAGCATACTACTGACGCCCGTGCAAACACCCGACGGCATCATACTTTGCCAACAGGGAGTTAGACTCAGATCGGATGTCGCGCCCAATATAGAAAGCGTCGGGGCAATGAGTATGCCGGAGTATCCCGAATTTTTCGAAGGTCAGCCCCTCGAGAAAAACGTCGAATACCCCGAACTGCCTCAGCCCAAGACGTCGGTGTTCGGTCCCGAACAGATCGGCGGCGTAGCGGAACCGACGGCGGTGGAAGGCGCACCCGCACTGTCTTCACCTACGGCTGTCGGGCAAGCAAGGCTTGTCAGCATCGGCGACGGCAAAGGCGAGATACAAGAGCACGAAATCCTGCGTATCGGCTACAAAGCCGTTAAGAGCAAAGCTTCGGATGAAACAGCCGAGATGAAAAAGACCGATGCCGAAAAACTCGCAACCGAAAATGGCGTGACGGAAAAGCCCGTAACTGAACCGTCCGCGCGAGACGACGCGACGCGTTCGGCGTATGCGCAGTACCGCGAGCTTGCCGCAAGGATAGAGCTTCAACAGACCGAGCAGTTGAGCGCGCTCTTGGACAGCGCGCATCCCATTTCGCCCGACGATCGCGCGCGGCTCGACGATTATAAAGCCGAACTCAAAAAGAATAAAAAACCCAGGAAGCCGATTACGCCCGAACAAGCCGTCGCGAGAAAAGCCGCCGCGGAGCGACGGAAGGCGGAGCAGGAAGCGTTTATCAATGCGCTCGATCCGTCCGACCGCGAGCTTTACCTGTCCGAGCAAAAACTCAGTCGCGCGCGTAACGCCACGATAAGACGGCTTAAACGCCTCGATGCCGACCGCAAGCTCTTGGAAAGATTGGACGAGGATAAAGAATAAAATTTAAAGTATCAATTACAAAAGGCGAGCCGCGTGCCCGCCTTTTATAGTCCAAGTCACGACAAAAATCCAAGCAGTGCTTAGTCGGGTGTAGCCTCAAACAAACCACTCGCGCAAATACACGACAAACATCCAAGCTATGCTTGGTCGGGTGTCACGCAAAACCACCACACAAGCCAACACACGACAGTCGCTAAGCCTTTGGCTTGTCATTCTGAGCCTGCGAAGAATCTTTGGCGTAGCCGCAGAACGTAAACGCCATACCTATCGCCACCTCATTCGTATGGAGCGACGCCCTTGGCGCTCCGCTGTATTTTGTAACGTGCTTGGTCGGGTGTGCTGTCATTCTTACGACACCGTCAATACACGACATAAACAATCTGTGATTGCAAACTGTGCTTGGTTGGGTGTCATGCAAAATCACCGTTAAGCAAACACACGACAAACATCCATACCGCGTTTGGTTGGGTGTCACGCAAAATCACCGTTCAAGCAAACACACGACAAACATCCAAACTGTGTTTGGTTGGGGGCTGAAATGCTTGACAAGAACGAAAAAAAGTAATACCCTTTACGCAAGATAAATACGGAGAGGTTTTTTATGGATAATGTAACGACCGATATAATCCACATCGGTATCAACGATCGCAAGGTCGATCTGTTCGAGGGCATGTACAAAGTGCCCAACGGTATAGCGTACAATTCGTATGTGATACTCGACGAAAAGATCGCGGTAACGGACACGGTAGACGCACATTTCGGCGACGAGTGGCTTGCGGAGCTCGACAAGGCGCTCGGCGGCAAAACGCCCGAGTACCTCATAGTCAACCACATGGAGCCCGACCATTCCGCCAATATCGCCAAGTTCGCAAAAAAATACAAGACTGCCAAGATAGTCGGCAATACCAAAACGTTCGCCATGATTAAGGCGTTTTTCGGCAGCGACTATGCCGACCGCCGCGTAGTGGTCGCAGACGGCGATACGTTAAAGCTCGGCAAGCACACGCTTAAATTCACGTTCGCGCCCATGGTGCATTGGCCCGAAGTCATGGTCTGCTACGACGTGACCGACAAGGTATTGTTTTCCGCCGACGCATTCGGCAAGTTCGGCGCGCTCGACTGCGACGAGCCGTGGGAGAGCGAGGCGAGACGGTACTACTTCGGCATAGTCGGCAAGTACGGCGTGCCCGTGCAGACCCTTTTAAAAAAGCTCGGCGGCTTGGACGTTTCGATCATTTGCCCGCTCCACGGTCCGGTCCTGACCGACAACCTCGGACACTATATCGGGCTCTACGACAAGTGGTCAAAGTATCAGCCCGAGACCGACGGCGTCATGATAGCCTATACTTCGGTGTACGGCGGTACGGAAAAAGCCGTATTGGAATTGGAATCCCAGCTCAAAGCGCGCGGCGTCGACGTAGCCGTTTACGACCTTGCGCGCCGCGACTTCGCAGAGTGCATAGCGGCGGCGTTCGAGCGTTCCAAGCTCGTGCTCGCCACCACGACTTACAATGCGGATGTTTTTCCCGCCATGCGCGAGTTTATAGAAAATCTCAAAGAACGCAATTACCAGAACCGTACCGTCGGCATCATGGAAAACGGCAGTTGGGCGGCGACGGCGGCGCGCGTCATGAAAGAACGGCTCGAAAAATGCAAGGATATCCGCTTTGCCGAGACAGTCGTTTCCATACGTTCCGTGCCCGATCCCATTTCCCAAGCCGCGCTTGTTGCACTCGCAGACGAGCTTGCAAAATAATAAATCGGATATAAAACATATTAGAAAAAGGCGCAAAGTCGATCGGCTTCGCGCCTTTTATGTTAAACCGTGCAGTAAAAGCTCCGTGTCGAACGCGGTATCACATCATTGGCGCGAGAAGGCGCAGTATGCTTCGCGCGAGGCGGGTGAATACCGTAACGTTGTTTATTTCTTCGGGCGTCACTTCGTGGCTTTCGCCGAGCGTGGATATAAAATCGGTTTTCATATCCGAAACGGACTCGACGCCGTAAAGCATGGCGCCGCACTCGTAGTGAAGATAGAACGAGCGGTAATCCATATTACAAGTGCCTATGAATGCGCGGTCGTCGTCCACAATCATCATCTTTGCGTGTATGAATCCTGGCGAGTAAGTATATATGCGCACGCCCGCTTTATTGAGTATGGGCATGAACGACTTGGTCGCAAGGTAAATGGTTTTTTTGTCGGGGACTTTGGGAATGACTATCCTGACGTCCACGCCCGCTTTGGCGGCGTTTACAAGCGCGGTCTGTATCTCGTTGTCGAGCACAAGGTACGGCGTGGTAATATATACGTACCGCTTTGCGGTCGAGATCATATTGATGTACGCGCTTTGGATAAGATGGTCGTTGCGCCCCGGTCCCGACGACAGCGGCTGAACGTACCCGACGGCGGTGCTGTCCGTTTGGCTCGCGTAGTCGGTGTATCTGAGCTCGGTGTCCTTGTCGAGAATATGCCAAAACGACAGGAACATGACGGTAAAGCTCCAGACCGCTTCGCCGCGGAAGCGCATGCCCGTGTCTTTCCAATGCCCGTAACGTATTTTTTTATTGACGTACTCGTCGGCGATATTCGCGCCGCCGGTATAGGCTATTTCGCCGTCGATAACCGTAATCTTGCGGTGCGAGCGGTTGTTGAGCCGCATATCGAAAGAAAACGTTATCTTATTGAACGGAACGACTTTAACGCCGTCCGCGCGAAGGCGCTTGATCGATTTTTTGGGCAGAGTAAACATGCACCCGACGTCGTCGTAAATGAGTCGTACGTCAACGCCCGCTTTCACGCGCTCGCGCAAAACTTCCTCTATCTCCGTCCATAATTCGCCCTTGTCGATTATGAAATACTCCATAAAAATAAACCGCTTAGCCGATCTGAGATCGTCGATAAGATTGGGAAACATTTTATCGCCGAGCGGGTAGTATTCGGTTTCGGTATTGCCGTAAACGGGATATGACGCGGAATTGAGTATGAGATCGGCGCACGTCGTGCCCGTAGGGTTTAGAGAAGCGCGCTCCGCCTCGAACTGCGCATTGGACATGTTCAACAGCACCTGCGACGCGTCGGACGCTTTTTTAAAGCGTTTCCTGACCCGACGCGGCGTGTGCTGTCTGCCTATAAACAGGTAGATCATTACGCCGAAAGTCGGTATCGTCATTATGAGCATACACCAACTGAGCTTGTAGCCCGTATTGATGTCGCGCGATATTACGTATATGCAAACGCAAAACCCGATAAACAAAAATATAAACCATATCCACCAAAAATACGACAGGGCATACAGCGCGATGAGCACGACAAGCGCTATCTGCAAAAGAAAAGAGAATACGGTTATTGCTGCTTTGTGCGAAAGCAGTTTGAGTAGCTTTCGGAACATTTCTTCTTTGCGTTACTTCCTTTAAATATAATATATCATAATAAGACATAAAATGCAAGGGATATTATATCCGCCGAGCATTGATTGGATGTTTGGAGTTCTGTTGTATTTGCATTGTGATTATTCGGGAGTAACTAGGACCGTTTACAAAAGCAAATATACAACATGCGTTCAACATTTGGTTGTCGGCGTGCCGAGGTCGTCACGCCTTACGAAGGGGGTACGATTTGTTTAACGTTTACGCTATGCGGCGGTTCGCCTAGATCCTTCGGCTTCGCCTCAGGATGACAGTATAAAGAGCGTGGGGTATTCGGTATTAACCGTCATGGTTTGTTTATCGTCACCTATTCGTAGGGAGCGCAGACCTCTGCGCTCCGCTGTCGGCGCGCAAATGAATCGTAAGAAGAGGGCAATGGTCTGCACGCCTTACTAAAGGGTTAAGATTTGTTTGGCGTTTACGTACTGCGGCGGTTCGCCTAGATCCTTCGGCTTCGCCTCAGGATGACAGTATAAAGAGCATGGGATATTTTATATAAACATTACCCTTTGTCAATCGACATATATTTGACCAATCTGTGCTTAGTCGGTTGAAACATAAAACTAACCACAGAAGTAAATACACGACATACGCTCAAGCGTAAGGCTTGCACATGACATATGTTCAAGCGTAAGGCGTGCTTTAAATCGCTTGCCTTTTAAATGGGATAGTGGTATAATTACGGTATATGAAGATAGGGATTTCGACATCGACTTTCTTTAACACGATCGCGCCCGAGGGCATGTTCGACCTCATGCGCAATATGCGCGTAGACACTACGGAAGTTTGTCTCAATACTTTTTCGGAGTATGAGAAACCTTACGTAGACAAGCTCGCGTCGATGCGCGGCACGATGAACGTCGTCGCGGTATCGCCGCTTTCCACACAGTTCGAGCCGCAGTTGTTTTCGCCCAATATAAGAGTACGTTCGGACGCGGAGCTCATCTTTAAAAAAGTGTGCTACGCGGGTTTTGCGTTCGGCGCGAAGTTTTATACCTTCCGCGGACCTGTCAACCTCGACGGCGTAAAGTCTCCCGACTGCACGTGGCTCGCTCAGCGCATCAACCAGCTGTCAGACATAGCGGCGTCGTACGGCGTAAGCCTCTCTCTCAAAAATATGCGGTGGTCGTATGCGTCGACGCCCGAGTTCTACAAAAAGATCTTGGAGCTGTGCCCGCGGCTGTTTGCTACGTTCGATGTTTACAACGCCGAAAAAGCGGGTTACGAACTGCGCGAATTTTTTGATGTGTGTCCCGCTCAGCGCATAAGCCTTGTGGAAGTGACGGACACCGTAAAAGGCGAGTGGTGTCTGCCGGGACGCGGCAAGTACAACTTCGACAGGCTGTTTGCCGATCTCGATAAGCGCAAGATTCTCGCGCCTCTTCTTATAGTGGCTAGCAGTAACAGCTATTCCGATTATTTCCAAGTGAGAGACAGCTTCGAGTGGCTCGTAGCAAGCTACAACAAACTCAAGTCCTAGCGCGCCGTGCTCTGTTTAGTACTGAATTAGCGCATAATAACGTGGATCCGCGGCGACAGCCGCTTCTTTATAACAACTTAAAAGGAGATTTAACATGAACAAGAAAACAGTTCGGGACGTAGACGTAAAAGGCAAGCGCGTGCTCGTGCGTTGCGATTTTAACGTTCCCATGAAAGACGGAGTTATCACGGACGAAAACCGCATAATCGGCGCGTTGCCCACTATCAAATATCTCATGGAGCAGGGCGCGAAAGTCGTGCTGTGCTCGCACATGGGCAAGCCCCACTCGATATTCTCCGCCGAAGTCAAGCTCAACAAGAAAGACAAGAAAAAAGTAGAAAGCGGCGAGACCACGGCGGAAGCCATAATCGAAAAAGCCAAGAAAGACGAGCCCAAAAAGCTCACGCTTGCGCCCGTTGCAAAACGCCTCAACGAACTACTTGACGGCAAGGTCGCGTTTGCTACCGACGTTGTCGGCAACGACGCCGCGGCTAAAGTTGCCGCGTGCAAAAACGGCGAGTGCGTGCTTCTCGAAAACCTTCGCTTCCATTGGGAGGAAGAGGGCAAAGAACTCGAGTTCTGCAAAAAGCTCGCTTCCTACTGCGACGTGTACGTAAACGACGCGTTCGGTACGGCGCATCGCTCGCATGCGTCCACGGCGGCTATCGTCGAGTACGGTCTTGTCAAGACCGCTGTCTGCGGCTTCCTTATCGAAAAAGAGCTCTCCGTTATGGCGGACTCGCTCGAGCATCCCGTTCGTCCGTTCGTGGCTATCCTCGGCGGCGCGAAGGTCGCGGATAAGCTCAACGTTATATCCAATCTCCTCGAAAAATGCGACACGCTCATTATCGGCGGCGGCATGTCGTACACGTTCATCAAAGCGCAGGGCGGCACCGTCGGCACTTCGCTTGTCGACGACGAAAAGATCGACTACTGCAAAGACATGATCAAAAAAGCCAAAGACATGGGCAAAGAGCTTTTGCTCCCCGTCGATACCGTCGTTACCAAAGCGTTCCCCGATCCCATCGACGCGCCCGTCGAGATAAAGACGGTCGAGTCCAAAGCCATTCCCGACGACTGCATGGGCATGGATATCGGTGAAAAAACGCGCAAGCTTTTTGCCGATAAAGTCAAGAGCGCGAAAACGGTCATTTGGAACGGTCCTATGGGCGTGTTTGAAAACCCGATGCTCGCAAAAGGCACTATCGCGGTAGCGGAAGCGCTTGCGGAAGCCAAGGGCGCAACGACCATAGTGGGCGGCGGCGACTCCGCGGCGGCGTGCACTCAGCTCGGTTTTGCCGATAAGATCACTCACATTTCCACGGGCGGCGGCGCGTCGCTCGAGCTGTTCGAGGGTAAGGTGCTGCCGGGTATTGCCTGCCTCAACGATAAATAATCCTCTCGGCGGCGTATGCATCGAACGTAGGCGAACTACGTGCTTGCGCTCACGCAGTCATGTAGGTGGTTCTACACTCCTGCGTGCGCGCCGCGCCTGTTGTCCGCCTACGCCGCGCCTACACCGCCGAGGCGTGACTTTTCGGGAATAAGTGAAGACACAGTAATATCGCGAACTACGTGCTTGCGCGCACACGGTCTTTTACCTACAAGCAAATTTGCTTGCTTGCAATGGCAAATTTGCGCTGTAGGGGCAACCGCGCTTGAGCGGTTATGTAGGTGGTTCTACACTCCTGCGTGCGCACCGCGCCTGTTGTCCGCCTACACCGCCGAGGCGTGACTTTTTATGGAGGTCGGTAACGTATATATCCGATTGACTTAAATAGGTTTAACAATACACCGTGGGTAAAATACTTGCGGTGTAATTTTTAGGAAGCATAATGAAAGACAAGCATGCAAGAGCGCTCGCCATAGTCGCGCTCGTGTTTATGGGGATATTTATAGCCGCTCTCATCGCGACGCTCATCGACTACCGACTTTTGAATAACTCGGTCGGGTTTATCGCGCTCGGTGCGGGCGTGTTTGTCGCTATGTCGCTCATAGCGCTCAAAGCCGACGGGCGCGGGTTTTCCATGACCAAACTCAATAACGAGATCGAAATGGAAAAGATAGAAAAAGAGCTGAAAGAGCAGGAAGAAAAAGCGAAAGCGGAAAGCGAGTCGGAGCAAAGCGAGCCGCAACAGTCAGAACCCGAACCCGACGCCGAGCGAGCGGATAAAAAAGAATAAACGCAAAGGATCGTGCTTGGGTTTATTTTCGTATGGATCTTGACAAAATCAAAATCATAAAAGAATTGCACTATTAAGCGATCGTAAAAAATGCAGGTATAAACGCCTGCATTTTTATTTTTAACAATTCAATAACAAAATCAATGAATTTGATTAAAAACTGTCTTTTATAATGATTTCACAAAAACAAAAGCGAGGTAATAAAAATGAACATTATTTATTCAATACTCGGCGTTTATGCGGCACTATGTGTTTTGGCTGTAATTTTGTATTTGCCAAAAATAAGACAATACTTATCGGCATTCAACAAGCCTAAGCATATGATTGCAAAAGAAAAAAGACGCATATCGCTCGTAATTCCTGCCCGTAACGAAAGCGCTATTATCTCGGATTTGCTCGAATCTATCGCAAAACAAGAATATGATAAAAATTATTTCAGCGTTAATATTATAGTAAAAGAGCCGACGGACCCGACTATCGGTATCGCAAAAAAATTCGGCGCTAACGTTTTTATTGTCGGTGATCAAAATTGCAAAGGGGCAGCTTTGGACGGCTATTTCCATGCAATCGGTAAAAAAGAATTTGAAAGTTATGAAGCTTTTGTTGTCGTCGATGCAGACGCCGTGCTTGCGCCCGACTACATGACCGAACTCAACAATGCTCTTGAATACGATAAGGACGTTTATAATACGAGAAAGCTCATAAAAAACTATCTCGGCGACAAAAAAACGCGTTCGTTCTGGTGCAATCTTTCGGCTCTTACATATCCGATTATAGATGATTTGGGCAACGCCTATCGCGGGAAAAGGAATATTCCGTTAAATCTCTGCGGGCAGGGCTTAATGGTGAGAAAGCGTGCTATTGCCAAACTCGGCGGATGGCCTTACCGCAGCATGACGGAAGATTACGAGATGCGAATGGACGGCTATCTTAAAGGTCTTACCGGAATGTACTATCCGTACGCAAAATTATACAGCGAAGAAGCCGTAACGTACAAGGAAGTTTATACGAGGCGTATGCGTTGGCTTACGGGTTATTCGCAATGTGATAAAAAGTATATGCACGATATTAAGAAAAAAATTAAGACCGAAAAACCTTCATTTTCTTTGGTATTCGATATGCTTTGTTATAAAATAGCGCCGTCATTGTTCTTTGTGTCGACGATATTGACTATTGTTTGCGGCTGCTTATTGACTTGGTGCTATTCTTCTTTGCAGATCGAAGCGTGGATCTATCTGGTATGCATTCCGCTCGCAGTACTGTATTCATTACTTTTTGTTTATACTCTCATGGCAATGCTGTGTTACAGAGACGTGTTCAGAAAGATAACTTTCGGCGAAAAACTTGCAATGCTGTTTTTTCATCCTTTTTATCTGCTTCAATACGTGCCTATTTATGTTAAAAGCAGATTTAAGGCTGTAAAAGGTTTCGAATGGAAACAGACGGAGCGTGTAATTTATGAAAAGAACGTTTAATCCATAACTTGATTTAATGATCGAATTTTGATATAATGGAGAAAAAATAATGTCGGAGAAAGTTATGAATAACGTTCTCGTTGTTGAAGATGACGAAAAAATGAACAGTATTCTATGTTCGCATCTCAACAAAAACGGCTATCATGCAGTCGGTTGCGTCAATCCGGTCGAAGCGTATGATTTGTTATACGGATCGCAGTTTGATATGATTATATCCGACATTATGATGCCGCAGGTCGACGGCTTCGAGTTCGCCGAAAACATACGGGAAGCTAATAAAGATATTCCTATTCTGTTTATTACTTCGCTTGACGATTTCCGATCTAAACAGAAAGGATTTAGGGCGGGAATAGACGACTATATGGTAAAGCCCGTTGATTTGGACGAAGTGCTTTTGCGAATAGCCGCGCTTTTGCGCCGTGCAAAAATCAATTCTTCTAACGAGCTTATTGTAGGCGACGTTAAACTTATCAAAGATGAAATGACGGTTTATGTTAACGGCAAAGAAACGCCTGTGATGCCGAGAGAGTTTCAAATACTTTACAAACTGCTATCTTATCCTAAAAAAATATTTACCCGTAGCGAACTGGTAGACGAATATTGGGGTATGGAAGGCGACACGGGTTTAAGAACGGTTGACGTTTATGTTACGAAATTACGCAAAGTATTTTCCGATTGTAATAGTTTTGAAATAGTAACCGTTCACGGATTTGGTTATAAGGCGGTTCTGAAATGAAACCGCAAAAAGATAAGCGCATAAACGCACCGTTGATTTCTTGGAAGTTTTATCTTGTGATCATTGCGATATTGGTATTTATAGCGGCTGACGAAGCAATTATCGTATGGTATTGCAGAGATTATTTTGATAGTTTAATACCGCTTTTGGTTTGGTGGATAGTTATGTCAAGCGTACTGTTTACCGTTGCAATCGCACTTGCCCGAAAGTTTGTATGGAATAAGCCGATAACAAAATTATCCGAAGCGGCGAAAAAAGTTACGGAAGGCGACTATTCGGTTCAAGTGCCATCCATGAGAAAAGACGGAAAAAAGGACGAGGCGGAAGTACTGATAGAAGATTTTAATACAATGGTAAGAGAGCTTGCGAGCACCGAAATATTAAAGAGTGATTTTATCTCAAATGTTTCTCACGAAATAAAATCGCCGCTTGCCATAATACAGAGTTATGTGCAAACATTGAAATCGTCCGATCTTTCCAAAACCGAACGGGCGAAATATCTCGAAACGATAATGCTTGCCACTAAAAAACTCAATGCAATGATTGTAAATATTCTCAAACTGAACAAACTTGAAAATCAAAGCATTGTTTCCAACGCAACCGATTATCAGCTTGGTGAACAGTTAAGGCAATGCGCTTTGGGATTTATGGAACTTTGGGAAAGCAAAGAAATACACTTTGAAATCGACGTGTGCGACGTAACGGTTCATCATGACGCTACGCTTTTGGAACTTGTATGGAATAATCTTTTGTCGAATGCGATAAAGTTTACCGGAAATGGCGGTACTATATCATTAACGTCGAAAGAACAAGACGGGGTTGTTTTTGTTGCCGTAAAAGACAGCGGTTGCGGTATGAGCGAAGAAACGGTTAAAAGAATTTACGATAAATTTTATCAGGGCGATACTTCCCACTCAACCGAAGGTAACGGACTTGGGATGGCGATGGTCAAAAAGGTGTTGGAACTCGAAAACGGAGAAATTTGTGTAAATAGCAAAGTCGGGGCCGGAACTGAATTTATTGTTAGATTACCTATATAATACGACAGGTAATATAAGCAAATCGGGAATCGTTTGATTTCCGATTTGCTTTATCTGTAATTGCATTTTTGGCATTGTACAAGCGTGTGTTCGCAATCTTCGTTATAGAAAATGCCTGCCCACTTGCATATGCTTTGTAAAATGGGAACGATGGAACATCCCTTTTCCGTCAAACTATATTCTACATGCGGTGGTATTTCATCAAAAGATCTACGCTCTACGATTTCGTCTTTGATCAGTTCTTTAAGGGTGGAAGCAAGAACTGCGTCGGTGATATTTGCCATCTCTTTTCTCAATTCGCTATATCGTAAAGTTTGCATTTCGGCAAGCACGCAGATAATACGCGATTTCCATTTCCCGCCGAATATTTCCAAACCGTATTCCAACGGACAGCGAATATCTTTTTCGAGTTTGGGCTGATACATATTTATCATCTCCTTTTGTGATTGATAAAAGTATAGCAAAACGCTTTTTATAAAGCAAGTTGCTAATAAAATAAATAGTTACTAATAAATTTCTTTAAATATCCTCAAATCTAAGTCGATTGATTATAATGAATTTACTCGATGAGAGTAAATAAAAATTTCAGGAGAATCAAAAATGCAAGTGAAAGCTTATCTCGAAATCACGATGAAAATCGACGACGCCAACCGTCCCGCCGCAGCAAAAGTCTATACCGACTATCGTACGCCTTTCCTCAAAGAAATTAAAGGCGCACTTACAAAAGAACTTTTAATCAGAGAAGAAGACGTGCAAGTTCTTCACGGTTTTGACAGCGCAGAACATGCTGCCGCATATCTTGAAAGTGATATGTTCAAGAACGACGTGTTTGTCAGATTGAAGCCGCTTTGGAGCGCGCCCCCGGAAGTTAAAATATATACGGTCGCTTAAAAGAAAACTGAAAAAACGAAGCTTATGCTTCGTTTTTTCAGTTGTTGTGCGCTCTTATGGCTTTTACGATATTGAATATCGAAGCCGTCACGAAAAGTGTCGCGGCGATACCCGCGCACACTGTAGTCACTATGGAAAACCGCGTTAGCCATGCCACAAAAAACAGCATAGCCGAAAGCACGAGATACCGCGCTATCTTGTCTTTTCCGAGCGCGCCGCTAAACACTATAAGCCTGCCGCCGCGCGACGCTTTATCGAAACGGCGCACGGGAAGGGCGTCGAGCGACGCGTACAGTCGGTAAACGTCGTCGCCGTGCACGGCGCGGTACTTGACACCGTCGGGCGGAGCGAACGCGGGCGGCGGGACTTTGCAAAACAACACTATATCGCGCTTGCCGTAATGCGCAGCGCGCGATACCATTCGCGCAAGCGCTTTGTCGGTAGGCGGGGTGTCGAACGCGAAAAACGCGGCGGTCTTACCGCAGTAAAGCGCGTCGCCGTGCCGCTCCGAGGTAACGCCGCGCGCCGATAAGCCTTTACTCAAAAGCCTTGCGGGCGCGCGTTCGTTTTCGTACAGGAAATCGTAAAACATCTCGTCTGCGGCGCGGGAGACCTCTGCCAAGCCGTCGCGCTTTTTCGCAAGCATGCTCGTTATCAAAAACAGCGAGAAAGTGACGGCGCTCGCAGTCGCCGCGGCAAGGTACAGCGGCAGATAGTATCTGAGCACGGCAGTCGCCGCAATAAACAGCAAAGCCGCGCCGAGCGTTCTGTCCGTAAATTTTGCGAATTTGCTTTTCATGCTTGTAATTATCGGACAAGTGTGCTAAAATTAAACATACGGCGATAGGAGTCGCGAGGCAAGCAAAGTCTTGTCGTACGCCGATACTATGTGAGCCGTATATGCGCACGGGGCTGACGCCCGAATCAAAAGACAAACGTCGGAGAAAAATCGTGGCTACGCAAATACTAAAACCTACTACCGAAAACATAGTTAAATGCGCGAACACGCTCAAAGCGGGCGGGCTCGTGGCGTTCCCGACCGAAACGGTATACGCGCTCGGCGCGGTAGCTACCGACGCCGCGGCGGTGGAAAAGGTGTATGCGGTCAAATCCCGACCGCACGACAAACCGCTTATAGTGGCGGTATCTAACGTGTCCGAAATAGACGGCGTAGCTGTAAACATTCCCGACAAGGCGCGGACGCTCATGAAAAAGTTTATGCCGGGCGCGCTGACTCTGCTCTTGGACAGAGCCGATTGCATTCCCGATATAGTCACTGCGGGAGCGCGTACCGTTGCGGTGAGGATACCCGATAACGCGATAGCGCTCAAACTGCTCGAAATAGTAGGCAAGCCGATAGTCGTGCCCAGCGCGAACACTTCGGACAAACCGAGCCCGACGCTTGCCGATCACGTTTTGACCGATCTCGACGGCAAGATAGATTACATACTCGACGGCGGCGCGTCGGAGATAGGCATAGAATCGACTATAATCGATACGCGCGTCGGTCCGCCGCTGATACTGCGCGGCGGCGGTATTTCTGCGGACAGGATCACGGCAGAGATAGGCGAGGTAGAGTTCAAACGCGAAAAACCGATCATGTCGTCAGCGTATTCGCCCAACGCCGAAGTGCTGTTTTCGGCATATTACGACGGCATGGCGGCAAACATCTGCGCAAAGTACGACGCGCTTACGGCGCGCGGAAATAAAACGGTGATAATCTGCCTTGCGTCCAACATAAGCGCGTACGGCAATCGTAACGTGTTTATAGCGGGTTCGTCGTACGAGGACTATGCGCACAACCTGTTTGCGCTATTGCGCCGCGCCGATGCGGAACATTACGACACGGTAATAGCGGAAGGCGTGCGCTCCGAAGGTATAGGCGCGTCCATAATAAACAGATTGGTAAGGGCGAGCGGCGGGCTTATAATCTGACGTGAAGCCGAGCCGCAGTTACGCCTATAATAAAAAAGATACCGTACCGCAAGAGTCGGAGAAAATATGGATAAGAACAAAAAAGCAAAACTCAATATTGTGTTTGTGTGCACGGGCAACACATGCCGTTCGCCCATGGCGGAGTATATGTTTAAAGCGTACCTCAAAGCAAAAAAACGCTACCGCGATTTTTCGGTGACAAGCGCGGGGCTGTATGCGCGCCGCGGCGACGTTTTGAGCGCGACGGCGCACGAGGCGCTGACAGAGCTAGACGTGCCGCACGATCAAAACCGCAAAGCCCGCCCGTTCACATTGCAAATGGCTGACGACAGCGACGCGGTGTTTGCCATGACGGAGGACCATGCGCAAATGTGCGGCGACGTGGAAAACGTGTATTCGTTCGATTCTATAATAGGGAGTGCGGTGGACGACCCGTTCGGCAGAGATATAGACAGCTACCGCGAAACGGCAAAGCAGATACGTTCGGCGTTCGACGCCATACTCGAGATCTGCGATAAACTGCTCAAAGCCAAACGCGAAAACGCGGAATAGCTCAACAATAAAAATTTGCTAAAATAAAATTAAAGCGGCGCGTCTCTATTGAAGATTGCGCCGCTTTTTTCATGTTTGATATTAACCGACTTTATGACTGCCCGTTATGGCATACTCGACCCATTCGCCTATATTGACCGCGTGGTCGGAAATGCGTTCCAAATACTTGGCTATCATCATAAACAGTATCGCTTGATCGACGTTGTTTTTGTCTTTTTGGATAAGCGCGACGAGGTCGCTTTTTATAACGCCGAACAAAGCGTCCACTCTGTCGTCGCGGTCGTCGAGCGCTCGGGCGAGTTCCCGATCTTTGTTGATGAGACTGAGGACGCTGTCTTTTACCATCAACGCGGCGAGCTTTGCCATCTCTTTGATGTGCGTCGGCTCTTTTATAAACCGTTCGTCTCCGAACTGAAGCGCGAGTTCCGATATGTCTGCGGCTTGGTCGGCAATGCGTTCGAGATCGGTTATCATTTTCAGCGTCGCGCTCACTTCTCTGAAATCGCTTGCCACGGGGTGCTCCAATAAAAGTATTTTCAGACAGTCCTGTTCTATCTCATGCTCGATGCCGTCGATGCGCTTGTCGTCGCGGATGACCTCTTTTGCGAGATCGTCGTTGCGCGTGATGAGCGAATCGATAGAGCGCTCTATCGCCGTCTCGACGCTTCGGCACATGGCTATCAACTTGTTATAAACGGAATTAAGTTCCGTTTCGTACTTAACTCGGATACTCATAGATATATTAGCTCCTTTAAATAAAATGTTTATCAGCCGAACCGACCGGTAATGTAGTTTTCGGTGCGTCGGTCTTTCGGCGTGGTGAACAGCGTTTCCGTCTCGGCGTATTCTATAAGCTCGCCCAAATAAAAGAACGCTGTCTTGTCGGCTATCCGCGTAGCCTGCTGCATGTTGTGCGTTACTATGACTATCGTAAGCTCGGTTTTGAGTTCGCTCATAAGATCTTCGATCTTGCCCGTCGAGATCGGATCGAGCGCGCTTGTCGGCTCGTCCATCAAAAGTATCTTGGGCTCTGCCGCGAGCGCGCGGGCTATACAAAGCCGCTGCTGCTGCCCGCCCGAAAGCCCCAAGGCGCTCTTTTTCAGGCGGTCTTTGAGGTCGTCCCAAATGCTCGCGCGGCGAAGACTTTTTTCTACGATCTCGTCGAGTTCGGATCTTTTCTTTATGCCGAACGTGCGCGGTGCAAAGGCAATATTGTCATACACGCTCATGGGGAAGGGGTTGGGCTTTTGAAACACCATGCCCACGTTCTTACGCAAGAGATTGACGTCCGTATCTTTTGCGTAAATATCCACGCCGCCGATAATAAACCTACCTTCTATGCGGCAGTTCTCAACCAAATCGTTCATACGGTTGAGAGTCTTTAAAAAAGTGCTTTTGCCGCAGCCCGACGGACCTATGAACGCCGTTATTTCACGTTCGGCTATTTCCATATCGATATTTTTCAGGGCTTGGAGTTCTCCGTACCATAGGTTGCAACCCGTTACCGATATACCCAATTCCGTATCGAATTCTTTCATGCGTTATCTCCGTATTTTTTTCGTATAAGTTTGCCGCAGAGCGCTGCAAGCAGATTGAGCGCGAGCACAAACAGCAGGAGCACGACGGCTGTCGCCGCCGCCTCGTCGGGTTTGCCGAAATTGGCAAAGTAGTAGATGTCGAGCGCTAGACTCGTGCCGGGCTCTGTCAAAGCCGCGGGGATCTTGTTTACGACCATTCCTACGGTGAGTATGAGTACCGCGCTTTCCGAAACGACTCTGCCTACGGCAAGAACGACGCTCGTCACGATACCGCTCGAAGCCGACGGCAGAGTGACCTTGAAAATAGTTCTGACCTTGCTCGCGCCGAGAGCGAGCGCGCCTTCGCGATAGCTGTCGGGAACGGACAAAAGACTTTCTTCGGTAGAGCGCACGATAGTGGGCAATATCATAACGGCAAGGGTGATGCCGCCGCCCCACATGGAATATCCCCAGCTGAGCGCGACGACAAAAACAAGATAGCCGAATAGCCCGTAAACTATGGACGGTATGGCGGCGAGCGTTTCGACGGTTAGCCGTATCAGTCTTACAAGCTTTCCTTTGCCGCGCATGTATTCCACTAGAAAAACTGCGGTAAAGATACCGAGCGGCACGGCGAGAAGGATAGACACCGCTACGAGCCTGAGCGTCCCCAAAAACGCGGGAAGTATCGTGTCGCCGTCCTTGGGATCGCCAAATAGCAGTTGCAAGGAAATATGACCTGTGCCCCGAATCATAACGAACAATATTACGCCGACGAGAGCGGTCAACGCGATACCGCAGCAGATATACGACGATATTTTAAGCGATGAGTAAAAGCCCTTATTTATTTTTGCTTTTGTTTGATTTTTCACGTACCGCTCCTTTTTTGTCTTTTCCGTTTTTGCCGACGAGCGCGAAAGTAAGATTGATAATAAGCGTGAACACGAACAGAACGACCCCGCAAGCGATCAGCGCCGTGGCGGCGTCGCCCGTCATTTCGGTAGCGCCGAGAGCTATGTTCGCAGTAAGCGTTCTCACGCTCTGAAAAAGGCTGTTAGGCATTTCGGGGCTGTTTCCTATGACCATGATCACCGCCATAGTTTCCCCGAGCGCGCGCCCCGTCGCAAGAACCGCGCCCGCAAATATCCCGCTCTTTGCCGACGGGATAAGCACTTTAAACGTCGCCTGTTCTTTTGTCGCGCCGAGAGCGAGCGCGCCCTCGAAGTAGTTTTTGGGCACAGCCCGCATCGCGTCAAGACTCACGCTCACCACAGTGGGCAATATCATTACGGCAAGCACTATCGACGCCGAAAGTATGCCGTAACCCACGCCGTTGGGCGAGACGTAGTCGCGAATGAACGGAACGATAACGACCATGCCGAACAGTCCGTATATAACAGACGGTATACCCGCGAGCAAGTTTATCAAATGAGATATCGGCGCGACCGCTTTTTTGGGGCAGAACTTATATAGACATATTGCAGTGAAAAGCCCTACCGTAACGCCCATTATCACAGATAGCGCCGTGACGAAAAGCGTGGCGACCGCCATCGACATAATGCCGTACAGCTCCGAATGTACGTCCCATACGACGCCCCAAAACGTGTCGCCGTGTGAGAAAATAAACGGCAGTCCGCCGGCAAATAAGAACACCGTAATGGTTATCAGCGCAAGAACGGAGAATAAGGCGGCGAAAGCAAATATCGCTTTCATCACCTTATCCCGCGCGGATATAAACGAGTAGATAGATCTTTTAGTCATGGTCATTTTATGAGTTTGTTCCAAACCTTTATCGCGTTCGTGCCGGCGTCGCGGTCGTAAATATTTTTAAGCTGTTCGAGCGTTATGCTGTCGATCGGGTTTTGTTTGTTGACTATAACGGCTATACCGTCTCTTGCGACTTCGGCAGCTACGCAATTGGGCGCGTCGTCGTTGGGCTTTTTCTCTTTGGATATCATGCCGAAATCGCTCGTGCCGTTCTCGGCGTTTTTAAGCCCCGTTCCCGAGCCTCCGCCCGCTACCGTGACCGTCACGCCCGACTGCAAGCTTTCAAACTTAGCGGCAAGCGTTTCCATAAGCGGCTGTAAAGACGTACTGCCCGAAATATCTATCTTGCCCGAAAGGTTCGGTTGCACGGTGTACGTCACCGACGTTTGGATATTGACGTAACCCTCGCTCGCGACTATATCCTGAGCGGTAGAGCTCAATAGAAATTCGTAAAACGCCTTATTCGCGCCGCTCTCTATCGTAGCGGGCTTATAAACGATCGACAACGGACGCGATATCGCGTAACTGCCGTCTTTGATCGTTTCGACAGTAGGATAAACGCCGTCTATCTTTAATATCTTGACCTCGTCGGTAACATAGCCCAGACTGTCGTAGGCGATAGCTTGCGGATTGTCCTTTACTTCCTGCATGACTGCGGCAGTGCCCGCCGCAATGATAACGCCCGAAACGTCGGCGTTAGGCACGGTATTGCCCGACGAATCTTTGTGGGACAGCCCTATGATCTCCATGAACGCCGCTTTCGTGCCGCTCCCGTCCTCGCGCGCTACGACAGTGATGTTCTTGTCCGCGGAAAATCCCGAGTTGCCGCAACCGACGAGTCCTGCCGACGCGATGGTTGCCGCCATTGCCGTTGCGATCAAGCCGACCGCCGCTCTTGCTTTTTTGCTTTTCATTTTTTTTACTCCTTTTGTTTTGGTGCTTTGAGTTTATCAAAAATAAAAAGCCCAAACTATCACGATAGGGTAAAACTTACGTAAATTTTGTGTAAGACGAGAACGACCTTTCACGATACCGCCTTAAAAAGACGATAGTGAAAGATAAAAAATAAAACAAAAGAAAATAACATTGCTTAAAGTTTTCTTGCCTACTTCTTTTTCAAAAAGAGTTGTGCTTATTTAAATGTGAAGATAAACAGAGCGATAAAGCAAAACAAATGAAAAATAAATTCGTTTAAAGTTTTCTTGCTTACTTCTTTTTCAAAATGAGTTGTGCTTATTTAAATGTAAAGATTAATAGAGCGATAGAGTAAAACCAAATGTAGATAAACGCGTTTAAAGTTTTCTTGCTTACTTCTTTTTCAAAAGCTGTCGCATCCATTTAAAGACCAAGATAAATATAGTGATAGAGTAAAACTAAAAGTGAATAAATTCGTTTAAAGTTTTCTTGTCTACTTCTTTTTCAAAAAGAGTTGTGCTTATTTAAATGTGAAGATAAACAGAGCGATAAAGCAAAATTAATGAAAAATAAATTCGTTTAAAGTTTTCTTGCCTACTTCTTTTTCAAAAGAAGTAGGTGAAAAAAGAATGACAAATCGTATAAAAAGTGGTATACTATACGCATACACGTAGCGGAGCAAACGAATCCGCTATGGGCGTAAAACGAAACAAAGAGGCGTAGTATGATCTATATAGCGTGCGACCACGGCGGTCTCGAATTGAAAAAAGCGATAATCGAAATGCTCGAGCAAAGCGGCGAAAAAGTGACCGACCTCGGCACCGACAGTACCGACTCGGTCGACTATCCCGACTACGGCTTTGCCGTCGGTGAAAAAACGTCGGCGGACGCGGGCTCGCGCGGCATAGTTATTTGCAAGTCCGGCGTGGGCATGAGCATATCGGCAAACAAGGTCAAAGGCATCCGTTGCGCGCTGTGCACGACGGTGGAAATGGGCAAATTATGCCGTATGCACAACAACGCCAACGTATTGGCGCTCGGCGCAGGCAATACCGATATCCCGACCGCGCTCGACATAGTCAAAGCGTTTATATCGACGGAGTTCGAGGCGGGACGGCACGCGAAAAGAGTAGACAAGATCACGGAGTACGAAAAGCGGCATGGCTAAGAACAAAGTCGAAAAAACGGCGTACGAACCGAGAGAACGCCTCGACAGCGAACTCGAAACGGCGATAGGCGAAATACTGTCCGCCGAGAACGAAGCCAAAGCGATCTTGGGCAAAGCCGAGTCCGCAGCGAACGCCGTCAGACAGAACGGCTCGGCAAAAACTCGCGCCATGCGCGAGAACGCCGCGCGCGAAAACTCCGCCGCGCGCGAAGCGGCATTGACCGCGGCACGCGAGAAAGCGGACGCGGACGTAGAAAAAGCGATAGCGGAAACGCAAAAGCGCGCCGACGCGCTCGTGAAAGAAAAACACGGCGACGCGGAAAAACGCGCCGACGCGCTTTTTAAGGAACTGACAAGAGGTAAGTAATGGCAATAGCCGAGATGACGCATCTCCGCCTCATTGGGCTACGGAGCCAAGAGAATAAAATTCTCGACGGGTTGGAAAACGAAAGCCTGTTCGAGCCGCGCGCTACGGGCGAGACCTCGTTCGGGCTGGAGCGCGGCGAAGCGGCGCTTTTCCGCGAGCTCAAACTCAAACAGAGTCGAGTAGCTTTTGCAGTCGAATTTTTAAGACAGCGAAAGACCGAGCTCGCGGCACTCAAGCGCGCCGTCGCAAAAGGCAAGCAGCAGCCGGCGGCGGCTTCGGCGGTAGACGGATACGAACTCAGTCAAAAAAAGTTAGGCGAAGAAACGCTTACCGTTACGCGCGACGACTACTCGGACGCAAGGGCGCGCGAGTACGAACTTTTCGGCGTATGCGACGCGCTTCAAAACATATCGTTTGAGATATCCGATTGCAGGGCTCGCGCCGTAGAATTAAAAGAGCAAATAAAAGAATACGCGCCGTTTGCCGCAGTCCCGCTAAAACTAAGCGCATTCAAGCGCACGGGCGGAGTGACGCTCGGACTGTTTTACGGCACGGGCTCGACGGTGCCTACCGACATACTCGACGCAGAGCGTTGCGCGTACGAGTGCTGTGTGAGCGAAGGCGCGCTCATACTCGTAACGGCAGTACGAACGGACGCGTTTAACGACGTGTCGCGCGCGCTGGGCGCGGTCGGGTTTTCGCGCTGTCCGTTTACCGACGACTGCACGGCGAAACAGAAAATATCGGCGTTGCAATCGGAAATAGCCGATACGGAACGCAGTATCGCAGAGCTGTCGAAGAAAGCGCTCAACTACGAAAAATATTACGACGCACTGCGCATCCTGTACGACGTATTGGAAGCGGAGATAGAGCGCGCGGAAGCCGATGCAAAGTTCCTGAAAACGGACTCCACGTTCATCATGGAAGGCTGGATCCCCGAAAAGGACGCAAGATCGACGGTCGCCGCGATACGCAAAAATACCCCGGGCGTAATGGTGCAAATGATAGAACCGACGGAAGCCGACGAACCGCCGACTTACGTCGTCAACAATAAAGCCGTACAGCCGTACGAGCAAATAACCAACATGTACAGCGCGCCCAAGTACAGAGAGATCGATCCCAACCCGATTATGTCGGTGTTCTTCTTTCTGTTCTTCGGCTTAATGATAGGCGACGCGGTGTACGGCGTTATTCTCACCGTATTGGGCTTGACGCTCGGAATGTCGGGCAAGTTCGGCAAGGGCGCGAAACAGCTGTTGCTCCTCGTCGGTATGGGCGGTATCTCCGCCATCGTTTGGGGCATACTGTTCGGCGGGTATCTGTCCATCGACTTCGGCGTAAACGTCGCGCTGTGGTTCAACCCGATAGAAGACCCGATGACCCTGCTCGTTATTTGTATAGTGTTCGGCTGCGTACAGCTGTGCTTGGGCTACGTGATTAAGTTCGTAAAACTGTGCATGGCGAAAAAGCCGTGGTCGGCGGTGTTCGACGCGGGCTCGATAATAATCCTGTTCGCGGCGCTCGCTTGTCTCGGTATAACCATGCTCGTAGACGGCGCGCCCGAAGGTCTCAAGATCGCGGCGATAGCGCTTGCCGTCACGGGTCTCGCGCTCATAATAATTTTCGGCGGGCGCAACAATAAGAACGTAGTAGGCAAGATATTCGGCGGGTTCAAAGGGCTTTACGGGCTTGTCAACTTGCTGTCTGACATTCTGTCATATTGCAGACTGTTCGGGCTCGGGCTTGCCACCGTCGCTATCGGCTTGGCGTTCAACACCCTCGGCTCGATAATCTTCGAGATCCCCGGCATAGGCTATCCGCTCGGCGTGATAATACTGATACCTCTCCACGTGTTCAACATAGCGATCGGCGTGCTCGGCGCGTACGTGCACAACGCAAGGCTTCAATTCTTGGAGTTTTACGGCAAGTTCTACGACGGCGGCGGACGGTTGTTCGAGCCGATAGGCTATCGCGGCAAAAACACTCGGCTCGTAAACAGCGACGCTGAAAAACAAAACCAAGACAAACGCCATAGACAAAAACGCGAAAAGAAACGCGCTTAACTATCCAAGCCGCGCTTGGCGCGTCGCTACGGAAATAGTGGTGTCCAAAAAATTAACAAAGTAACTAAACTAGTCGGGTGAAACGTTATAATACAGTAAACGCAAACACACGACAGTTAAAAAGGAGATTTAAGATGGAAATGGGTAACTTTTACGCCATACTCGGCGCGGCGATCGCGGTATTGCTGTCGGGTATCGGCTCGGCGATCGGCGTAGGCCGTGCGGGACAGGCGGCGACGTCGCTCATGACGAAACAGCCGGACAGGTTTTCCAACGTGCTCGTATTGCAGCTCATGCCCGCTACGCAAGGTCTATACGGCTTTGTCGTCGGGTTCATGGTGCTGTTCAAGCTCGGCGCGCTCGGTACAATGACGGCAATCTCGGCGGCAACGGGCTGGATTATATTCGCGTACTGCCTGCCCATCGCGTTTGTCGGGCTCGGCTCGGCTATCATGCAGGGCAACGTAGCCATCGGCTGTATCGGACTCATTGGCAAGCAGAACAAGGAATTCGGTCACTCGATGGTCATGGTCGTGCTTGTCGAGCTGTTCGCTATATTCGCCTTTATTATCTCGTTCCTTGGCGTAATGCTTATAAACGTCGGCTGATATGCAAGGCAAAAACAACATAATCGACGACATACTGAACGCGGCAAATAAAGCCGCCGCCGATATAATAAGCGACGCGGAAGCGGAAGAAGCGGAAGCCGAGCGCGCAGTTCGGGAAGAACTCGAAAAAGCGCGCGCGGAGCACGATGCTGAAACCAAGACCGCGGCGGACGCGCTGTACGCAGGCAGAGTCAAACTCGGAGAATTGGAAGCGGGCAAGATCATGCTCAAAGCCAAGCGCGACTGTGTGGACAAAGTCTACGACGGCGTGCGTAAGCGCGTTCTGAGCATGAAAGACGCGGAGTACCTCGAGTTTCTCGGCGCGCTCATTGTGCGCGCCTGCGAGGACGGCGACGAAGTAGTAGTCTCGGAACGCGACGCGAAGCGCGCGAACGCCGCGTGGCTCAAAAAGGTAGCGACGATTGCCAAAAAGAAACTCACGCTGTCCAAAACGTGCGGCGAGTTCGAGGCGGGCGTCATACTAAAAGGCGCGACGAACGACCGCGATCTGACGATAGACGAGCTTATTGCGGAACTCAAAGACCGCACAGAAGCGGACACGGCAAGGGCGTTGGGATTATGACGGCGTCGACTATCGTATTTGCAAACACGCTCGCTCAGTCGCAAGCCAATCGTCTGGACGGCGAAAAGATCCGCCGCATAGCCGAAGCCGCAACGGTAGAGGACGCTTTGAAAATGCTGAGCGATTACGGCTTCACATCGGCGCTCGGCGGCTCGATAGACGGGTTTGTCGTCACGGAAACTGACAAACTGATAGAGTTCCTGCGCGACACCTCGCCGAGTGAAAAAGTCTTCGACGCGCTTACCGCGCCGTTTTGGTATAACAACGTCAAGCTCGCTTATAAATCGCGCTTTGTCGCAATGCCCGAAAACAGCTACTATCAGGTCGGCGGCGAGCCGGACAGGATAGCGCGCGGCGATTATTCGGACTGCGACAAATACCTGACCGCGGCGCTTTGCGGTCTGGACGAGGCGAACGAACGCAACCCGCGCGTCATCGATCTCGAACTGACCCGCGCCATGTACAAGTTTGTACTGTCCGTCGGCGTGCACGAAATAAAAAACTATTTTAAGCGCGAAATAGACATGAAAAATATCCTGTCGGCGGCGCGAATGAAACGGCTCGGCATAAACCGCGACGAGTTCCTCAATGGCGGAAATATAAAGCACGACACGCTCGTGGACGCTATAAACGCGGGCAGTTTTTCGGGCAGCTTCATAGGCACGCCGTACGAAGAAATGACCGAAAAATTGGAAGAGAACGGCTTTACCGAGTTCTTCGGGTTCGAGAACGACATGAACGAACTGCTTTTCGACATGACCGACTCGCTATGCCAAGACATGAGCTCGTACGAGCCGTACCTCAATTATTACACCCGTGCGCTCGTCGAACTCAAAACGATAAAAACGGCGCTCGTGTGCATAAAAACAAGCTCGCGCGACGTGTTCTATAAACGTATGCCCAAAATGTTCAGGTAAGTAAAAACGCCCGCGCGGAACCCCCGAGCGGAAAGGAGGTCGTGACATGGAAAAAACAGGTAAGCTCGCGGTAATAGGCGACGGCGAAAGCGTGACGGCGTTCATGGCAATAGGCGCCGCCGTGTTCAAAGTCTCCGACGAGTACGAAGCCGCGGACACACTGAGAAAAATATCGGCTACCGACGAGTACGCGGTAGTATTGGTCACAGAAAACTACGCGGCAAAAATGGAAAAGCTGATGGCAAAACTCAAACAGCAACCTTTTCCCGCGGTGCTGTCCATTCCCGGCGCGACCGGCTCAAACGGCTTCGGCATGGCGGGACTGAAGCGCGACGTGGAAAAAGCCGTCGGCGTGGACATTCTGTTTAATAAATAAACAATGTAAACGAGACCGCACGACTAAAACAAATAGTTAATACGGCAGAAGTGGCGTAAAGCAATTATTATCGTCACAAAACTCTTTGGGCGTAACGCAATTACTCCACAACTAAAACCAATAGTCAATATGGCAATAGTGGCGTAAAGCAATTATGATCGTCACAAAACTCTTCGGGTGCAGCCTAAAATCAATTAACCAAGTCAACACACGGCAGGTAAAAGAATGGGAAAGATCATTAAGATAAGCGGTCCGCTGATCGTAGCGGACGGCATGGAAAACGTCAAAATGTTCGACGTAGTCCGCGTATCGGACAAAGGTCTGATAGGCGAAGTAATAGAACTGCGCGGCGACAAAGCATCGATACAGGTCTACGAAGAAACGAGCATGCTCGGCACGGGCGAGCCCGTGGAATCGACCGAAGAACCGCTGTCCGTCGAGCTCGCGCCCGGGCTAATGGGCGGGATATACGACGGCATACAGCGCCCGCTCGAAAAGCTCTACGACATTTCGGGCGCAAGGATAGACCGCGGCGTCACCGCGCACGCTGTTGACGTTACCAAAAAATGGGCGTTCAAACCGACTTTAAAGAAAGGCGATACCGTAACGTCTGGCGACGTAATAGGCACGGTCGAAGAAAACGAAGTAGTAACGCACAGAATAATGGTGCCTTACGGCGTAAGCGGCAAGATAGAAAAAATCGAAAGCGGCAGCTTCAACGTAGAGCAGACCATTGCGGTAATAAACGACGGCAAAAAGAAGCACGACGTGTGCATGCTCCAACGCTGGCCCGTCCGCCGCGGCAGACCGTATAAAGAAAAACTCGCGCCGACCGAACCGTTAGTTACCGGTCAGCGCGTAGTGGACACGCTGTTCCCCATAGCGCGCGGCGGCGTTGCGGCTGTACCCGGTCCGTTCGGCTCGGGCAAGACCGTCTTGCAGCACGCGCTTGCCAAATGGTCGGACGCGGACATAATCGTATACGTCGGGTGCGGCGAGCGCGGCAACGAAATGACCGACGTTCTGAATGAGTTCCCAGAACTTATCGATCCCAAAACCAACCAACCGCTCATGAAACGCACCGTGCTCATCGCCAACACTTCGGACATGCCGGTCGCGGCGCGCGAGGCGAGCATATACACGGGCATCACCATCGCAGAATACTATCGCGACATGGGGTATTCGGTCGCGATCATGGCTGACTCCACGTCGAGATGGGCGGAAGCGCTCAGAGAAATGAGTGGACGTCTCCAAGAAATGCCCGGCGAGGAAGGCTATCCCGCATACCTATCCAGTCGGCTCGCGGAGTTCTACGAGCGCGCGGGATCGGTCAAGATCCTAGGCAGCGACAAGACCCGCGTGGGCTCGGTCACCGCGATCGGCGCAGTATCGCCTCCGGGCGGCGACATGTCGGAGCCCGTCAGCCAAGCGACGCTGAGGATAGTAAAAGTATATTGGGGTCTGTCGAGCGCGCTCGCGTATAAACGGCATTTCCCCGCAATAGACTGGCTCGTGAGCTACTCGCTGTACGGCGACAGGCTCGCGGAATGGTTCACTAAAAACGTAGACGAAAAATTCAACGCGTACCGCACCGAGATAAGCAAGCTCTTGCAGGAAGAAGCCAAGCTTGACGAGATAGTGCGGCTCGTGGGTATGGACGCGCTGTCGCCGCGCGATCGCCTGACCATGGAAGCGGCAAAATCTGTGCGCGAGGACTACCTGCACCAAAACTCGTTCCACGAAGTCGATACGTACACCTCGCTCAAAAAGCAGTTCAAAATGCTCAAGCTCATAGTCGATTGGCATACCCAAGCCGAGCGCGCGCTCGACCGCGGCGTGAGCGTCGAGCAGATACTGTCCGCGCCCTGCCGCGAGCGCATAGGCAGAGCCAAGTACGTGCCCGAAAGCGAAATAGCCGAGCTCGACAGGATCCATGAAGAAATGCTCGATAGTTATGCGGGGCTCAAAAAGGAGGGCGAGTAATGCGTAAAGAATACCGCACCATAAAAGAAGTAGTAGGCCCGCTCATGCTCGTCGAAAAAGTCGACGGCGTCAAGTACAACGAGCTGGTCAAGATAGTACAGGACGGCAGCGACGAAACGCGGCTCGGCAGGGTCTTGGAAGTGGACGGCGACAAAGCGCTCGTTCAGCTGTTCGCGCCCAGCCGCGGGCTCAAGATCGCGGAAGCCAAAGCGAGCTTTACGGGCAAAGCGATAGAACTGAAAGTCTCGCGCGACATGCTCGGCAGAGTGTTCGACGGCATGGGTAAACCCATCGACGGCGGCGCGGAGCTCCTGCCCGAAAAGAGCCTCGACGTCAACGGCAGTCCGATTAACCCCGTTGCGCGCGACTATCCCAACGAGTTCATCCAAACGGGCATAAGCGCTATTGACGGACTCAATACGCTCGTGCGCGGTCAAAAGCTACCTGTGTTCTCGGCGTCGGGACTGCCGCACGCCGACCTCGCGGCGCAGATAGCGCGTCAGGCACAGGTCAAAAATACCGACGATAAGTTCGCCGTCGTGTTCGCCGCTATGGGCATCACGTACGAAGAAAGCGACTTTTTCATAACCGATTTCAGACGCACGGGCGCGATCGATAGAACGGTCATGTTCCTGAACCTCGCAAACGACCCTGCGGTAGAACGCATAAACACGCCGCGCATGGCAATGACCGCCGCGGAATATCTGGCGTTCGATTGCGATATGCACGTATTGGTCATAATGACCGATATAACAAACTACGCGGAAGCCCAGCGCGAGATCTCGGCGGCACGCCGCGAGGTCCCCGGGCGCCGCGGTTATCCCGGGTATATGTATACCGACCTCGCCACCATTTACGAGCGCGCAGGGCGCATACGCGGCAAGAAAGGCTCTATCACGCTCATACCCATTCTCACAATGCCCGAGGACGATAAGACCCATCCCATACCCGACCTCACGGGCTATATCACCGAGGGTCAGATAATCCTCTCGCGCGATCTGTACAAGAAAGGCATGAACCCGCCGATCGACGTATTGCCGTCGCTGTCGCGTCTTAAAGACAAGGGCATAGGCAAGGGCAAAACGCGCAAGGACCACGCGGACACTATGAACCAGCTGTTCTCGGCGTATGCGCGCGGCAAGGACGCTAAAGAACTCGGCGCGATACTCGGCGACGCCGCGCTGTCCGATATAGACAAGCAGTACGCGCGGTTCGCCGAAGCGTTCGAGAAACAGTATATCAATCAGGGCTTCGACTGCAACCGCAGTATCGAAGAAACGCTTGACGTCGGCTGGGAGCTGTTGCGTATCCTCCCGCGCTCGGAGCTTAAAAGGATACGCGACGAGTATCTCGACGAATACCTTTGAGCGCTTATTCATCGCGTGATACGGGTTGCGTGCGGCATACCGCCTTGGTCGTGTAGGTGGGTCTACACTCCCGTCGGCGGTACACCGCCAGCTACCCGTCTGACGCGCGACTAAGCGCTCAAAGCGTTGCGGGTTTGTTTATCGTAACGTGATACAGGTTGCGAACTGCGCGGCGTCTAGGGTCATGTAGGTGGGTCTACACTCCCCGTCGCCGCCGCTTGCGCGCCTTGCCTAGCTCGCGTCTACGCTCTCAAATCGCGTTTACTAACGCACTCGGGTCGTGTAGTAGGTGGGTCTACACTCCGGTCGGCGGTACACCGCCGGCTACCCGTCTGACGCGCGACTAAGCGCTCAAAGCGTTGCGGGTTATTATAGTAACATACGGGCTGTGCGCGAAAACTTAAATTGTAACGATTTTACATGATGTAACGTAAACTACTCGACCGAGTAAAAACACGACAGGTATATAATGGCACGATTAAACGTTAATCCGACGCGCATGGAATTGCGTCGGCTCAAAGACAGGCTGAAGACCGCCGAGCGCGGGCACAAGCTTTTGAAAGACAAGTCGGACGAGATGGTTCGGCAGTTTTTGGTGCTGATCAAAGAGAACAAGCGCCTGCGCGAGGAGATAGAGGGCGAGATCGCTTCGGCGCTCCGTACGTTCTCGCTGTCGGCGGGCGCGCCGCTCGATGTGGTGCAGGCGATAGCGCTGCCTACGCTTACGGCGGAGATAAGCGTCGGGACCAAGAATGTTATGGGCGTGGATGTGCCGTTCATGCAGACCAAGCGCGTGGGCGAGATCGAACTGCCGTACGCACTGTGCTCCGCGCCCGCGGAGCTCGACGGCGCGATACTCGGACTGATTGCGCTTACAGATAAGCTGTTGCACTTGGCTGAGGTCGAAAAGACGTGCAATATGCTAGCTGACGAGATAGAAAAGAATCGACGCAGAGTCAATGCGCTCGAGTACGTTATGATCCCGCAGCTCAAAGAGACTATTAAGTATATACTGATGAAGCTCGACGAGAACGAGCGCGCGTCGGTCGTGAGACTGATGAAAGTCAAAGATTTCTAGCCAAGCACAGCTTGGATTTCTGTCGTGTGTTTGCGTTGTCGGTGGTATTGCGTGACACCCGACCAAGCACAGCTTGGATTTCTGTCGTGTGCCAACCAAATGTTGGACGTCTGTCGTGTGTTTGCGTGAGTGATTAAAATATTGTTACACCCGAATAATTACATGGCATATTAAGGACGGTCATTGCCGTCCTTTTGTCATTCCGAGCTTGCGAAGGATCTAGGCGAACCGCCGCACATACGACACGACAAACAAATGACAGCCCGCACCATGCCACCGCTCTTATTCGGGTGTAACGTAAAATAAACGAAAAAGTCGATACACGACAAATATCCAAGCTGTGCTTGGCGAACCGCCGCAGAACGACAACACCAAACCAATCGCAACCCACCCGTAAGGCATGACGACCTCGGCACTCCGTTTACGGTTCATTTGACGCGTCAAAAGCGGAGCGCAGGGGTCTGCGCTCCCTACGATTGTTTGAACGTCATTGCCGTCCTATTGTTATACTGAGCGTTAGCGAAGGATCTTTAGCGTAGCCACAAAGCGTGAATGTTAAACCACTCGTATTCGATAAAAGATTTGCATTTATTCGGGCGAACTCAAAATAAAATATAATGTAAACACGCGACAATCGTCCAACATTTGGTTGGCGGGCTTACGCCCTAGATCCTTCGGCTTCGCCTCAGGATGACAGGTATCGATAGTGGGATATTCGTTTTGTTTTTATTCGGGTGTCATGCGAAATCGATTATATACGCCCATACACGACAGACGCCAAGCCTTTGGCTTGGAATTTTCGGGCGGCGTGCGCGCATATAATACCGTATGAAAAAATTATGTGCGGTATTTGCGGCAATAATGACTGCGGTCACGGCTATATTTTTATGGTCGTGCGGTAAAGAAGTCAAAAACGTGAGCGAAAGACGGTGCGGGTTCTTTACGGCAAGCGACGACGCGTTCACCGTGACTGCAGTGTCGGGCGAGCGCGAGGACCCGTTCGCCGCCGACGGCAAGGCGGGCGCGCTCGTACCGTACACGCTAATCACCGTCGTGCCTGCGTCGTTCGACGTCGACGCAGTTATCACGTTTGCCGTCGATACAGGCTCAAGCACATACGGCGGAACGATGACCGTTCATCCGTTTGCCGCATCGTTTTCGGCGGAGCTCTCCGCCGAGATAAAGAGCGAGTTTAAAATAACCGTCACCGTCGGCGGAGCCAAGCACGAGTACGGTATGAAATCGGCGCTCACCGCGGACATGATCGATTATGCCGAAGCCATAGGCATAGCCGAGGATAGGCTTGAGCCCAAGGGCGGATACGAAGTGCGGGCGCGCCTCATCGAAAATCCGCTCGACGAAAACGGTCTGTGCTGGCACGTGGCGTTCATCTTCGGCGCGGATAAAGAGCAAAGCGTGCTCTTGGACCCCGTCACGGGCAAGGTGATAGCGAAAAAAGTCTAGTAAAAATATTTTGTTTTAATTCTGTCGGTATCAAATGCCTAAAATATAAAAACCGTTATTTCTTGCGCCCGATAACCATTCCGTAATAATTTCATGCTCGACAGGTTTTTGGGCGAGAATACGTTTAATGATCTCATCGACGGTGTCGGCAGTATAATAAGTAACGCCGAAATTATCGAACTTGCCGGTTTTGCCGTTTTGATAGTATCCTTCCCCGAATAGGTCTTTATATAAAAGACAAAACTCATCGATATCGTCTATAAAGACATATAATGAATCGTTTTGCCAATTCGGCAAAGACGAAATGGCAAAGGGGTTTTTTGCAAACAGTCCTTTTCGCGATTTACGGTACGATATTTCCAAAAATGCCGAACCGTATTTTTGTCTTCGTATTTCTTGATCTTCGAATTGCATAAACATATTTAGGACTCCGTATGAGAGGCGACTCTTCCGTAAGCTAGCCGTCAAAGTTACTTATCGTTGGCAGAACAAAATTTTTTTAATTCATCGATTGCTTCGCGTGAACTCATTAAATCTCCCGCGATACTTATTTTTCCGTACCTTTTGGGCGATAGGATAAGCGTGCGCAATGAATCCGATTCCGAGACGTGATATCCGAAAGCTTGGATAAAATTATCCTTGCCCGTATTGCTGACGACGATAAATCTTTTCGGTACAGACAGATATTTATCCAACAATAGCTGCTGTCCTTGAAAGTAACATTGGCTTCGTTCGTTAAAAATAAAAAAATGCGCGTTGGGATAGTCGCAGTAATTGGGAACGATAAAATATACAAGATCCGAGTTAGTAATATTCTCGTATATTTTATAAATATCGTCTTTTATATAAGCACATTTGTTCCTCGCGATAAAACACTCGTAATCGCAATTTCCGCAAGGGCTCACGGAAAGAGCGTGAAAGTCATAACGTTTTACTTTGTCAAAAGGGTAGAGAGCTTCGATCTGATCGGAAATGGCATGACAGTTGCCGTTAGCTCTTCCGCTGAAATTCACTATCACGATTTTCATTTGAGCGCCTCGCTATGATGTTTGTCGATATTATATCACGTTAAAATATAACTGTCAAAGATAGAACTCGCAGCGAGCTATTAACTGTCTTATTTGAAGATGAATACCGTAGTCTACACTTTTCAACCGTGCCGATCGATCGCCTTTTTCAGAGCGGCTGTAAACGGATCGATAAAAGTCCGATCTGTGACAAAACTTATAGTGCAAGCATTTTCACCGTCGATACAGTCGAATCTGCATTTTACATTAATATGTCCCGATATATCATAGGAAAAATTCATGGCAAAACTGTTTTCGGAATCGAAATTATCTATCTTTAAATCATTTGACTGTAAAGTCCGCCTTTTGTGTTTCCTATCGGTGTCATGGAACCGTATATCCTGACGCTTACATAGTTCGTAAAGCAGTTCGCGCAGTTTGCGTGCTTGAGCGTAAGTTTGAAAATCAAGCGTTATAAACGCGGCGTGCGCTTTGACCGAAAGTTCGTAATCACAGCTGTCTTCAAAATAATTAAGGACGATAAATTCTATGTATTCGCCGTTTTCGTTTTTGATTAACATGTTCATTCTCCTAAGCCTAATTATATCACAAAATCATATATAGTCAATATAAATAAGCTCACCGCAAATTACGGTGAGCTCTTATCTGCCTTTGTATATCCCGTCCGTTGTAGGGCGATCTTACTTTTTGAATAACTTGGAGAAGAATCCCGACGACTTGCCCGTCTTTTTTTCGGGCTTGGCGGCGGGTTTTGCCGCGGGCTTAGACGCTACCGCTTTGTCGGTTTTGGCTACCGGCGTTTTGACCGCGGCTCTTCCCGTTGCGGCGGGCTTTGCCGCGCTCGCTTGCTTATCCGTTTTTGTTGCGGGCTTGGCTGTCGACGCGCCCGTTCTCGAGATCGGGGTCTTGGACGCCGTAGCTCTGTTCGTCGAGGCGGAAGCGCCTGCCGCAGTGCGCGGGATTATCGTCTTTTTGGGCGCGGTCGGCGCGGACGCGGTAGTGACTGCGGCGACGGATTTTCTCGGCGCTCTCGGGTTGTACAAGCCGTTTATCATGCTCTGAACGTCTTGATACCGTTTCTTTTTATCGACGGCGAGCGATTTCATGAGCCCGTTTTCCACGCCCGGATCGATGGCTATGCCAAGCTCGGACGGGCGTTTAATGGTGTCTTTGCCCATCATGACGCGGATGGACTCGGGCGGAAGCACGCCCGTTATCGCGTAGTATATCGTAACGCCCAAAGCGTAAACGTCCGTCCACGGACCTTGCTCGCCGTGCGAGTCGTACTGCTCGGGCGGGGCAAAGCCCTGTTTTAAAACAATGGACAGCGATCTTCCGTCGGGGTTGGAGTACTTGGCGGCGCCGAAGTCTATGAGCTTGACTTCGTTGTACTTGGTTATAAGAATGTTGTCGGGCGAGATGTCGCGGTGAATGAGCCCTATCTTGTGGACTTGCGTGAGCGAGTCCATTACGGGCCGCATGATAGTGAGTATCTCGTCTACGGGGAGCTTGCCGCCCTTTCTTTGCAGGTATTTTTTGAGCGACATGCCGTCGAGAAATTCCATGACGATATACGCCGTGCCGTTAGCCGAGAAAAAGTCTCTTACGTTGACTACGCCTGCGAGGTTTTTGATCTTGGCAAGCGCGCGCGCCTCTTCGACAAAGCGTTTGAGTCCGCGATTGCTCGCAGCTTGGTTCTGTTTGGAATTGATTATTACCTGATTGCCGCCCGCAACGCGCGTGACGTAGCCCGACGGAAAATACTCCTTGACCGCGACCTTGATGCCTTGCTGAAGGTCCCAAGCGAGGTAGGTGATACCAAATCCGCCTTCACCGAGCGCTTTACCGATGAGATAGCGGTTTTGCGTGCCGAGTACGGTGCGCTGGGGCAGGTGGTGGAGGGGCGACGGCGTGTCGTCCGCTTGACGGTGACAGTTGGTGCACACTCGGCTGCCGTCGAGGTCGCCGAAACAGTACAGACAAATATTCTTATTGGTCCTGACTCTAGCCATTACTAATTACTCCCTGATCATGGCGACGATTGCCGAATAGTTGTCGTTGTACTTGGTGACGCGGGCGAGAAGGCGCTGTTCCATTTTGGCGAGCGCTTCGTCGGGCGTGACCGAACTTAATAGGTCCTGTTCCATTTCTTCTTCGTACACGTATTCCCAAAACCCGTCGGTACAAAGAATGAAAGCGTCGCCCGCAAGCAACGGGGATTTATAGATATCGCAGTCGGGCGGTATGTAATAGTCCGAACCGAGCACGCGCGTCAGTTTGTTCTGGTCTTTGTGCGAGCGTATGTCGCGGAGGGGGATCTGACCCATTTCCACGGCTATCTGGGAAAGCGAGTGGTCTTTGGTCTGGTAGTGCAGTTTTCCGCCCTTGAAAAAGTAAACGCGAGTATCGCCTATGTGCGACATTACGGTCGTATTGAAATCGGTGACGACGCATGCGACGGTCGTGCACGACGATTTTATTTTGGGGTTCTTTTCCTTTTCGTCTACGACGCGGTTATGCGCGGTTTGAACGTAGCTTTGGCAAAATTCGGGACGGACGGCGCGTTCGGCGTCTATCTGCTTGATGCGGTTGTACGTTTCGATTATATTGGTAGCGCAGATGCGGCTCGCGACCTCGCTACCGTAATACGACCCGAGCCCGTCGCAAACGACAAGGCATGCGCCGTCGTCCGCGACCGTTTGATCGAGGTAGTCCTGATTGTATTCGCGTCCGCCCTGCTTGCAAATCGCGCTCGTGAGTATTTTCATGCATTCCGCCTTTGTGGGAGAGCTTTGCCCGCCGCCAAACCGCTCGGCGCAAACTCTTCAAGGTAATACTTTAATTATATAGCATAGCGGCGGTCAAGTCAAGAGTTTTGAGCGTTTAAAGGTCATAAGACCGCGACGCACGTGCGTGGAATTTTGCACGAAAGCGCTTGCGGACTTCTTTTATAAAAGAAGTATGTGAAATAATTGACGAAATTCGGCGCGTGTGCTATAATATGAATCGCGTTCTCGGATGAGTTTTATGCGTGTAGCAAAGGCTTAGTCGAGCGCAAAAGATCGCGCGTAACGATACGGTCGCGATAAAAAGGAGCGGTAAATGCGCAAAGTAGCTATCGTCATGGGTTCCAAGTCCGATGCGGACAAGGTAAAGCCGGCAGTAGAGATATTAAAACGTTTCGGCGTCGAGTATTCGGTACGCGTACTGTCCGCGCACCGCACGCCCGACGAGGCGGCGGAGTTCGCGCGTTCGGCAAGAGCCAACAGCTTCGGCGCTATAATCGCGGTCGCGGGCAAAGCGGCGCACCTCGGCGGAGTGCTCGCCGCGGCGACTACGCTCCCCATAGTCGCGCTTCCCGTACAGACCTCGTTCCTTGACGGCTTGGACAGCGTGCTTTCCATACTGCCCATGCCGAGCGGAGTGCCCGTGGCGGTCGTGGGCGTAAACGCAGGCGCGAACGCCGCGCTGTTTTGTGTAAGAACGCTCGCCGCCGACGACGACGGACTGACGAAAAAATATCTCGACTATGTAAAGGAAATGCACGACAACACGCTTGCGGACGACGCCGAGATAGCCAAGTCGTTTAAGTAATAGGCTATTCGGTTTACATAACCGCGGAGTCAAAGACTTTACAAGCGATTCGCGCTTCCTCGGGTGTAACGCCAAATCAATCAACTAAGTAAATACCCGACAAAAATCCAAGCTGTGCTTGGTCGGGTGACACAATAAACACATCATCAAATTCGCAGTAGCTACTGAAATAGTGGCGTCCAAGAATTTACTAACGCCCCGACTTCCTCGGGTGTAACAACAAACAAATTATCAAATTCGCAGTAGCTACGGAAATCGTGGCGTCAAAGAATTTGCCAACGCCCCGACTTCCTCGGGTGTAACAACAAACTAACCAATAAAGCCAACACATGATTGGTAAAAAAGGAGATATTATGGTCGAGCAAAAGGAACAGCTTTACGAAGGAAAAGCGAAAAAGGTATACGCGACGAGCGATCCCGATCTTCTCATTGTCGATTACAAGGACGACGCGACGGCGTTCAACGGCTTAAAGAAAGGACAGATCGTAGGCAAGGGCGTCATCAACAACAGAATGACCAACTACCTGATGCAAAAGCTCGAGGCGGAAGGCATAGAAACGCACTATGTGGAAGAGCTTTCCGACCGCCGCACGCTCGTCAAGAACGTAAAGATCGTACCGCTCGAAGTTATCATGCGCAACGTGGTCGCGGGCTCGCTCAGCAAGCGCACGGGTCTTGCCGAAGGCGAAAAGCCGTCCATGCCCGTACTCGAACTGTACTATAAATCGGACGAGCTCGGCGATCCCATGATCAACGAGGACCACGCATTGGCGTTCGGCTGGGCGACGCGCGACGAGCTCGACGTCATTTCCGCGACCGCGCGCAAAGTCAACGCGATACTCACCGAGTTTTTCGCGGGCGTGGGCGTAGACCTTATCGACTTCAAGATCGAGTTCGGCAGATACAAAGGCAGAGTGATTCTCGCCGACGAGATAAGCCCCGATACCTGTCGGTTCTGGGACAGCAAGACCAAAGAAAAACTCGACAAGGACCGCTTCCGCCGCGACATGGGCGGAGTAGAGGGCGCATACCAAGAAATGATGCGCCGTATAGGATTAAAATAACACAATAAAGCGCCGTATGCAGAAAAAAAGCAGTACGCGCGCTTTTCCTTTTGCCGTAAGGCTCGGCGGAATAACCGAACAAAACAAACTCATATAAACGAGGTCAATAATGAGCAAGGACAAAGACAGCAAGATAACTTATGCCGACGCGGGCGTAGACGTTACCCGCGGGTACGCGGCGGTGGAAAAAATCAAAGCGCACGCCGCTTCCACGTTCAACTCCAACGTATTGCAGGGGTTGGGCAGTTTCGGCGGGTTTTACAACATAGCCGACGAGCGCGGCGACGTTCTCGTCGCGGGCACGGACGGCGTGGGCACCAAACTCAAATACGCGTTCTTATCGGGACGCAACGACACGGTCGGTATAGACAGCGTGGCTATGTGCGTTAACGACATTATTTGTCAGGGCGCGAAACCGCTGTTGTTCCTCGATTATATCGCAACGGGCAGGATCAAGCCCGACACGATAGCCGACGTGGTTAAGGGTGTAGCCGAGGGCTGCCGTCAAGCGAACTGCGCGCTCGTCGGCGGCGAAACGGCGGAAATGCCGTCGATGTACGCGCCGGGCGAGTACGACCTCGCGGGCTTCTCGGTCGGTATCGTGCGCCGCGAAAAAATAATCAACGGTTCGAGAATAACCCCGGGCAACGTTCTCGTCGGGCTTGCTTCGAGCGGTCTGCACAGCAACGGGTACTCGCTCGTCAGACGGCTTCTCGGCGAGGATGTGGAATCGCTCGATAAGGACGTATCGCTCGGGAAGTCTCTTCTCGACGTGATACTCACGCCGACGCGTATCTATGTAAAGAGCGTGCTCGACCTTGCGGATAAGTTCGATATTCTCGGGCTTGCCAATATAACGGGCGGCGGGTTCATAGAAAACATTCCTCGGATATTCCCCGACGGCATAGGCTGTAAGGTCGATATAAATTCGTTCCCGCGCCCCGCTATATTCGAGCTTCTTAAAGAAAAATCGGGCTTGGGCAAGACCGAGCTTTATAACACGTTCAATATGGGCATCGGCATGGTCGCGTGTGTGAAAGCGCAGGACGCGGATAAGTTTGTCGCGGCGGCTAATGCGCTCGGTGAGAACGCGTACATAATAGGCGAGACGACGGACGGCAGCGGGGTGGAACTGTGAGAAATATTGCCGTCATGTTCTCGGGCAACGGCACCGATTTCCAAGCCCTGATAGACGGCGCTAATATGAGCAAGTTCGACGGGCGCATAGTCGTTGCGGTATCAAGCTCGCCGACGGCGTACGGTATAGAACGCGCCAAGAGCGCTGGCATAGATTGCTACGTATGCAAAAAATCGGATTATGCGGACGAACCGTCGCGAGACCGCGCGGTGCTCGAAATATTCGAGCGGTACGGCGTAGATCTCGTCGTGCTTGCGGGGTATCTCGGAATACTGACCGAGCCGCTGCTGTCGCGCTATCCCCGCGCGATAATCAATATTCATCCGGCGTTACTACCCAAGTACGGCGGTAAAGGCATGTTCGGACTGAACGTTCACCGCGCCGTGATTGCCGCCAAAGAAAAAACGAGCGGCGCGACCGTGCACTATGTGGACGGCGGCACGGACACGGGCGAGATAATTATGCAGCGCGCGCTCGACGTGCGCGACGACGATACGCCCGAAAGCCTGCAAAAACGCATACTCGAAACGATAGAGCATCCGCTGTTGGTTGAAGCCGTTGCCGCTCTCTGCCAAGCATAGCTTGGATGAATGTCGTGTATGGACGCGGGTTGTTTATTTTACGTAACACCCGAATAAAAGCGGAACATATCGACATGTAACCGTAGGGAGCGACGACCTCGGCGCTCCGCCAAGCACAGCTTGGATGAATGTCGTGTATAGACATTGAAGTATGAATGAGGGTACGCCCGACTAAGAGCGGGAATGTGGACATGCATGTGTAGGGAGCGCAGCCCACTGCGCTCCGCCAACCAAATGTTGGACGAATGTCGTGTGTGGACGACGACGCATGAACGAGGGTACGCCCGAATAAGGGCAGGGCATATCTTTCCTTGTCATCCTGAGGCGAAGCCGAAGGATCTAGGCGAACCGCCGCAGAACGGTAACATTAAACCAACCAACCAACCAAGTAAATCCCAAACCAACCAATTCAATTCACCGAAGCTATGGAAATAGTAGCGTCAAAGAAGTTAATAACGTCACGAACTTCCTCGGGCGTAGTACAAAACAAACCAACCAAGTAAACACACGAGAGGTAAAAGGAAATGAAGAAACGCGCACTTATAAGCGTAAGCGACAAAACGGGCATAGTCGAGTTTGCGAAAGGGCTCGAACAACTCGGCTATGAAATAGTCTCCACGGGCGGCACGCTCAAAACGCTCCTGGACAACGGCGTAAGCGCGATATCGATAACGGACGTTACGGGCTTTCGCGAATGCCTCGACGGCAGAGTGAAAACGCTCCATCCCGCAGTGCATGCGGGACTGCTCGCAAGGCGCGACCTGCCCGAGCACATGACACAGCTCGACGAAATGGGCTACAACACGATCGACCTTGTCGCGGTCAACCTGTACCCGTTTAAAGCGACTATCCAAAAACCCAACGTGTCGCTCGAGGACGCGATAGAGAATATCGACATAGGCGGTCCGACAATGCTGAGAAGCGCCGCCAAGAACTATAAAGGCGTGCTTGTCGTGTGCGAGCCGCAAGACTACGAAGAAGTGCTCGAACGCATCAAGACAAACACCGCCGACGACACGTTCAGACTGAGACTGTCGTACAAAGTCTATCGCCACACCGCGGCGTACGACTCGCTTATCTCGGGCTATATGCAAAAGCTCTTGGGCGAAGAATTCCCCGAGCACATAACGTTCTCGTACGACAAAGCCCAAGACCTGCGCTACGGCGAGAACCCCCAGCAGTCCGCGGTGTTCTATCGCGAGCCCCTGCCCAAAAAAGGCGCGCTCACGGAAGCTGTGCAGCTCTGGGGCAAAGAACTGTCGTATAACAACATCAACGACGCCAACGGCGCGCTCGAACTTCTTAAAGAATACAACGGCACGCACGCGGTCGTCGCGTGCAAGCACGCCAACCCCTGCGGCGTGGGCACGGGCAAGACCGTGCATGAAGCGTACATGCGCGCGTACGAGTCCGATCCCGTATCGGTGTTCGGCGGCATACTCGCCATAAACGGCACGGTAGACAAAGCGACCGCCGAGGAAATCAATAAGATCTTCATCGAGATAGTAATGGCGTCCGACTACACCGAGGACGCGCTCGAAGTGCTCGAATCCAAAAAGAACATACGGCTTTTGAAGATAGACGACATCGCCGCGCCGCGCGCCGCCGATTCGTACGATATGAAAAAAGTCTACGGCGGGCTCTTGGTCCAGCGCTACGACGGCACGCTCATCGAAAACGAAGATAAAAAACTATTCGAGAAAAAAGCCGAGGTCAAAACGGAAACGCTCGCCAACGGCAAGACCAAAACGACTTACGGCATGGGCGTAGTCACCAAACGCAAACCGACCAAGGACGAGATCGACGCGCTACTGTTCAACTGGAAAGTCGTCAAGCACACCAAGTCCAACGCGATAGTAATAGGCAAGCCGGGCAGAACGACGGGTATCGGCATGGGACAGACCAACCGTATCTGGGCGACAGAGCAGGCGATAGCCCACGCGGGCGATGAGGCTAAAGGCTCCGTGCTCGCGTCCGACGCGTTCTTCCCGTTCGACGACTGCGTAAAAGCCGCGGCGGCGGCGGGCATAACCGCCATCATCCAGCCCGGCGGCTCTATCCGCGACGACGACTCGATCAAAGCCTGCGACGAGCACGGCATTGCTATGGTGTTTGTTGGACAGCGTCACTTTAAACATTAATTCGGAAGGCGTATGCATCGACCGATACTGCGTCAAACATCGCGGCTTCTCGAGTCACGTACCGGAAGTACGCTCCCCGTCGCAGCCGCTCGCTTTCCTTGTCTCGGTCGCGCCTACGCCTTCCGAAAAATAGTATCGACCGATACGGCTTCAAGACGTGTTGCATAAATAGCAGTCAAAACAATATATAACAACTAACGGTAATAGTATGAAAACGACAAAACCCCAAACAGGAAAAACGCCCCCGCACAAAAGGGCTGCCAAACAGCTCACGTGCGACGACGTGCTTATCGTCGGCGGCGGCGGAAGAGAGCACGCGATAGCGTACGCGCTCGGCAAGTCCGACAGAGTCGGCAGGATATACGCCGCGCCCGGTAATGCGGGCATGGGCGTCGAACAGGTCGATATATCGGCTACGGACGTGGACGCGATAGTCGAGTACGTAAAAGCTCACAAAAATATCAAGATGACTATCGTCGCGCCCGACGACCCGCTGTCGCTCGGTATGGTGGACAGGCTCGCCGCTTGCGGACTGCGCGCGTTCGGACCGACGCGGGCGGCGGCGCGGCTGGAGTGGTCCAAAGCCTACGCCAAGGACTTCATGAAAAAGTACGGTATTCCCACGGCGGAGTACGAGACGTTTACCGACGCGGACGCGGCAAAGGCGTATATAAACTCAATAGACTTTAATGTGGTCGTCAAAGCCGACGGGCTCGCGCTCGGTAAGGGCGTTATCGTGTGCGAGGATAAGGCGCAGGCGCTTATCGCGGTGGACGAGATAATGCGCGACAAGAAGTTCGGGGCGGCGGGCAATGCGCTCGTTGTCGAACGGTTCTTGAAAGGTTTCGAGGTGTCGCTGTTGGCGTTTGTGGACGGCGAGCATTACTCGCTCATGCCGACATCGTGCGATCATAAACGCGCGCTCGACGGCGATAAGGGCTTGAACACCGGCGGTATGGGCGCGTACAGCCCGTGCCCCGCGTTCACTGCGGGCATGACCGAGTTCACGCGCAGGCATATCGTCGAGCCGACGGTAAAAGGCATGATAGCCGAGGGCGCGCCGTTCAAGGGCGTTTTGTACTTCGGGCTGATGGTGGACGGCGACGATATCCGCGTATTGGAATACAACGCGCGGTTCGGCGATCCCGAGACCCAGAGCGTACTGCCTTTGCTGAAAAGCGATATATACGAGATATTCGGCGCGGTCATCGACGGCACGCTCGACACGCTCGATATCGAGTGGTCGGATAAAAAATCGATCAATGTGGTGCTTGCGAGCGGCGGTTATCCCGAAGCGTACAAAAAGGGCTGTCACATAACGCAGGGTGAGCTCGACGACGGCGTGCGCGTGTTTTACGCGGGCGTCAAGTCGAACGGGCACGGGCTCGTTACGAGCGGCGGCAGAGTGCTGTGCGTGCAGACCGAGGCGGATAGCTTTGCCGAAGCAAAAAAGCGCGTGTACGATAATATCGATAAGATCGGGTTTGACGATTGTTTCTACCGCCGCGATATCGGCTCCAAACTCTAACCAACCAAGCACAGCTTGGATGTCTGTCGTGTGTCGGCGCGTAAACATGCACATTGTTACACCCGAATAAGAGCGTAACATATTGATATATATCCGTAGGGAGCGCAGACCCTTGCGCTCCGCAATGACGCGACAGATAAACAGTAAGTGCGTGCCGAGTCGTCACGCCCTACGAAAAGTTAATCTCCATTCACCGAAGCTATGGAAAGAGTAGCGTCAAAGAAGTTAATAACGCTCCGAACTTCCTCGGGCGAAACAACAAATAAATCAACAAGGTAAATACACGACAGGTAAAAGTATGATAAGACGGATCTATACGGAAAGAACGGCGAGCAACAAAGCTCTCATGAGCGAGATCAAAGAGAATCTCGGCTTCGACGTAACGGCGCGGGCGTTTATACGCTACGACGTAGACGGACTGACGGACGAAGAGTTCGCCGCATCGGTGCCCGTGGTGTTTTCCACGCCGGCGACGGACACGGTATACAGCGAGACCATGCCCGAAACGAAAGGCGAAGTGTTCGGCGTTGAATACCTGCCCGGTCAGTTCGACCAGCGCGCCGACTCGGCGTCGCAGTGCGTCCAGCTCCTGACCAAGGGCGCGCGTCCGACGGTGCGTTGCGCGACGGTGTACGCGGTGGAAGCGAGCGAGAAAGAACTCGCCGCTATCAAGAACTACCTCGTCAACCCCGTCGAGAGCAGGCTGTGCGCGCTCGATAAACCGGAGACCCTTGAGCAAAAAATAGCCCCGCCCGAGCCCGCCAAGCTCGTGGACGGGTTCAATCAAAAACCGTTCGTAGCGCTCTCGGCGTTCTACAAAGAACAGGGATTTGCAATGAGCCTCGACGACCTTGCGTTTGTCCAATCGTACTTTCGCAACGAGCGTCGCGACCCGACGTATACCGAGCTCAAAGTCATAGACACGTATTGGTCGGACCATTGCAGGCACACTACGTTCTTGACCGCGCTCAAAACCAAGATCAAATCGGACAACCCGCACATACAGGCGGCGTACGCCGACTATACCGACATGTTCAACCTCCTGTACGACGGCAGAGCGGATAAGTACCCGTCGCTCATGGACGTAGCCACGATAGGCGCGAAAGCGTTAAAGCGTCAAGGCTACGTGACGGCGCAGGACGTTTCGCCCGAGATAAACGCATGCACGATCAAGTACGACATAGTCATGCGCGACGGCACGGTCGAGCCCTGGTATATACTGTACAAGAACGAAACTCACAACCACCCGACGGAGATAGAGCCGTTCGGCGGCGCGGCGACGTGTCTGGGCGGCGCGATCCGCGACCCGCTGTCGGGACGCGCGTATGTGTATCAGGCAATGCGCGTCACGGGCGCGGCGGACATAAACGCGCCGTTTGAAAAAACACTCGACGGCAAGCTCCCGCAACGCGTCATAAGCAGAAGAGCGGCAAAAGGTTACAGCTCGTACGGCAACCAAATCGGGCTTGCCACGGGAGAAGTAAGAGAATACTATCACCCCGGGTACGCGGCAAAGCGCCTCGAAACGGGCTTTGTCGTCGGCGCGGTAAAAGCGGATGACGTGATAAGAGAAGTCCCGCAAGCGGGCGATATAGTGGTGCTCTTGGGCGGCGAAACGGGCAGGGACGGCTGCGGCGGCGCGACGGGCTCGAGCAAGCCCCACGACGCGCACTCGATAGAAACGTGCGGCGCGGAAGTCCAAAAAGGCAACGCGCCGATAGAGCGTAAGCTCCAACGCCTTATGCGTAACGGCGAGTTCACGCGGCTCATAAAACGCTGTAACGACTTCGGCGCGGGCGGCGTGTCCGTAGCCGTAGGCGAGCTCGCGCCGGGGCTCGATATAGACCTTTCGGCAGTCCCCAAAAAGTATGCGGGACTGTCGTCGACGGAGCTTGCCATATCCGAGAGCCAAGAACGCATGGCGGTAGTCATCGCGCCCGAAAACCTCGAAGCTTTCAAAAAGATAGCGCATTCGGAAAATACAGAAGCTACCGTCATTGCCAAAGTGACCGACACCGACAGAATGCGAATGTTCGACAACGGCAGAATGATAGTCGATCTCGAGCGTCGGTTCTTGGACAGCAACGGCGTAAGACAGGAAGCCACGGCGGTCATAAAAGACCCCGTTGTCAAGCACTTCGGCTCGTTGCCCGGCAAACGCCAATCGCTGTACAATAAAGGCGATTACCGCGCGCTCATGACCGATATACTCGCAGATTACAACGTATGCTCGCAAAAAGGTCTCGGCGAAACGTTCGACAGTACGGTCGGCGCGGCAAGCGTGTTCATGCCGTTCGGCGGCAAAGCCCAGCTCACGCCGTCGGGCGTAATGGCGGCAAAGCTCCCCGCAAACACCGATTATTGCACGGTGTGCTCGCACGGGTTTGATCCCGAACTGTGCGAACAATCGCCGTTCGTGGGCGGTATGTATTCGGTCATCGTCGCGATAGAAAAACTCGCGGCGGCGGGCGTGCGTGCCGAGAACATGTACCTTACCATGCAGGAATTTTTTGCGCGCTGTACCGACTCCGAAAAATGGGGCGCGCCGATGTCGGCGCTGCTCGGCGCACTTCAAGCTCAGATAAAACTCAAGCGCGCCGCGATAGGCGGCAAGGACTCTATGTCGGGCACGTTTGAAAAGCTTACCGTGCCGCCCACGATTATATGCTTCGCGTGCGGCGTGGCGGACAGCGCGACTGTGTGCGACAACGTGTTCAAGCGCGGCGGCGAGCGCGTGTACAGATACAAACTCAAACGCGACGAGTACGGCGTTCCGGACTTTGATAATCTCAACGACTTTTTGATGCTGCTCGCGGGCGAGATCGGAAGAGGCAATGTGACGAGCGCGGCGGTGGTAGAGCACGGCGGCGCGGCGGCTACGGCTATAAAGTCGTGCTTGGGCAATCGGCTCGGGTTCGCGTTTGCGACAGCCGACCGCGATCTTTTCGAAGAAAGCACGGGCGATATAATAATCTCTGCGCGCACGGGCGAGGACTTTTACGGCTACGACCTTGAGCTCCTCGGCGTAACGCTCGACGAGTATAAATACGTGTTCGGCGCGAACATACAGCGTGCCGCCGACGACAGCGATATCGTGTTCGACGGTAAAGAAGTGGACGGCGCGGCGCTTGAAGCGGCGTTCACGGGCACGTTTGAAAACGTATATCCCACAACGGCAGGCGCCGACGGCACGGCGGAAAACGTGAGCTACGACGGCAAAGGCAAGAGCCGCGGCAAGCGCTGTGCAAAGCCCAAAAAGATAAAAGCGTTCATCCCCGTGTTCCCCGGCACCAACTGCGAGATCGATACGGCGAGACGGTTCGAGGAAGCGGGCGCGGAGCCCGTGGTGTTCGTCGTCAAGAACCGTTCGCCCAAAGACGTCGAGGACTCGGTCAAAGCAATGGCGAAAGCGCTGGGCGAGTGCAAGATCCTCGCGCTTCCCGGCGGGTTCTCGGGCGGCGATGAGCCCGACGGCAGCGCCAAGCTCATAGCGGCGTTTTTGTCCAATCCGTCCATAGCTGAAGCGGTGGAAAAACTGCTGTATAAGCGCGACGGACTCGCCATAGGTATTTGCAACGGTTTCCAAGCCCTCGTAAAGCTCGGACTGCTGCCCGACGGGCATATCAAGACCCCGCAAAAGACCGACCCCGTGCTTACCTACAACAATATTGCGCGGCACGTTTCCACGCTGGTGGACGTCAGGGTATCGTCGTGCTTCAGTCCTTGGCTCAGCCGCTGTCATGTGGGCGACGTGTTCACCGTGCCCGTGTCGCACGGCGAAGGCAAGTTTGTAGCGCCCGACGAGACGGTGAAAAAACTCATAGCAAACGGTCAGATCGCCACGCAGTACTGCGACGAGCACGGCAACGCCACCATGCGTTCGCCGTACAATCCCAACGGCTCGGTCATGTCTATCGAGGGTATCGTAAGCCCCGACGGCAGGATACTCGGCAAAATGGGGCATAGCGAGCGCATAGGCGAGTTCATGATGAAAAACGCCGTGGAATGTTACGGCAAAACGGATATGCAGCTATTTAAAGCGGGCGTGGAATACTTTAAATAACGTAACATAAAACTCGGATTAAAGCGGCGCGGTCTGTTTAACGTAGTTCCCATAGGGAATTTTACCACAGAATTAAGTATAGCGCACTATACCTTGCAAGCAATGTAAGTGCGCTTATTTATTTTACTTTTAAAACCATTTATTATATAATAACAAAGCTTATACAGTAATTTAGCAGAGGTTGTGCTTTGGATAATTTGGAAAAAAATATGGACGAAGCGGTAAAATCAGTCCAAAACGAGTGGCAAAAATCGCGGTATTCTCCCGCGAATTATAAAGATTTATTGCAAAAATTAAGCAAGTACGACTTGCCGGAGTTTTTGAAGGACGAGGCGTTTATCTGCTCGGCTTTGCGGTTTGGCAAGGGGCAAACGGCAAGCTCGAAAAATAAACTTTTGCCAGAAGGGGTTATTGCGTTTATAACCTTTTGCAACTGGGTTTGGTCGGCGGGACCTATGGAAAATTTTTACCGCAACTACGATAAAGGCGATGTTAAGCTGACTGCAAAGTTTTTGAAAGCCTCGGAGGATAAAGTTGTTGCCGGAAAATTTTCAAGCGGTATTCACGATTACGAAAATTTAAACAAAGAACACTTATTTTCGGAATGGATAATAGGTGCGAATTTAATCGGAAAATGGGTTTCGGAAAACGAAGAAAAAATGCAAGAGCTGCGGTTTAAGTTGTTTAAACAAAACATAGAAGAAATAAAAACCGCGTTGCAGTCTGCGACCCTGCCGTTCGATACGGCGGTGAAACGCGGAGCTTTCTCGCTTGAAGGAATCAGCAGGCAGTGGCGTGAGCTTTTAAATTATTTAGCCGAAAAGGGGGACGGCGAAGCGGTTTACGAGTTGTATTATACTTACGACTACCACTCGGAGCAGTGGGTTAACAATATGACTCGGTCGGCGGAGCTAGGATTTGCAAAGGCGCAGCGTGCACTGGGTGAGTTTTACTTCTTTAAAAAGAAGTACGGCTGCGCCGTAAAATGGCTTAATCTTGCCGCAGATGGCGGCGATGAAAAAGCAGCGGGAATACTCGGAAAAGCATATTCACAAGGTAACGGCGTAAAAAAAGATTTGCAGAAAGCGGCGGCTTTACTTGATAAGGCAGCGGAGCTTGGCGATGCAGATGCGCTCTATGAAATTGCGCTTGCTTACGAGAGCGGTAATGGTAGGGAAAAGGACGGCAAGAAAGCTATTGAATATTTTTCTGCCGCCGCCGTTTTGGGCAACGAACAAGCGCGGCAAAGGCTGAACCAACCTGAAAGCGAAACCAATGAATACTTGCTCAGAAAAAACTATAAAAAATTTCTTTCGCGGCAGGAAGAGGACCCTTATGCGGCTTACGCACTGAGATGCTATTGGGAAAACTATGACCTGAAGGCATGCGAGAGTTATGAAAAACTTGCGGTTGAGCTTTTTGAAAAAGTGGCTGAACGCGGCGATGCGGAGGCACAGTACGCTTTGGGGCTTTGCCGTTTGCGCGGCATTGGGAACGACGGTGAGGAGGACGGTAAAACCGCTCTTAGTCTGTTTAAGCAGGCGGCGGAGGGCGGAGTGGTTCGAGCGATTACCGAAATCGGGGATATGTATAAGCATGGCGACGGAGTCGGCTACAACCCCAAAAGAGGCGTAAAGTACTTCCTCAAAGCGGCGGAGCTTGGCGACGCGGACGCTATGTGGTCGCTTGGCGACGCCTATTGCGACGGTTACGGAATAGAGAAGGATACGGAAAAGGGCTTGGAGTGGTTCAGAAAATCTGCTGAATTCGGCAATAAAGACGCGTACGGAACTCTCGGCGTTTGGCTTAAAGAGGTGGGCGACAGTCAGGGTGCGCGTGATTGTTGGATTAAAGCAGTGGAACTCAATTACAAAAGAGGTTCGCAGTATCACCTTGCAATAAACTTATTGAATGGCGAAAAGGCGCAAAAACTTTTGGATTGGGAAGCGGTGCGAGGTTATTTGCAAGAAGATAACGATTATTACGATACGGTTTTTGAAGCTATTAAGCATAAATTGCGCAATTAAATAGCAAAAAAGCGTCTATTAATACAAAAGCAAAAGATAGTAAATCTGCAAAGCAAAGTGTTTACTGCTTATCGCCATAAAAAAAGCGAAAAACGTTAAAGTTCTTCGCTTTTTTTATATTCCCTATGGGAAGCGCTTTTTACGACGGCGCCGTTTTGCATGCTCGAAACTGCCGATCGATACGATAGATATATAAAAATCCAAAAAATTTTTATATAAGTATTGACAAGCTTTTATAAGCGTGTTATAATTGAATTATCGAAAACGCACATAAGTGGGGAAAAAGCTTTACTGCGCTTGTGGTACGTTTTTCATTGTTCGTAGCCAACGCGACAAGCTCGCGACTAAATAATATTCGGAGGAATAGTGATGAAAAAGGGTAGAAAATTTTTGCCGATACTTGCGGCGGCGATATTCGCTTTTGCGATGTTTGCGTTTTCCGCATGCGGCAGCGACAAGGACAATAAGCCAAAGGACGAAGTGAGCGTATCGCTTAATCCGACAACGCTGACTTTCACGGTCGGGGACGCCGCCAAAACGGTGACAGCGACGGTCAAGGGCTCGACGGCGGAAATAGATTGGCTCGTTATCCCGAGCGACGGAACGGTCATCTCGGTCAATCATGTCGGCAATACAGCAACCGTCACGCCCGTAGGTCAAGGCACGGGTAAAATAAGAGCTACCGTCGGCGGCAAGTATGCGGAATGCTCCGTTACAGTCAATCCCAAAGCCGGCGGAGACGAGGGCGGCGACGAAGGTGGCGATGAAGGCGGCGACGAGGGCGGAGACGAAGGCGGCGACGAGCAATTGCCCGAGATCACGGCATGGGAGAGCGTTAACGACGCAATCTACGGCGAGGTCACGGAAGGCGACGTCGATTACATTTGGCATCATATATTTCTCAACGACGCCGTAGCCAAGGCTTACGATTTCGACGACTACGAAGCGACGGTAAAAGTGGACGGCGCGGACGGCGAGATAGTTATGACCCAGCCGTTCAACGCAGACGCCGTTACCGCGCATACATACCACATGCAAATGCGCATAAAGGGCAATAAGTACCAAACCACGGTGTTTACCATCACTTTCAAGAAAGACGGGAAACCCGTTGCCGTCGGCACGTATACGAGAGCGGGCGACGAGATGCCCGATCCCGACGAAGAGTTCGAGCCCATAACCATAGAGAACGCGGAGTTTGTCGAGAAGTACGGCGTGGCGCCGGGCGAGTTTGTGAGATTTAAAGTCGTAAAAGGCGATAATGCCGCAAAGCTTGCCGATGTAAAGCAGAAATTCGACCATATCAAAGTGGACGGCGAAGCTAAGATATCGGGCGCCAAGGGTGAAATGCTCGATAACGGCGATCATTATCTTATCAACGTTCCCATCGGTTCGGTAGGCGCGGAGAACAAGACGTTTACCATTACTGTATTGACGGGAGCGGACGTGTTGCTTGCGTCGTTTACTTATGATTACGAAGCGCCCGTTATAGGCGATGATTTCGAGGCGATCGAGATCAACGATGCCGAGCTCATCGAAAAGTACGGCGTAGCGCCCGGCGAGTATTTAAAGCTCAAAGTCAATATCGGCGATAACGACGCGGTCCTGACACAGGTAAAAGACAATTTTGCCAAAGCGCTTGTGAACGGCGAACAGAAGATTCCCGGCGCGGCAGGTCAGTTTATCAAGGTGGGAACGTATTACGAGATCCATGTTCCCATCGGTACGGCGGCTAGCGGCACCGAGTACACGATAACGATAGTGAGCGCGAACGATACTCTTCTCGCGACTATCGTGTTTACGTATACCGAAGCGGATTAACTAATGATATATCATTGAAATAAAACAACAAAGCGGGACGGATCTATCCGTTCCGTTTTGTGTTGCTGCGGCTTGACAAACGTTTGAGGCTTTGATATAATTACTCGGTATGGTAGGTTATTTGGTAACAGTGATAATAGCGGCGGTCGTGTCGGTAGCTGTTGCGGCGGTGCTTATTTATCACGTCGTGCGGCTTATCCTGCGCCAGATCAAGCTGTATCATTCGATCAATCTCGTGGAGCTTAAAACGAGCAAGATAGCGTACTGGATATTCGCGGGCGTGGTCGGCTTTTTGATTTTCTATTTGATCATGCAAATGGCGGACGCGGACTCGCCCGGAAGCGTGGATTTCGAGACGCGGTTCGGCGTGGGACGGACGCTTACCAATATCGCGTTCATGTTCCCGCTCATCGTGATGATTGCCGCGGAAGCGTTTATCGTAACGATAGCGCTCGGTAAAAACGCCGTAGTCGATAAGGGCGTATATACCAATTTCTCGATGCTCGATTGGCATCAGGTCCGAGACTATATCATTGACGAGGAGCGCGGTGTGCTCGTGCTGTCGTCGGATAAAGGCACGTTTACCACGCTTAAAAACCTGACTACACCGTTCAAGGTAAAAAAGAACGATATAGAAAAGCTCAAGTTTATTCTCAATAAGAACAAGAACAAGTTTTCGGGGTTCGAAGACGACGCCGCGAGCATGACGTTTTGAGGTGCGGTATGGCTAAGGACATAGAAAAATTAATAGAAAACGTCGAAGTGCCGGAGATGGAGTATACCAAACCCAAAAGGAAATCCATTTCTTACGAGGTGCCCGAGGTCGTTTTGCCCAAGACCAAAGCGGAAATGTACGAGGAGGCTAAGGGCAGGCTCACGCAGAAAACGACTGCGGCGTCCAAAGCGTACGATGGCGCGAGAAAGCCCAAGACGCGCAAGAAGCCGGCTTCGGTCAAGACGGTGGACTTGGAGTTCGCCGCGGCGGCGGTTGCTGGAGCGGAGTCGAACGCGCAAAAGACCGCAGAGCACAAGAACGCCGAAGAAATAAAAAAGCGTATCGCGGCTATGCGCAAGATAGTGGAAGAGCCCAAGTGGGTGGGGAACGCGGACGACCTTGTGCCGTTCGCTTGGCGGTTCCCGCTCTCGGACGTGGGTAAGCCGAGTAAGTTCTACCGTAACGCCGTGCGCGCGGAGCGCAATCGCGCGATGATGCTGCCCGTGCCCGGAGAAAAATAGCCAAGCACAGCTTGCAATCACAGATTGTTTTTGTCGTGTGTTTGCTTTGGTGGTGATTGTGCGGTACGCCCGAATAAAAGCGGAGCAAAATACAACGTGGCGCCGAGGTTGCCACGCCTTACGATTGCTTGAAAGTTTTTCTCCGCCCTTTTGTCATTCCGAGCCTGCGAGGAATCTTTGGCGTAGCCGCAAAGCGTAAACGCCAAACCAACAGTCACCCTCTCGTAGAGAGCGACGACTCGGCGCTCCGCCAAGCAAAGCTTGCAATCACAGATTGTTTTTGTCGTGTGTTTGCTTTGGTGGTGATTGTGCGGTACACTCGAATAAATGACAAGGCTATTAAGGACGGGTTTTCCGTTCTTTTGTTATTCCGAGCCATAGGCGAGGAATCTTTGGCGTAGCCGCAAAGCGTAAACGCCAAACCAACAGTCACCCTCTCGTAGAGAGCGACGACTCGGCGCTCCGCAAGCCAAAGGCTTGGTATTTGTCGTGTGTCGGCATTTATAATTTGTTTATGGTTTCACCCGACCAAGTCTGTTCGGGTGATTTATTTTAAGTAGCGCTTGAATAAGAGCGTGGCATATCGTCATGCCCTAGGGTTTTGTTGCGATTGGTTTAACATATACGTTCTGCGGCGGATCGCCTAGATCCTTCGGCTTCGCCTCAGGATGACAGGTGATAAGGGTTTGGGATATTCTGTTTTGCTTTTATTCGGGTGTAGCGCAAAACCTATTATCCACGCCCATACACGACATTCGCAAGCCTTTGGCTTGCGTCACGCCCTACGAATGGTTTAAAACGTTACCGCACTTATTCGGGTGTGCTGTCGATTTACGATAATGTCAACACACGACAATCGTCAAACATTTGGTTTGTTTGACGGATTTTGGCGGCATGGACGCTCAATGCTTTTGCGGTGGTAGAATAAGACTAGCCCGTATAAACGGACGAACGCACCTAAGATAACAATAAAACTATCGAGGTGTGCCGTGAGGTTAAGCAAAGCGCAAACGCTGGTTATCACATTGCTCAATGTGGCGATAGTAGTCCTTGTCGCCGTCATATTCTTCGTGCCGTTACCGTGGTCGACCGACGCAGGCGGCGACGGAACGGGCGACGATCCTACGGGCACTAAACCGAACCCACCGCAGGAGCACGTTAAACTTCGCGAAGCGAGCGCGGGGCGCGTTAAAGAGATAGCAAGAGAAACGCGGCTAATGGGCGTAGGCGACGAAACGATCGTGGAGGCGTACGAGCGCGAAGGCGTACTGTACGCGTTTGGCAACGCTACGGTCAAGGGCTTGGACTTCGACGATTACGGCGGGTTCCTGTGCGTGATAAACGCCGCGGGCACGATCCTGTCGTTTACATACTTCGACGGCAAGATAGGCGCGGTGGGAAAGACGGCGCAGGGCTATGCCGTAGGCGCGGGCGAGAGCCTGTACTTTGTCGATTATACAGGCGAAGCGGTAAAAAAATCCGAGCTTCGCGGCGAGGCGCTGTTTGTCGGCTCGGTCACGACCGACAAGATAGCGGTGGTGACGCAACCGACGCCTACGTCGCTGTATCTGACCGAGTACGGAGTGACAGCCGACGGCGGCGTATCGGTCGGGAACGGAACGCGTATCGATAACGGCTTCACGCTCAAATTCTTCGACTGCTACTATTTCGGCGACTCGTACGTAATAGCGGCGAGAGCGCACAATTCCCCGCGGTACGACGCGGCGGTGTTTTTCACGTTTGCCGCAGGCGGCGACGCGACGGCGCACTATTACGGCGGCACGGGCGACAACCTGACAAGACCGTATGCGGTCATGCCTTGCGACGCGGGATATTTCGCACTCGCGTCCGTCAACGGGCTTGCGACAGTGATAACCGTAGACTATAAGTTCGTCAGCTACCACTCGATCAACCTCGGCTTTACGTTTACCGACGCGAGCCTGTTCTTCGCGCGCGGCAAGTATTACGCATGCTTCAAAAGAACGGACGGTGCGGTGACGTACGAGCTCGAAGGCAACCTGTCGCGCCGCACGCTGACGGAGCTTGACGGACTGTTCTTGAGCGCGGTGTCCGTCGCGGGAGAAAGCGTCGTCGCTATGGGGAAAGCCGTATCGTCAAACGACGGGCTTGTAGCCATAGTCGAGCCGTACACGGGCGAACGGCTCACGCTCGGCATGGACGACGCGGCGTTCTACTTCGGATACGTGAACGGCGGAAAACTTACCGCCGTGCTGTCGGCGTGCGGCGGCGACGCGCTGTCGTCAACGAGCGGCGGACGCGACGTTTACGTAATAACTACGGCTTGACAGCGAGCGCGGCGCTTGGTATAATAAATAAAACACACAACTACGGAGGAGATCATGAAACTTGCCGAAGCTCTTATAGAACGCGCCGATATTCAGCGCAAAATAACGGTGCTGCGCTCTCGACTGCAGAATAATGCGCAGGTCCAAGAAGGCACGGAACCGAACGAAAAGCCCGCCGATCTCATCAAAGAACTCGACGAAAACGTAAAACGGCTCGAATACCTCATTTCGCGCATCAACTATACCAACGCCACAGTCAAGTCCGACAGCGGCAGCACTATCGCCGATCTTATAGTAAAGCGCGACATGCTCGCGCTCAAAATTTCCGCAATGAACGACCTTTTGAGAACGGCAAGCGCAACCGTCTGTCGCGCCATGCACACGGAAATAAAGATACTGCCCGCGATAAACGTAAAATCGCTCCAAGAAAAAATAGACAAGCTCTCCAAAGAACTTCGCCTCACTGACACCGAGATACAGAGCAATAACTGGCTGACCGAGCTCGCCGAATAAAGCAAAGCTTATTTAAAGTATAAGTTACGCTCGGCAGGTAGCGCGTACAGATGCGGACGTCAAACTCTGCGGTCAGAGTTAATTGGTCGCTTCATTTGTGGGATGAGTCCGAACGACTGGGACAAATAACAATTTTACGTCATCAGATTTACATGCGTAATGTTATCGTTAAGGTTATTACCTGACGTCGGCTGTTCGCTTGCGAGGGCGGGTATGGGGAATCCGAGCATAATAAAAAACTCCGAGCTTGTCTCGGAGTTTTGTCGTAATACGGTTTTTACTAATCGGCTTGGCTTGCTTTAACTGTATCGAGAATAATATCGACTATGCGGTTCGTGCCGTTTACTTTGAGTTTTTTCATCGATGAAACGTATTCCGCGCGGTTGCGATACGCCGCTTTCAGTTTTTGAACTAGTACGTCGGATCGCAGATTCTCCTCGCGCAAAACGTCCACCGCACCGCGCGCTTTGTAATATTCGGCGTTTTGTATCTGATCGCCGCGCGACGCTTTTTCGAGCGGAACGACAACCGACGGTATCTCGAGCGCGATAAGCTCCGCCAAAGCATTGGCGCCGCCGCGAGTGAGAGCGATATCGCACGCGGCGTACAGCCCGGGCATATCGTCGCAAAACTCCATGCTTTTGTAGCAGTCGGAATCGGGCGCGCCCTTTTTGTTCTTGCCCGTAATATGCACGACGTCGAACGTGTCGGTCAGCACGGGTAGCGCGGCAACAACGGCGGTATTGAGCGCCGCCGCGCCCGACGAGCCGCCCGTGACGAGAAGCACAGGCTTGTTTCCGCCGAACCCGAGCCGCGCTTTTGCCGCACCGAAAAGCTCGCTTCTCAGCGGCGCGCCCACGTATTCGCCGTTCTTGAATTTTTGAGCGAGCGGCTCGAACGAGCACAGTACCATTTTGGCGCGGCGTTTGCTCAGCTTTGTCACTATGCCCGCGGTAAGATCGCTCTCGTGCGCCAATAGCGGGATATCCTTTGCCGCAAGCACTACGGGAAGAGCGGCGTACCCGCCCTTGGAAAATATGAGGTCGGGGCGCACTTCGTCCAAAACGCGCCTCGCGGTCTTTACGCAGGCGCGAAGCTTGAACGGCACCGCCGCGTTTTTGAATACGGCGTCGCGTCTCAGCTTTACGGTGTCTATGCGGTAAAACTCCAAACCGCGCTTTTTGCACAGTTCTTTTTCCATTCCGTCGCCGCCGATATATACGCATTGTACGTCGGCGCGCTTTTTGAGCGCGTCGATTATGGCGAGATTGGGCATGACGTGCCCAGCGGTCCCGCCGCCCGCAAACGCTATTTTTATCATTGTCACCTCGATATATACTCCGATATGATATCGGCTCATATTTAATATGCGCAAAATCGGATAAATGATATTGTTTATTCGACGGAGCGACATAATAAATACATAAAAATTTCAATGACCGTTGACAAAGGTTATTTTTTATTGTACAATGAGTTTGATAAACATAAATTCGGAGGGGATATGGAAGAGCTGATCATGCGCGACGGTAAACGCGTTGCGGTAAGATATTGGGACGACGTTCGCACGCCCCGCGCGTCGGTGGTAATGGTGCACGGTATGTGCGAGTACATCTCGCGCTACGACGATTTTTGCAAATACCTCAATTCCAACGGATATTACGTCATGGGCATGGATAACCGCGGGTTCGGTCATACCGATCCCGACGCCATGGGCAAGGGCTACGCGGGCATGTTCGAGGACACCGTGGACGATATCCGCGAGGAAGTGGACGAGGTGCGCAAGAGATTCGGCACCGAAAAGGTTTTTGTCATAGGTCACAGCTACGGCAGTTTCTTGACGCAACGTTTTATAGAAAAATATCACGACGCAGTTGACGGCGCCATACTCTGCGGCTCCGCGCTCCAAGGCGGCGCGGCGCTCGGGTTCGGCAGTTTCCTCGCAAACAGCAAATACAAAAAACACAAAGACGCCCCGGGATACGTGTTTGAAAAATTCACTTTCGTAGGCTACGACAAAAAATTAAAGGACGGCAAAAACGGCTGGATAAACCGCGACAAAGCGGCGGTTGCGGCGTACAACGCCGATCCCATGTGCAATTTCACGTGCACGGTAGGGTTTTATAAATCGTTCTTCGACGGCATCAAACTCCTGAACAAAGAGCGTTCGAGAGTGCCGCAAGACTTTAAGCTGATGATAGCTTCGGGCGACGCGGACGGCGTGGGCGGGTTCGGTAAGCTCGTTAAAAAGCTGGACTCCGCATACCGCAGTAAGTGCGGTATAACGCCGCGGCTCAAACTGTACGAGGACGGGCGGCACGAAATACTCAACGAGATAAACAAAGAAGTCGTGTATGAGGATTTTGTGGCGTTCCTCGACGACTGTCTCGACGGAAAAGCATAAGTGGCGGAAACGGATAAAAACGGCGGAGTAGCCGAGAATACAGCCGAAAACGCGGGAGCTTCCGTAAAAACTCGCAGCAAAGCAAAACGGAACGTGCTTATAGCCGTGCTGTCTGTGTGCGTTGCGGTAATGCTCGTGCTGTGGGTGGTCATAGGCTATCTCTTGTATGTTGTGTGCGGGTATTACAGATTACCCGACAAAATGACGCTCGAAGTAAAGAACAATTTTACGGCGTCCGTCGATAAGGACACGGAGTACAAGATAATGACGTACAACGTCGGGTTCGGCGCGTACGGTCCCGACTATACCTTCTTTATGGATACCGGCATAATGAAGGACGGCACCAAAACAAAAGGTAAGCACGGCACGGCTATATCCAAAGCGGACGTGATCAAAAACATCTCTGGCTCGGCAAATACTGTTAAAGACCGCGATCCCGACTTTGCGATAATACAGGAAGTCGATTACGATTCGACGCGCAGTTATAAAGTGGATCAGCGCAAATATTTCGACGCGCTCGGTTACGCCTCGACGTTCGCTTGCAATTACCACAGCAGTTATCTGATGTATCCGCTTAACGATCCGCACGGCAAAAACAATGCGGGCATAATGACGCTGAGCAAGTACGAGATAGCGAGCAGCGTTCGCTACGCGTTCCCCATATCGGACGGGTTCGGCAAGTTCACCGATCTCGACAGATGTTTTTCGGTGTCGCGCGTGCCCGTGAACGGCGGCAAATATCTGAGCATAATATCGCTGCACATGTCGGCGTACGACAAGGGCGGCGTGATACGCAAACAGCAGGCGGCAATGCTCAAAAATGTATTGGAGCGCGAGTATTCGCTTGGCAATTACGTGATAGCGGGCGGCGATTTCAACCAAGACCTTATCGGCGATCTCAATAAATTCCCATCGGAGCAAAAGATACCCGAATGGGTGGCGAGTTATGACAAAAACGATATCCCCGAGCACTTCGACATATTCGCGGACAATAGATCGACCGTAGGCTCTTGCAGGGGCGCGGACGTCAAGTGGAAGCGCAACTATACGTATACGTGTGTGATAGACGGGTTTATCGTTTCCGACAATATCGAGGTCAAGCGCGTGGATATAATCGACAACGACTTTGCGTATTCCGACCATAACCCCGTAGAGATGACGTTCGGCTTGATATAATCTTACACCGAGAGAAAGACATGTTTAACATAGTATTGGTAGAACCCGAGATCCCGCAAAACACGGGGAACATATCGCGCACCTGCGCGTGCACGGCGAGCAGACTTCATATAGTAAAACCCATGGGTTTCGAAATAACCGACGCAAAACTCAAGCGCGCGGGGCTCGATTATTGGGATAAGCTCGACCTTACATACTACGACAATTTGGACGAGTTTTTCAAGATAAACGCGGGCGGCAGGTTTTATTATCTTTCCAAAAAAGCAAAAAAGAAATATACCGACGCGCGCTTTCAAGACGGCGATTTTTTGGTGTTCGGCAAGGAGACGAAAGGCTTGCCCGAACATATCGTGTTCGACAATCCCGACACGGCGCTTCGCATTCCCATGAAAGACGGACTGCGCTCTCTCAACCTGAGCAATACCGTAGCGCTCGTACTGTACGAGGCGCTTAGACAGTCCGATTTTTTGGGGCTTGTTTGATTTAATACATACGACCGCAAATAAACGACACAACGCCGCGGCATAGCCCGCGGTTTTATGTGCTTTTTTTGTGCTCGGTTCTATGCGGCATACGCCGCCGAGTGCGCCGCCTAGGCAGTCGGGTCCGAGTACCGACAGTCTAAAAAATCTGTAAAAATCAGTTGAGAAAATTTTGAGCTTATGTTATAATGTAAAAGGTAGAAGTTTCCCGAAAACGGCGCGGCTTTTTTCGCGGCGCGAACGGGCGATACAGCATACCGTAGCGGAGGATCATTTATGTCGAAGAATTATAACGCCGGCGATATACGTGTATTGGAAGGGCTGGACGCAGTGCGTTTGCGCCCCGGTATGTATATCGGTACGACGGGCGTCAAAGGCTTGCATCATATTTTATGGGAGATCGTCGACAACTCGATCGACGAGATCGCCAACGGTTTCGGCAGCGGCATAATCGTTACCATTCATGCCGACGGCAGCGCGTCGGTAGAGGACGACGGACGCGGTATTCCCGTAGACATCCATCCCAAACTCGGCGTTTCGGGCGTTGAAGTCGTTTTCACTCAGCTCCACGCGGGCGGCAAGTTCGACAGCAGTAATTACGCGCACTCGGGCGGACTTCACGGCGTTGGCGCGTCGGTCACAAACGCTCTGTCGGAATGGCTCAAAGTAGAAGTTTACAAGAACGGCACGACCTACCGTATGGAGTTTGAGTCGCGCGAGATAAACGGCGAAGTCAAGGGCGGTATTCCCAAATATCAGCTCATAGACACGGGCGAAAAAACGGACAAGCACGGCTCCAAGATAAGATTTATGCCCGATAAGCGCATATTCGAAACGGTCGTGTTCCAGTTCGAGACGATAGCGAGACGGCTCAAAGAACTCGCGTTTTTGAACAAGGGCATAGGCATCAAGATAATCGACGAGCGCATAGCGGTAGGCGACGGCTATAAGAGCCTCGAGTATCGTTACGAGGGCGGTATCGTCGATTTTGTCAAGTATATAGACGAGGCGAGAAACACGCTGTACGACGAACCGATATTTTTGAGCGGCGAGCGTGACGGCATATCTATGGAACTCGCTTTTCAGCACACCGACGCGTATACCGAAAACCTGTTCTCCTACGTCAACAATATCCCGACGACGGAGGGCGGAACGCACGAGACGGGATTCAAAGCGGCATACACAAAAGTCATGAACGATTTTGCGCGCCGTATCGGCATGCTCAAAGACAAGGACGCAAACCTTTTGGGCGACGACTACCGCGAAGGTCTTACCGCGGTGCTGTCCGTGCAAATGACCAACGTTCAGTTCGAGGGTCAGACCAAGACCAAGCTCGGCAATCCCGCGGCGAGAATAGCCATAGAAGCGCTCGTTACTCAGCTTCTCAGCGAGTATTTCGCGGACGAAGCCAACGGCACGGTGGGCGAAGCCATACTAAAAAAAGGCATGCTCGCCGCAAAGGTAAGAGAAGCGGCGCGCAAGGAAAAAGAAATAACGCGCGCCAAAAATGCAATAGACAACTTCAACCTCGTCGGCAAGCTCACGCCGTGCACAGGCAAAAAACCCGAGAACAACGAGCTGTTTATCGTCGAGGGCGACAGCGCGGGCGGCACGTGCAAACAGGCTCGGGCAAGGTCGTACCAAGCAATACTCCCGCTCCGAGGCAAACCGCTCAATGCCGAGAAAAAGCGTATCGACCAAGTGCTTGCCAACGAGGAGATACGAACGCTCATTTCCGCGCTCGGCTCGGGCATAGGCGAGGACTTCAACGTAGACAACCTCAACTACCACAAGGTCATCATTTTGTCGGATGCGGACGTCGACGGATATCATATCCGCGCGATACTTTTGACTTTCTTCTTCCGTTACATGAAAGACCTTATCAACGAGGGGCATGTGTATATCGGCTTGCCGCCGCTTTACAAGATAGCAAAAGGCAATCAGGTAGAATATGCATACGACGACGGCGCGCTCGCAGACGCGAAAGCGCGGTTCGGCAAGGGCGCGTCCGTGCAGCGCTATAAAGGTCTCGGCGAGATGAACGCCGATCAGCTCTGGGAGACGACGATGGATCCCGAGCGCCGCGCGCTCATGCAAGTGACGATAGAGGACGCCGCGGAAGCCGAAAAGCTCGTTTCCGTGCTTATGGGCGACGCGGTCGATCTTCGCCGCGAGTACATCATAGAACACGCCGACTTCAACAAGGTAGACAGCTTCAAGCCCGTATAGGAAAAGCAAGCCTTGCCGTGTAGAGAAATATAATCTCGACTTATATTGCCGTTAAAGCGATAAATAAAGGGACGATTATGGAAAACGAAAAACAACCGACCAAACTGATATTGCAAACAATGGAAGAGGTAATGCGCGATTCCATGATTCCGTATTCGGAATCCGTTATCCTCGACCGCGCTTTGCCGCGCGTGGAAGACGGACTCAAACCCGTTCAGCGCAGAATACTTTACACCATGCACCAGCTCGGCATCACCCCCGATAAGCCGTATAAAAAGAGCGCGCGTATCGTAGGCGATTGCTTGGGTAAGCTCCACCCGCACGGCGACTCGTCCATATACCAAGCCATGGTAAGAATGGCGCAGCCGTTTAATATGGGCGCGATACTCGTAGACGGACACGGTAACTTCGGTTCGGTTGACGGCGACGGCGCGGCTGCTATGCGTTATACCGAGGCTAGGCTCACGCCGCTCGCCTTGGAGCTTTTGCGCGATATAGACAAGAACACCGTGCGCTGGTCGTGGAACTTCGACGACTCGATCTTGGAACCCGACATACTGCCCGGGCGTTTCCCCAACCTTCTCGTAAACGGCGCGACGGGTATAGCGGTTGGTCTTGCGACCAACATTCCGCCGCATAACCTCATGGAGACGATAGACGGCGTTATAGCGTATATCGACAATCCGAGGATAACGCTCAAAGACATGATGAAGATCATCAAGGGCCCCGATTTCCCGACGGGCGGCGTTATTATCCCCACCGATCTTGCGCAAGCATACGAGACGGGTAAGGGCAAGATACAGATACGCGCAAAAATGCATATCGAAAACGACGGCGATAAAAAGATAATCGTCATCGACGAGATACCGTACAACGTAAACAAAGCGCAGCTACTGGAAAGCATAATCAAAGTGCGCGAGGATAAAAAGGGTGTGCTTTCGGGCATAACCGACGTGGTGGACGAGTCCGACCGCAGCGGCACGCGCGCGGTCATCAAGGTCAAGCGCGACTATAATCCCCGCGAAATAATCAATATGCTCTTTAAGTGCACCAATCTCTCGACAAACTTCTCGTTCAATATGGTAGCCATTGCCGACGGCAAGCCTCAGCTTATGGGCTTGCTCGACATTATAGCGTACTACGTGAACTATCAGCGCGAGGTTGTTCTTCGCCGCACCAAGTACGAGCTCGACGCGGCGAGAAAACGCGAGCATATATTGGAAGGTCTTGTTATCGCCGTCCGTAATATCGACGAGGTAATCAAGATAATCAAGGCGAGCGCAAACACGACGGCGGCGAAAGAAGCGTTGAGAAAGCGGTTCGAGCTGTCGGAGATACAGTCGCAGGCGGTTCTCGATATGCGGCTCGCAAGACTTACTCACCTCGAAATATTCAAGCTCGAAAAAGAGCTTGCGGACGTCAGGAGCGAGATAGCGCGCTTAGAAGCTATCGTTGCGTCCAAGCGCCTTCAGATGGAGCTTGTAAAGACCGAGCTTCTCGGTATACGCAAACAGTACAGAGAGAACAGAAAGTCTGCGATCGTCGACAGCGCGGAAAAATATTCCGTACCGAGCGACGACGAAAAACCGACGTTCGAGTACGTTATCGCCGCGAACGGCATGCATCAGGTCAAGAAGATGCTGGTCAAGAACTTTACCATGGCGACCAAGGACTTTACCGATACGTCCACGCTCAGCGAGATATGCTCGTCCATAGTCAAGGCTAAATCGACCGATCGGATATTCTGCTTCACCAACCTCGGCAACTGCTACAAAGTGGACGTGGAGAGTATTCCCGACGGCAAGTGGCGCGAAAAGGGCGTCGCGCTCAGCGAGATCGTCGCGGACGCCGTGGAAGGCGAGTTCCCCGTGTACATGCGTCTCATAGAGGAAAAACTGCCTAAGGGCGACATACTGTTCTATACGCGCATGGGACTTATAAAGCGGTCTTCCTGGAGCGAATACAACGTAGTCAAATCGGCGTTTGCCGCAACCAAGCTCAGAGAGGGCGACGAGGTCATCGCCATGGAAGACTTTGTCGACGGCAATTCGCTCATGTTCGTTACCAAAGACGGTATGTGCCTTAACGCGGACATGTCGGACGTTCCCGCGCAAGGCCGCGTGGCTACGGGCGTCAAGGGTATCGCGCTTGCCGACGGCGACGAGTGCGTGATGATTCGACAGGTCAACGGCGACGGCGAGATCGCGCTCCTTACGGACAGAGGCTTTGCCAAGCGCGTATTGGTGTCGCAGATAGACGTCATGGCGCGCTACCGCAAGGGCATCAAGATAATCGACTTCGGCAAGACCAAAGCCGACAACGGCAGCAAGATAGTATACGCCGCGTGCGTGACCGTGCCGTTCAAAGTAGTGCTCAACGTCGACGACGAGTACCTTACCGCATACTCGACGGAAAACTTCTCGATAGAAAACCGCACGCATGCGGGCAAGCCGCTTCTTAAAGGCAAGCACACTATATCGGCGGGCTATGCGTATAACGACAAACTTATAAACGGCTGATGTTGAAAAATGTTGTTATACGAACTGTAAAGGAGATAAAATGGCTTTAATTTGCATAATTTCATTTGTAATATTTTTTCTGATAGCCATAGCTAAAAATAATAAATAAAAATGATTTTATAGCATAGATTGCGATATCAAAAAAGAGGAGCGAGAATATTAAAATTCTTTGCTCCTTTTTAATTTCGTTATTTGTTAGAGTTCGTGTTTTAAAAATTATGTTTAAGTATTAGTTAAATCATAATATTTACCTAGAATAAAGTCGTAATTTTGAATGCAACTTCTACTAAACGCTTTACTATTTCATTTATTTTTCTGCGCGTCTACATATAATAACAGCATGGAAAAGCGTATCAAACGTATATTGAGCATTGCCGCGGTAGCCGCCGCGGGCATAGTCGCGACTGCGGCGTTTGCCGTTTGCGCGGTGTTTCCCAATAAGTACGCGCACGAACTGAATGCCGCCGCCGACGAGTTCGGATTGGACCGCGTGTTCGTGCAGGCTGTAGTGTGGACGGAGAGCAAGTTCGACGCAAGAGCGGTGTCAGGAAAAGGCGCGATGGGACTCATGCAGCTAATGCCCGACACACTGACGGAATGTGCGACCGCGATAGGCGAGCGTGCCGACGGGTTCGACCCCAAAGTCAATCTCAGGTGCGGCTGTTATTATCTTTCGCTCATGCTCGATAAGTTCGGCGGCAACAAGAGCGCCGCGCTCATGGCGTACAATGCGGGAGAAAACAACGCACGAAGATTCTTGAACGGCGAGCGCGTATTCCCCGAAACCGAGGAATATTTAAAGTCCGTGAAGCGCGCCGAAAAAGTGTACGATGTGTTCGGCTGAGTCGAAAAAGACAAGTCGCGCGGTATGATTCAGGCTCTCGATCTACAAAAAAGCGCGTCGAACAGCTCGACTATTTCCGCTTGGAACTCGGCTTTGTCGCTGTCCGAGGGAACGCAAAAATCGGCTAGCGACGCGCGCACCTCGTCGGGAAGTTGTGCGTCTATAATGTTTGCCGCGTCCTCTTCTTTCGTGCCGTCACGCGCCGTTATGCGCTTTATACGTGTGCTTCTCGCGCACGTAACGCAAACTACTGCGTCGCATAACGCGCCTAGCCCCGCTTCATACAGCAGCGGAGCGGAAAGAACTACGGGCGGCGGAGTGCTTTTAATGAGCCTTGTTATTTCCGCTGTGATGAGCGGGTGAGTGTATTCGTCAAGCTTTTTTTTCGAGCCGCTGTCTCTGCCGATGAGCGCGCGGAGCGCGGCGCGGTCTAGCGAGCCGTCGGGTGCTTTCGCCTGCGGAAACATCTCGGTGAGTCTTTTCTCGCAGGACGTGCCTTTTGCCGTGAGCGCGCGGGAAACCTCGTCCGCGTCTATTACGGAATAGCCCGCGGCGATAAGCGCGTCGGTCGCGACAGTCTTGCCGCTCGCTATGCCGCCCGTCAAGCCGACGGTATTCACGGGTTTACGGAATCCTTTAAGTTCGCGTTCGTTGCGTTTGTACTTCATTACTTACATTCCATCCAGTTGTTGCCCACCGAAATATCCACGTCGAGCGGCACGCTTAGTTTTACCGCGTTTTCCATCTCGGTCTTGAGAATGTCTTTTACTTTATCGACCTCGTCTTTCGCCGCGTCGATCACAAGCTCGTCGTGAACTTGCAAGACAAGCTTGGACTTCATGCCTTTGAGTTTTTCGCTCACGTTGACCATGGCTATTTTGATGATGTCGGCGGCTGTGCCTTGAAGCGGCGCGTTCATTGCCGCGCGCTCGCCGAACTTTTTGATATTGAATTTTGCCGAAGTCAGTTCGGGTATGGAGCGGCGCCTGCCGAACGCGGTAACTGCGTAGCCCGTCGCTTTTGCCGTATCGACCAGCGCGTCCAAGTATGTCTTGACCGCGGGGAAGCGCTCGAAGTAACGTTTGATATACCCGTCGGCTTTTTTCGCCGATATGTGGATATTCCGTCCAAGTCCGTAATTGCTTATGCCGTAGACAATGCCGAAATTGACGGCTTTGGCGTCCCGTCGCATAGCGGGCGTGACTTCGTCGGGATCGACTGCAAACACTTCCGCGGCGGTGGCTCGGTGAATGTCGTAGCCGTTCTCGAATGCGTCTATCATTTTGGGATCGCCCGAAAAATGCGCCAAAAGCTTTAATTCTATCTGACTGTAATCGGCGTCCACCAATACGTTGCCGCGCTTGGGAACGAACATTGAGCGAAGCACGCGCCCCTCGTCCGAGCGCGTCGGGATGTTTTGAAGATTGGGGTCGGTAGAGGACAGCCTGCCCGTAGTCGTCGCCATCTGATTGAACGACGTGTGTACCGTGCCGTCGGCACGGACGGCTTTTCGCACGCCGTCTATAAACGTGGACTTGAGCTTGGAGTAAAACCTGTATTTGAGTATCTCGTCGATTATTTCGTATTCGCCCGCGAGCTGTTGCAATATCTCGGCTTTTGTGGAGTACGGCGGCTTGCCGGGGTACGGTATTTTAAGATCGTCAAACAGTACGGCGGCGAGCTGTTTGGGCGAGTTGAGATTGAAGTCCTTGCCGCTGATCTCGCGTATCCTCGTCGCGCTCTTCTTTTCGAGTTCGGTGAATTTAACGTCCGTCTCGTCGAGCTTGTCGCGGTCGATGGCAACGCCCTCGGTCTCCATGTCGAACAGCACTCTGAGTAGCGGCAGTTCGATCTTTTCGTAAAGCTCCGTCATGCCGCGCGTTTCGAGTTCTTTGCGGCACTCGGTATAAAGCGTAAAAAGCTCGGCGGCAGAGGTCGGCTCCAAGCGGTACTCGAGAAGATAGCCCATGAGCGCGACGTCGTCGGCATTGTGGATAGTCATTGGCGATACTGCATGCAGTAGAGGTTTGAGGTCAAACGTAAGTATGCGCTTGTCAAAAAGCGGCGAAAGCGCGCCGAATATCCCGTCAAGCGTGAACGGCGAGAGCAGGTCGCCTGTTACGGGCGCGAAATAATCGACTGATTCTCCGAACGCGACGTGAACGCCGTCTTTGGACGCAAGAAGCGCCGCCGTGTCGCCGTCGAATGTTTTGACGCAATCATTGAGTTCGGAGATAGAGTGAAGCGTTATCGTTTCCGCGGTGCGCGCGCTTTTTTCGGGCGCGGCGTCCGAACTCGGCGCGGGTGCAAACAGTTCGGCGCGGCGCAGGAGCGATTTGAACTCGTAGCGCTCCATAAGCTCGCGCGCAGTGTGAGGGAACGGCGTATATAGCAGACAGTCGTTTATATCGAACTCTATGGGAACGTTGCGGTCGATCTCGGCGAGCTTGTACGACAGCCTGGCGTCGGCTTCGCCCGTTTTGAGTTTGTCGCGGCGCGCGCCCGTTATATCGTTTAAGTGCGAGTAAACGCCGTCGAGCGAACCGTAAGCGGTAATGAGTTCGGCGGCGGACTTGTCGCCTATGCCCGCGACGCCCGGGATATTGTCGGACTTGTCGCCGGCAAGCGCTTTGAAATCGACGACGCGGTCGGCGGGCACGCCGAATACGCTCGGCACTTCGTCAAGCGAAATATCGGCAAGGTCGGTAATGCCGCGCTTGGTGAGAAGTACGTGGGTATCGGGCGAGACGAGTTGGAGACTGTCGCGGTCGCCCGTCAATACGTAGGTGAAAACTTCGGTCTTTGCGAGCGTGCCTATAACGTCGTCCGCTTCGTAGCCCGCGAGCTCGTAACGCTTGATACCCATGGCGTCGAGAAGAGTTTTTAAAAGGTCGAGCTGAGACGCAAGATCGGGGTGCATGGGTTTTCGCGTCGACTTATACAGCGACGTGAGCTTGTGCCTGAACGTGGGCGCGTGAACGTCAAACGTAGCGGCAACATACTTGGGCTTGTACTCGTCGATGAGCTTTACGAGCATAGAGGTAAAGCCGTACACCGCGCCGATAGGCTCGCCGCGCGAGGTGGTAAGCCCCGTCATGGCGTAAAACGCGCGGTTTATGAGCGAGTTGGAATCGATTATCAAAAAACTGTCTTTTTCCATAAGACGATTATACACTATTTTTACGAATATTACAATACTGCGCGACAAAAAACGAAAATTATAAAAATTATGCTGAAACGGTTGACAACGACGCCGCCTTTTGGTATTATAATTAACGTTCGGCACGTACGGGGATATAGCTCAGTTGGTAGAGCGCCTGCTTTGCAAGCAGGATGTCAGCGGTTCGAGTCCGCTTATCTCCACCAGTAGCTTAATGCTGCACCCATTGTCGCGTCGTTTCTACGCGGAAACGCAAGTCGTTATTCCGCGTAGCGCATATGCGGTATTGTACGACCAAAGATAGCTCGGCTGTCGGGCGTCATACTGCTACGTAGCGAGTATAAGGCGGGGGTCGTGGTTCGACAAGGCGCAACGCGCCGCAACCAAACAATAAAATAATAAAGGAATGTAGCTCAGCTGTCGGGCGCCGCACGGATACAAGCAACGCGCACGAAACAACAAATCAACAAAATAGTAAAGGAATGTAGCTCAGCAGGTTAGAGCACCACCCTGATAAGGTGGGGGTCGGTGGTTCGAGTCCACTCATTCCTACCAAAACAAACCTAAAACGAACCGCAATGTTTTAGGTTTTGTGTTTGCCGCTTTTCGAGTCTCGATTATAGTCCGTAATATTGTGGTTTGCCGTTCGATTCGTTAATTGCGGCGGGTGCTTGATTGCGCTAAAAAGTATTGATTTTTTATCGAAAATATGCTATACATTGTATAATAATTTTGTACTATAACGAGGAAATCATATGACGCCGCAAGATTTATATACTCCTATCGGAAAAGAATACGAATTATTAAAACAATCTATCGATACAAAAGATTTATCTTATATTTTGTCGTTAGCGTTGAAAGTGCATGCTTTGGTTCACCCCGAAGAAATATCTCAATCTAATGAAAACACTATTGCTGATTATGTGCTTGAATATATGCTCAAAGGCGATAATAAAACAATTCTTGTTCCGAGAATGGATTGCGGAGTTGATTTGAATTGGGCAGGAACGGATAGGGTGCCGATGTGCTGGCATTTTTGGCATACGTATAGGATAGAAGATTTAGTGTCGAATATTTTGGTTGCGGACTGTAATCAAATTTTTAACGACGAATATCGCAAGCGTATTAACGCGTCTATTATAGATACGGGTAACGCTTTGGAGTTTGATGAAGCGGTCTCATTCGGTAAAGCCATAAACGTCGCTGCGTTGAAAGACTATATGTTTGCCGTCGGAAAAAACACTCGCAAGATAATATCGCAGTTAACTCTTGATGATTTGTCAAAGAAAGCCGAAAAACATCAATTACAACGCATTTTTGAAGTAGGCGGTTTAACCGATGATAAACGGTCAAAGTGGTTGATCGACTATTGGGGCGGACTGACGGTATTTGAAATGATACTTACTCCGTTCACCGACCACCATATGATGCATTTGCCGCCTTGTCTCAATAATTTGCCTATATTGTAAACTATTCGTTTTAGGTTGGGTAAGTCCTACCAAAAGGCATATAAGGGCGCACCTTGCGCCCTTTTTGCGTGTCTCGACTGCGGTCACGTACGTCTATGTACGCTCCCTTGCCTCGCACTTAAAAGAACACAATCCGGACTTCTCTGCCTTTTGGGCGTGTTGACCCGAAAGGGTCGTTTTTGCGTTGGTAGGAATGAGTGGCAAGACCATGCAGGGCGGAGAAAAGCATGTCGGAAAGGAACGGTTTTTCGCTGTATGTTTCGTCGAGCGGACGGATCTTATCGGAATTGACAAAACAAGCCGCGTCTGTTATAATACGGACATGGCGTTTTCTTTGGATAAAATCTTTACGACGCGCACGGCGTTACCCAAAAACGGCGGAGTAATCGAAATATTGCCGGCGTCGGAGCTTCGTCCTTATGTGCGTTGTTTTTGGACATATCGGTCAAGCGATAACGATAATGCAATGCGCGTCATTCCCGATTGTTGCGCCGATATCATTTTCGATATTGATAACGGCGGCGTAAGCTTTGTCGGCGCAGGCTTTGACAGCTTTACGGTAAAAAGCATGCCTAATGTTTTCGGGATTCGGTTTTATCTTTGGTCGGTTCCGCAATTCACACGGGTAAACGCCGCTTTGTTGTACGGGCGGCAAGCAGAATTTGGCGACTTATTCCGAGGATTCAATGTTTTTTCACGAAAGATATTTCAAGCGAAAAATTCGGCGGAAATGGTTGAATTATCCGAACAATTTCTTTTGAGGATACTAAACGAACGTTTTGAAAGCGACGTTATGAACAGTTTGTATTCAATGATAGTAAATTACGGAAATATTTCGGTGGGCGAGCTTGCCAGCAAAATTGCCGTAAGTAAGCGAACTTTGGAGCGGAAGTTTATGCAAAATATAGGAGTTTCCCCAAAATCGGTTTCGGACGCCATAAGATACCAGCTGCTTTGGCAAGATTGCATAAACGGCGATTTCAACATATTAGACGGGGTGGAAAAATACGGATATTACGATCAGGCGCATTTATACAACGACTTTAAAAAGTATCACGGCATCGGGCTTGCCGACGCATTTAAAGAATATTCCGATTTGTCGCATTTTTACAATACACATTCGATATAAAAATTTATAATATCTGTAGTTTATTAGAGAGGTATTTGTTATGATAAACGAGGTTTACGAAAAAGCGCGGAAATTCATATATCGCAATGCGCGTCCGCTTGATCTGGCGCTTTGGAAATATCATTTCGAGGGCGGCGGCAAAAAGGACGTGATTGACGTTTTGGCATTTTATCAGAATGCGGACGGAGGGTTCGGACATGGCATAGAACCAGATTTCCTGAATCCCAATTCAACGCCGATAGCCACATGGCGAGCGATAGGTATTCTTAATGAAATCGACGCGTCTGCCGATGAAAAAATCGTTAAGGATATTTTGAGATATTTGGATAGCGGCAAAGATTTCCAAGACGGCAAGTGGTTTAACACCGTAAAAACCAACAACGATTATCCGCATGCCGTGTGGTGGGAATGCGACAGTGAAATAGGCATTCCGAACGATAACCCTACGATTAGCCTTGCCGGGTTTGCGATAAAGCATGCCGACAAAAATAGCGCACTTTACAAAAAAGCAGAAAAAATTGCGGTAAACGCAGCAAAAACTTTGACGGTATCGACTGAGCTCGAAATGCACACGGCGCGGCTTTATATTGAGCTATATGAATATTGTTCGACTATCGAAGGGTTTGATCTGTTCGATTTGGGTTTGTTTAAATCTGCTTTGTATTCCGCAATTAAAAACATTGTTTGCACCGATTCTTCCAAATGGTTTACGGAATACGTTTGCAAGCCGTCGTTTTATTATGACGGATACAAACTTGTTTTCGATATTTTGGGAATGGATCTATGTAGGAAAGAGGGAGAATTGATGCTTAATAACCGTTTGCCGGACGGTTCTTTCCCAGTCACATGGCTATGGCATAACGACTTTAAAGAATATTATGTTGCGGAAAATTGGTGGAAGTCCAACATACTAATAAATAATTTGCTTTATCTTAGGGATTTAAAATTCATTTAACATACTTATTAAGTTTGAAAACCGATTTATCGGATTTGTTTCGGCATATGTTACCGCGAATAAACCCTTTACGGGCGCTTTTTTCGTAGTAGGAATGCGCGGTATTACAAACAATTACGTACCCACTTTACAAGACTAAAATAGTTATCGCAAAGCCCGCCGCGAATCCGCGGCATTCCACTCGTTTGTAGCAAAGAAACCTAAAACGAACCGCAGAGTTTTAGGTTTTTTGTTTGCCTTTTAAAAAGATTTGATTTCTGCTGCGCCCCGTGGTATTATATTATCAATCGGGCGGCGAGTGCGAGTTCGGTTTATTCAATGACACACAAAGATATAAAGGCGGTGAGATATGGAATTTACAAATATTGACACTTTGGCAAAGCAACTCGCGGCAAAGCGTCCGTTTACTGCGGCGGAGCTTAAACGGCTGCGCGACGAGTTCATTGTAGAAAACACATATAACAGCAACGCAATAGAGGGCAATACCTTAACGCTCCGCGAAACCGCGCTTGTATTAGAGGGCGTTACGATAGGCGAAAAACCGTTAAAATACCATTTGGAAGCTATCGGACATAAAGAAGCGTTCGAGTATGTCTATGAGCTTGCCGACCGAAATACGGAGCTGTCGGAGCGCGTTATAAAAGACTTACACGCGCTTGTGCTTATGAACGACCGCGAAAACAAGGGTAAATATCGGAGCGTGCAGGTGCAAATACTCGGCGCAAACCATACACCGCCGCCGCCATATCTCGTGGCGGAACGACTCGCGGATCTTATGGTCGACTATGCCGCTGTGAAAGCAAGCAAGCACATAATCGAAGCGGTTGCCGAATTTCACTTGCGGTTTGAGGGCGTTCACCCGTTTATAGACGGCAACGGACGCACGGGGAGGCTTATTCTCAATCTCGAACTTATCAAATCGGGATTACTGCCGATAAACGTTAAATTTACCGATCGTCGCCGTTATTATGACTGCTTCGACGCTTATTACGGTGAACAAAAGACGGTTGTGCCGCTTGCCGAACTCATAGCAGAATATGAGATAGCGGAACTTCAAAAACGTCTCGATATATTGGAGTGAGTATGACAGAAAGGGCTGAAACAGTTGCAATTTATAAAATATGCCTTTCTGTTTTGCAATTACGATTGTTTTTTATAAGTCACATCTTTGTTATGTTTTAGCGTTATTTAAATGTAATTGCAACGTTGTTCTTATGAAAAACGGTTATGCTGTTATAAAAATACTAAAAAATTGTATTATAAGTGCGTTTATTTTAAATATTTATATTATTGTTGATTGTATCGATATATTGTGTTATAATTTACGTATGTGTTTGATATGCGACAGAATAAAAATGATTGAGGACGGCGTCAATCCGTATTTTGTAAAGGAACTGAAAACGGGTTACGTCGTTATAGGCGACCACCAGCATTTTAAGGGTTATACACTGTTTTTATGCAAACAGCACGAGACCGAACTATTCGAACTTGACATGGCGGAGCGAACGTTGTTCCTGCAAGAAATGACGGTCGTAGCGCAAGCTGTGAAAAACGCGTTCGGCGCGCAAAAGATAAATTACGAACTTTTAGGCATGGGTGACAGCCACATGCATTGGCATTTGTTCCCGCGTGCTTTCGGCGATCTCGGCGAGTACGGCGTAAACGGCAACGGTCCGGTATGGTGGTATCCGAAAGACAAGTTTTACGACGACAACGTTCGTCCGTCGGACGACGAACTTAAAAATATGAAAAAAGCGTTGCTCGCCGAGCTCGATGCGCTTTGCTCCGAGTGAGAATAACGTATCGCGAGGAGGGGGAATTTTTAAGTGGAATTTTTATTGGAAATTCTTTTGACGCTCATAGTCGAGCCTATCATGTATTTGTTAGTGTCGCCATTAGAAGATATGGGACAAGAAATGGAGTTGAAAAAAGTCCCGAAGGGCAAGCGCGTTGCGATTTATGCGCTCATTGCAATTTTCATTATACTTATCGTAGGCGCGTTTATCGGACTTATAATTGGTATCGCCATGCTCGCTACGGGCAAGGACGAAATCGAAAAAAGGGTAGGCGGTATCATTCTCGGCATAAGCATTGCCGTACTTATCGCATACGGTATTTTCGTAGTGATAATGCTCAACGTAAAAAAGCGGCATGCGCGCCATAAGAGTAGGTTAGATAAAAAAGCAGAAAGCGAGCGTCCCGACAGAACGGCGCTCAGGCGCATAGTGCACGTTGTCGTAGACCGTCCGCTCGGGTCTATTCATCCCGAGCACTCCGACGTCATCTACGGCGTGAACTACGGGTTTGTGCCCGACGTTATCGGCGGCGACGGCGCGGCGCAAGACGCATACATACTCGGCGTGGACGAGCCCGTAAGCGAGTTTGACGGCGTTGTAATAGCCATTATCCACCGTCGCGACGACGAAGAAGATAAGTGGGTGGTCGCGCCGCGCGGCGTCGAGATCACCGACGACGAGATAGTAGCAAAGACGGATTTTCAAGAAAGGCTATTCGATACGGAGATCGTCAGACGATAATCCGCAGCGCTTGTAAAGGGGGCGTGATGAAAAATAACAAATCGGCAAATAACGGGTTAGCGACAAACGCATGCGGTGTATCCAAAAGCGACGCGTTCGACGAAAACGTGTGCGCCGTCGCATCCGAAGTCGAAAAACTGAACGCGTTGTACTCGACTGTTTGCGCGCACGCTGCCGTTGCGCGCAAGATGCTTTCCGACCGCGGCATAAAGAGTAAGATCGGGTTTTATAACAATCATGCGATAGCTATACCCGATACCAACCCCAAGCGAACACATTTGTAGGGGCAAATTGCGTGTTATAGTGCGTCAAAGCCCTTACATAGCCGACTCGAGGCTTATGTTGCGGACTTTTCCTTCTCTAACGCACAATTTGCGCCCTAAAAATGCAAGCTTTTAAGACAGCGCTTTTCGAGATATTTGTTGACTTGTCGAGTGAGTCGTAGCTTGGAGCTACGGTGAATGAGAGAAGGCGAGAAAGAGCCGAAAAGGCGCGTCTTAAAAGTGTTCTGTTGGGGTTGGCATCGGGTGGTCGCCGGGTATATGAACGAAGTTTACCCTATACCCGTTATAACCGCTGCGATCGGCGGAGTTGCGATAGACGTGGGGTTCGATCTCGTAAAGCGCAACGGCAATATCGGATTTATCGAGCTTGCCGTTGATAGATCGGTGCTCGCGGTGTTTGATTTTACCAAGCTTAGCGGCATGTCTTTTGCGATATATGGCGTGGAAGAGTATCTGACGGATTATTGGTCGGGCGACGTTCGGGAAATGCAAAAACGAATAGCGGCATCTGCCGAGACCAAATTCCATATTGGAATGGAGTTTGGCGACATGCGTGAGCTTCAAAGCATATTCGATATTTTTATGAATATCGGTATCGCGGGATAACATATACGGAACGAATATCTAATTAAAAAACAAAGCGGGATATCGATTATCCCGCTTTTACCGTATTATAAACTGTTTTTATATTGAACGCCCCATGTTTCCATCGCATCCCAAATAGGTCGTAACGATTTGCCGAGATCGGAAAGCGAATACTCTACGCGCGGCGGTACTTCCGCAAAAACTTCTCTGTCGATTAGTCCGTCGTTTTCAAGCGCTCTTAAGTTATCCGTCAACACTTTTTTGCTTATGGCGGGAATGGTTTTTGAAAAGTCGGAAAACCGCTGTTTCCCGTTGTAGATCAGGTTACGGATAATAAGCATTTTCCACTTGTTGCCGATTAGTTGCACGGTCGTGGCGACGGGGCACTCGGGCAATTCTTCTTTGGTCAGCATAAGAACACCTTTTATAATTTTTGTTTATTGTATCAAACCCTATCGTAAAAGTCAATAGTTCAAAAAAGAAACCTTGTTACTTTTTTATTATCGGGTAATAGAAAAGTAACTCTTTTGATTTGAAAGAAATACCGAGCTATAATGCGGTCACAATTAGGAGGCAAGAGCCATGAAAAATTACAAGATGACTAGTGTTAAAAACGAAGCTCGTGCGGAACTGCACGATGCGCTCGGTCTTACGGGAGCCGAAATAAGCATAAATTGCTTACCTATGGGCGCAAGCGTGCCGTTCGAGCATTCTCATAAGCAGAACGAAGAGATATACGCTATCTTGGAAGGCGCGGGCAGAGCGGTCATAGACGGCGAATGCGTCGAGCTTAAAGCAGGGGATTGGCTCAAAATCGAGCCTTCGGCTAAACGTCGGTTTTTTGCCGCGAACGACAGAGCTATCAAATATATTTGCATACAGGTCAAATCGAATTCGTTGGAGGAGTATACGACAGGCGACGCGGTAATAGAGCAGTAAACGTACGTCGCGAGCCGACTGATTCGCTATTGTGAGTATGAAAGCGTTAGACCGATTGATAGAGATACTATGCGCCGAGCGCGGGGAGATACCGCCCCGATTGTCGGAAGAGCAAAAGCCCGAGTATTTCCGCGCGCTTCTAAACGTTCGTATGCCGTCGCCCGTGACCGACGAGTTTATCGGCTTGCAAGACGAATACTTGTCCGGGCTTGTAAAAGAGCGCGGTGTAGTCGATATAAACGATTTTACGTATAACAACGGCATAGCGCTCCGGCAGGGCGATATAATAAGGCTCAATGCCGACGCCGTCGTTAACGCGTGCAATTCCGAGCTCTTGGGCTGTTTCAGACCGCTGCACGACTGTATAGACAACCGTATCCATTCTTTTGCGGGCGTGCAAGTGCGGCTCGATTGCAATGCTATGATGAACGGCGGCAAAGAGCCTAACGGACAGGTCAAAGTTACGCGCGCCTATAATCTTCCGAGCAGTTATATTTTTCATACCGTCGGACCGATAGTGTACGGCAAAGTTACCAAACAAAACGAAGCCGACTTAAAAAACTGCTATCTCGCGTGCCTGAACAAAGCCGAAGAAATGCGACTGAAAAGTATAGCGTTTTGCTGTATTTCCACAGGCGTATACGGTTATCCCAAAGGCGAGGCGTGCGCGCTCGCAGTCAAAACCGTAAGAGATTGGCGTATGCGCAACGAGTGTGATCTGAAAATTATTTTCGACGTTTTTACGGACGAAGACAGGCGGTATTATGAACGAGAACTCGATAGATAAGCTGAGAGAACATATACAAAACGCCGACGCCGTACTGATAGGCGCGGGCGCGGGGCTGTCTTCGTCGGCGGGGCTCACGTATAGCGGCGACCGCTTTTATAAATACTTTTCCGACTTTCACGAAAAGTACGGCATTGGCGATATGTATACGGGCGGGTTTTATCCTTTTTCGAGTTTGGAAGAATATTGGGCGTGGTGGTCGCGGCACATAATGTGCAATCGCTATGAGCAACCGCCGCTTACGGTTTATACCGAATTGCTGTCGCTCGTGCGCGATAAAAACTATTTCGTGATAACGACAAACGTCGACCACTGTTTTCGGCGCGTCGGGTTTGACAAGACTCGGCTATTCTACACGCAAGGCGATTACGGGCTTTTTCAATGCTCTACTCCGTGCCATAGCAAAACTTACGACAACGAAGAAGTCGTAAGGCGCATGGCGGCGGAGCAAAGCGACATGAAGATTCCGACCGAACTTATACCGCGCTGTCCCAAGTGCGGCAAACCTATGACCGTCAATTTGAGAGTGGACGATACGTTCGTGCAAGACGACGGCTGGTATGTCGCGAAAAGGCGTTACGATAAATTCTTGCGAGATTACGGAAACAGCCGCATATTGCTTTTGGAGCTGGGCGTGGGTTGCAACACTCCCGTCATTATCAAATACCCGTTTTGGCGCATGGCGTTAAACAACGACAAAGCGACTTATGTGTGCGTCAACAGCGGCGAAGCTTTTGCCCCGCGAGAAATAGAACATCGGTCGATATGCATAAACGGCGATATAGGCGAGACTGTCCTAAACATGATAAAAGGCGCGGCTTGAAGTCGCGCCTTTTATGCTGTCCGTGTGATTTATGTCTTAATCGGTCAATGGTTTACAACACAATTATCGTGTTCGTTATCAATCGAAGTCTTTCGTGAAGTTGCCGTTTTCAAAGACCTTTATCGTCTTGCCGTCGGCGGTCTCCGCGGTTATTTGAAGATCGCGCGTTCCCACCATGAAGTCTACGTGTACGTCCGACTCGTTAAGCCCTACTTCTTTCATCTGCGCTTCGGTCATGGCGTCGCCGCCTTTGACGCATGTGGGGTAGGCTTTGCCTATAGCAAAATGACAGCTCGCGTTCTCGTCGAAAAGCGTTTCGTAAAACAGCGTGCCGAGGTTGCTTATGGGCGAGTCGAAAGGCACTAAGGCGATCTCTCCGAAGCTCTTTGCGCCCTCGTCCGTCTCTATAATGCCTTTAAGCACGTCTCTATTGGTCTTTGCGTCGTACTCGACTATTTTGCCGTCTTTGAGTTTGAGCGAGATACCGTCGATTATTTTGCCGCTGTAACTGAGCGGCATGGACGCTTTTACCGTGCCGTTTATGTTGCGGCAGTCGGGTGCGGAAAACACTTCCTCGCTGGGCATATTGGCGTTGAACGGTTCGCCGTTGCACTCTTCCGAGCCGCCCGCAAACACATAGCCCTCGGGCATGCCGACGGTAACGTCTGTGCCGAGCGAGTTTTTATACCGGAACGATCTTATCTTTGCGGCATTGAGTTTTTCGCAGCGACTGTGAAGTTTTTGCGCGTGACGTTTCCATTCGGCTACGGGATCGGCGCAGTCGGCGCGCGTCGTTTTTGCTATATACTCACCGAGCTTATCATACGCTTCGTCCTCGCCGAGGTCGGGGAATACTTTTTTCGCCCACTCGCGTTCGGGGTATGCGATTATCGTCCACTTGACTTTATTGGACATGGCGTATTGGTAGTATGTCTTTTTGCCCTTCATGTCCGCAGTGCGCGACGCGGTGAGCTTGGCGGGGTCGGCGTGTTTGAGCGCGTCGGGGTTTTCGCTTATGATCGCGATATAGCATCCGCCGTTTTCTGCGAAGTAGTTGACGCCGTCGTAAATAAACTGTGGCTTATGCGTGAGCGTGTCCGTCGATTGATACTCGAAGTCGAGAGCTTCGAGCGCGTCGTCTCTGTACTCGACGTATACGCGCTTTGCGCCGCGCTCGTATGCGTACTTTGCGACCCGTCTTGCGAGCGGCGCGGCATGCACCGTTGTGCGGACCATTACTTCTTCGCCCGGTTTTACGCTAACGCCGCTCTCTACGGCGAGCCTTGCGAGATTGTCAAGATACTGTTCTTTCATGTTTCCTCCGATTGATTTATTTTATAGATACGACTGCGGGAAAGTCCTTGACCGTAAGCCTGAGCACCGCCTCGCAGCCGAGGTCGGGGTAGGCTACGGGCTCCGCTTTTACCACGCACGATTTGTACAATGCCGCCGCGCCGCCTATCGCGGAAAAGTATACTGCGCCGCGGGCTTTGATCGCCGTTATCACTTCGTCGCTTCTCACGCCTTTGCCTATCATGACTTTGAGTCCGTTCTCGATGAAAAGCGGCGTATACGCGTCCATGCGCCCGCTAGTAGTAGGACCGCAACTGCCTATTATCTCGCCGTCGCGCGCGGGCGTCGGACCGCAGTAGTATATAGCCGCGCCGTCCAAGTCGAACGGCAGCGCTTCGTTATGTTCTATCGCAAGAGCCATGCGCTTATGCGCTTGGTCGCGCGCCGTGTACACCGTGCCGTTGAGGTAAACGACGTCTCCGACGTTAAGGTTTTTTATATCCGCGGGCGTGGGCGGAAGATCTATATGCTTTGCGTTTTCTATCAAAATTTCACCGTCCCGTGCCTGACGCTGTGGCATTGAAGATTGACGGCGACGGGCAGCATGCCTATATGCGTAGGGCAGACTTCCGCGTTTACCGCGAGCGCGGTGGTCTTGCCGCCGAGCGCCGCTACGCCTATGCCGAGCGCGTTTATTCTTTTTAACAGCTCGATTTCGAGCGACTTTACGTCTTCTCTTTCGTTATGCGCGCCGAGCGGACGCAAGAGCGCTTTTTTTGCGAGCGCGCACGCCGTCTCGCTCACGCCGCCTATGCCCACGCCCACTACGAGCGGCGGGCACGCGTTGCGCCCTCCCGCTTCCACCGCGGCGACTACGGAGCGGATTATGCCGTCCCTGCCGTCGGCGGGCGTAAGCATGTAAAGCTTGGTCATGTTCTCGCTGCCTGCGCCCTTAGCCAAAAACGAGATCTCGAGCACGTCGCCTTTTACAAGCTCCGTCTCGATAATGGGCGGAGTGTTGTCGCCGCTGTTGAGACGCGTTAATGGGTCCGCGACCGACTTTCGCGCGTCGGCGTATGCGTCGCGCGTCGCGAGCTCTATGGCTTCGCGCAGACCGTCGCAAAACACGCCGTCGCCGAGCTTTACGAAAAACACAGCCTGACCTGTGTCTTGACAGCAGAACGCGTTTGTCGTTTCTGCGATAACGTTGTTTTCTGCGATAAGCTTAGCCGCAGCGAGCGCCGCGGGCGTGTCGCCCACGAGAGAACTCAGCTTTTTCGTCACTTCTCTGTCGGGAACTACGAGACAGGTTTTTATGAGCGCCGTCAAACGCCGTCGTATTTCGCTTGCTGATATCGTTTTCATATACGGATTATACCACGCGCGACGAAGCGATAGCAAGTGATTCGCGGGAGCAGACAAAATATTGCGGTAAATCTTTGGGGCTTTTCGGGCATAAACGCCTGCAATTGTCTACTCCCAAATCACTTGCTTTTGGAGTTTTTTAATGATACAATAGTTTGGTATGAGTCTCAGATTATGCAGCTTCGCGTCGGGGTCAAAGGGTAACTGCTGTTACGTTTCCGACGGGAGCTCCGACATCGTGATAGATATGGGAATAGCCGCTACGCGTGCCGAGCGGTATCTTTCGGCTATCGGCGCCGATCCCGACAAAATAAGCGTGCTGGTGACTCATTCGCATTCCGACCATATCGGCGGCGTGCGCGTGTTTTGCAAAAAGCACGCGGGCGCAAAACTGTACTGCCAAAAGGAAAGCGCGCGCGCCGTGCTGTCGCAGACGGGCGTAGAGCCCACCGTTATCGGACGTGAGTTCGAGGTCGACGGTATACGCGTCAACGCCATACCCGTGCCGCACGACGTTCCGTGTTTCGGGTACGTTGTAAGAAGCGGCAACCGAAGCGTCGCCGTAGTTACCGACCTCGGTGAGGTGCGTAGCGGACTTCTCGGCGGCATAAGCGAGTGCGATCTCGTAATGCTCGAATCCAATCACGACATAGTTAGGCTTAAAAACAATACGGCGTATTCGCCGCAGTTAAAGGCGAGGATAGCGTCCGGTAACGGGCATTTATCCAACGCCGCTTGCGCGGAGGCGTGCGCATACCTTGCCGATCACGGCGTGCGGAACTTTGTGCTGGCGCACCTTTCGGAAGACAATAACGACGCAGCGTGCGCGATAGACGCGGTAAACGCGGGACTGTTTGCCGCAGGCGTTCGCGACGCGCGAGTAGTGGCGGCTTTGCAGGATAAGCCGACCGGATTGTTTGAAATATGCTGAAAAATTCCAAGAACTTACTTTCATACGACTACAACGGCGCGACCTCGTTTTATCTCGGCTCGATCATCGTGACGCTGTTGATACAGGCGGCGGGCGGAGTAGTCTCGTCCGCTTTGGTAAAGACTTATCCGAACGTCGCGTCCAACGGCGATTTCAATACGGCGTTTATGATAGCCGTACAGCTCGCTAACTTGGCGTTCATTTATTTTTATACCAAGATAAAGCGGTACAAGTTCGATTTTACTTTTGTTTTTCGCGACGGCGACGGAAAGGGCATAACGCCCGCCGTGATAATCGTGCCCGTATTTGCCGCGCTGTTTCTCATGATATGCATGTATCTTCCCACCGTTTGGTTCGGGGAGCTCGTGAGAGTAATGGGCGTGCCCGAAGGGTACGGCAATATCGAACTCGTTACGCCGTCGTCCGTCGCCATGATAGTAATAGCGTCGGTACTTCTCGCGCCCATGTTCGAAGAGACTATTTATCGCGGGGTATTGCTCCACGGTCTAATGCGCGAAAAGACGGCGTTAAGAGCTGTCATGCTCTCGGCGCTCGCGTTCATGCTCATGCACATGAACCCTATACAGGTCGTGTTTCAGTTCGCGCTCGGAGCAGTCGGCGGGTTTATTGCGGTAAAGTCCAAAAGACTGCTGCCGTCCGTCGTTCTCCACGCAACGGCAAACGCGCTCGCGCTCGTCATGCAAATGACGCCGCTTGCGGGGTATTTGGCGGCGTTTGTCGCTTGGAATATGTCGCACCCCGTCGCTGCTGCGTTTATCACATTGGGACTGTTCGCGGCTGCGGGCGGAGTTTTGTTCGTAATGATAAAGTGCGCGTTTACGCATGAAAAATTGAGTCTCCGTTTCGGTCGCAAAAACTCTGCGGATGCGAAAGGTGAGTTAAGCGCCGAGAATAATGCGGCGGGCGATGACGTGAAAACTTCCGATACGATAACGGAGAGCGAGGTCAGGCGCAAGATAGCGCGCTCCAACGGCACGTTCAAGTATTGGATCGCCGCGGGGATATGCGTAGTCATGCTGATAGTGAATTTCGTGACGGCGGTGCTGTCATGACGATATACGAGGGGTCGTTTTCGGTGCGATAAATGGAAGAATTGACGGGCATAAAACGCGATTACAGAGCGGTATCGTTCGCGCTTATATCCGCGGTGGTCGGCGTCATACTGATGCGGCTGTTGGTGAACTTGGTGCGTATTCCCGTAGAGGGCTACGGCGGCGAGCTTTTGGGCGACGCGCTGTTTTCGCTGCCTGTTCAGCTTTTGTTCTTTCTCGTCGTGCCATTCCTCATATACAAGCTGTACGGACGGCGGACGGTAAAGGGCGTTTTCGAATACAGTTCGATAGGTAAGTTTAAACCGTATTATCTTCTCGCACTGCCCGTAGGCTTTTGCGTGTGGATAATAACCATCGGCGTATCGTCGGCGTGGTCGGCGTTTTTGGATCTGACGGGGTATAATTACGTATCGGGCGCGGCGCCCATGCCCGCCGAGTTCAACTTTGGATTTTTTATAGCCGAAGTGTTGATGACGGCATTGCTTCCCGCCGTGTGCGAAGAGTTTTGCATGCGAGGCGGACTTTTGACGACGGCGCGGTCTGTATTCAAAACGGTCGGGTGCGTCGTGTTTTGCGGCGTGGCGTTCGGGCTGTTCCATCAAAACGTTAGGCAGGTGTTTTACACCATGCTGTTCGGCGCGTTCGCGGCGTTTTTGACTATCAAGCTCAAAAGCATTTATCCCGCGATGCTTGTGCACTTCGCCAATAATTTTTGCAGTGTGTTTTTCGATTATGCCGACACTTACGACTTTGCGGTGGGCGGCGGACTGTACGACATGATAAACGATCTTTCCGCCAACAGGGCTTGGGCGCTCGCGCTTGCGTTTCTCGCTGTCATGGTCGTGGGCGGCGGACTTACGTTTATAATGCTGTACTTGCGCGAGCGGCGCGTCGTCGCCAAAAAGACGGAAGTCATAAAGGACAGCGCGTTCGACGCGACAAATAAGCGCGTAGTATTGATGGGTGAGTTCGACGAGCAAAAGATCAAAGACCTCGAAATGGAAAAGGAAGTATACGGCGCGGGCTACGAGGAAGTAAAAGATAAGCCGTCGCTGCGCGATATGTCCATAGTCATAGCTCTCGGCGTCGTCACGCTATTGACTACGGTCTTCACTTACGTATGGGGGTTTTTCTATTGAAAAAGATACGTATAGTCTGCGTCGGCAAACTCAATAAACAGTTTTGCCGCGACGGTTGCGACGAGTATTTAAAGCGTTTAAAACCGTTTTACGACGTTACGGTGACGGAGATCCCCGAACAGCCGACGGTAAAGCGTGAGGGCGAGGAGATAATAAAGCGGCTCGGCGCGGGCGACAACGTGCTTCTCGATATCGGCGGCGAACAAGTCTCGTCGGAAGGGTTTTCCAAGATACTCTACGACGGACATACAAGAGCCGACTGCGTTACGTACATCATAGGCGGCGCGTCGGGCGTGGACGGCGCGGTGCGCGCGCTGTGCAGAAAACGCGTGTCGTTCGGCGCGGTCACGTACCCGCATCAGATAGCTAGGCTGTTGCTGTTTGAACAGCTTTACCGCGCGGCGACCATACTCAACCGTTTGCCCTATCATAAATAGTCTATCCGTCCGTTTCGCAGAATACACAATGAGTATGTCGATAACGGAAAGGGTAAAGCAAGGACTTATCGCGAGCGGCGGCGAAGTGTTTGCCATTGGCAAGAGCGAATGCGGCAATGCGATCATGTGCGCGCACAAGGGCAATACGCGCGGCAGGCAGATAATAGTTACGGCGGCTATCCACGCGCGGGAATGTTATACCGCGCTCGTCGTTACGGAACAAGCCAAGGCGTTTATAGGCAAGAGCGGCGGCGCGTACTTCATACCGCTCGTCAATCCCGACGGCGCGCGGTTCTTCGAGAGCGGTGAGACGTTCGGTAAGAACATGTTGGCGCGAAACGCCGATAAGCGGTATCTGTGGAAAGCTAACGCCGACGGCGTGGATCTGAACGTCAATTTCGATGCGAATTGGGGCGGCGGAAAGAGCAATAAGCTGATCGCGGGCGCGTCCGATTATATAGGCGCGTATCCGCTTTGCGCCGCGGAGTCCCGCGCGCTTGCCGCGTTTACCGAGGCGGTAAGCCCTGCGGCGACGATAAGCTATCACTGCATGGGCGGCGAGCTGTATTGGGAATACGGTCAGGACGGAAAAAGGCGCGAGCGCGACGGTATGTTCGCCGCTAAGATAGCCGAGCGGATAGGCGTCAAAAAGGTAGACGGGCATTTATTTTCGGCGGGCGGATATAAAGACTTTTGCGTGCAAAAGCTTGGTATCCCAGCCGTTACGGTCGAGCTTATAGATTCGGGAAGCCATCCGTTTTTCGCGGACGCTTATGCGCGGGATATCGAGCGGAACAAATTTCTTATAGACTATGCGCTCGATCTTCTCGACGATAAGGAGTAACTATGGATAAAACAGTCAATAATTCAAATGCAAAAAACGATATCGCGGCGCGCGACGAGCGATTTATGCGCGCGGCGATCGACGCGTTGGCGCTGTGCCCCAAAGAGGAAGTGCCCGTCGCCGCCGTCATAGTGTCGGGCGACGAGATAGTCAGCGTGGGAACAAACAGGCGCAATACCGATTTCGATCCGACCGCACATGCCGAGGTGGTGGCGATGCGCGACGCCGCGGCAAAGCTCGGGCGGTGGAATCTGAGCGGGCTGGAGCTTTTCGTAACGTTGGAGCCTTGCGCCATGTGCGCGGGGGCGATAGTGTATTCGCGGATATCAAGGGTCGTGTACGGCGCCAAGGACTTGCGCTACGGCGCGTGCGGCAGCGCGATAAACGTAGCGTGCTGCGACAAGCTCAACCACAGAGCGGAGCTTGTCGGCGGGGTTTTGGAAGAAGAGTGCCTCGCACCCATACAGGCGTTTTTTAAAGCGCGGCGCGCGCCCAAAGATTAAAACGGCATTAAAGTTGCATTAAACATTGCGCTACCTCGCGTTTTGACGTTGACAAAAGCTCGGGCGTCGGGATATAATCGAACGGCAGAGGAGATAAGACTCATGATAGTAGGAAGACTGCTCAATAAGATAATAAATATATTCACCGGGCTGTTTGCCATAACCACGCTCATACTCATGCTCGTGTGGTATATAAATCACGCGTTCGGCGGGTTTCTGCCCGCGTCCGCGCTCGAAACGGTGGAGCGGCTTCGCAATTATTTCACGCTCGGCACTATATTCTGCGCCGGTATCGAGTTCACGCTTAAACGCAATATCGTGTTTGCCGCCGTGTTCGCGTGCATAGTCGTAGCCGTCGCCGTGTTTATGATATATTCCGATTTCGCAGTAGTCGGTTGAAAAACAAAAACGCCGTAAGGCGTTTTTTTGTCGGTGTTAATTTATACGGAATCTTAAACCCGCGATTTTGCGGCTTCGTTCACGAACATATCGCACGCTCTGTCGATATCGCCTGCGCCCATGAAGATGATCGCTTTTTCCTCGAATATTTTGCACGCCTCGATAATCTCTTCAAACGTGTCGAAGCAAAATACGCTTTTGCGGTTTTCTGCGATCTTGCGTCCAAGCGTGTGAGAGGTCGTGCCCGTCGGTTTTTCGCGCGCCGCGAATATGGGCGCGAGCGCGACGGTGTCGGCTGTGGAGAGCGCGGCGACAAACTCATCCATCATGGCTTCGGTGCGCGAGTACGTGTGCGGTTGGAATACCACGGCGACCGACGGGAACATTTCGCGCGCGGCGGAGATCGTCGCGGATATCTCGGCGGGGTGGTGCGCGTAATCGCAGTAGACTTCTTTGCCGAAAGCGCTGCCTTTGTACTCGAAGCGCCGCGGCAGTCCTTTGAAGTTTTCTATGGCTTTTGCCGCTTCATGCTCGTCTATACCGAGCATGCTTGCCGCGGCGATAGCCGCCAAAGCGTTGTACACGTTGTGCGCGCCGGGCACTTTAAGGTCGACTGCAAACTCGGTGTTTGCGTGCTTGTATACAAAAGCGCGCTTACCGTTCTTGGCGGTGATGTTTTTCGCGCGGAAATCGTTGTGCGCGCCCAGTCCGAAAGTCAGTCTGTTTTTGCCGAGCTTGGCGGCGTATTTGTCGTCGCCGTTTACGAGCGACGTTTTCGACAGCGCGCAAAATTCGGCGTACGCTTTTGTAAGCTCGCTTTTGGTGCGGTAAAAATCGGGGTGGTCGTAGCCCACGTTGAGCACTATGCCGAGCGACGGGCGCAGTCGCAAAAAACTGCCGCGGTACTCGCAGGCTTCGGTAATAAACAGACCGCGTTCGCCTATAGTCGAGCAGTCTCTTACGCCTATATGTACGGTGGGCACGCGCGCTTTGCACGCCGCGCCGAGCATTGCCGTGGCGGTGCTTTTGCCGTGACAGCCCGCTACGGCTACGACCTTTTCGTAGGCTTTGGACAGCTCGCCGAGGTATGCCGCGCGCTCTATCGCGGGAATGCCAAGCTCGCGCGCTCTTACAAGCTCGCAGTTGTCGTCGGGCATGGCGTTGGTGTATACGACAAGTTCCGCATGCTCGACGGCGGTCTTATCGTGTCCGGTGGTGGCGGCGTCCGAGCCCGTTACAAAGTGCCCGTAGCTTTCGGTAAGCTCGGCGAGGGCGCGCATGGAAACGCCGTTTATGCCGATAAAATGAATATTCATGTTACCTTGTTATGCGCGGGCGGCGTAAGGCGTGCCAAAAATGCGGGCAAAAAGCGGGCTTTGGCGGCGTTTCGATTTTTTGCGAATATTGTCGGAAAATAAATAAAAACTATTGATTTTCGGCGAAGTATATGATACAATCAATATGTAAAAATCTGTAAAGGAGGGGAAGTTCAGTGCAAATCACCGAGGTAAGACTGCGTCTGGTAAAAGATACGGGACGGCTCAAAGCCACCGCGTCCGTTACGTTCGACGAAAGTTTCGTAGTGCATGATCTCCGCATTGTCGAAAGCGACGACGGATTGTTCATAGCAATGCCGAACAAACGGCTCAATAACGGCGAGTACCGCGATATAGCGCACCCGATAAACAACGAAGTGCGCGACTATATAGCGAGCACCGTTATCGCCAAATATAAAGAAGAAGTCGCACGCGCCTCAACGCCGCCGACGACGGAGTAGCCAACGGATAAGCCGGTGATTTTCCCCCTCGCTCATTACTATCAATTGCACGCACCGACTTGTTCGAACAACCGACAAAAAAGGGTTTGCCGAACGGCGCCCTTTTTTCATGCGGATTTATCGGGTCAATGCGTGTGTAGCGTTACCGCATAATAGTGCGAACATTATTGTGCGCGGCGTATTTTATGCGCGGGTTTTATAAAAAGCCGCGATAAAATATGCAAAAACGCTTGCATACCGCGTTTTCGTGTGCTATAATGTACAAGCTAATCAGAGAGGTTTTACCATGTCGTTTTTATCAGTTGCGGGTTGGATATCCGACTCGTTCCCGATCATAAGAATAGTTATTATCTCGCTCATGGTGGCGATAGGGCTTGCGATCATAGTCATCATAATGTTCCAGCCGTCGTCGACTTCGGGTATGGGCGCGCTCACGGGACAGCGCGACACCTTTTATGCCAAAGATAAGTCCAAGTCGCTGGAATCGGTCATGAAAAAACTTACAGTGATCTTGGGCAGTATAGAGGGCGTGCTCGCGATCCTTTTCTTCGTGACGTTGCTTATCTACCGCGCGTAATTGTGGTAATCCATGGGCTGATATTTCAGCCCATTTTTTATTCTCGGCGGCGCACTCATCGCGTGATGCGAACTACGTGCTTGCGCGCACGCAGTCATGTAGGTGGTTCTACACTCCTGCGTGCGCGCCGCGCCTGTTGTTCGCCTGACGCGCGATTGCGCCGCCGAGGCGTGACGGTTTTTGCGTATCGCGCGCACTGACTGCTCTCGAAAAGGCGAGAGTATATCGAATCATTTATTAGGAAAATTAAATATTATGAGCAATAAAAAACAACGAAAAGCCGCGCGTAAAGGCGGCAACAACGTATCGCGTAAGAATAAAGATCTTGCGCGCGCGGGTAGGTCGCACCGCAAGTCGGCGGCGGATAAACGCGCGAGAGTGCGGTCGTTATCCGACAAAGCGCCCGTGCGCTCTAACGGACGTAAGCTGCAAGAGGTCACGGGCGTGCTCGACTGCAAAGGCGACAGGTTCGGGTTTGTCGCGTGCGAGGGCGGTGACGTTTTCATATCCGGTCGGAATCTTTTGGGCGCGCGGCACGGCGATACCGTGACCGCCGCGATCACGAGCGATCATAAAGGCAGAGACGGCGAGAGAAAGCGAGAGGGGCGCGTTTTGGATATTGTCGAGCGCAATCCGCTCAATATCGTCGCGACCGTCGAGTTTGACGATAAAGAGTTCGTAGCCGTGCCCGACGACAGGCGGTACGGCGAAAGACTGCCCGTCGTGTCTCTCGGCGGCGCGAGCGAACACGACAAGGTAATCATCAAGATATTGCCGCAAGAAGGCGGCGACAGCGCGGAAGTGCTGTCCGTGCTCGGCAGGTTTGACGAGATAGGTATGGACGTTTTGAGCGTTATTGTCGCGCACAATCTGCGCACTGAGTTTCCGCAGGACGTACTTGACGAGGCGGACGCGTTCTCCGACGTTATCGACGAAGCGGAAGCCACGGCGCCGTATCGCAGGGATTTTCGCGATACCGTTCTGTTTACCATAGACGGCAGCGACAGCAAGGACTTTGACGACGCGGTGTCGCTTGCGCGCACCGAAAACGGCTATCGTTTGGGCGTGTATATCGCGGACGTTGCGGAATACGTGAGACCTAAGTCCGCTCTCGACAGAGAGGCGTACGAGCGCGGCACGAGCGTTTATCTTGCCGACCGCGTACTGCCAATGCTCCCCGAAAAATTGTCTAACGGACTGTGCTCGCTCAACGAGGGCGAGGACAGGCTCGCTTTGTGCGTGCTTATCGACCTCGACGCGCGCGGCGACGTCAAAAAGTACGACGTGTGCGAGGGCGTTATACGCTCGCACGCGCGGCTCACTTATGCGGGCGTTCAGGCGATGCTCGACGGCGACGAGAAGCTCAGGAAAAAGTATGCGGATATAGCGGACACTCTCGACCTTATGAAAGAGCTCGCCGTAAAGCGTATCAAAAAACGCCGAGCGCGCGGCTCGGTCGAGTTTAAACTGACGGAAACCGAGATTGAGTTCGACGCGGTCGGGCACGTGACCGACATAAAAAAGCGTCCCGCGCTCATGTCGATGAAGATAATAGAAGAGTTCATGATACTCGCAAACTGCGCCGTTGCGGAAAAATTCGACGCGCTCAAGATCCCGTTCGTGTTCCGCGTGCACGACGCGCCGTCGCCCGAAAAACTGTCGGCGCTCAACGACTACTTGGAGTCGGCGGGCATAAAGCTTTTTTGTTCGCTCACGCCCGAGCCGAGAGAAGTGGCGGCGCTTCTCGAAAAGGCGGAAGAGAGCTATCCCGACGTGTGCGGCGCTATATCGCGCGTTGCGCTCCGCTCGATGGCAAAAGCCAAGTACGAGCCCAAAGACAACGGGCATTTCGGGCTTGCCGAAAAGCATTACTGTCACTTTACTTCGCCCATACGTCGCTATCCCGATCTTGTCATACACCGCATGATAAAAGCGTACCTGAGGGGCGGCGCGGCGGCGACCAAAAAATACCGCAACTTTGTAGAGGCGGCGGCGGAGCGCAGTTCCAAGACCGAGCGCACGGCGCAGGAATGCGAGCGCAAAGTGGACGACCTTAAAAAAGCCGAATACATGTCACACAGGATAGGCGAGAAGTTTACGGGCGTGATAAGCTCCGTCACGGAATTCGGGTTTTTTGTGGAACTCGAAAACTCGGCGGAGGGGTTAGTTCGCATATCGTCGCTCCCGCCCGCGGCGGCGTTCGATCAAAAGCGCTTTACCATATCGTGCGGCATGAAACAGTATCGGCTTGGCGATACTGTGAATATAACCGTGGAAAAGGTCGAGGGCGACAGGATCGACTTTGCCTTGGCGTAAAAATATGTAAGTAGAAACAAAAACAAGCCGACTGTTGTTGCGCTTGTTTTTTTGTACGCCATATTACGGGGCGGGAAAAAATCGATATGCGTCTAATAATTTAATCTGGTTAAAACCTTGCTTTTGCTCCCGATTGATGTTATACTGTTCTTGCGACAATACTGAAATTATCCAAAACGCCCGTTTTGGAATATTTTGCGTTACTCTCGGAAACCTATAACATCGGTAGTCTATACGGTATCGCAGGGTCTTCCGAGTAAACGGGCTAGATTTCAGTAGTGTCGCAGCTATGCGAGAGGTATATTCTACATGCCGCCTCTTGCATAGGGGGCGGCATTTTTGTTTGCCGCCAAACAAAATTTTTGCACGGAGGAATGGTGCGGTATGAAAAGAAGGCTATTATTGTTTTTGGCGGTAACGCTAATATGCGCTTTATCGGCGTTTGCGCTCGTCGCGTGCGGCGGTAAAGGCGGAGGTTCGGAAGGCAAGTCCAAAGTCGGCGGGACCTACTACTTGTGCGTAGACGACGAGCTCGACGACAGTATGTACATAACTTTCAATAACGGAACGTGGACGGACGACGCGGACGAAACGGGCAGTTATACCGTTACGGATAACAGTATAACCCTTTACGTAAGTTTCGACGGCGAGGAAACGGAGTATGCCGTCGGCACGGTAGACGGCGACGATATAACGCTCAATATCATGGGCGCAAACGTCGTATACCGTAAAGGCGAAGACATAGGCAATAAACCCGCCGAAAAGACTTTGGAATATGTTTTGAACGACGACAAAAACAGTTATGCAGTAAAAGGCATAGGCGGGCTCGAAGGCGATATAGTCATACCCGCCGAGTACAAACGTAAGCCCGTAACGGCTATAGAAGCGGGAGCGTTTAAAAACCGTGCGGAACTCACGAGCATAATCGTAGGCGAAAACGTCGTGTCTATCGGCGAAAAAGCGTTTTTGAACTGCGCAAACCTCACCGCCGCAACGCTCGGCGAGCGCGTCGATAAAATAGAAGCAAGCACGTTCGAGGACTGTAAAAAGCTCGCAAGAATTACTGTGCCCGCGTCGGTGAAACGCGTCGAGTACGACGCTTTTAAAAACTGCGACTCGCTTATTGATGTTTATTATATCGGCTCGGCTTCCGATTGGGCGGGGATTGAGTTTCCTTACAATATAGGTTCGCAGCAGATACAAACGGCTAATTTCCTATACGCGACTTACCTCGGCTCTACGGGTTTACAGGAATTGTATCGCAAGCTTTACATAAAAGACGAGCTTTTGACGGACGCCGATCTTACGGAGTGCGATCAACTGAATCCGTTTGCGTTTTACAGATATAAATATCTCGAAAGCGCGACCATAGGCGGAACGATTACCGAGATCGGCGCTTACGCGTTTAGAAGCTGCTCGGGCTTGGAGACCGTGACGATCCAAGGCGGCCCGCTCGCCAAGATAGGCGAGAGCGCGTTTGACGGCAGCGGGATCACCGCCGTGTCTCTTCCCGAAAGTTGCAGAAGAATAGAGCAGTATGCGTTTAACAACTGCTACGACCTGTATTCGGTAAACGTTGGGAACGGCGTTAATTACATAGGCAGCGGCGCATTTATGGGTTGCGACATGCTCGCCGAACTCAGTCTCGGCAATTCTGTCGCCGAAATCAAAGACGGCGCGTTTTACGGCTGCTTCGCGCTCGAAACGGTGACTATACCGTCGTCCGCCATATTTATCGGCGAGAGCGCGTTCTTGTCTACGGGGCTTACTTCGGCTACGTTCGGCAGTCCGAGCGGCTGGAAAGTAAAAAAAGTCGGCGGTTTGGAAGCGGTGGAAAACCTTTCGGACGCCGCGAACGCCGCAACGCTGTTAAAGTCGGGAATACTCCTCGAAGGCTACGGCGATTACGATTGGGAAAAACCTACTCTCAAATACACGTTGAGCAGCGACGGCAACTACTATACGGTAGGCAACGACGGCACGGCTTGCCGTTCCGAGATAGTCATACCCGATACTTATAACGGCAAACCCGTAAAAGCATTGGCGGATAATGCGTTTGAATATTGCGGCAGTTTGACGAGCATAACTTTACCCGCCTGTATACAGAGTATACCTACAAGCGCGTTCAGCGGCTGTGTTTCGCTTGAAAGCATAAAAATAAACGGTGTTTCGGATTATTACGCTACAAACGACGGTATACTGTATAATTCCGATTTGACGCAGGTAATATTTGTTCCTTCGGCAAAAACTGAAATAATATTGACTTGCGATATTACCGATTCCATGTTTGAAGGCAATATGACACTGAAAAAGGTTGTTATAGCCGAAGGCGTTACGTCTATCGGCGATAATGCGTTTAGCGAATGTTACGGTTTGATCGGCGTAACTATCTCCGACACAGTAACGAGTATCGGAAACAGCGCGTTCAGAGGTTGCAGTAACTTAACGAATATTATTATCGGCAACGGAGTGACAAGTATCGGTAGTGAAGCATTCTCTTATTGCACAAATTTAACGAACTTAACAATACCTAACGGCGTAACGAGTATACCGTCATATGCGTTCTACGGTTGTAGCGATTTAACGAGCATAACAGTTCCGAACAGTGTGACGAGTATCGGAGATTATGCGTTTTACGATTGCAGAGCTTTAACTAATATAAGTTATACCGGCGATATAAAAGGTTGGTGTTCCATAAGCGGATTAGTTGAGCTTATGAGTAATAAAGAAAACGGTATAACACTTACAATAGGCGGGAAAAAAATAGCAGGTAAACTTGTTATCCCTAACGGCGTAACGAGTATCGGAGATGGTGCGTTTTATTTTTGTGAAAGTCTAACGAGCGTAACTATAACGAATGGCGTAACTAGTATCGGCGATGGCGCGTTCTATTATTGTGAAAACTTAACGAGCGTAACTATCGGAAACGGCGTGACGAGTATCGGGAAGGAAGCGTTCATGTATTGCGGGACTTTAACCGATATAACCTTCAAAGGTACAATAGAGCAGTGGAACGCAATTGAAAAAAGTGAGGATTGGAATTATGGCTCTGGTAACTATACAATTCACTGCGAAGACGGCGATATAGAAAAAAATAGCTGATTATGGCAACGGTTTCATTGGGCGACACGATAAACGAATATTGTACTATCGTCCGCACCTATTATCAGAATGGCGTTGAGCTATTATTTCTGTAATGGTTTCATTGGGTGACGCGATAAACAAATTACCAAAGCAAACACACAAGATTTAAAAAGCAACGTCGAGCAATTATTATAGCAACGGTTTCATTGGGTGACACAAAAAATGAACCATTGCAGTAAACACACAACAGTTAAAAGATAGGGTAGGAGTAGACTTTGTTCGCGCCGAACAGTTTGCCTATGAAATACTTATTGCAGGCCGCCTCGTTGGTAATGACGACGCGGTCTTTTGCAATAGTGAGATCCTCGCCGAACGCGGGGAGCGTGAGCGTTCTTTTGAGCGCCGAGTCATCGAGGTAATACAGCGGCACGGCTTTGGCGCCCGCATCAGCGTCGTTCTTAAAATCGAGCATGACCGTTGCGCCGTCTTGGAGCTTGGGCGCGGAGTAGTATTCGAGCTTGCTGTTTTTCAGTCCGTATGAGCGCGACAGCATGTACGTGTCGCCGCTCACCGTAAAGCCCTGAACGAGATCGGTGACCGATATCGCATAGTCGGGAAACTTGCTTTCGACCATGCCGTTCCCGTCGAGCGGGAAGCACGTGACGATAGCGCGGTTTTGCTGACCGTTCGGCGTTTTGTAGTGGTGCGCCTTGTCCGTCTCGTAATTGCCTTTGCGATAGAACTCGCCGACGAACAGCCTGGTCTCGTCGCTGAAACAGAACGCCGCGCGCGTGTTCACGTTGACGACGGACAAGGGCGCGACTTTTGCGCTCGATCCCGCCGCGACCATAAGCTCGGAAAGACTGTATGCGTAAACCTCGTATTCGCCCGTAACGTAAACATAATCCTTGGTGCACGTCGCGCCGCCGCCGTGACTGCGAAGCGCCTTGCCGTCTGCGCCCGCAATATTAACGCGTTTGGCGTTGTCGTTTTTAACGAGATACAGCTCGGCAAGCTCGCCGTTGTAGCCCGTCATTATATAGGTATCCGTCTCGGCGCTGTACCCAATGCCTTGCGGCGTGAACCCGTCGCCGAGCGCGGGGATCCTGCACACATACTCGCGGTGGGCGCGGCTTTCTTTGTACATCGCGCCGTTTATTATCCACAGCACAGCGTACAGCAGAAGGAACACTCCGACTATCGAGGCTATGACTATCCCCGTTATGATAAGAGCCTTTTTTGCTTTTGCGTTCATCATCGTCCTCTCGCTTGATTTAATATATCTTTATACACGCCGATTATACGCCGCCGCGGCATAAAAGTCAAGCCTGTATAAACACGCCCGCCTATAAAGTTGACAAGCCGCCTTTGTTGTAGTAAAATCATAATCGTATAAATTATCATTCGGAGCGAACATGAAAATAGGCGTAGTTGGTCTGCCCAACGTAGGCAAGAGCACATTGTTCAACGCGATAACCGAAGCGGGCGCGGAATGCGCGAACTACCCGTTTTGCACGATAGAGCCCAACGTGGGCGTTGTCGCCGTGCCCGACGAGCGGCTTACCGCGCTCGAAAAACTGTATTCGGCGCGCCGCGTCGTGCCCGCCACGATAGAGTTTGTGGACATAGCGGGACTTGTCAAGGGCGCGAGCCGCGGCGAGGGCTTGGGCAATAAATTCCTTTCGCACATACGCGAAGTGGACGCGATAATCATGGTCGTGCGTTGCTTCGACGACGCGGATATAATAAACGTGTCGGACACCGTCGACCCCGTTCGCGACGCCGATACGATAAACACCGAGCTCATGCTCGCCGACCTCGAATCGATAGAAAAGCGCAGAGCGCGGTTTGAAAAAACGGCAAAGAGCGGCGACCCGAAAGCGGCGGAAGCGCTAGCGCTTCTCGACAAAATGACCGAGTGCATCAACTCGGGAAAAACGCTGAGAACGCTCGGGCTCGATTACGACACGCTCGCGACGGTGGACGGGCAGTTCCTTCTGTCCGTAAAGCCCATTATTTACTGCGCCAATATCTCCGAAGCGGACATAGGCAAAGCAGACAATAAATACGTAGCCGCAGTCAAAGAGTTCGCGGCAAAGGACGGCGCGGCGGCGGTGGATATATGCGCCAAAGTCGAGCAGGAAATATCCGCGCTGCCCAAGGACGAACGCGCGGAATACCTTGATGCTTTGGGGCTCGAAAAATCGGGCTTGGAACGTATAATCACGTCGTGCTACTCGCTCCTCGGTCTCATGAGCTTTTTGACGGCGGGCGAGAAAGAAGTGCGGGCGTGGACGATAGCGCGCGGCACGACCGCGCCCAAAGCCGCAGGCAAGATCCATACCGACTTCGAGCGCGGATTCATACGCGCGGAGATAGTGTCGTACGACGACCTCATATCGCTCGGCTCGCTCGCCGCTGTAAAAGCCGCCGGCAAGCTCAGGAGCGAGGGCAAGGATTACGTCATGAAGGATGGGGATATTGTCGATTTTAAATTTAATATTTAACTCGACGGCGTATGCATCGAACGTAGGCGAACTACGTGCTTGCGCGCACGCAATCATGTAGGCGGGTCTACACTCCTGCGTGCGCGCCGCGCCTGTTGTCCGCCTACGTCGCGCCTCCGCCGCCGAAGCGTGACTATACTCCCTTAGGCGACTTGCCGCCTGTTGCCCGTCTGCCGCGCGCCTACGGACTACACTCCTGCGTGCGCGCCGCGCCTGTTGTTCGCCTACGCCGCGCCTACGCCGTCGAGGTGGCAATAAATATCACGCAACAGTGCGTCAGCCGTCGCGCGGCAGACTACAAGTCGGCTAATGCAAGCTATATAATAAATAAGGAAACACGAAACAATGGTAGATTACAGATCGAAGATATACGAAGCAGTCAAGGCGGTATTACCGTCGGTGGAAAAGGACGACGTTACGGCGGCGGACGCGTTTTGCGATTATTGCGTGCCGTGCTTTAAGCTCGCCAAGGTCATGCGCAAGAGCCCTGCCGTTATAGCTCAGGAAGCGGCAAGCGCCGTCAAACTCGACGGCGTCGGCGTTTCCGCGCTCAACGGGTATCTCAATTTTACCGTCGATCGCGAAGCGCTCGTCAAAGATACTTTCGAGTCGAAGCTCGGCGAGTACAAGCCGCTTAACGGCAAGACCGTGTGCATCGACTACTCGTCGGTCAATATCGCCAAGCCCTTCCATATAGGGCACTTGATGACGACAGTGATAGGCGGCTCGCTGTATAAGATATACCGCGCGCTCGGCGCGACCGCGGTCGGCATAAACCACCTCGGCGATTTCGGAACGCAGTTCGGCGGACTTATCTCGGCGTTCAGGCGCTGGGGCAGTGAAAAAGAGCTCGAAGAGCGCGGGCTCGATCTTTTGTTGGAACTGTATGTAAGATACAATAAAGAAGCGGAGACCGATGCGGCGCTTGCGGACGAGGCGCGGTCGTGGTCCAATAAGATAGAAAGCGGCGATAAGTACGCCGTAGGGCTTTTCGACAAGTTCAAAGCCATTACGATAGAACAGGCGAAAAAGGTGTATTTGAGACTCAATATCGAGTTTGACAGCTATCTCGGCGAAAGCTTTTACGTGGACAAAGTGTCGGCGGTCGAGAAAAAGCTCAAAGCCAAAGACCTGCTCAAAATAAGCGACGGCGCGGAGATAGTCGAGCTCGACGGTGACGGTGACGGCGAGAAAATGCCGCCCGCGTTGATACGGCGCAGCGACGGCGCGTCGCTGTATATAGCGCGCGATCTTGCCGCGGCGTATTACCGTCATGATACCTACGCATTCGATAAATGTCTGTACGTAGTCGCGTCGCATCAGGCGTTGCATTTTAAACAGCTCTTTAAAGTATTGGAGCTCATGGGCGAGCCGTGGGCGAGCGACATGGTGCACGTCAGCTACGGTATGGTGTCGGTGGACGGTATGGGGCTTTCCACCCGTCACGGCAACGTGCTGTTTCTAAACGACGTTTTGAGCGCGGCGGTGGAAAAAGCGCAGTCGATAATAGAAGAGCGCAATCCTACGTTGGAGAACAAAGCGGAAGTCGCGGAAAGCGTCGGCGTGGGCGCGGTCGTGTTCGACGCGCTGTACGACGGTCGGCTCAAAGACAAAAACTTTTCGCTCGCGGACGCTCTCAACTTCGACGGCGAGACCGGTCCGTACGTGCAGTATACTCATGCGCGCTGCGTGTCCGTTTTGAGTAAAGCGGGCGGCGCGCCCAAAAAGAAAATAGACTACTCGGTGCTCACTGACGACGCGGCGTACGAGACGGTAAAACTACTCAATACGTTTGACGAGGCGGTGTACTCGGCGGCGGTCAAGTATGAGCCGTCGATAATATCGCGGCGGCTTGTCAAGATCTGTCAGGCGTTCAACAGGTTCTATAACGCCGACCGTATCATGTGCGGCGGCGCAGAACAGGACGCGCGGCTCGCGCTCACCGCGCGCGTCGAAGCGGCGCTCGAGTACGGCTTGTCGCTCGTGCTTTTGGACGCGCCCGAAAGAATGTAGCAACAAACGCTTGATTTATGCGCGGGCGGTGTGATATAATTACCGATAATATACCGCAGTAGACGCTGCGGAACGGTGTTTTTAACGGGTATGACAGTATCGGACGATAAACAAACAAGCGACATTACCGCGGCGGACGCGACGGACGTGACCGCCGAGCCGAAGCTCGAACCGACGGATGCGGCGGAGCGCGCGGGAGAACAGGCGCCCGCAAGCGTTGCCGCGCCCGAGCCCCGTTCGCATGCAGACGTTATAGACCCCGACGGCGCTTTATGCGATGAAGCGACGCAGAAAGAAAAAAGCGGCGCGTTCATAGAAGAACTCATAAAAATAGGCGTAAAGACCGTGGCTGTCGCGGTCTCCGTCGTAATGCTCATATTGTCGATACTGACTGTCGCATTGCCTTTATCCGCAATGCGCGTTTTTAATAAATTGGGAATGGAAGAGCGCGCCATGAACAGCGGCGACCGCTATATCTCGCGCCGTCTCGATAAAGAGGATGCGAACGTTGCGGACGATATGGGCAACTACGTTCGCGCTTCCCAAATAGCGTCGCTCAACGACGATGATATGCGCGAGGCGCTCACCGTGTGTATAAGTCTTTCGGACTCGCTCATGGCGGCGAGCGGGGACGGCGACGCGAGGTCCGCCGAATACTTCGCCGAAAAATTGGACGAATATATAAGGATATACTTGTCGCTCAACGGCATTTCCGCTGTCAACGACGCCAAGAGCGCGCAAAACGTTTCGCGCGTCGCGCCCGCGCTTCGTCCGTTCGTTTACGACTATGCGCATTCACTCAGAACGCTCGATTACGAGGCGAGAGTGCGTTTGGGCAAGACGGACGTAATGCTTTATAACACTAATATCAACGGCGTTATACTGACTCCCGTGATAGAAAGATCGCAGACTTACGCGGGCTTGCAGTTCGGTATTAACACCTCCAAAAACAACATGATAAGCATTCTCGACGGGTTCGTCGATTATATAGATCAACTGAGCGCGTACCTTGCCGTAGTCCAAAAACGGCTGGGCGTCAAGGGGCTTTTAAGCGAGCAAAAAGAAGATCAGGAAAAATACGGCAACGTTCTTAACGGCGACGAGTTCTCGTTGTTCATCACGCCCGAAAACGGTTTCACGCCCGTATTTACCAATCTTGTAAACGGACTGAGCAAATTCACAAAGTACGCGCAGGCGGCGGTCGATTTCGGTTTTACCACGCTCGACGAGGAACTTCACAGACTGTATTGGTTGAGAATACTCGCGTCCGCGTCCGACAGACTGCTCAATCTCGGGAGACTGTTGCATTTTAACAGAGCCAAGTACGGCATGTACGCCGCGCAGATAAACGAGTATTACTCGACGTTCACGTTCGATTATTTCAGGTTTGTGAAATATAACAACGACACCGCGTTTATTTCTTCCGTTTACAATTCTGCCATGGCAGACTACTTAGCACACTACTCGATTTAGAGAAAGGAGAAACACATGGGAAAAATCGTAAAAGACGGACTTACATTCGACGACGTACTTCTTATCCCGGGCGAGTCCCACGTGACGCCCAAGGACGTCGATCTCACGACAAAATTGAGCGACGATATTACGCTTAATATCCCGCTCGTATCGGCGGCGATGGACACCGTTACCGAGTCGCGACTTGCTATCGCGATAGCGCGCGAGGGCGGTATCGGCATAATACATAAAAATATGAGCATCGAAGCGCAGGCGGAGCATGTGGACAAGGTAAAGCGCAGCGAGCACGGCGTAATAACCGACCCGTTCTTTCTTTCGCCCGACCGCAAAGTATCCGACGCGCTCGAGCTGATGCAAAAGTACAAGATCTCGGGCGTGCCCATAACCGAAAAGGGCAAGCTCGTGGGAATACTCACCAACCGCGATCTCAGGTTCGAGACCGATTTCGAGCAGCCCATATCGCAGGTCATGACCAAAGATAAGCTCGTGACTGCGCCCGTAGGCACCACGCTCGAAGAGGCACAAAAGATATTGGGCAAGCACCGCATAGAGAAACTGCCGATAGTGGACGGCAAGGGCAATCTCAAAGGTCTTATTACCATTAAGGATATAGAAAAAGCCATTCAGTACCCGCATTCGGCAAAGGACAAGAACGGCAGGTTGTTGGTCGGCGCGGCTATAAGCAACGGCAGCGGGTATATGGACAGAGCGAAAGCGCTCGTAGACGCTAGAGTGGACTGCTTGGTAGTCGATACGGCGCACGGTCACAATGCGGACGTTATAAAAGCGGTGGAAAAAGTCAAATCGTCTTTCCCGCATATCACGGTCATCGCCGGCAACGTCGCGACATCGGCGGCGGCGGAAGCTTTGTACAAAGCGGGCGCGGACGTAGTCAAGGTCGGTATCGGACCGGGCTCTATATGCACGACGCGCATAGTCGCGGGCATAGGCGTGCCGCAAGTGACGGCTATAATGGACTGCGCGGAAGTTGCGGATAAGTACGGCAAAACGATAATCGGCGACGGCGGCATCAAGTACAGCGGCGACATAACCAAAGCGATAGCGGCAGGCGCGCACGCCGTCATGATAGGCAGTCTTTTTGCGGGCACGACGGAAAGCCCGGGCGAGCTCGAGATATATCAGGGCAGAAGCTTCAAGACCTATCGCGGCATGGGCAGTCTCGGCGCGATGCCGCTCGGCAGTAAGGATAGGTACTTCCAGGAAGGCAGCAAGAAGTTTGTGCCGGAAGGCGTAGAGGGACGCGTGCCGTACCGCGGCGCGCTCGCCGAAATAGTGTATCAGCTCATAGGCGGTTTGCGCGCGGGCATGGGGTACACGGGCATGCCGACTATAGCCAAGCTCAGAAAGGACGCAGAGTTCGTCAAGATAACGGGCGCCGCACTCATAGAATCGCATCCTCACGACATATCCATAACCAAGGAAGCGCCCAACTATTCGCCCAAGAATTGATAAACGCTTAAGTCGAAGCAAATAATCCGCGTTATAGCTTGTACCGATTATTTTGTTCGGCTTACCGTATGATAGGAGACAATGATGAACGTAGAATATAAAATACCCGTGGACTATACGCGCGAAAAGAAGCGCGTGACCGTTATCGGTTGCGGAAGATGGGGCTCGTTTTTGGCGTGGTATTCCGATCAGCTCGGGCACAAAGTGACCGTTTACGGAATAGCGGGCGACCCTACGTACGAAAACTTCGTTATGACGCGCAAAAACGGGTACGTTAAGTTCCCGCAGTCCATCGAACTCACGAGCGACATCGTGCGCGCGGTCAAGAATGCCGACGTCATTATCGTCAGCGTGCCGTCGCAGGCGTTCAGAAACGTTATGAAAGAGCTTCGCGCAAAAACCGATACGTCGGGCAAGTATCTCGTAACTTGCATGAAAGGCGTGGAGATAAGCACGGGCAAGCGTTTGTCGGAGATAGCTATCGAGTTCGGCATGGAGCCGTGGCAGATAGCGGTGTGGGCTGGACCCGGGCACGTTCAGGAGTTTGTTGTTGGCAATCCCAACTGCATGGTCATAGATTCGTATGAGCGCACGACCATCGAGCGGATAGTCGAATATTTCAAAAGCCCGCTTATCAGGTTCTATTACGGCAACGATATAATAGGCACCGAGATAGGCGCCGCGGCAAAAAACGTAATGGGCATAGTAGCGGGCGTGCTCGACGGCATGAACCTTGTGACGCTTAAAGGCGCGCTGATGGCGCGCGGCAGTCGCGAAGTATCGAGGCTCATAGGCAAGCTCGGCGGTAATCCGCTGTCCGCTTACGGGCTTTGTCATCTCGGCGATTACGAGACAACGCTGTTCTCGCCGCACAGCCACAACCGTACTTGGGGCGAGAACTACGTAAAAGGCAAGAAGTTCGAGCTATTGGCGGAGGGCGTGCACACGGCAAGAGCGCTGTCTCTGCTCGCGGATAAGCTCGGCGTGGATATGCCGATAACCTCGGCGGTCAATACGATGATACTCGAAAAAGTCCCGCCGCGTCAGATAATGGAACAGCTCTTGGAACGAAGTCTCAAAGAGGATATATAAGATATATAATAAATAATGTATAACCGTAACACCGCCCGCAAAGCCGAAAGTTTTGCGGGCGGTGTGTTAAATAAATGATAACGCATATATGCGTTGCAATTATTCGGGTGCGACCTTAAATCATCTTCGCGCCACACACGACATAAACAATCTGTGATTGCAAGCTGTGCTTGGCGGTGTGCCGATGAGTCGTGCCGCCCTACGATTTGGTTGCAAGTGGTTTAGCTTTGCTGTTCTGCGGCGGATCGCCTAGATCCTTCGGCTTCGCCTCAGGATGACAAGCCGAAGGCTTGGTGTCTGTCGTGTGTGGGCGCAGGTCGTTTGGTTTAGGTTACACCCGAATAATGGCGGCGCATATTGTCACCCATTCGTAGGGAGCGCAGACCTCTGCGCTCCGCAAGCCAAAGGCTTGGCGATTGTCGTGTATGTGCAGTGGTGATTTGTTTTATGTTACACCCGAATAAGACGAGGCATATCGTCACGCCCTACGGTCGTTTGAAAGTTCGTTACCGTCCTCTTGTCATTCCGAGCTTGCGAGGAATCTAGGCGATCCGCCGCAATGTTGACACGTAAAACAAACGACAACCCATAAACGTTACCGTTCTTATTCGGGTGGTACGCAGAACCATCGATTATGCCCACACACGACAGACGTCAAACATTTGGTTTGATTTTTTAATTTAGCTATTGACAAACGCTCAAACGGTGGTATAATTAAGTCAAAGCATACATAAGGCGTATTGTGGGCAACCTCAAAAAGCGCCTGCTTTAATATCTTAATAGGAGAAATGAAATGAAGAAATCAAAGATCGCGCTTGCGGTCGTGACCACGGCAATACTTGCGACCTCGTCGTCGGGGCTTATCGCGTGCTCAAAAAACACTCCGACTTCCAAACCTCAAAAGGGTGTGTACGAGATCACTTTCGACGCGAACAGCGGCGAGTTTGCGGGCGGCGACCGTCAAGTAAAGCTCAAAACCGAAAACGGCGTGCTCGCGTCGTTCCCGTCCGCTCCGACGCGGGACGACTATTCGTTCGTCGGTTGGACGCTCACTTTCGGCGGCACAGAGACTTTTGCGCTTTCTCACGTGTTCAGCGGCAACCAAACGGTTTATGCCGTGTGGGAGAGCGGCTCGCAGCCCGGCTCGACTTATACCATCACGATGGACGCCAACGGCGGAACGCTCGTCGGCAGCTCAACACTGACGACGGGAACGGACGGCAAGCTAGCCGCGCTTCCCGCAACGCCCACGCACGCGACCGATACGTTTAACGGCTGGTGGACGGCGGCGACGGGCGGACTTCAAGTCACTACTTCGTACGTGTTCAATAGCAACGGAACGATATACGCGCACTGGACGCCCGCGCAGGCGCAGGAGCACACGATAACGCTCGACGCCAACGGCGGCATGTTTGCGGGCGGCGCGACGACGACAAGTCTTCTTACTAGCGGTGGCGTTCTCAAAAACCTGCCTACGCCCACGCACGCGACCGATACGTTTAACGGCTGGTGGACGGAAGCTACGGGCGGCACGCGCGTCACGGCGACCACGGCGTTTAGCGGCGACGATACCATATACGCGCACTGGGAGAGCGGCGGACAGCCGATAGCGCGTCCCAATACGCTCTCCGTCGGCGGCGTTGAGTACGACCTTACCGATAACAGCAGTCATTCGGAAGACTGGATAGACGGACGCGACCGCGAGTTTATGATCGAGGGCGTGAGCGTATCGATAGGCGACGAGCTGTCGTTCAAGATCGACGGCGAGCCCGTTACATTCTACGTCGAGGGCGAGAGCAAAGGCATAGACAAGAGCGTTACGAGCGATCTTTTGAGTTCGGTAAACGCCACAAAGACCTGCTCGCTGCAGATGTATCTCAAGCATTATCCCGCAGGCACAAGTCCCGCATGCTGGACGCTTTACGCTACCGACGGCTCGACCGAACCCGAGCCGATCCCCGAAACGACGGCGACAGCTATTGTCGGCTCGGAAACCAAAAACATGACGGTAACCAATCACGAGCCCGCATTGACCAACGGCTTTATGGACGTAGAGATCGCGCTCACAAACGTTCAGATAGAAGAAGGCGTGTCGGTATCGTTTAAGTACGACGGAAACGCCGTGGCGTTCGGTTATTACCAAGGCGACAGCCCCGCGGTAACGGCGACGCTCGCGAGCGGTAAAGCGTCGTCGGTAACGACGCTTGCAAGCGGCAAGTACAGTTTCTATCTCAAACATTACACCGCGGAAAACAGCGGCGGCGAGCATTGGTACATAATCGCCAAGCTCGACGTAAAGCAATCGGGTCTCATCCAAGCTTCGGCGCTCACGGCAGACGATTGGTATCTGACGGGCGATATGTGCGGAAACTTCGGCGATCTGTACACCAAGTACCACATGACTAAAGAGACCGACCAGTATAAAATAGAAGTCGAGCTTCCCGCGTTCACTTCGCTCAAAATAGTAAACGGCACGAAAGCAACGTGGGTGGGCGGATACGACACTTGGGTAGTAGACAAAAAGCTCATCACCGACGGATATCTGCTTAAAGGCGACAACCTCACGGTGCTTCAAGCGGGCAAGTACGGGTTCTACTACAAAAAGACGGACGGGCAAGTGTTTGTCTCGCTCATTACCGAAGAGACTCCCGATCCCACGCCCGCGGCGGCAACCGTCAACGGCATAGCGATGACGCTCAATACCGAGCCGTCCGAAGACACGACGATAGCGGAAGAATACATGCTCAAAGGACAGCAGTTCGAAGCGAACACGACGCTCGCGTTCAAGCTCGACGGCGAAGCTGTTGCCGTAAGCTCGATAGGCGGCAGTACCGACATAGTCAAAACGGGCAGCACCATCAAGACGGGCGCCAAGAGCGGCAAGTACGACCTCTATCTCAAACACAAGACGGACGGCTCTTGGGAAGTCTACGGCGAGCGCATAGTAGACCCGAGCGAGATAACAAGACCCGCCGACACCGTAGAGGTCGGCAACGCGTACCTTGTAGGCAAGCTCGACGGTTCGGACGCTACGTTCGGCGGCAAGGGCTTTAAGATGGAAGGCAGCGGCGACGTTTATACGATAGAGATGGAGCTTACCACCGAGGATACGTTCAAGTTCATCTATCAAAAAGACGCTGAAACAGCCGTATGGGTTGGCTCGTTCTCCACGCTCGGCATAGACGAATATATCACGTTTATAGGCAACGACAAAAATATCCAAGTCCGCAAAAACGGCACGTATAAGTTCTCCGTGGACTTCTCGACGAAAAAGATCGAGCTCTTGAAAACTCCCGACGGCGAGTTCGTGGTCGATTCCGACGTCGTGCCCGATAACGGAATAAAAGTCTCGTTCTCTAACGGCGTCACCGTTACGGTAGTGTTTGAGCTTCCCGCTTGGGATCCGCCTATTCCCGAAGGCACTGTTGCTAAACTGCATATGTGGGGCACGGGCATAACGGGCTTCCCTAAGGATATGAACGGACAAACGCTCGAGCTCGGATTTGCCACGAGCGCAATCAACGGTTGGCAGATACAGTTTAAGGGCAACGACGGTCAGATGAAATATTCCGTTAACTTGGATAAGGCATTATTTGTCGACGGCGCAGTGCTTAATTACTCGCTTACCGGTTGGAACGGAGCAAACTTTACGGTAGGTTGATAAACCGTATCAAGCAATGATATGATCGTTAAAGAAAGCGTCTGCATAGGCAGGCGCTTTCTTGTGTGCCTAAATATTAAAAACTTTTTACGACTTCTTGAGCCGCGCGGCGTATAATTTCGGTGTCGAATAAAATCGAGGAAACGTATTGACAAATGCGAAAGCCTGTGCTATACTTTTACCGATAATATAATGAAACAAGGGGATATGATGAAAAAATCCAAGTTCGCAATGTCCGTTTTGGCTGCGGCGATGTTTGCCACCGTTGCGGCAGGTCTCGGCGCGTGTTCCAAGGGCGGAACAAACAACGGCAAGCCCAATACCGATCCCGACCCCGGTCCGTCGGGCAAAAGCTATACCATAACGCTCGACGCCAACGGCGGAACGCTTGCGGGCGCGAGCACGGTGGTCACGGGCACGGACGGCAAGATACCCGCGGCTAGCTTTCCCGCAGACCCCACTCACGCGACCGATACGTTCGGCGGTTGGTGGACTTCCGCTACGGGCGGGAACAGAGTGGACTACACCTATGCGTTTTCTGCGGACAGCACGATATGGGCGCATTGGACGGCGGGCGGCGGCAACGGCGGCGGGAACGAGAACCCGACCGGCGTTTATACGATAACTTTCCATGCGGGCGACGGCGCGTTCGCGTCGGGTGAGACGGGCGTGCGTCAGACTATGGACGGCGTGCTCGTCGGCGGTATTCCCACGGTCACTCCGCCCGAGAATAAAAAGCTTTCGGGTTGGTACACTGCGGCGACGGGCGGCGATCATATAAACGTTGCGGCGCATACGTTTACCGTAGATACCGAGCTTTACGCGCAGTATGAGGATGATAACGGCGGCGGCGAGGTTAGCGGAGAATCCGTATCTATACGGTATAGCGACGGAGTAGTCAAATTTACCTGCGTAGACATGCCCGACAACACAGGCGTCAATATCTATGCTTGGGACGGCGACGAAAATTACTACACGAGCGCGTGGCCCGGAACGGCTATGGACGGCAGTCAAACGGTAGTCGAGGGCTTTTCCTCGCTTTCGGCGTCCAACATTACGCATTATATAATCAATTTCTCCACCAACGGAGAGGATACAAACCAGACGAACGACGGCGCGTTTTCTTTCTCCGGCGGGCATGAGTACATTTTCACGTTTGATGGTTGGATAGACGGAGAATGGGGCAAGTTTAAGGTTAAGGTAACGGAAAAGGCTTTGTAATCGACATAATAACAAAAAAAGCGATCTCACTCGGAGACCGCTTTTTTTGTTGCTTTTGTGTATGTAGCGTATACGTTTTTATATTAGCAGCAGCATTTATCTCTGCCGCCGCAGCAGCAGTTCATGATAATGTAGAGCAGAATAAGATCCTGGCAGTCGCAGCCCTTTTTGCAGCCGCAGCCGCAATCGTTGCCGCCGCAGCAGCAGCAAAGTAAAAGCAGCAAGAAAATGTCGTTGCAGCCTCCGCACCCGTTAAACATAGCGTATCCTCCTTTTTCGATTTTTTTGTTTTTCCGTTTCGGCGTAGCGCGCCCGCGCAGCGCGCTTTCGCCGTTTCGGATTGCTTGGTGTTTCTTTTGTAAGACCGTGCCACGTCTAATTTCAGTGTATGGGATTTTCGGCGGGGTGTGATAGATTTTTTGGATAGGGAATAAATATTTTTTTGTCGGCGCATTTGGGCGTCTTTGACCTTTGCCGCTTTTAGTTGCGTAAAAAAAAACGATGTGTTATACTATGAATACCGTTTGCGTACGGAGCGGAAATCTCGGTTGAACACGCCCCGTAAAATGCTGTCGAATAAAGTTATCGCGACAGCCGACCGCAACGGTAATAAGGTCGTACAAATAAACGGAATGCCGCAGGCGTAGGGCACCGATACGGGTCTAAACGCAAAAGCGGCGGTCGGTAAGAGTATGACCGCAATGCCCGAGGGCTATTATTTTAAAGTCCATCGGAAGGAGTAGATATGAAAATACAAACGCGTTCTATCACGCTTGCCGCCACGATGGCGGCGTTGTGTTGCGCCACCTACATGATACCGTTCGTGTTTTTTATACCCGTGACGGTAGCCGCGACTACGCTGTCTTTGGGACTGACCGTTTTCGTGGGGCTCGCGTTCGGGGCGATAAGCGTCGCTTACAGTTTCCTGTTTCCCACGGGGCTCGTGGCTACGGCGTTCGTTCAAGCGCCGTATATAGCTATACTGCCGCGCGTTATCGCGGCTATGGGCGCGTTCGGCATATACAAACTGATAACGTATTTTTTAAAGCCGCAAAAAAAATCGACGCGCGCGGCGGCGATATCTGTATCGGCGGCGACGGGGAGCATACTCAATACCGCGCTCGTCGTGGGTATGATGGTGCTTATCATGCCCACCCTTTCCGACGGCAGTCAGACCGTTTTGGTCTACTCGATAGAGCTTATTATCCGCGGCGCGATAGAATGCGTGTGCATGGCGCTACTCACGCCGCCTATAACGTTGACGCTCGAAAAAGCCGTTCTGCACCGTGGCGCAAAAAAGCCGACTAAGCCCGCCTTGATCTCCGACGGAGGCGAAACTACGACGGACGGCGCGGACAACGCGGAGTTGCAAGTACAAAGAAACGAAGCGGAAGTTGCGGACGATATGGACGTTGCGGGTATGGATACCGCGTGCAAAACAGACGGCGCGCCCGCCGCCAAAGCAAACGGCGGCGATCGGGACGACGGAGGACGATAAATGGTAATAGTTTTCGATATAGGCAATTCCAATATAAAGATGGGCGTGTTCGACGGCGACGAACTCATCGATACGCTCAGGCTCGCTTCGGGAAATAAAACGGGCGACGAGTATTGGCTTTTGATAAAGGACATGCTCGGGCTTAAAAATATAAAGGCAAACGACGTTACTGGCGCTATAATAAGCTCGGTCAGCCCCAACCTCAATTACACATTCGAGCATATGGTTGAAACGTATCTCGGCGTAAAACCCATGATAGTGGGCGCGGGGCTCAAAACGGGCGTAAGTATAAGATACGACAACCCGAAGGAACTTGGCAGCGATCGAGTCGCCGACTGCGTCGCGGCGCACAGGCTGTACGGCGGACCGTGCATAGTGGTCGACTGCGGCACGGCGACTACGTTCAACGTCGTGACTGCCGAAGGCGAGATATTGGGCGGAGCTATATCGTTCGGTCTGAAGTCTGCCGCGGAATCGCTGTTTGCGTCCACGGCGAGACTGCCGAAAGTGGAGCTGCCCATACCGACTTCGGTCGTGGGCAAGACCACTATCACCAATTTGCAGTCGGGCATAGTGTTCGGGTACTCGGGTATGATCGAATCGATGGTCGCGAGGATAAAAAAAGAAACGGGGCTATCGGGCGCAAAAACGATAGCGACGGGCGGTATAGCCGACGTAGTCAACCGTTGCGCGCCCGTGTTCGACGTCGTGGACAGGACGCTCACGCTAAGAGGACTCAATATAATTTATAAGCTCAATATGGATAAACGCTCGGTTTCGGGAGGAAAGACCAAATGAAAAAAAGAAAGATAGCGATAATGGGCTTCGGCACGGTGGGCGGCGGAGCGTACGATATCCTCACGAAAAACCGCGAGTATATCAAAGCTACGCAAGGGCTTGATATAGAGGTCAAGTATATACTCGACCGCAGCGACGCGCCGCTTAAAAAGCACGGCGTAGACCCGTCGCTGTTTTGCCCGTCGGCGGACGCGCTTGCCGCCGATCCCGAAGTGGAGCTCGTAATAGAGACGATGGGCGGGGTCGAGCCCGCGCGCGGGTTTATCGTAAAAATGTTAGAGGCGGGCAAGTCGGTCGTCACCGCCAATAAAGAACTTCTCGCCAAGTCGTGGGCTCAGCTCGAACCGATAGCCAAAGCTCACGATTGCGGTCTGTTTTTCGAGGCGAGCTGCGTGGGCGGCGTGCCCGTCATACGCGCGCTCGGCGAGAGCTTTCAGGGCGATAAAGTGCAGGCGGTGTACGGCATAATAAACGGCACGACCAATTTCATACTCAGTAAGATGAGCAAGGAAGGCTTGAGTTACGCCGACGCGTTGGCGGAAGCGCAGAGGTTGGGTTTTGCCGAAGCCGATCCCGTATCGGACGTAGGCGGTTACGACGCGGCGTACAAACTGTCCATTCTCGCGTCGCTGGCGTTTCATACCTGCGTGCCGTATGCGGACATTTTCAGAGAGGGCATAGAAAGCGTCACGGCAAACGACATAAAAAACGCGCACGAGCTTGGCTACGAGATCAAGCTCTTGGCGATAGGCAAGCGCGACGGTAACGATATAGAAGCGCGGGTGCATCCCGCATTCGTGCCTATGGACCACCCGCTCGCGTCGGTAAGCGGCGCGTTCAACGCGGTGTATCTTACGGGCGATCATGTGGGCGATCTCATGTTTTACGGCGCGGGCGCGGGCGCGCATCCTACGGGCAGCGCGATAGTGTCCGACGTCATAAAGGCGCTCGGCGGTAGCCCCAAGTACTGCGACTTTGACAACAGCGGCAAGCTCGATAAAAAATTGAACTTTGTCGGGGACTTCGTCAGCGGATATTATATCTGCGTCACGGTGGACGACAAGCCGGGCGTGCTCAGCCGTCTTGCCACGGTCTTGGGCGATAACTCCGTCAGCATAAAAGCGGCGATGCAAGTCCCGAGCGCGGCGGATACCGCGACGGTTGTATTCCTCACGCACCGCGCGCACGAAAAATCGGTAATGAAGTCGTTAGAGACGATAGGGCGGCTTGCGGCGGTCAAGAGCATAGACTCGATGATACGCGTGCTTTGATATCGGAGCGGCGCTGTCCCGATACATATTAAACGAACGCATTTCTCATAATATTAACGTGGCGCGGCGTGCCTTCGGCTTACCCAAAGTATTTTGGATAAGTGCATTAAAATGTTTGACAAATTTTTCGCCGAATAGTATACTTTTAGAGTATATGTTTACTTATACTCTCGATTAGGAGAATATCGACTAAATGAAAAAAATCGGAAATTCCAAAAAAATCGGGCTCGCAGTCACTTCGGTGTTTGCTTGCACGGCGCTACTTTCCACGGGCATTGCGGCGGCAACGCCGTTTAACGTCGCGGCTGCATCCGACGCTACGCCTACCAAGGTCGAGCTTTTTGACGGTATAACCGTTCAAGATAAGTGCAGCTACGGCGATCCCATCAAGGTCCCCGTAGTAAGCGGCAGCACCGTTACGGTAACAACGCCCAACGGCACGAGCGCAGACCTCGGCAGCGAGACCGACGGAGCGTACTCGGTAACCGCCAATCAGATCGGCAATTACACCGTGACGTATTCCGCGGCAAGCGGCGAGAAGTACGACTTTAACGTCTACGTCACGCTCGACGAGGATTATTTCCTCAAGGTCGACTATAACGGCGCGGACATCCCCACGTATATTCAAAACGGCGGCTCTTTCGAACTTCCCGATGCGTCCATCGTATATTACGACGAGAATAAAGTTTTGCGCAGTTACGGCGCGGTAACGCCCGAAATAACCGACTCTCTCGGCAATACGTACGAGGTGGGCGACACCGTTACCGCTTCTCAAAACGGCAAACTGTATATTACGTATTCCGTAGCGGTGGGAACCGACGGACTTAAATATCTTTCCAAGACGTTTACGGTCAACGTGCAGTCGTCGTTTAACGACACTGTCGCGCCGTCGCTCGCCGTATCCGGTATATCGAGCGAATATTCGGTAAACCGCGCGGTCACGCTTCCCAAAGCGACCGTTTCGGACAGCTTCGACGACAACGTAAAAGTTTCCATAACCGTGCTCGATCCCGACGGCGAGGCGGTCCGTCTTACCGATATCGACCGTTACGGCTATTCGTATCAAGATCAAGCCAAGCTCGACGAGGACGAAGAAGCGGGCGAGGCCAACGAAAAAGATTGGAACTACCCGTACGTCAAGTTCGACAACGATCAGGCGATGACGTTCTATCCCGTAAAGGAAGGTACGTACACAATTACGTACGTTGCCGAGGACGACGCGGGCAATAAATCCGTGACCAAATCGTTCCGTCCCGTAGTAAAGGATTCGTACGCGCCGCAGTTCGAAGAAATAGCGGAGTATCAGATACCCTCTACTTGGGGTCTCAACGTTTCCAATAAGGACGGTTTGCAAGAAGATCTGTCGGGCAAAATAACCATGCCCATTCCCGTACTTGTCGATAATAAGGATCACATGTATCCCGACGAGGCGGTCGAAAACGACAGCGATCTTATCTCGCTGTACTTCCGCGTGACCGACGCCGATTATTCGCGCACAATCGTAGAGTTTAAAAACATCCTTTCCGACGGCGACGACAGCAAGTACACGAGTAAAGCCGATGCATCGTCGGGCAGTATCTACGGCACGGAAGGCACTCAGTATCCGTTTAATAAAGACAATGCGTTCGTATTCGATTTCGCGCTTTACGACAGAAAAGACGCCAAGGGCGAGACTGTCGATAAGGCGGGCACGTACACCGTGTACTACCGTGCAGAGGACAAAGCGGGCAACCGTTCGACCAAATCGTTTACCGTTACGCTCAACGACGATTACACCGACGAAGCCGCGCCTTCGACTGCGGAAGTCACCGTTCCGTCGTATATCTCCGCTGCGGACGAGTTCCTGAACATCCCGACTCCTTCGGTCGCGGATGCTTCCGATAAAAATCCCAAAGTAGAATACAGACTGTATTCCGATAACGATAAAGCCGACGAAGAAGGCGGACGCTATATAACCGTTAAGGGCGGCGAGCGCGCCGAGATAGTCAACGACAACGGCTTGTGGCTCGTTATCGACAAAGACAAGGATTACGCGAAAAAGCTCGAGCTCAAGGGCAACCTGTATTTCTGCGTTACCGCTACCGACTCGGTCGGCAACGTAAAGACCAACTCCGAAGACAGCACGGTCACTTCGTTCGATATCGACAACTACAATACCTGCGAAGCCGCGGTAAAAGTAATTGCCGACAATAATACTCAGTCGTATGAGTACAAAGGCGATAACATCGCGTTCAAAACGGTAAAGGTCGAAGCCGACGGTACAAAGACCGAAACGGAAGTTTCCGGCACCAACAAGATATATGCAGACAGCACTATCAACGCCGGCGGGTTCGAAATCTCGGTGTCCGACGTGGATATGCGTAAATACACCGGTTTCGAAGTAAGCGTTACCGACGAAAAGGGCAACGAGCAAAACGTCACGCTTGAAACGTTTACCGTATTCGACGACAGCACTGCGACCATCTATGTAAACAATATAACGTTTGTTCCGGGCGCGGCAGGCAAGCATTATCTTACGATTCGCGTGTTTGACGTAAACAATAAGAGCAGCGTATACGGCTACTCGTTCGATGTGGAAAAATCCACAAACTCGAGCGGTTCCACTCAATCGGCTACCGTCATATCTTCTACGGGCTCGGCGTACGTAAAGTACACGCTCCACAACGAAAAGATAGAAGATATAGGCAGCAGCGACAAAACGTACTTTGTTGCCCGCAAGATAAGCGGCGGCAAGTTCAGCCTTATGGGCAGTGAGCTTATCGCAAAGACCCAAGGCTCGTACTCCATAACCGACGGATATATCGAAAGCTCTAAAGCCGTAGCAGGCGCCGACTTCGATACCGACGTTACGCCTTACGGCGCAAACAACGGCAGATATACCGTAGATATCACCGACAAGGGCGCGCCCGTTATCGATATCCAAGGCGTTATGCCGACCTATGGCAAAAAGTCCACGACCGAAGAGCCCGCTACGATCGAGCTTCCCGCAATAGTTGCGTATGCGGAAAACGGCGCAGCCAAGGTGGAAGTTACCGTTAAAGACAGCTCCGGCTCCAAAGTAAAGGTCAACAAAGACGATACGACCGGTAAGTACAGCTTTACGGCGACCAAAGACGGCGTTTATACCGTTACCGTTACCGCTACCCGCGCCGCGGCGTCGCCTGTCATCGCGACCTATCCCATCAACGTCGGCGACGTTGTCGGTCCCGAGTTCAGCGTCACCCCTCCGTCGAGCAGAATGAAAGTGGGCGATGCGTTCAACTTCAGCACGATGACCCTTGCGGAAGGCGAGAGCGAGAGCGGCGTAAACATCACGAAACGCCTTATCGATCCGTCCAAGGAAGAAGTTGCCAGCGCGACCATATCCGGAACGTATAAGAGTTATTACAACAAGAACGGTTCGGATATAAAACTCGATAAGTCCGGCACGTACGAAGTAGTTTACACGGCTACCGACTCGGTAGGCAACGTGACTACTCAACGCTTTACGATCAATGTTGCGGCAAGCGGTTCGAGCACGCCTACCACGTTTACCACTCTTTCGACGGTCCTGATCGTCGTGGCGGTAGTGCTTCTTGCGGGCGTCATAGTCTACGTCGTAAGATTCCGTAAAGTAAAAAAATAAATTATAGGTTATAAGCGGCGCAGTTGCCGCTTATAATTTTATGAGTTGCGAGCGGTAGTGCGAGTAAAGCCATACCGCTCGCGCCAATTAGATTGGCATAAGCAACGATAAGATAATAGCATGTACGGTTTGTATTCAAAGCAAAACGCTCCGCGTACCTGTACGGCGAATGTTATTATGGCTTATGGTTGTTCAAAGGACAAGCGGCAGAGATATATCAAAAGAAATACATGCTTACGGTTTACGGCAAGCGGAAATACCGACGAAAAGAATCGGCGGAAAGGCTAGCGTTAAGTTCGCTCGCAAGAGCGGGGAGAAATAATGGAAAATGTCAGATATAACATATCTCCGTGTTCGGTAGAGGACGCGGAGACGTTCGTGGGAAAAATCGACGAAAGACTGTACAGTGAGCGCAGTCGCGTGCGTGCCGACGAACACTCGCATTACGACAGATATGCGTTTATGAGAGGCGACAGCAAAGTTGCCGTAGTGTACGATACGTCGGCGCATGTGATTTCGATCACCGCGCCGCAGGACTATGCGGACGAGCTTTTGGGCGTGTTCGGTACAGCGGGAAGAACGGTCAAACGCTCGACGGTGCCCGCGCATAACGGCTCTTTGCCTCGGCGCGCGCCGCAAGCGGAAGGCGGCTCGGCGCAGACGAGACGGACAACCGAGTACCCGACCCCGCCCGATACAAGGGCGAAAGTTTTTGTTTCGCCTACGGCTATCCGCCGTCGCCCCGAAACGCCTACGCCTACAGTCATTGCCACGTCAAAGGGCTTGGAAATATCGACGGACGAGATATTCCCGCCGCAACGCGCAAAAAAACGCGGCGAGCAGAACAGAACGACGTACGACGGACGCACGATCAACGCATGCGGTACGGCAAGCGGCGAGCGCTCGGCGCAAAAATATACATCGGACGCATACTTTGCCGCTTCCGCTGTCGGTGCAAGTTCCGCCGCGGCGAGCGTAGGCAAAAAGCGCAAAGCGACGATTTCATTCGGCGATTGCGATGACGACGGATATTCGAGAGATAAGGGCAAAGGCTTTACGCGCGCGGCGTCGCCCGTCAGGAGCGGCACGGGACTATATGCCGATCTTGCGGCGCATAAGCAGGACGCTTCGCCGTCTTATGCCGAGCCCGATACACAGAAAAAGCGCAGGGGCAGACCGCGCAAGGACACTGCGGCAGCCGACGTAGTCCAGCCGCTCGCGTACAGAGAAGTGGCTGTGCCGAGTTCGGGCGGGAATCAAGCGCAGGTCGTACCCGAGTACAAAAACGGGTATTCGGTGCGGAATTTTCCCGAGGATAAGCTCGCGGCGCTTTTGAAGCGGCTCAAGGGCGTCGGGTATAAGGTCGATCCCGACGGCACAGAGTTCGCCGGCACTTCGCAAGAAGTAAAAATGTTCGCCGTTTCCGACGACAGCGGTTCGAGAGTGTTTTTGCGGTACGCCACCAAAAAGATGACCATTCAGCTTCAGGGCAAGCGCTCCGAACTCTTCGGCGAACTGCAATCGCAAGTCGGGCGTGACAGCGACTATTCGTCGGCGCTCGAGGGCTATATCGAGTCCAATGACGGCGGCGCGAAAAAGGGCAAGGTATCGGACGTAGAGAATCGGCTCAAACGCAGGCTTCCCACGGCATATGAGTTTTTGTCGGAGCAATCGCGTATAGATTTTTCTTACGGCATACACGACTTTTCTCAAGACATGCTCAGGCTATCCGATTACTCGGTGCTTTTGGTTCCGCCGTACAGGGGCTTGGAACGCTTTATATTCGACTTACAGCGCGCCGAGGACATCAAGGTCAAGATGATAGGTCAGGCGTACGACAAGGACAACAACGGCAACTACGTGCTCAAAAACGGGTACAGACAGCGCATAGGCAGCGTGATATACTGCGAGGTAATGGTCGCGCTGTATACGGAATATTTTTCGCGGCGCAACTTTTTCGCGCACTCGGACAATTCGGACGACAGTCGGTCGCGCGCGATACCCGACCGCGCCGTTGCCAAGGGCATATTCGAGAATCTTTTGGACGTTGTCGAGTACAATGCGAAAAAACTGAAAGAAATAGGGTTTTCGGTGGGCGATACCGATAAAACCAGAAAGTGAGATAGGCGCGTGGCTATTGCCGTAGCGCAAAACAGCAGAACAGAAAAACAAAAGGAGGCTGGGGCGTTTGCCTCGTACTATGTCAAAATTCATTTTCGTGACCGGCGGTGTTGTGTCGGGATTGGGTAAGGGAATAACGGCGGCAAGCCTTGCAATGCTCATCAAAGCGCAGGGCTATTCGGTGGATATAATCAAGTTCGATCCGTACTTTAACGTAGACTCGCTGTACTTGAGTCCTTATCAGCACGGCGAAGTCTTTGTCACCGACGACGGCGGCGAAGGCGACCTCGTTATCGGGCATTACGAGCGTTTCCTCGATCAGGACCTATCCGAAAACAGCAATATCACGAGCGGTAAGATCTACTCGGCGGTCATCAGTCGCGAGCGCGAGGGCGGTTACGACGGCGAATCCGTTCAGGTAGTTCCGCACATAACCGACGAGATAAAGCGCACGCTGTATCGACTGAATAAGCCCGAGACCGACGTCGTCGTTTGCGAGATAGGCGGTGTGGTCGGCGATATAGAAAATCATCCGTACCTCGAAGCGATACGGCAGTGCCGCGGCGAGCTCGGCAGGGGCAACGCCGTGTACGTGCATATAACGTATGTGCCCATTATCGAAATGAGCGGCGAGCACAAGACCAAGCCCACGCAAAACTCCGTCAAGGAATTGCAAAACATAGGTATCCAGCCCGATATCATCGTTTGCCGTTCGGACTTGCCGCTTGACGACAGCTCCAAGAAAAAGCTTTCAATGTTCTGTAATGTGGAGCGCAACTGCATTATCGAGAGCGTTACCACCGATAATCTTTACAGCGTTCCGCTCACGCTCAACGAGCAGCAGTTTTCGGATATCGCGCTTAAAAAGCTCAGATTGGAAGTTAAACAGCCCGACCTGTCCGCGTGGATCGATATGAACGCGCGCGCCGAAAAAGCGGCAAAAGACGACAAGCGTCTCAAAATCGCGATTGTAGGCAAGTATACCGAACGCGCGACGGCATATCGTTCTATCACCGATGCGGTCAATACCGCATGCCTGTTAAAAAATAAATCGGTCGATATCACGCTCCTTCCTAGCGAGGCGATAGAGACCGCGCCCGAAGATCTCAAAGGCTACGACGGCATAATCGTAGCGCCCGGGTTCGGGCTTCGCGGGTTTGAAGGCAAGGTCGCGGCGTGCAAGTACGCGCGCGAGAACGACGTGCCTTGCCTCATGATAGGCTTGGGCGCGCAAGCGGGCGTTGTCGAGTTTTCGCGTAACGTGTGCACCATGTCGTCCGCGCAGTCGCAAGAGTTCGACGAGGAAACGCCGTATCCCGTAGTCGCGTATTCCGAGCCGAGAATGCTTAAAAAAGGCGCGTTCCCCACGATGATAACCGCGGGCACGCAACTCAGCAAGATATACGGTTACGGCACGGTAAAAGAGCGTCACCGTCACCGTTTCGACTTTAACGAAACGTACGAGCCCATGCTGCTCAAAAACGGCATGGTGTTCTCGGCACATTCCCCGACCGGCACGCCCGAAGCGTTTGAAATACCCACGAAAAGATTTTATATAGGCACGATATTCAACCCCGAATACCGCTCGCGCTTACTTACCACGCACCCGCTGTTTAGTGAATTTATAAAAGTCGCCTCGACCAAAAAACACGGCGCGGCAAACGACAAAAATAAATAATCAGACGCAACATTAAAAGACCGATACGCTGTGTATCGGTCTTTTGCGTTGTGTATATCGAACGGTAAGGCGTGCGCTATTGTAATTGCGAATCAAATAAAGCAGTATACCAAGTTTTTTAAAGCGAGCGCGATTAGTATGAGCCCGCCTATGGTTTTTACGCGTTCGGGCTTGGCTATGCGCTTACCGATAGCTGCCGCGCAGGATATGCCGATCATGCAGAGTGCGGCAGTTGTAAGACCTATCGCCAGCCCGTCCACCCAGAGCGGGAGCGGCATAAGCGACAGAGTGAGCCCGCACGCCAATGCGTCTATGCTAGTTGCTATCGCTTGAAACGCGACGGTCTTGACGCCGAGTCGGGACTTTTTGCGCTCGCTCTTGTCGAACCCGTCGATAAGCATCAAAACGCCCACGACAAATAGCGTGGCGAAAGCGACGTAGTTTTTCGCATTGATAAAGCCGAGGAGTTTGTCTCCGATAAGCGCGCCGATAACGGGCATTATGCCTTGCGCCGCGCCGAAAGAGATCGCTATGGCAATGCGTTTAGCCGGCTTGGGACGATAGGCGAGCCCGTCGCATACTGCGGTAACAAACGCGTCGGCGGCAAGCGAAAGAGATAAACATATCAGCGTTAAAACGTCCATGCCAATATGTATATGTTTGTCCGCTAAAGTTTAGTAGCGTACATATACGATGTTGTGGGCGTTGTCATATAAATAGCGTTACACTATCAAAACCGTGTTTGGTCGGGGTGTAACAAAATAATATCACAAACGCAAATACACGACAGAAATCCAAACCGTGTTTGGTCGGGCGTAGCGTAAAACAAACTATCTATGCAAACACACGACAGACGTCAAGCCTTTGGCTTGCGGAGCGCAGTGGGCTGCGCTCTCTACGAATAGATGACGAGTGGTTTATCTTTTCCGTTCTGCGGCGGATCGCCTAGATTCTTCGCCTGCGGCTCAGAATGACAGTAAATGATATGCGACGCTTTTATTCGGGTGCAACCAAATAATATCACAAACGTAAACACACGACAGACGCCAAGCCTTTGGCTTGCGACAAAAATCCAAACCGTGTTTGGTCGGGTGAAACCTAAAACAAATTACTAATGCAAACACACGACATACGTCAAACATTTGGTTGGGGTTATAAATTTTTGAATTGATATTCGTATAAGGACTTATACATTCCGCCTTGGGCGATAAGCTCGTCGTGCGTGCCTCGCTCTTCCACGCCGTTCTGAGTAACTACGATTATCTCGTCGGCGTTTTTCACGGTGGAAAGCCTGTGCGCGACTACGAGCGTCGTTCTGCCTTCCGATAATTGCGAGAGCGCGTCCTGAATGAGCATTTCGGTCGCATTGTCGAGCGCGCTCGTCGCTTCGTCGAGTATGAGTATGGGCGGGTTCTTTAAAAACGCCCGCGCTATGGATACGCGCTGTTTCTGTCCGCCCGAAAGCTTCACGCCGCGTTCGCCTACGTTAGTTTCGTAGCCTTGGGGCAGGCTCATCACGTAGTCGTGGATATTGGCTTTTTTCGCCGCGTCTATTATCTGTTCGTCCGTTGCGTCAAAATCGCCGTAAGCGATATTCTCGCGTATAGTGCCGTTGAATAAAAACACGTCCTGCTGAACGATGCCTATATTTTTACGAAGCGCAAAGCGGCTCAAATCCTTTAAGTCGTACCCGTCGATCGTTATCCTGCCGCTGTCTATTTCGTAAAAACGCGGTATCAAATGGCACAGCGTGGTTTTGCCGCCGCCCGAAGGCCCCACAAGCGCAATCGTCTTGCCCGTGGGTATTTTCATCGAGAAGTCGGAAATGACCGCTTTATCCGAATTATCGCCGTCGTATCCGAACGTTACGTTATCGAAAACGATATCGCCGCTGAGCCGTTCGGGGTAAATCGCAGTATTGCTTTCCGCCTCGGGCTCTTCGTCCATGATATGACAGAACCGCTTAAAGCCCGACGCGCCCTCCTGTATCTGATCGTAGATGGTAGTAAGCGTCCGTATCGGGTTAATGAGCGTGCTTATATAAAGAATGAACGCGGCAAACTCGCCGCTGTCTATCTTTCCGTAGTAAAAGAACAGTCCGCCCGCGAGCAGAATGGCAAAGTACAAAAACTCGGTGAAAAAGGTCATCAGCGAATGGAACTGACCCATGACTTTATACTGACGGCTTTTTACGTTGACAAAATCGCGATTGCGGGTTTCGAACTTTTCGCACTCGTGCGCTTCGGCATTGTACGCGCGCGATACGCGCATGCCCGAGACCGCGCTTTCTATATCGGCGTTTATCTCCGCTTGCGCGACGCGCACCTCGCCGTAGACCCTGTTCATGCGTTTTCTCATGAGCACGGCGCAAAGCACTATAAGCGGGATAAAAGCAAAAACAATGAGCGCCAAGTACACATTGATAGTTGCGAGTATGACAAACGCGCCGATTATGGTTATTATAGAGAGGAACACGTCTTCGGGACCGTGATGGGCGAGCTCTACCACTTGAAAGAGATCGTTTGTCATGCGGCTCATGATAACGCCCGTCTTGTTCTCGTCAAAATAGCTGAACGGGAGTTTTTGGAGCTTGGTAAACAGTTCGCGGCGCATATCGGCTTGCATTCTTACGCCGACGATATGCCCCCAGCTCATCATGAAATAGTAAAGAAAAGCTTTTATGACGAAAAAGCCGAGGATCATGCCCGCAGAACCCAAAAGCATGGTAAGAAGACGGTTGGGTACGTAATTATTGATTATTTCTTTGGTCAGGTACGGATAGAAAAGATTGAACACCGATATCGCAAGCGCACATATCATATCGAGTATAAACAAGCGCATGTGCGGTTTGTAATACCCGACGAATCTTTTAAACAGTCCGCGTTTTTTTGTCGTGCTCATACGCGGTTAAGTCTTAACGGTTTATATTTTGTTCGTGGTCGGGACCTACGCCTATCATGGACACTTTGCAGCCCGCAAGCCTCTCTATGGCGAGGATATACTTTTTCGCGTTTTCGGGCAGTGCGTCAAAGCTCTTGCAACCCGATATGTCTTCCGTCCAGCCGTCGAACTCTTCATATACGGGCGTGCAGCCTTCGAGCAGGCTTATATCGGCGGGGAAGTCGTTGACCTCTTTGCCGTCGCGCATGTAGTGCGTCGCAATCTTAAGTTTTTTGAGCCCCGTCAGCGTGTCGAGCTTGTTTATCGCGAGCGAAGTGAGTCCGTTGATACGCACCGCTATCCTGAGTATAACGGCGTCCAGCCAACCGCACCGTCTCGCTCTGCCCGTAGTAACGCCGAACTCTTTGCCTACTTCCAAAAGGTGCTTTCCGACTTCGTCATCGAGCTCGGTGGGAAAAGGTCCCGCGCCCACGCGCGTCGTGTACGACTTGGCTATTCCCAAGACTTCCTTAATCGCGGTGGGTCCTACGCCCGCGCCCGCGCAAAACCCGCCGCTTATGGGGTGCGAGCTCGTGACAAACGGATACGTGCCGCTGTCGAGATCCAAAAGCGTGCCCTGCGCGCCCTCGAATACTATGCGCTTGTTCGCTTTGATAGCGTCGTAAAGCATAACGCCCGTATCGCAGGCGAACGGCGCGAGGCGCTTTGCGTAACCGTTGTACTCGTCGAGCACCGATTTGTAATCGAGCGGTTTGCCGCCATACACGTTTACGATTATCTTGTTTTTAAATTCCAGATTGGCTTTGAGCTTTTGCGCGAACGTTTCGGGATTTATGAGGTCGATCACGCGAATACCTATGCGGTCGCACTTGTCGGCGTAGCAAGGACCTATGCCGCGCTTGGTCGTGCCGATAGCGTCCTTGCCCTTGGCTTTTTCGGCGAGCTCGTCTATCTCTTTGTGATAGGGCAGTACTACGTGCGCGCGAAGATCGATAAACAGGTTTTTCATCGACACGCCCATCTTTACGAGCGAATCCATTTCTTCGAGAACTACTTTGGGATCGACGACGACGCCGTTGCCGATTATGTTTTTCGTATCGGGATAGAGTATGCCGCTCGGTATGAGATGAAGCTTATATGTTTTGCCGCCGCTTACAACGGTGTGTCCGGCGTTACTGCCGCCCGTCGCTCTGACTACATAGTCGGAGCTTTTGGCGAGTATGTCGATGACTTTGCCTTTGCCTTCGTCGCCCCACTGAGCGCCTACAAGTGCGATTGTGTTCATGGTTACCTCCAAGAGTGTTCGGTACTGTACCGATATTGTTCGCGACGGCGCATTACCGCGTGATACGGACTGCGCGCCTTGTCGTGTCTGATATCTCGCGGTTTGTCGCGGGATATTATTTAGAGAGAAATAATAAGCTTACTCGTTGTCCTCGTCGGGGTCTGTCTCGCCGTCGCTTGCCGCGACTTCCAAGGCGGCGCCCGAGTTGTATTCGGTCTTACGGCAAGCGGAGCAGGTGTGTTCGCTTTCGCCGATATTGCCTATCTTGACCGTCTTTCCCGTCGCGCCGCTCGCGGCGTTGTCGATAGCCACGGACATCATGAGTTTGATACGGTTGATCTGATTGACTTCGCTCGCGCCGGGGTCGTAGTCCACAGCCACTATATTGGCTTGCGGGTAGCGGCGCTTGAGCTCTTTCATCACGCCCTTGCCCGTGACGTGGTTGGGCAGGCAAGCGAACGGCTGCATGCAAATGATATTGGGCGCGCCCTCGTCAATAAGCTCGAGCATTTCCGCCGTCAGGAACCAGCCTTCGCCGACCATAGTGCCGAGCCCCACGACGTTGCTCGCGCGATCGGCGAGCTCGGTGATGGGCGTGGGTGTGCCGAACTTGGTGCCTTTAAGCGCGCTCACAATGGGCGCGCGAAGCCGCTCTATAAACCAAATGCCTATGTCGGAGACCATTTTGCTTTTGAACTTGCCGTCGAGAAGGTCGTGCTTGATCGTCGAGTTGTAGAACGAATACATGAAAAAGTCAACAAAGTCGGGAACGACCGCTTCGCCGCCCTCGCGCTCTACGAGATTGACAACGTAGTTATTGGCGAGCGGGTGGAACTTGACGAGTATTTCGCCCACGATACCGACTTTGGGTTTTACAACTTCGAGAGTGGGGATAGCGGAAAAGTCTTTTATTATCTGCGCCGCATACTTCTTGGTGGGAACATCGCCGAGCGCGAATTCCGATTGAAGAAGACTGTCCCATTTTTCGTACACCGCGTTCGTCTCGCCCTTGTTCGCTTCATACGGGCGGACTTTGTAAACGCAACGCATCAAAAGATCACCGTAAAGCACTGCGTTCACAAGCGCTTTGAGCATGGGCAGCGTGACCTTGAACCCGGGGTTCTTTTCTATGCCTGTAAACGACAGCGATATAACGGGGATCTGCGCCATGCCTGCGCTTTTGAGCGCGCGGCGTATGAGCGCTATGTAGTTGGTCGCGCGGCAGCCTCCGCCCGTCTGCGTCATTATGACCGCCGTTTTGTCGAGGTCGTATTCTCCCGACAGCAGAGCGTTCATGATAGCGCCTATCGTGATGATGGTGGGGTAGCACGCATCGTTGTTTACGTATTTAAGCCCCGTAGCCACGGCTTCTTGACTGTCAGGCATAACTTTGACGCGATAGCCGTGACGGTTGAGCGCGGGCTGAACGAGGTTGAGATGGAAAGGCGAGATCTGCGGCGAAAGGATTGTGTAGTCTTTTCGCATTTGCTCGGTGAACACTACGCGGTGGGTCTGCGGCGCGGGCTGAGTCGCTTTCATGTTTTTTACCGCGCGGTCTTTTATTACCGCCATGAGCGAGCGTATGCGTATGCGCGCCGCGCCGAGGTTGCTTACCTCGTCTATCTTGAGAAGAGTGTATACCTTGTTCGCGGCTTCGAGCAGTTCTTGGACTTGATCGGTCGTTATCGCGTCCAGTCCGCACCCGAACGAGTTGAGCTGAACGAGATCGAGGTTGTTGCGCGTTCTGACAAAGTTAGCCGCGCTGTATAGCCTTGAATGGTAAGTCCACTGATCGACTACGCGAAGGGGGCGCGGCGCTTTGTGAAGGTGCGCGACCGAGTCTTCGGTGAGCACGGCAAACCCGTACGAGTTTATCATTTGCGCAACGCCGTGGTTGATCTCGGGATCGAGGTGGTAAGGTCTGCCCGCGAGCACTATGCCGTGACCGCCGTTTTTGTCGAGCAGATCGATAATGCGCTCGCCCTCTTTTCTCGACCAATCGCAAAACGCTTCCTGCTCGGCGTAAGCCGCTTTTACGGCGCGCTTTATCTGCGACGCGGGAATGTCTTTAAACTCCTGCGAAAGCCGCTTTATCATGCGGTCGGGATTGTTGAAAGGCAGGAACGGCGCGGCAAACGTTACGCCGTTATTGACGAACTCGTCGCGCATGTTCTGACGAATTACTTCGGGGTACGAACCGACGACGGGGCAGTTGTAATGATTGTCGGCATGCTCGTCCTCTTGGCGTTCGTACGGCAGACAGGGATAAAAAACGAATTTGACGCCGTCGTCGATAAGCGCCTGAATGTGACCGTGCGCTATCTTTGCTGGGTAGCAGACGGACTCGGACGGCATGGTCTCTATGCCCTTGGAATATACCGCGCGCGACGAACGCGGCGACAGCTTGACCGAGTAACCGAGCTCGGTGAAGAACGTGAACCAGAACGGATAGTTTTCGTAAAGATTGAGTACGCGCGGAATACCCACTACGCCGCGCGACGCTTTTTCGGGCGCGAGCGGGCGATAGTATGAAAACAGGCGTTTATACTTGCTCTCGAACATGTTGGGCGGTTTCTCGACCGCTTTTTCGGGCGCGTTTCCGCCGCGTTCGCAACGGTTATTTGATATAAACGTGCGTCCGTCGTCAAATTCGGATATGGTGAGCAAGCAGTGGTTGCCGCACTTTTCGCAGCGGCGCGACGACTTGACAACGCGGAACTTATCGAGCTCTTCCTTGGATTTGAGCGTGCTCACGCCGCCCGTATAGTTATTGCGGCTGATGAGCGCCGCGCCGTACGCGCCCATGAGCCCCGCTTGATTGGGGCGTATGACATCGCGTCCCGATACCAGCTCGAACGCGCGGAGCACCGACTCGTTGAGGAACGTTCCGCCCTGAACGATTATCTTTTCACCCATTTCTTTGGCGTCGCGCAGCTTTATTACTTTGAACAAAGCGTTCTTGACAACCGAGTACGCAAGCCCCGCCGAGATATCAGCGACGGACGCGCCTTCCTTTTGAGCCTGCTTGACGCGCGAGTTCATAAACACCGTGCAGCGCGAACCGAGATCGACGGGCGCTGCGGAATCGAGCCCGACTTTTGCAAACTGTTCGGCGTTCATGCCGATGGCGCGGGCAAACGTTTCGATAAAGCTTCCGCAGCCCGACGAGCAAGCCTCGTTGAGCAAAATGTCGGTTATAACGCCGTCCTTGATGCGCAGGCACTTCATGTCCTGACCGCCTATATCCAATAGGAACTCGACGCCGGGAAGGATAGTGTCGGAAGCGGTGAGGTGCGCCATCGTCTCGATCTCGCCGTTGTCGAGATTGAGCGCCGTCTTTATAAGGCTTTCGCCGTAGCCGGTAATGGTGCCGTAGCCTATGTACGCTTCGGAGGGGAGAAGATCGTATATCTTTTTGATAACGTCGATGACGGATGCGAGCGGGTCGCCCGAGTTGGAACCGTACCAGGAATAGAGCAGTCCGCCGTCGGCGTTTATGAGCGCTATCTTGGTGGTGGTCGAGCCTGCGTCTATACCGAGGAACGCCGCGCCCTTGTGCTGTTTTATATCGGCAAACGGTATGGCGACTTTGCTGTGGCGCGAGCGGAACTCGGTGAGTTCCTTAGCCGACGCGAATAGCGGGTCTAGCCTCGTCACTTCGCTTTCGCCTACGTTTCGCACCGATTCGAGCTTTGCTGAAAGCTCGGCAGCGGTGAATTCTTTTTCCGACTTGTACGCCGCGCCTATGGCGTTGAATACCTGCGAGTTTTCGGGGAATATCGCTTTGTCGGGATTGAGCGTGACCTTAAAGCGGTGACCGAGTTCGCTCAAAAAGTGCAACGGTCCGCCGAGAAACGCAACGTTGCCGCGAATGGGTTTGCCGCACGCCAAGCCCGATATCGTTTGATTGACGACCGACTGAAAAACCGACGCGGCGATGTCCGATTTTTTAGCGCCGTCGTTGATGAGCGGCTGAACGTCCGACTTTGCGAAAACGCCGCACCGCGATGCAATGGGGTAGATAATGGTAGCGTCTTTGGCGAGCTCGTTAAGCCCCGACGCGTCGGTATTGAGAAGCACCGCCATCTGGTCGATGAACGCACCCGTGCCGCCTGCGCAAGTTCCGTTCATGCGCTGGTCCACGCCGCCTTGAAGATATGTTATCTTGGCGTCCTCGCCGCCGAGCTCGATAGCTACGTCGGTTTCGGGTATGAGTCGTTTTATCGCCTCAACGCCCGCTATCACTTCCTGAACGAACGGGATCTCGAGCCATTCGGATACCGAAATGCCGCCCGAGCCTGTGACAGTGATGGTAAAACGGTCGTAGTTTTTCAAAAGCCCGCTCAATACTTCGTAAAGTGTTGCGCGAACGTCCGAGTTGTGCCGTTGATAGCTCGAATGAACGAGCGCGCCGCTCTCGTCGAGCACGGCTGTTTTTATAGTGGTAGAGCCTATATCGAGTCCGATTCTATACATAATGATTTTTCCGATAAGTGTGTATTTCTTTTCCGAAAGTTACGCGCGTTCGTGCGTCGGCATATTATAGCTACGCGCGCGCGCATCTATAATAATACTATATATCGTGCAGATTGTCAAGCAAACTAAAAACGGCTTGCGGGGTGTCGGATAAAATCGGCATATTTCTTTCAAAAACTGTTTGACATATACATCGTAATGTGTTACACTGCATTAGTGTAGTAATGTACTAATATGGTTTTGGAGTATGATATGTTTGAATTTGCGGCAGGTAAGCCTGTATATCTTCAGATAGCCGAGTGGTTGGAAAACGAGATATTAAAGGGTAATATAAAAGAGAACGCACAGCTTCCATCGCAGGTCGATATTGCAAATGCGCTGGACGTAAACCCTATGACGGCGGGTAAGGGCGTTAGCGTTTTGGAGTCGCGCGGCGTTTTGGAAAAGCGCAAACGCGGTTGCGGCATTTATGTTTTGTCTGACGCAAAGTCACGCATTTACGAGTATCGTAAAAACGAAAAGCTTAACAACGCTATAGACGAGTTGTTGGTAGACGCGTCGGTGCTGGGGCTTTCTGTAGACGATTTATGTGCTCTTCTCAAAAAGCGCGGCGGAGGGAAGTAATGCTCGACTACACGATAGAAGCGAAGGGACTTACGCGGTATTACGGCAAGTATGCGGCGCTCGACAGCGTAAACTTTGTAATCGATAAACCCACCGTTTTGGGCGTGGTCGGAAAGAACGGTGCGGGAAAGTCTACGCTGTTGCGCATATTGAGCGGCTGGGAAAAACCGTCGGCCGGTCAGATACTTATTAACGGTAAAGCCCCGTACGACAATGGAAATATTTTGCGTGATACTGTATTTACAGACGAAAAAATAGAATTCGATTTTACTTTGTCGCTGGGCAAAATATTTGAAAAATGCGCATTTATGGATGATAAGTTTGACTTGGAATATGCGCGCGATTTGGCGGATAAGTTTGAGCTGGATTTAAAAAAGCGCCAAGCGCAGCTCAGTAAAGGGATGCGTAATCATTTTGCCATTATAGTCGGGCTCGCTTTCAGGCGTCCCATTACTATAATGGACGAGCCCGTGTCGGGCTTGGACGAGGGCGCGCGGCGGTTATTTTATTCGCAGCTGGTACAAGCGCAGTGCGATTGTCCGCGAATATTTATAATAACCACGCATTTATTGGGTGAATTTGAAAAATATGCCGATACATTTATGGTGCTGAAAGGCGGGAAGCTCGCCGCTTACGACGGTCGCGAAACATTTGAAACTTTGTTTGTGCGTGTTTCGGGCAAAGCGGAAAATGTCGATAGTGTAGTGGGTGATTTGGAAACATTTGACGTAAAAACATTGGCGGGAATAAAAAGCGTGACTGTACCCGATTTATTGCCGCGCAAAAAAAGAGATTTTGCCGAAGATAACGGCGTTGATATACGACCGGTCGGGGTTAACGACGCATGCGTTATTTTGGGAGGGTTGCAGCATTGAAAAGTTTTTTGTGGCGACTGCGCAGTAATGCGTGCATGTTTTTGCTGGCGATGGTAATATTTACGGGAATATATTTGCCGACAGCGTACTCCGATCTGCGATATTTTTATTTGAACTTTTGTTTTTCTCACATAGATCCGTTTCTTGTGTCGTTATTCGTGAGTTTCGGATTTTTTATGCTTTACACCAAACGCTATACTTATGACGAAGAATACTTGTACGGTCATTCCCGCAAAAGTTCTTTTTTTGCCGCACAGTGCGCGGCGGTAGTATTTGCACTTATGTTCGCCTGCTATGCGCTCGGCGTCGCTCTGCTCGTGCGGCGGTCGTTTTTTACGGAGAATATCGTCGGCACGGCGGCGGTTTATAATATATCCGCAGCCGAAATATTTCTTAATTTTATATCTCTGTTTATAGTCAATATGTTAATGTTTGAGACAGCGGATATTTTACGAAAATTTAAGACTTGGAAATTTTGGGCTGTTGTTGCGGTGTTAGTTATGGCTGTTATAGCGGTTTGTTATGTGTATGTAAAAATATTGCCGCTAAAACGGTTTGATTATTGGATGGGTATGTTTGTTATTTTTTTGCCGTTATTTGCGGTTGCCGCGGTTTGCGATTGGTTCATGACAAGGGGGAAGCAGTGCCGATGAATAATAAAGCGAAAATATATTTCTTTAATTCGGCTTGGATAGCAGTGCTCATATGTGTATCGGTGTTTTTAGTGACTGCGGTGTGCGTCTATGCCAAAGCCGCGCCGAGCGGCGTAACCGATTTGCTGACTTATGACGAATCTTGGTACAGCGTAAGCGAATTGAGTAATATGTCGGGCGATTTGGAAGATTTCTCGTATGTCACAAAGGTTTACGATTATGCGACGGATAACGATAGCGTAAGCGTTCGCTGGGTCAACGATGGTAGTGTATACAGGGACCGAATAGACTACGGCATAGTCTCGGACGAGACGGCGGAACACAATTATCGCGTGGAGTGCTTTGTTTATAGCAATATTGCGGATAAAAAGCTCGTTAAACGTACTTGGGGCGTTTCCGTAACGGAAGGCGATATTTTGACGCTCGTCGAGTCGGAAGTTCCGTATTGTATCGCTGAAGATTTTGAAATAGGCGATATAAAAAAGGGCAGTTATGTTAAAACACAAACTGAAAGATTGCGTTATCGTACCTTTATAAGAATAACGGCAAGCCCCGATTTTGATAATGTAAAAATCGATGTGGAAAATACAAAAGGGTAGTTACACGTTTGAATAGCTCGCAACAAACGGTACTAAATAATTTTACAAGAGGAAATATTTATGAAAAAATTTAAAAGAACTTTGGTAGTTTTTGGAACGATAATAGCAATGTTTGCTACAATTGTTCCGTTAGCAGGGTGGACAAGAGCTGATGTTAAAACAAACGAGTCTGTTACTATTTCTAATCAGTTTCAAGAAGATGAAACTATGCACTTGCAAGCTCAGGGAGACTATGGCATTATGCCTTTGTATGGCGGAAGCAAAAGTTATACATTTACATTTGCTGATGGTAAATATATTAGTTTTACTGCTTCTGCAGGAAATTGGATTTGGCCATTTAAAGATGAAGCTGTCATTACTGTAAAAGCAAATTTTGATCAGGCGTACTATAGCTTCTATGTTAGGTTTATATGGACTAATGTTTCCGGTAGGGAAACAACGTGGTCGTGTCCCGGTCAGCTTGATGAGGTTTCAGGTTACCCATTCATGTTATTGTCCAAAGAAAATGACTATACAATAAAATATACAAAAAAATGCACCGATGCAAAGGGAAATCCCGGCACTTCATGGTCTTGTGACCATATTATTGTGAGGGTATTTGCGAAAGAAGGCAATGGCAAAGTGCAAGCAACAGAGATTGGACCGGTATATTTTTAACGTAAAAACTCATAAAGGAATCGGACGCGCGAGCTCGTTCGATTTTTATTAGACCCGATGGGAAAAAGACCTTATTAGGGCAAGTATTTTGCGCTCGCGTGGTTTCGAGTTCAAGTCTCGTCAATATAAAATGGGTATATGCACAAGGCATATACCCATTATTGAGTTTGTAAATATATTGATAGGAATAAACGGCAGAGAAGGGTTGCGGAGAGCGTACTTTTAAGTGCGAGCACGAGGGAGTGTAGACCCACCTACATGACCGAGCGCGAGACACGCAAAAAGGGCGCTATACGCGCCCTTATATGCCGTTTGGTGCGGAGGACGAGACTTGTGATTTTGCAATGCAAAATCGCCCCTACGCAGCATAGCTGCTCGGGCTCTCGCTAAAAATATGCCACAGGCATATTTTCTTAACGCTCGCGCGGTTTCGAGTTCAAGCCCCGTCAATATAAAACGAGTATATGCATAAGGCATATACCCATTTTATGGTGCGGAGGACGAGACTTGAACTCGTACGGTGTTACCCACAGGCTTCTGAGACCTGCGCGTCTGCCAATTTCGCCACCCCCGCAAAACCACGGTAATTATACAATACCCGCAAGAGTTTGTCAAGCGCGTGGCGGGCTTTTTCGTTGCTTTGGCGCTTTGGTGATTTGGTGATTTGCTCGAATATTCTTAAATCAAGCAAATTTATAAAAGGTATTGTTTTATCGTTCGCAGTATGATACAATATACTCATCGTTGATATATGGGGGAAGTTTCGTGCGGTCGAAAGACTCGCATGATATTTCGCCCGACGTAAGCAAGGAGTAAACATGAAAAAGAAAAAGTGTGTCGCGATGTTGTTGGCGGGCGGACAGGGAACAAGACTGTTCGCGCTTACCGACAGAGTGGCTAAGCCCGCGGTATCTTTCGGGGCAAAGTACAGGATAATAGATTTTCCTTTGAGCAACTGCACCAATTCCGGCATAGACACGGTGGGCGTATTGACGCAGTACCAGCCGCTCATACTCAACGAGTACGTAGGCAACGGCGAGCCGTGGGATCTCGACCGCAGTTACGGCGGAGTGCATACGCTCCCGCCGTACCAAGCCAAGCAGGGCGGCGAGTGGTACAAGGGCACGGCAAACGCCATTTATCAAAATATGCACTTTTTGGACAGGTTCGATTCGGAGCACGTTTTGATACTTTCTGGCGATCATATTTACAAAATGGACTATTCCAAAATGCTCTCGGCGCATATCGCCCGCGGCGCGGACTGCACGATCGCGGTTATCGACGTGCCCGAAAAGGAAGCGTCGAGGTTCGGCATCATGGACTACGGCGAGGATATGCGCATTACCTCTTTCGAGGAAAAGCCCAAAAAACCTAAGAGCAATCATGCGAGCATGGGCGTGTACGTGTTTAAAAAAGACGTGCTTGTGCGCGAACTCACGGAAGACGCCGCCGATCCCGCGTCGGCTAACGATTTCGGCAAGAACATAATCCCCAAAATGCTACGCGAAGGCAGGGGAATGTTCGCGTATTCGTTCTCGGGGTATTGGAAGGACGTCGGCACGGTATCCAGTCTTTGGGAAGCGAACATGGATCTTCTCGGCGACAAACCCGCGTTCGATCTCGACGATCCGTCGTTCAAGGTATACTCGCGCAACGATCCGCTTCCTCCTTCGTACATAGGCGCGGGCGGGCGGTTTGAAAATTCCGTCATGACCACAGGCTGCGAGATATACGGCACGGTCGTCAATTCGGTCATAGGCGAGGGCGTTACCGTTCTCGAAGGCGCGGTGATAGAAAACAGCGTTATCATGCAGGGCTCTGTCATCGGCAAAAACGTAAAGATCAACTACGGCATGGTGGACGAGAACGTGATCGTCGAGGCCGGCGTGGTTATAGGCGACGACAAGTCCGACAAAGACCATATCGCGCTTATCGGCAGGGACAGCGTGATCAAAAAAGGCACTGAGATCAAGTCGGGCGAGATAATAGAGCGGGGTAAAAAAGCATGAAAACACTCGGGATAATTTTCGGAAACTTACACGATAAAGACGTGGGCGAGCTGACCGCGGTGCGGTCGTTGGCGTCCGTACCGTTCGGCGGCAGATTCAGGCTCATAGACTTTGTGCTGTCCAACATGGTCAACAGCGGCATCACCAAAGTGGGCATAGTGACAAAGACCAATTATAACTCGCTCATGGACCACGTAGGCAACGGCAAGCATTGGGATCTTTCGCGCAAGAACGGCGGGCTCATCGTGCTTCCGCCGTACGGCGACGGCGATATGAGCCTGTTCAGATCGAGGTTCGGCACGCTTAAAAATATACGGCAGTTTATCAGTCATTCCGACGAGGATTACGTCGTTATGAGCGATTGCGACAATGTGTGCAATATCAATCTTTCGGACGTATTGCAGGCGCACGAAGAAAATCACGCCGATATAACCATAGTCGTGCGCAAGAAAGAACTCGTCAACAAAAAGCCGCGCACAATAGTGACCACCGATAAAGCGGGCAGAGTGACCGAGGTAGTCAACACCGACAAAGCCAGCGGCGAGAAACAGGTGTTTGCCAATATATTCGTTATGAACAGGCAGTTTCTGCTCGGCATTATAGACAACGCCGACGAGCTCGGCTACAACAGCTTTACGAGAGACGTGCTTGCCCGCGGCGTAAACAAGTACAGGATATTCGCGTTTATGCAATCGGGGTATTTTGCCAATATCGACAGCCTAAGCAACTACTACAAACATTCGCTCGAGCTTCTCGATAAAGACATACGCGACGAGCTGTTCTACCGCGACGGCGCAAACATCTACACCAAAGTGCGCGACAGCGCGCCGTGCAAGATAGCGAGCTCGGCAAAAGTGACCAATTCCATGATAGCCGACGGCTGCGTTATCGAGGGCGAAGTGCGAAACTCCATACTCTTCCGCGGCGTAAAGGTCGCCAAGGGCGCGAAGATAACCGATTCGATAGTTTTTCAGGGCTCCGTTATCGGCAAGAACAGCAGTCTCCACTGCGTTATAGCCGATAAACTCGTGACCATTCTCGAAGACCGCACTCTGTCCGGGCACGAGACCCACCCGTACTTTATAGCCAAGTCCGCCGTGATCTGATCGTGGTCACGCGCAGGCTCGCGCGTAGGTTATATCCTCGGCATAACTTAACAACATTATAGGAGACAGCAATGCCCGTTAAAAAACAAACCACGACAAAAACGCCCGCCGCGGCAAAAACCGCAAAACACGTAAAACCCGCCGCAAAGACAGCAGAGGGCAAGACTAATGCGGCTGTGCAAACAACGCGCGCGCCTAGCGGCGTCGGCAAAAAAGTGCTGTACGTCGGCTCGGAAGCATTCCCGTTTGCGGGCACGGGCGGATTGGGCGAAGTTTTGGGCAGTCTGCCGCGCGCCATCAACGACGGCGGCAGGTACGAAGCGGCGGTCATACTCCCGCTTTACGGGAGTTTCCCCGAAAATCGGCGCAAAGACTTGGAGTTTGTGTGCTGGACTTTCGTTCAGCTGTCATGGCGCAGACAGTATTGCGGGCTTTTCAAGATAAAAGAGGGCAATACGGTATTTTACTTCGTCGATAACGAGTATTATTTCAAGCGCGATAGATTATACGGCTACGACGACGACGGCGAGCGTTTCGCATTTTTCAGTCTCGCCGTGCTCGAACTGTTGCCGCGCCTCGGCTTTTTCCCGAACATATTGCATTGCAACGATTGGCAGACCGCGCTCGTGCCCATTTACTACAATCTGTTTTATAGGTACAAAGTAGAAGGCTACGGCAATATTAAGACTGTATTTACCATACATAATATAGAGTATCAGGGCTGGTTCAAGCGCGACGCGCTCGGCTGGGTGTTCGGCATACCCGACGACGAGTTCGGCAGTATCGAGCACTTCGGGGAGATAAACCTCATGAAAGGCGCTATCGATTATTCGGACGCGGTGGGAACGGTAAGCCCCACGTACGCGAAAGAGATATTGACGGGCGAGTACGGAAGAACGCTCGACGGCGATCTCGTGCGAAACGCGCACAAACTCCGCGGCATACTCAACGGCATAGACACAGTAACTTACGATCCGACGAGCAATCCCGTGCTGTACGCCAACTATTCGGCGGACGATCCGAGCGGTAAAGCGGAGTGCAAAGCGGGCTTACAAAAGATATTGGGCTTGCCCAAAGACCCGCGCGTTCCCATTATCGCCATGATAACGCGGCTAGCGGATCACAAAGGTCTGGACATCGTGCGCGACGCATTGCCGCAGATTTTGGCGCGCGGCGTGCAGTTCGTAATACTCGGCACGGGCGACGGCTACTATGAACGGTATTTTACCGATATGCAAAACGCGTTCAACGACCGCATGCGCGCTATCATCGCATTTGACAAAACGCTCTCGCACAGGATATACTCGGGCGCGGACATTTTCCTCATGCCCAGCCGAAGCGAGCCTTGCGGGCTTTCTCAGATGATGGCTTGCAGGTACGGCACGATCCCCGTCGTGCGCGAGACAGGCGGGCTTGCCGATTCCATAGTGGACGCATACAACGGCGACTTCGGCAACGGCTACAGGTTTTCGCGCTATGCCGCGGACGATCTGATCGCGGCGGTCGATAGGGCGGTGGGGCTGTACCGCGATTATCCCGACAAGTTCAAAGGCTTGATAGACCGCGCCATGCGCTCCGACTTCGGCTGGGACGCGAGCGCCAAAGAGTATGCGGCGTTTTATGACGACGTTTTGAGATAGGATAATATAATATGTTTAAGAAAAACCCAAGCCATGCTTGGGTTTTATCGCTTAAAAATAAACTAATACTGCTTTCCTGTCATTCTGAGCCATAGGCGAAGAATCTAGGCGAACCGCCGCAGGATCGACACATAAAACAAATAACGTACTCTAACATGCCACACCTTTTCGGGTGCAACCTCAAATCATCTTCGCGCCAACACACGACAAACGTCCAACATTTGGTTGGCGGGCTTACGCCCTAGATCCTTCGGCTTCGCCTCAGGATGACAGGTGAAAATACGCGGGATATTCGGCTTAAAGTCTGTCTTTGTTCAATGCGCTGCATATTGTCCTCTTGTCATTCAGAGCAACGCGAGGAATCTAGGCGAACCGCCGCAGGATCGACACATAAAACAAATAACGCACCCTAACATGCCACACCTTTTCGGGTGCAACCTCAAATCATCTTCGCTTCAACACACGACAAACGTCCAACATTTGGTTGGCGGGCTTACTCCCTGGATCCTTCGGCTTCGCCTCAGGATGACAGGTGTCGATAGCGGGATATTCTGTTTTGCTTTTATTCGGGTGCAGAGCACAATTACCCATAACGCCCACACACGACAGACGCCAAGCCTTTGGCTTGTCATTCCGAGCAACGCGAGGAATCCAGGCGAACCGCCGCATACACGACACGTAAAACAAACGACAACTCATAAACGCATATTGCTTTTATTCGGGTGTACCGCAATTCCTCCGCTAACGTAAACACACGACAAAAATCCAAACGGTGTTTGGTCGGGTGCTACGCAAAATTCTCACTTATGCTGATACACGACAAAAACAATCTGTGATTGCCAAGCGTAAGACTTGCGTCCGATATTTGGTTGGATTAACGATTATTTGCGAAAAAACGGTCGAAAAAGTATTGACAAAATATGAACAATATGTTAACATTCATATGTGTAGGCATATAATTGTGAACAAATTGTTAACGAAAACGGCATAAACTGTTAACGAGAAGACCTAACGGATTGCGGGGACGCCCGCAAAGGAGAGGCAATAATGAAAGAGCGGAGCACGGGCATGACGCCCAAAGCAAAGCGTATACTCGCGATTATCGTAAGTGCGGTCATAGCGATCGCGCTCGGTATTACTTGCGCGCTGTGCCTGAGCACGGATAAGCGCAAGTCCGTAGTGGACGTAGAAGACGGCGAGGGCGTAACGACTTCCGCCGCGTTCTCCAACCTCAACGGAGACGCTTTGTTAAACGGCGTGAGCAACTATACGATTAAAACCGGCGACTACGTAGACTATACGTATAACGGCGGGTTTTATTACGTTACGATACCTCGCGGAACATTCACGCTCGAATGCTGGGGCGCTCAGGGCGCAGGCGGCGGCAAGGGCGGTTATTCAAGAATGACCATCGTCATGAATGACCCGCAGGTATGTAATATAGTCGTAGGCGGCGCGGGCAGCGGTAGAACGGGCGGATATAACGGCGGCGGCAACGGCACTGCCGGCAACGGCGGCGGCGGCGGCGCTTCGCATATTTGTCACGTGAACCAAAACAAACTGCTCAAAAACTGCAATATGGGCAACATGGTTTTGGTCGCAGGCGGCGGCGGTGGCGGCGGCAATATATCGTATGCTCAAAGCTATGCTTCCAACGGTTTGGTCGGGCAAGGCACCAACAGCACGTACGGCGGCGGTAGCGGATATTACAGCGGCAGCGCCAACGGCAGTTACGGTCGTTCCGGCGGTAACTGGCTCAATACGGGCGCTTGGGGATATACTACGTCCAACAGGACCAACTCGTACGGCGTTCGCGGCGGTAACGGTCTTGTACGTATAACCGTAGGCGCCGGAATCAACGCCGGTCCCGTACCCACCGAAACGGGCGGAAAAAATATCGGCTCTAAAGCGCGCGGCGGCAGCATAAACGTTACGGCTACGACCATCGCGAAAAACCCCGACGGTACGGCGAGCGCCGTATGGTTCACGAACGGTTCTGGCAACTTGGATCTTGCGAACAGCGTCGAGCTTTACCTTAATTCGGCTTGCACGGTTTCGGCAACCAATTACGTCGACTGGACAAAAAACACAAACAGAAGCACTCTCTCCATAACAAAGATCAAGCGCTATCCGAGAAACGGCGTCGATTATCAAACGGCGGACGGAGTTCTTACTCTGTACGTAAAAATGGTAGATAACCAAGGCCCCGCCAATACAAAGCGCGGCATGAACGCCATTCCTTTCAAGATAACCGTAACAAACTCCGATATCGCGGTGCGCACTACATCCAATCCAAATTCGGGCGGCGTAGTTGGCAACGGCTATATTACATATAACAAAACGTCGAGCACAGGCGCGTACAGTTACAGACTGGGTTCGTCTAACTTTACCGGTGCAAACGATATTTATAAGGATTACACGACTACCGCCGGTATATACAACCCGCTCGGCACGGGCAAGCAAACGGTATTTATAGCCAATACTTTGCAAAAACAAAATACCGCGGGATTCACGGTAAACGTAGCGGACATTTATACGGATGCGGATACCTCCTACGATAAAGTAGCTATTAAGTCGTTTACCGTTGCAAGCGGAGCGTCGTGCTATCCTACAAACTTTACGGTAACGCCCACTTTGGACTCCGAAACAAACGGTCTCTATTCGGCGCTTACTATAAAACCCACCAACGTTCTTCCCAACGGCACGATCGCGATCGCGATAACGCTCAAAGTCAAGCAGGTGGAAAAGGTCACGAAAGCGGAGATCGGTACCGAAAATTCGGCGGTCACGCTCGTATTTAAGTTTGCAAACACCCGTCCGTTCTTCGCTTCGGCGTCCGACGCGGCTAACAACGCGCACAGAAAAGCGGAGCCGCTCGTCGAGCTTAACGTGGGCGGTCCGTCTAAAGATCTTTCGCTCTCCGACTTCTTGTTCGATCCCGATAACTCGGTGTCGACTTTTGTGACGAGCAACGGGCTTAAAATCCCCGACAAGGATTATATAAGCGTTACGTATAATAATACGGTCGTCGCTCTCACAAACTCCAATTATAACAAAGGCAGCACCGTAACAAACACATGGGAAACGGGCGAGGGCAACGCCGACGTTTGGGATAACGTCGAATTTCCCAAGGAAAAGCGCGACAGAATGATCGCTCTTGCGGGGACTGCGCAAGCGGCAAACGCGTGGGTCACGTACAGCTATGTAAACTCCACGACCATAAGGTTTACCGCGCGCGCGGCGTCGCAGTACATGTACAAACAAACGAGCCCCGCGCGTCTCGGTGATTTCTACGTTTTGGTGCGCATTGCGGATGCAGGCAATACGACCGATAACGGTATATGGTATCCCATCGCCATTAAGGTCAATTCCTCGGCGCCCGTCGAGCCTAACGTAACAGCCAACGTCACGCTCGGCTTCAACGAACAATCCGCGGGCGTGGGCGATACCGACGGCAACGGCAAAGACGGCGCGGCGGGCACGCCCACTTCGGCGTATCTCACTCCCGTCAGCTATACCGACGCAAACGGCGTGCTTCACGGAATAGGCACGACCACGCCGCAGCAGATAGGCGAGGCAAACAAGCAAGTAACGCCGTTCGTAACGGATAAAGATATATTCGCGTATCCCGCGGGAAGCGGAGTAAGCGACTTTGCGCGCGAGCTCAACGAAATAGTCGTTCTTAACGGCACGACCGCAAACGCCGTGATAGACACCGTGTACACGGACGAATTCTTTACCGTGACGCTGGTGCCGCTTTACGCGCATAAACGCGTATTCGAACTGCTTACCGCCGATCAGATGGCGAACATGCATATAAGCGAGCTTGTAGGCGAGGAGCGAAACGGCGTATCCAATGCGGACGATATCCGCAAGTTCTACGGCTTGAAGGTAACCGCCAAGAGCGGCACGGACAATTACTATTACGAGTTTGACGTCAAGGTTGTCGATTCGCACGGCTCCAAGAACGACGCGGTGCGCGTGTACGTCAAGGTGGAAAACCGCGACGTATATCTCCGCCGTAACGACGCAAGCTCTTCTTACCGTTTTAACACGGCTGAGTTCGGTAAGTACGTGCCGTTTGACGCCGCGCGCGGTACCGACTATATCAACTACACCATAACAGCGGGCCGCACCGTGTACGTCACGCCGTACGACCTTGCGTACGACTTCGATACGGTATCCGGTCTTAACCCCGTAGACGTTAGTACGGGCAATGCAACGTATAACACCAACCCTGCCAACGGTTCGGCGTTCCTTACGGCTGCCGATAATATCACGACAAAGTACAACGTCAAACGCACGAGCGTTCCCAGCGTTGCCGCGACCGCGGTTACGGGCGGAGTTTCGCGCGGGCTGTTGACGTTTGCCAATCCTTCGTCGTTCAACACGACTATGAGCTCGTATCATACGTACTTCGATGCGGAAATGTTGGAGACTTACGACGATAACGGCGTGCGTAAGGCCATACCCGTTATCAAGATCACGGCAAACTCGAGGACGGCTGCAAACCTTCCTTTGATACGGTTCTCCGTTACCGACGGATTCTCTTCGGTCGACTGCGTTATCTCTATCACTGTAGAAAACGCGGCGCCCGAGCTCAAAGACACCGTAGCCGACGTTTACAAGATAACCGCGGGCGCGGCGGACACGCAAAACGGCGTGATGAGCTCTTACGAGTTCACCGCTTCGTCGCTTGCTTTCGACCGCGATAACGATACCGTTGCGTTTGTGGCGGACGGCGTAAGAGTCGTTGCGTACGACGCAAACAACCTTTCTGCCGACGGCACGCATTATTTTGAAGCGGTTAAGATCGTGAACGGCGTATATGTAGGCGCGGAGCTTACCGACGCCGACGCGATACCCGTATCGTCTTTCTTTACGGCGTCTATAACGAAAGGCACGGGCGACTATCTCGGTCAAAACGTAATACTTGTTACGCCGTATTCGTCCACTCAGCTTTCCAACCTGCCCATGTACGTCGAGTTTGAAGTTACCGACGGATTCAGAGCGCAGGAAAAGATATCCACTTTGCACGTGCAGATCGAAGTCATCAACTCGATCCCCGTGTTCGACGCGGAAGAAACGCTCAAAAAAGAAGCCGACGACCGCATATGGTATTACTCGTACGATACGGTCGCGCAAAAGGGCAGCGCGCGTTATATAGTCGGCAACGAGGAGCTTTACAACTCCACGGCTATCAGCGCTTCGCCCGCAAACAAGCTGTTGCTGTTCTCCGATGCGGACGGCAATCAGACCGTGCTTTTGGATACCCATAACGACACGCTTACGACAGATCTTGTCAAAACGGTAAACGAGCTGTCCGACAGCCGCCGTATAACCGAATCCGACTTCGGCGAGACCAATCCCGATACGGCTGTACTTTATACGCGTACCTACGGCGATTCTACGTCTTCGCAGGATTATATGGAGCTCGGCAGTAAGGCGCACTTTACGGTAAACGTGAAATTCTGGCGCAAAAACGCCGACGGAACGTTTACTCCCGTTACCGAAACCACAAATACCAATCTCGACGACCGCAAGTATTGGGCGATAGAAATAATCGACGAGTCGGTATTCGAAGGCAACGATTATAACGGATTCAGAACGCAGCTCGCCATTGCCGTAAAAGACGAACAGGACGGTAAAGACGTATACGTAGGCGACCGCGACAATAGCGACAAGGGCGCGTCCGGCGTAAAGGTAGTAAACTTCTTCTTCCATTACCAGACCCCCGGCGTTCGCGCGATGCACGAGTTCTACCGCACCGATCCCAATGCGGAAGCGCGTGTAAAGCTTTCCACGCATCTTAAACCCACGGGCAATACTTCCGGATCCGTAGACGAGTCCATCGAAAACTATTCGGTAGACTACGAGTTTATCAAAAAGGACTTCGGTTCGTCCTTGCCTTACAGCGGCACGGTCACCGGTCAGACTGGTTTGCAGTCCGCCAAGTTCAACGAGGAATTCCGTTACTATTACTTTGTCAACGTGCGCGGCGGCGACAGAACGCCCAAGCGTTACAACAGCTCCACGCCGTTCAAGTACGAGCCCGTTTTGGTCTCTGCCAATTCGGCGAGCGAAACGATAGTTCCCATGAGCTACCTCGCCATGCCTCAGACTTTCTCCGTGGCGGCGGGTACTGACGCAAGCAATCAAAAACATATCGTATTCAACAACGTCGATGACAGCGGCATGTATTCGGACGGCGAGACCGGAGGCACGCCCAACTACGCGCTGTGGGTCGATAACGAGACTTATCTCAAAAAGATATTCGAAAACGTTTCGCTTACCGACGGCAAGACCGAATACAAAGGTTACGAAGGAATTAAGAATAATCCCTATCTTTCGATCACGTATACCGCCGACGTCACCGGTCTTAGCAGCATGTATATCAATACGAGTCGCGCCGAATGGGACGAAAATGCGGATACGCCCGAAACTCCTTCTGTCAGCGCGGCTTACCGTGAAGATAAATACGGATTCAAAATAGCCAAAAAGCAGGGCTCGCCCCGTGTTACTAGCACGCTGAGACTGTCCGTCGACGTAAAAACCAACGATAACAAGCAAAGCGCCAAAACCGTTTTTGTCGATATCAACGTCGAAAACTCCAGACCGGGAAACTTCGGTTACGATAATAACCGCAACTACGTCAGCTTTAACGTAGATCTTACCACGGCGGATTCGGTCGGCGAGAATGCGGGCGCGTACGCCGAGTTCTTGAAAGACGGTCAGACGTCGCAGATACCCGGTAAAGTAAGTGGCGCGCGCAAGACGACGATCAAATACACCGATGCGGACGGCACCGACGCCATGCGGTTCTATTTGCCCTCGGCTTCCGATAAGAAGCTTTCGGAGGTCATGACCGCTTCGGAGCTTGCTCATATCAATACTGCGGATTCTTGCACCGCGGCAAGCTACAACAAGTATGTGAGCAATCTCATACTCGATCGCAACACAAACAACGAGATCGCTCCCGGCGATACTACCTACGACACGACGGTGGAAGACCTTGTGCCCAATCCCGGGTATACCAAGTTCTTTACGGTGTCGCCTACGGACGATTCGTCGCAGACGTTGCAGATAGTTCCCGTCGCAAAGACGCAGCTAAATATACCGACGAGCGACGCGGATTTCAACGATTATCTCACCGCCAACCATTTGGCGTACGACAGCAGAAACGGAGATATCTACTATCCGTTTAAAGTGCTCGCGTACGACGACTGCGACGGCAGCGGCTTCACCCGCGGTTACTGGGTGCTTACCGTTATCAACGTGCATATCGGCAACCACAGAATGGCGGCTGTCGGCGGCAACAACAAAGTTAATACGGTAAAGCTTACGCGCGGCGTAAACTACGCTATAGACGTATCCACGCTTCTCACAGATTACGACGTTCCCGTCAGCGGCTTGTCCATGACTACCGACAAAGCGCAATGGGACGATCTCGATACGCCTATACCGCACGACAATGCGTCCGACAAATTCGACGTCGCCAAGAACGGTCAGCTCGTTCACGACCTTTTGGTAATGCCCGTCAGCGGCACGACGCTCAACTACAAAGTTTACTCGGATGCCGCTTGCACCGACGAGATAACGGGCAGTAGTCTGCCTATATCCGTCAAGACGGCAAGCTCCCTTGTCGCGAGCGGCGGCACGCCTGCCGTATCCGATTATTCGACGATCGTATTTGTTACCGAAAGCGCGTTCAAGACCGTGTATTACGTGACGCTTACCGTAAACGACGGCGCGGGCTCTTCGGTGACGCTCAAGTTTAAAGTGCAGTACGCCAACGAAGCGCCGTTTAAAAACGCGGACACCTACGGCAACGCCAATACCATAGAGATCGTCATGAAAAAAGGCGATACGTTCTCGCTGTACGCGACCGACGTCAACACCTTCGACAACGATACTAAGGGCGGTTTTGTGTCGCCTTCGAAATTTGACGATATCGTAGCGAAAGGAGATTATCCTTCGGATACTGCGGAAGAGTTGCTTAACAACTTCCTCAAATATACGACGTCCGATTACAACGACAAAGAGGTTGCCGATGCCGATCACTATCTCGGCGGGCTTGTAGTCGGCGATGACGACGCGCCGAGCACGCTCCGATTCTTAATGCGCAGCACTGTGTTTGAAGGCAATTTGGTCGGCGACAACTTCACGATGGCTTTCCTTTGCCCCGTGTCTTCGGAAGACGGCGACGGTGAATATCCCACGCGCATCGATATAAAAGCGCAGGGCGTTGTCAATAATGCCGTGCTCAAAGTGGCATTGCAGGACGATAAAGGCAACACGACGTATGTACCCGTCAATATCACAGTGCTTCCCACTGCGCCCCATGTCGTATCTCCGATCCCTTCGAGACTTGAAAAAGACTACGGCATGAAAGCGGTAGCGGGCGAGGATAACACGTATGAATTGACTCTTAAGTACGGCGAGAGTTTCGACGAGCGTCTCGACAGCTTTATGGACGATATCGATCTTAACGATAAGCAGTACATCTATATCCCCTCGGTATTCGACGGGTCCAAGTTCAAGATCATAGAGCCTACGGGACTTACGACGGTTGCGGCGTCCTCGACCGATGAAGAGTTTGCCAATAGAATTAAAATAACGGCGCTCGATTTTATCCCCGATTCATCCGACTTTACGGAAGTTATATTCCGTGTGTCCGACGCGCACGGCGCGCAGTCCGAGGAGATCACGTTTAGGATAAGGATCGTTCCCAACGAGCTTAAACCCGTTACGGCGGGCTCGACATCGATGGCTACGCTCAACGTCAAGAGCTATGCGCAGTACGTCGACGACGGTTTGGAACAGGTGTTCGAAATAGTTTCCAAGACGACCGACGGCGCCACTGCCGCCGACCGCGCCGCGATGATGTTTATCGACCCCGACGTCAACGCTCCGTCCGCGCAGTACGACGTGTCGGTGTATGCTCTTCTCGATAAGGATCTTAATCCCATAAGCGCAAACAAGCTCAACTCTACCGACTACCAGTATAAAGACGAATCGCTTATCTGCAGCGTTATAAACGGCGCGCCTAATGCCGGTTCGGGTAGTGAAGTGTGCATGCACGTTGCTAAGTTCTTCGGCGTGAGCATTACCGAGGACGGTAAGTATCTTATCGTTACGCCCAATGCGGCGATAATACAGTCCGACGGAACTCTTTCGTCGATCAATCTGTACTTCGAGGTTTCTAAGCGCTATACCGACGGCTCGAGCCAGACGATGGCTACCCGTTCGTATACGTCCAAGGTGACCGTTGCGGATTCCGATCCGATAGTTGTCGAAAGCAACGCTCTCAACTACGGCTATCCTTATCTGGACAACAGCATGAGAGAGGAAGGCTTCCTCAGCTTTACGGGCACCGTAGGCGAAGAGCTTTCTTGGAAGCTGTACGACGATAACGACGAGAACCACGGTTTGTTCTACGATTACGACCATATGAACTACAAGGACGGTAACGAGCGCTTGTCGTTTGTCCGCGCCGAGGTAGGGACTCTCACCAACGTTCGCGAAGGCGAGAACTATATGGACGGAGGCAAACCCAAGCCCAACGATCCGGTGCTCAGCGTCACGGAAAGTACCGACCACTCCAACCTGACGATCAGAATAAACCGTAAGGTCAAGGATCAGTACAGACGTCAGGACGAAAAGACGGGCGAGCTTTTGCCCATGTTGATACCTATCGATATCTACTGCGCGGACTACGTCGCCTTAAAATCCAAAGATACGTCCAAGTACGTCAAGACCACGATTTTAGTGACTATCGAGAACGATCCGCCCGTATTTAAAGAAGTTGCGAGCTCGGTAGGTCTCGGTTATTCGATCACGGGTTCGGAGTATACCGGATTCGAAATGGATCTGTCTATAGCTACCGGTCAGGTCGCGACTATACGGCTTCAGGACATTATCAACGACGCGGACTTCGACTTCGATAAGTTCACGCTCGTCAATACCAATACGTCCAATCCGTGCATTATGCCTGCCCGTAGCGATGCTCCCGCAAAGCTCGGTAACGAAATGTTCTCGTACTACACGGTAAGCAATGCCAACGAGTACGGTTCTCAATCGCTTAAGACGATAACCATAACCTGCTTGTCCAAAGTTCGCGGCGACACGCTCGATTGCGACCTTATGATAAGCGACGGCGAGGCGAGAACGAGCAGACTTGTCATTCATCTCAGCGTCGGCAACAGCGCGCCCGTACAAAAATCGATAGAACAGCGGTCCATCACGATAATGGGCGTCGACTTGGGCGCGACGGTCGCTAACCCCGTGTTTACCGACAACATCATCAACTACGTCACCGATATCAACCCGAGCGATTGCATCGACGTTACCACGGGCTACGATCCCGACGGCGAGCGCGCGAGCAAAACCTACGTGTACATCGATAGATTTAACGTGTATACCGACAGTACTGCTCCGACCGATTCCGACAGACCGTCGCTTTACGGTCCCGGACTGACTGAAAGCAGCGATCCCGATGCCGAAGTCGTCGACTCTGCGTTCAGCATCGAGTGGAACGAGAATATCACGCATCAGACGTTTGGCATTAAGCCCACGCCCGGCGTGTTCGGCGTACAAAAGGTAAGCCTTCGCGTTTACGACGGCGGTTACGTCGACGGCGCCAATACCGTGCTCGACGCGGAATTTACCGACGTAGAGCTTATAATTACGGTCGCTTGCCCCGTAGACGTGAGCGAGCTCGACGAGTTCGAGATAGCCGACCGCGTTACCCGTAAGATCACGCCCGAACTGCTCCTCAATACGGACGACGAGCCGTACAGAGCCGAGGGCTATGAAATAACCGGGATCACGGTCACGGGCAATCTCCGCGCTCAGGCGCCCGCAAACGTGCAAAGCGCGGGATACTCGGTACTCCCGTCCGCTGTCACCGAAAACGATTGGCGCGTGACGGCAACCGCTCGCGGCGGCTCAGACGACAAGATGAGCGTTACGTTCAAAGTCGGTAATACCTCGGTAACGCACGACTTTAAAGTAAAAGTAACGACTAACTCCGCGCCCGTTATCTCGCTTACCGGCAATAAAGCTATATATAGCAAATCGGAACTCAGGGAAGGCAACATCATTACCGTTCATCCCGAAGACTGGTTTACCGATAAGGACATAGACGACGTCATTCGTTTCGTGTCGCCCGTCAAGGTCAAGATTTCCGCTTATGCAGACGTTCACCTCAACGAGCAGACCAATACGATAGATATTCGTTTCAAGGGCAGAGGCACGACCGAGCTTACAGTCAACGTGTGCGATTTGACCAACGTCGCCACGTCGTACACCATAACTATCGGTTGCAGCGATATGGAAGAACTCGGCTGGTGGGCTGCGTTTATGGCTAAGATCCAGACCAACCCCCTGTTGTACGGTATTATCGCCGGCGGTATACTGCTTCTTATCATCGCCATCATCATAATAGCCGTAATCGTTCACAAGCGCAGAAAGATGCGTCGCGAGATCGAGGCTCTGCTCAATTCCGAAGCGGAACTCAATGAGGAAATGCTCAGGCTCAGCGGCGGTATCGGCGCTACCATGTACCAGTCGTACGGGTATCTGCCTCCCGCTTCGCAGGCGATGAACGATCCCGGACTTATGCTCGGCAGTTCCGCCAACAATCCCACGCCCAACAATTTGCAGCTCGGCGTAGGTACGGGACAGACCGCGGGCGTACAGCAGACCACCGATATTACGGGCTATCCGCAGACCAATCCCCGTACTCAGAATATCCCTACCGACAGCATGCCCGGCTCGAATCCTCAGTTCGGTCAAGGCAATCCTCAGTTCGGTAACGCGGCGCGCCCGCAGCAGCCCGGTGCAAACGGTATGTCTCAAGGCGCAGGTCAGGGCGGTATGCAAAACAACAACTTCGGCAACTTGCCCAACGACGACGGGTTCGATCCCGACAGCTTCTAGTATAAGATGATCAAAAACAAAAACGCACTTCGAGCCGAAAGGCAAGGGGTGCGTTTTCCGTTTGTGTGCCGACGATAAGGTTACACTGCGAAATAATTTGATCACGGCGGGTGATATTCGCCGATTATACCACATATCTTCATTTTAGCCTCTCAAATACAATATATTGTGTTTTCAATGCTGAACTTGCACTATATATAGGTTGCTTATTTTTGTTTGTCCACGTTTTGTCCACGCTAATTATCGTCAC
>CATLHE010000004.1 GCA_949948895.1 uncultured Christensenella sp.
CGTCGTACTCGTATTCGCTTTGGATGATTGTTATCTCTATCTCCTCGCCCGCTCTTTCCTCGGCATTCGGTTTATTGCAGCCGAGCATGACAAGACTCGCGACTAACACTATTAAAAGTCCTATGAGTAATCTGAATTTTCCCTCGCTCCGCTTGTTTTCACGCGCTTTTATTTCTTCCATGATTAATCCCCTTTTTAAGTTTTTCGGTTCGTTTACCGTTATCTTATTATACCATTTTTATATTTCCCTGTCAATGGGGTTTCTCAATTCTTTTAGGATCTTTTTATAGGTTTTTATATTTATACTCAATCAAATACCCGATTCCGTCACGCTTTTCGACGGATATACTGATTCAGTCTCTATCCATACATTAATTGCTCTTCTTCTATATATAGGAGCAAACACTATAATCACATGTCGTATGTGTTAAAATGTTATTATCCATTTGGATTGACTTCCTTTGCTCTTTAATCTTGGTGTCGGAACCAGCCCTATTATAACAAAGGAGGTCTTTTTAGTCTATTTGCATAGCTTAAGCTAGATTGTTACCACTTGCACGGCAAGTGGTTTATTTAACATATAAAAAACCGCACATCCGTGCGGTTTTTTATCTTATCTACATTTAATTCAGCCGACGATGTCGAATCTTCGGTATGTGAAGTTGTCGGCGTCAAGTTCGAGTTCGAGCCTGTCGGCGTCGAATTCGGGATATATCACTGACGACATTGCTCTGCCGTCGGCAAATATCTCTACGGAGAACCTGTCGATGACTATCTCCAGCCTGTTGAACACGCCTTTTTCATACGGCATGCGTCTTATCTGCGCGATCGAGTCCTCGTCTTTTTCCTGCCCCACTATCTTTTCGCCGGCGTTCGATCTGTCAAAAACCCAATAATCGCCGTCTAGAGTGAGCATGGCGTAATGCCGCCCGTTCATGCGCATTTTCATCTTGAAAGCGCGTAGTCCCGACATATTTATCTTGACCGACCCGCTTACCAGCCTGTCTGTTATTTTGCCGCTGTTTTCTACAGACAGCATCTCTCGCCCCGTATACACAGGTGTCTGCCACAGTCTGTTGTTTTTTACTTCCACCTTTCTCGGCACGGTGAGCATACCCGCAAAATCATACTTGGCAGACGGATTGTTTCTCTCCCACATATTCATCCAGCCTATCATGATCTGATTGCCTAAAAAAGTCTGCGGCGCATAAAAATCAAAGCCGTAGTCGACGGGCTCGCCGCGTCCCGACTCCACAAACCCGGTCTTATAATCGAGCTTGCCCACACGCGCGATCGTCGTGTGGAGATTGACGTGCGCATGCCCTTCGGGCGGTTGATTCTGCTCGCAATACGTCAACAAGCCTATCTCGTCGCAATAGTCGGGACACTCTATCATGATGCCCTTGCTGTCTCTATGTAGAAGTTCGCAGACGTACTTCCATTTAAAGAGGTCGTCCGATTCAAATAACAGTATCCTGCCCGTACCGCCCCTGCGTTTTGCCGCTATCAGCGCGTAGAACCTGTCGGCGTGCCGCAAGATCTTCGGATCGCGAAAATCGATCGGCGTGTATTCGCTCGGAAGTTCGTTTTCGCCTATCACGACGCCGTGCTTGACAAAGTGCACGCCGTCGTCGCTCGATGCCAGACATTGAAGCTGTCTTATGTTTTCTCCGCCGCCGTTGTTGCGATAGCTTGTGTACAGCAGCCACAGCTTGTCCTTCCAAACGATCGCACTGCCCGAAAAGCACCCGTCGTCGTTTTCGTCCGGGTACAGCGCGATAGGAAGTCTTTCCCAATGCGTCAAGTCCTTGCTTTTGACGTGTCCCCAATGCATGGGACCCCATTCGACGCCATGCGGATAGTATTGAAAAAATACGTGGTACTCGCCGTTGAAAACGACCAAGCCGTTGGGATCGTTGATCCAGCCCTTTCCGCCGGTTATGTGAAACTCGGGAAGAATTTTTTCATGTTGTAATTCGTCGGTCATAATTACCCTTTCCTTATTTCTGTCAGAGAATCGAAATGCGTTGTTAAAAGTTTATTGTTTGTATTATACCATGGCAAATCGCGCGACGCAACCGCTTGGATCGCGTCGCGCTCTTGCCTTTTTATTTACAGGGAGTCGCGCTCCGCCTTTGTGAGCGCGCTGCCGAGAACGGCGCCCTCGGGCGCGGCGTCGAGATTGACCCTGAAGTCGTCCATTACGACACAGCCGTAATCGCCCGTGGCGTTGTCCACCACCTCGAAGTAACACGACGTTTCCTCGGCGTTATCCGCCTGATAATAATAATGCACCATGACGGTGTCCGCCGTGTATGCGTTATTGCGGAACGTAGCAAGCGGTTTACCGCTCGCGCTGTACAAGACGATATAAACTTCGCTGTTATGCGCCGCGCCGAATCGGAACGATACTATGCCGTTCTTTTCGAGAATGAACGCGCCGGAGCGCACTACGCCGCGATTACCTTCGACGTTGACGTATTCGCTGCCGTTATCGAAGTAGAAAGTAAACAGGTAGTTTCCGTCTTTGACGCCTTCGTTTGTCTGATACCAGCCTTCAGCCTTCTCGGTATCGGTGACCGCGCCGAGCGACTCTCCGCCCGTTGTCCAACCGTCGAGATTACCCGTTTCGAAACTCCCGTTTACCATAGACGCATACTCCGATCTATGGTCGGTCGCAGTCGCGCTGCCCGCGGGCGCGCTGTCGAGATTGACGTTGAAGTCGTCGACAGCAAAGCAGCCCCAACCCGCTACGGCGTTATCCACGACGCGGAAGTAGCAGAGCGCGTCATCTGTCAACGTGTTCTTATAGCTATAGCTCTTGAGTTTTCCGTCCTCTATATTGTCGTTGCGGAACACCGCTACCACCGTGCCGCTTTCGGCATTGACAAGCTCGATATAAACGTTGCGATTGCCGCCGCCACCCATTTTGAACGACACGAACTTGCCCGCTTTAAGCACGAACATATTGCTCGTGAGCGTGCCCATATTGCCTTCGCGGTTTATCTCGTGACCGGGGTTCGGCTCGCCTACCCAGCTCCACCAAGAGAACAGCTTGCTGCCCGTCTTGCCGTACTCGACGCCGTTATTGGCGGGATCGCCGTTGTGCCAATATTTATCGTCCGAAGTGACTGCGCCGATATCGCCGCCGGAAACAAACCAACCCGCCATGTCGTTCTCGAATCCGCCGTTATAAATATCGTACACGGTTGCGGGACGCTCGGTAATATCCACTGCGTCAATAAACCCGTCTATCGGCGCGGATTCATAATACGTCTCGAACGAATCGCAGAACAGCACGCCGTAATCGGACGCCGCCATATCTATCACTCTTATATACACGGTCTTGCCTGCCGCGCTTTCGGGCAGCACCGCTTTGTACGCTATGAGCGTGCAACCGCTCTTGAGTCCCGCGGTCGTTTCCGCCCAAGCGCTGTTGCCGTAGCGGGCAAGTATCGTACCACCTTGCGCGTCGACAACGTCTACGAACACGTCGTGCTTCGCGCCGCCGAGTTTGAATGTGATCACTCGGCTTTGCGATACTTTAAACGTAGAGCTCACGAGCGCGCCTATGTTTTGCTCGAACTTATCCTCGGGCTCATACGCGGAGAAGAACTTGCCGTCGGCATTATACGGATACCCCCCCCCATTGTTTTCGTTGGTCCAGTACGCCGTTGCCGAGCTGACGTTACCTATGTTTCCTATCTTTGTCCAATCGTCCAGCCCGTTGTCGAACCCGCCGTTTTTAATGCGGTACGCACTCGAATCCCTGACTTTGAGTTTGTAAGTATACGTTACGCTACGCGTGCCGTCTATAACCGCCTCGATGCTGAGCGAGACATCCGTCGGCTCTTCGTCAAAGCTTCCCGTCACCGTGTACACGCTTCCCGTTACGGCGCCGCCGTTCACTTTGTACGAGGAAACGTTTTGCGCGTTGTTGATATTGGACGAAAGATCGATCTTACATGCTCCGTTGTAGAGGTCGGCTACCGTCGTCGCGGTCACCTCGGACTTCTTTGCCGAGGGCGTCGTGTCCGTAACGTTGACGGTCACAGTAAACGAAGCAGTCTTTGTGCCGAGCACGGGATCGACCGCCGTTACGTTTACGGTAAGCACGAGCCCGCTGACCGCCGCCGTCGCGGTATAGGTGAGCGAATCGCCGCTTATGCTTACGCCCGTGTCGGGCGTTACGGTATAGCTGTACGTAAAGTCGGAACCGCTTGCCGCAGTCATCTCGAAGTCGTATGTTCCGCTCGATTTTTCAAACAGATCGAAAGAGATAGTGCCGTTGTTGAACACGGGCGCGCCGTCCGCCGCGGACGACACGTTGACCGTAAACTCTATATCGACGTCGCCGCACGAGAGAGTCACGGTTATATTTCCGACCGCAACGGCGGTGATAGTGAGCTTGCCTGCCGCGACTGTCGCAGTCGCAACGCCGCCGTCCGAAGACGAAGCGCTCACCGCATTGCCGTGCGTGACGATATAGTCTGCAACGTTGATCTCCATATACGTCGAGCCGTCTACGGAAAGGTTTACCGTTATGCCGTCCGCAACTTTTTCGGCGGCTTTTCTTTCCAGCTTGCGCGTTATGTTAAGATCGGTCTCAACCACTATCGTCTCGCCCGGCTGTTTGACTTCGCCGTTCACGTCCCAACCGACAAACTCGAAATCGGGGTCGGGCGAAGGCACTGCCTGAGGCAGAACAAAAGTCCCGCCCTCGACGACGGTCGCGACCTCTTCGCCGTCCACCGTAACGGTGTATTCGACTGCGGGCGCGGGCTCTACCGTGACTCCGAACTCTATCTCTATCTCGCCGCAAACGACCGTTACGGTCGCGCTTCCTTCGGCTTTGGGAGTAATTACTATCTTGCCATCGGCTATGCTCGCTTCGACGGTATCGCCGTCGTCGCTTTCGGCAGTGACCGTCGCGCCGTACGCGGTTATGTAATCGGCTAAATCGAGTTTTACTACGATGCCGACCTTTGCCGTTATCGGCTCGCCGTCTTTGACCTTGACAGCCGCTTTGCGCTTTGTGACGGTCGTGATAACGATATTTTCGTTGACGGTAACGGTATCGGACGGCGCTTTATGTTCCGTTCCTACTTCGTAGTAATCGAACTCCATATTGGGATCGGTCACTACGGGCGCGGGAAGCGTGTACGTTTCGCCCGCACGCACATACGTGACTGTGCCATCGAGCGTGACCGTATATTCCATAAATACGGACACGTCGAACGTGACGGAAATATCCTCGCACGTAAGCGTGACCACCGCGTCTCCGACGGCTGCGCCCGTTACCGTGAGCAGTCCGTCCGCCACAGTTGCCGTAGCGTTGTCCGTGCTCGAACTTGCCGTAACGGCGTTATTATTTGCCGTTATATGATCGGCTACCGTGATATTTTTGCTCTTTCCCACCGCGATCTCGAAGTCGTATCCGTCGCTTACTTTGACGGGCGGAACGGGACCGGGATCGGGCTCTTCTTTTTCGCCGCACGCCGCCGCAAACATGCCGAGTGCAAAACTCAGCGCGAATACGGCGATCGCATTGACGATTCTTTTTGCTGTCTTTTTCATCATATCCCCCTTTTTATCAATTACCCGCGTCGAGCTTATTGACCGCGCTCACCCACGGAATATTGTACGTAGCGACGCCCGTAGCGGACGTTTTGTTGTTCAGCTTGACCGTATCGAACGCCTCGGCGCTCGGCGCGGTTTCGTGATATGTGACTATATCGTCGAAGAACGCGAAGTTCCATCTTTCCGCCTCGGCGCCCTCGTCGCAAAGTTCCACGAACAGCGTTTCGCCTTTGTACTCTTCGAGATCGGCAAAGAACGTAGTCATCGTCGCAAGCCTGCAACCTTTGTCTATGTACGGGAAGTTCGAATCGTCGAACGCCGTGTTGCCGTACTCGGCTATGAGCTCGGGCGTTTCGCCCGCTTTATACACCTTGACGACCGCAGCGCGTCCGCCCATCTTAAAGCTTATAAATCCGCTTCCGCCGAGAGTAAACGTTTCGGACCTTATCGCATAAGTGCTAGTTTCGTCGGGCGTAGCTTTCCAACCGTCAAAGTGGAACAGTCCGCCGTTGTTATACGGTATGCCCTCATTCCAGAACACGTCGCCCGTTTTTACGCCGTCGATCGCCGCGCCGCCGACTACCGTCCAGCCCGTTATATCGCCGAGCTCGAACCCGCCGTTGACAAGATTGTACCCGTCGTCGGGTAAAAGCGTCGGTCTCGAATCGACCGCCTCGACGACATCCTTTTTAAGTTCGGGCGTTTCTTCGTAATACGTTATAAAGCTGTCGCAAACGACGAATCCCCAATCCTTTGCCTCGTCGGCATTGTCTACGACGCGTATCTTTATAGACCGCCCCGCCTCGACGCCGAGATCGATAAGATTGGCGTGGTATTTGACCATGTTTGCGAGATAGCTGTTCACGTTGATACCGTCCGTGCCGTTATCGCGGAAGCCGAGGTTGGCAAAGCGCACGAGCTCTTCTTCCGTATCTGCGTCAATAATAGACACATAGCACTTTGCGGGATTCCCGCCGCCGCCAAGCCTGAAAGTGATATCGCCCGTACCGCCGAGAGTGAACGCCGAGCTTGTAAGCGTGCCCGCCGCCGCTTCGTTTGCCATGCCCGTAAAGAAATACTCGCCCTTTTTGTTGTACGGATACTTATCCCACCAGACCGGGATTTGGGAGACTTTGCCTATGTCGCCCACGAGCGTCCAGCCTTCGAGATCGCCCGTTTCAAACGTGCCGTTTTTGACCTGATGCGGACTGTCCGGTGCAAAGTCGAAAAGATCGGGGTCGGGCTGTACTTCAAACGCTACGCCGCCGTAAAAAGTCGGTTTTGTTTCGTGATAGGTCTTTACGCTATCGAGCGTGATGCACCCGAGCTCGTCGCCGCTCGCGTTTTCGTCAACGACTTCTATGTACATCGTTTTGCCCAGATACTCCGAAAAATCTCCGTAGTACTGCACGAGGTTCAGACAGCGCATACCGTTTTCCACATAAGGGAATTGGTAATTCCAAAACTTGAAGTTGGAATACCTGCCGACACATTTATCTCCGTCTTTCTTGTCTTTTACCATAAACCGAAGATAGGTCAGCTGATTGTTGCTGCATCCGCCCAGCTTATAGCTTATGTACCCGCTTCCGCCCAAGACGAACTCGCTCGAGCGCATGACGCCCGTCGCCGTCGGCTCGTAATAGCCGTAGTGATAATTGCCGTCGCGGTCGTAAGTGATACTCTCGTTCCACCAACACTTTGCGTTGTTTACGCCGTCGTTGGAAAACGCGCTTCCGCTCACTACCGTCCAACCGCCGAGCGAGCCGCTCTCGAATCCGCCGTTTGCTATCTCGTACTTGTTGGGCGGCGTAACGTCCGTCGTATAGTCGCGCGTCTTAACATACAGCGCGCCGTCCGCCTGCGAGCTTCCGCCGCCAATGCGTATATCGTCCACGCTTATATAGCCGTAATAAACGTCCGTATCGTTATCCACTATACGGATATACATCTCCTCGCCGTAATACTCGGATAGGTCCTCGCTATAAGTGCTGAAGTTATCCGTACAGCACGTACCGCTGAGATACTTGTTTACGTCTACGTAAGATTCGGTATGCTCGAGGAAATATTTGTTTGTGAACTTAGCGACCATTCTATCGTCGGACGCGGTGTACACGCCGACGTAACACGTTTTTTCGGCAGGCTTTTTTGCCGCGTTTTCACCCTTTCCGTACACGAGCGCGCCGCCCGCAAGCTTCATCGATACCGTGCCGTCGCCGCCCAAAACAAAGTTTTCGGAGCGTATGCTGCCCGTGTACCCGTGCGGACGCTTGCCGTCGTACGCCTTGCCCGAAAGATACCAATTGCCCGTATGCCCGACGGGAATCCTTTTATGGTCGGGGTCGTAGGAAAAACTGAACTCCCCGACGGACGATACGCTGTCGTCGTCGAACGCGTCGCCGCGCTCTACCGTCCAACCGCTCAGTGTGGACGACTCGAACCCGCCGTTGACAAGGCTTGTCACCGCGTCGAATTCTTTTGTCTCGCCCTTGGGCGAACACCCCAAAAGCCCCAGCCCCGCCGCGACTATCGCCGTCACGGGAAGCGCGGAAAGTATCGCTCTTTTTACAGTCTTTTTCATCATTCCTCCGCCAGATCGCCGATATTGCCGAAGTACGGCGGCGTTATCGAGCCGTCCGCCGAATACGCGCTTTGCATTTGCGTTATCTTTAACTTGGTGACGGTCATGCCCGCGTTTTCGTCAACGAGCTTAAAATGATCGGAATTGCCGTACTGCGGGTAAATGCGCATCGTGCCGCTCACCGTATCGTTTAAGTACACTTCGAGCATCGATCGGTCGAGAAGCACGGTCATTTTAAACGTGCGCGTTTCGCCGTAGGCAAAGTCGTGGATAGAGCTAACGTCCACTTCGGGACGAAGCGTCGACTTCGATCTGTCGATGCTCGCTCTTCCGTTTGCAAAAGTAATAAACGTGCGTTCCGTAGCGCCCAATACTTCCACGGGGTTATATCTCACGCCAAGCTTTGCGGCATAACTGTCCGAAGTCGGCGCTATGGTAAATTCCATATCTATCTTGACCGTATCGCCGCGGATATCGGCTATCTCGCCGTTTATCTCGTCGGCGGTCTTGCCCGCGCCCTCGTACTCGTACAGCACTTCTCCGTAAAGACTTTCTATCTCGCGTATGGGTCGGCGTATCACGTTGTTTCCGTCGTCTGAAAGATAAAGTTCGAGCGGGAATGCAAAGTTATGCGCCCAGCCCGAATAATAGCTGAGGCTCGTGCCCGCGTCCTTACCCTGAGCAATGGCGTATATGACGGTACGACCATCTTCGTAAGTCATACCCGCTTCGCGCTCTTCGTCGGTGAGGAACGTGTAGCCGTTCTGTCCCGTAAACGTAGCGGTGCCTATATCGAACAGCCGCGGTTCGTGGCTGTCGGGAATAAAGCGGCACGCCTGTTTATCAAACGTTCCTATCCAATAATAACATTCCACTTTGGGCGAATTTTCGCCGCGCGCGTACTGCGGACAGTCGAACAGTATGTATTTTGTCTTACTGCCGTCCTCCGTGGATATGGGCAGCATCACCACGCACTCCCAATGCTCGCCCGCCACGTCGTACTCGGGGTACGGACATTCGTACACAAAGCCGTGGTGCTCCCAATCGTGCATATCCTGCGAAGTGAATATGTTTGCCGTGCCGCCCGCGCCGGGAACGGAGGTGGACACGAGCATAAAGTATTGGCTCGTTTCGTCGTCGTACCACACGAACGGGTCGCGGAACTGATCGCGTTCGCCCATACTGTCGTCGTTCGGTTGTGTTACCGTCAGTTTGTCTTCGACTATCCATTCGGTAAGATCGGGGTCGTCGGGATCGGCGGCATGCGCAAACGCCACATTCTGCCCGCCGTGATTCGGGTTGCCGTAACGGTTTGTGCCTGCCGTTATCGCGAGCCATGGCGTGCCGTCCGGTCCTATGCACGCGCCGCCCGTCCACACGCCCTCGGGACAAATGCCCTTTGTGGGAACGACCGCGTCTTTTACGTACTTCCAATGTATCATATCGTCGCTCACGATATGGCCCCAGCGAATCTGCGACCAGTACGGTCCCGACGGATTGGCTTGATAAAACACGTGATATCTGCCTTTGTAATAAAATGGCGAATGAGGCTCGTTCATCCACACCGCGGGCGGTATCGCGTGATACTGCGGGCGGTATCTGTCGCCCTCGAATACGCTCGGGTCGAGCGCGATCTCACTGTAATCGAGCATAGGTTTGCCGCCTGCGGCGCAATCGTCGTACAGCGCTCTTATCTCCGACGGAGCGAGCGAACCGTCGTACATTTTGACCTCGTCCAAAAGCCCCGACGGCATTTGCCGCGCCATGGAAAATTCCGTCACGGGTTGGCAGTACGCGCCTATATGCAAAGAATCGGAGTTTTCGACTATCTCGGTATTGACGAGCTCGGGGATTATGTCCTCGTACGCCGTCACGCCGTTATAAAACAGCCCGATATATCCGCTGTCGCCGTCGAAGCTGACCGCGATATGCGACCATTCGTAAAGCGGCAATGCGTTGATGGGATCGTAAAACCCGACGACAAACGTTTTTGCCGTGTCGTAATTGTAAAGCGCGAGCTGTATGCCCCACAAGCCCAGACGACCGTAACCGAAGCAAAAGCCCTGACCCATTTCGAGGTTGCCGTTGTTTACGACCGAAGTAAGCCGCGGGTGACCTTTTGCATCCGACTTGTCGTTATACTCGGGCAGGTTTTCAAACACGCGCGGCGCGACCCATGCGGAAAGAGTCAAGCCCGTAGTCGGTGAAGTAAAGTTATCCGTCTCCACATTGACCGAAAACCCGTCCATGTACAAAGATTTGCCCTTTACGCCCGCTTTAACGAGCGGCGCGGTGGGTTCTTTGACAAGATACTCCGCGTTGTCGTCCGAAAAAATATAATTGAGCTTGTCGTATTTGCCCGTGCCGTCGTTGTACGTCGTATAACCGTTTATCTTTTCAAACGAATACGACGCGATGAGCTTGGGCGAGCCGTCGTCTCCGCCGCCCGCGCCGCATGCCGCGAGCCCCATCGGCAAAGCGACGACCGCCGACATCAAAAGCGCTATCAACTTGTTTTTTGTATTTTTCATAGCTTTATAAATTCACCCGATAGTGGTTTTTATATCTTGAGTCCCGCCGAGCCGAAGCCTTGGACTATGTACTTTTGCGCGGCGATATAGATGATGAAAATAGGTATGCTCGTGACGACGAGCGACGCCATTATCTCGCCCGTTGTAACGCCGTCTATGTTTTGTATGGTCTGCAAAACGGCTTGGATGGGCATGAGATCCTGATACCCCGTCAACAGCATCATCGGCCACAGATAGTCGTTCCACACGCCGATAAAGCAGAATACGGCGACGGTCGCTACGATGGGCTTACTCAGAGGCAATATTACTTTGAAAAATATTTTGAGGTTGCCCGCGCCGTCTATCCTCGCCGCTTCCTCGTAGTCCTTGGGGATGCTCTCGAAAAACTGCATAAACAGGAATATATTGAATATGCTGATGACCGCGGGCAAGATAACGCCCGCAACGCGCATCGGTCCGTTTAGGTGCAGCATTTCCGTGACTATGGTGTACAGCGGGATAATGGAAGTTTCAACGGGCACGATTATCAAAAATATGATTATCGCCGTGAAAAACTTTTTACCCGGAAAATCGAACTTGGAAAGAACGTAACCCGCAAGACCGTTGACTATGATATTGAGCACGATCGCTATAGCCGCATACATCAAGCTATTCAGTGCGTTGCGCCATATGCCGTAGTCCGTAAACACCTTTGCATAGTTGTCGAAAAACGTTCCGAGATTGGCAAAGTCGGGCAAAAACAGCGCAATGCCCGTAGCGCGGTCGGCGGCGATCTGACTCTTTGTCGATACCGCCAGCATGTACAGTATGGGCATGATAAAGATAAGCGACAATACTATGCCCGCTATATACCACGCCGTGTCGAGCGCGACCTTCTTTTTGGCGACGGGTATCTTTGCCTTGGTGTATTCCTCCGCCGCGGGTGCGGGAGCGGCGTCCGCAGTCGTAGTCTCGTCCGTCAAGACCGCCGTGTTATCTATATCCGTCACTTTAACACCTTCCTTTGGACCAGCGTGATCGCGCCTATTACTATGGTCATCATCAACGCCACTGCGGACGACAGACCTATAAGCTTGGAGCCGTAACCCATTTGATACATATAATAGCTCAACGTGACCGTGTGCAGTTCGTAGCCCGTCATCAACATCGGTTGGATCATGACGCGGCATGCGCCGACAAACACGGTTATCATTATGTACAGTAGCGTAGATTTGAGCCCGGGCACCGTGATATTGACAAACTTATCCCAGCCTCGCGCGCCGTCGAGCGACGCCGCCTCGTAGAGATCGTTGCGGATGTTGGTAAGACCGGAGCTGAATATGAGCATTTGATACCCGCAGCCCTGCCATGCGCTCAAAAGCACTATCCAAAGCATAGCCGTTTCCTTGTCCCGTAAAAAGTCGATGGGTCCTACGCCGAACATGCCTAAAAACGAATTCAAAAGACCCGACTCGTTGGGCGCGAGTATTTGAAGCCACAAAAACGAAGTTACGGTAAGCGATATGACGACGGGCGCGAAAAAGCATACCTTAAACACCTTGACGCCGCGCTTTTTGCGATTGGTAAAAAGCGCGAGCAAAAGCGCCAATCCTATCTGCAACGGCACGACCAGCACCACAAACAGCGCGGTGTTTTTAATTGCAAACCACAGCTCGCCCTTATTGGATATCTCGGTGAAAAGCTCTGTAAAGTTGGAGACGCCTACAAAGTGGATGTCGTTGGGATAGTACATGTGATAGTCCGTGAACGCATAACCCAACGAGAACAGTATGGGCAGCAGTACGAACACAAACGCAAGCGCTATCGCGGGCGCCATCATCAGGTAGCCTGCAATACACTGTTTCAAGTGATACTGCACATTGGCGCGCTTTGCCTTGACTATGTCCACGGCTATAAGCGCCGCGAGCGCAACGGCAAACGCCGCCAATATGATAATTGCGATAGTCGTCATGATGCTCCTTATCTATCGTTTCTGTTTATCTTGGTCTGCAAGCTTGTAACGCGATCGGGTAAAACTTTTTCCACGCTGTTTTCGCTCAAGCCCGATATTATAAGATTGAACTCGGTGGAAAAATCGCTGTAAGCCGCCATAGCGGGACGGGGCTTACCCGTGTTTACGAGCTGATCGTACAAAACGCCCTCGGGCGACAGCGGCGCATAATCGATCTGCATGGTCGTCTTTGCGGGAAGCATGCCCGTAGCGTCCGTTATTCTTTTGGCGCTCTCGTCCGAAGTCATCCACTTGATAAGCTTGACTGCGGCGGATTTATTCTTTATGCCGTTATTGGTTATGGCAAAGCTCCAGCTGCCCGTTGCCGACACCGCGGGCTTGCCCTGCGCGTGCGGATACGGCAAAATTCCCCAGCCGTTCGTAAAGTTGGACGCATACTGATTGTTTATTTCGGGAATGGTCCAGCCCGACGACAAAAACATACCGACCGAGTCGCTCGTCAAGAAATCGGTGCTGTTGATGTTGTAGCCCGTATAGCCGTTATCGATGCAGTCTTTGATAAACTTGAACCCCGCTTTGGTCTCGGCGCTGTCGAGATATCCGCCGACTGTCTTGCCGTCGGGCGATACGTACTCGCCGCCCGCGGCGTTTCCGAGCGGGTACAAGAGGAATGTAGAAGTCTCGCCCTTAGCCGTGAGTTGCATATCAACGGGCGTTTTACCCTTGCTCTTGAGCTTGGCGCACACCGACTTGAATTGCTCGAAAGTCCAGCCGTTTGTCTTGTAGTTGTCGATCTCCGTATCGGATACGCCCGCGTCATTGAGGAGCTTTTTGTTGTAGAAAAAGCCCGCGCTCGACTCCTGAATGGGCAAGCCGTATACCTTGCCGTCCACCTTATTGACGGAAGCGGGAATAAACTCGTTTACGTAATCGCCTATAAGATCGGTCATATCCACAAACATATTGCTTTTGGCATAGCCGGCGCACTTGGGCGCGTCAAACGCTATTATGTCGTGCAACTTGCCGCCGCCCTGCCCGTATAGCGTGGATATAGTTCCTTCGTATTGATCGACGCCCGAAGTCTGCGCTACAAACGATATCTGCGCTTTGATGTTTTCGGACTTGTACGCCGCGTTGAATTCGTCCACGCATTTTTGATACGCCTTGCCTTCCTGAGTGGAAGAATCCTTGTGCACCATGATAGTGACGAGCGTATTGCCGTACTTGTCGGTGCGGCTTTCTATCTCTTCGCGTCCGCCGCCGGGACCGCACGCCGCGAGCGAACCCGCCAAAAGCGCCGCCGCCGACACTATCGCTACCGTTTTGAATATTCTCGATCTTTTCATGATCATGACCTCCCAGTCATTGCTTTTTATTGTTCGCGCGGCTTGCGCCAGCGCAGTTATTACGTTATTTCGTAGTCGTGCCCACGACGAATTTACTCTCGTGAACGACTTTTTCGGGCACTTCCTTGCCCTCTATCTTTTTTATCAAAAGTTCCATCGCCGTGTATGCCATTTGCTCTACGGGCTGTTCCACGCAGGTGATCGCGTGCGAATCCGACCACGACCCGAACATTCCGTCGTACGCCACTACCTGCACGTCGCCCGGAATGGTTTTGCCCTGCTTTTCCGCCTCGGCGCAAAACGCCGTCGCTACGCTGTAGCCCGCCGCAAATACGCCGTCGGTATCGCCAAACAACTTCAAATATTTTTGCGCGAGCGCCGCCTCCTCGCCGTGGACTATGGCGTCGTTAACAACGCATTCTTCCATGCCGTGACGGCGCATGACGTCTCTGTACGCCTTTTCGCGAAGCTCTACTTCCGATTCCACCTGCGGTTTTGAGCCGATATACCCGATACGCTTACAGCCCTTGGATATGAGATACTCGACGCTTTTTTCGGTGGCTTTGTAATTGTCGCTCGTGACAAACGGTATGCCGTCTGCGAGATGTCTGTCCACCGATACGAGCGGACAGCCGCAAAACTCCTCGGGGCGGTGCACGAAATGCGTTACGAATATCGCGCCGTCCACCTCGCGCTTTTTTATCTTGTCGATTATGTTGCTTTCCTTTTGCACGCGTTGCTGCGAAGCAACGAGAAGCACCGAATACTTGTGCCTATCCGCCGCCTGTTCTATGTACTCGGCAAACTGAGCAAAAAACGGATGGTACACGACGGGTATCATCAACGCGATGATACCGCTTCTTTGTTCGCGAAGCCGTTTCGCCATGCTGTTGGGCGTATAGTTGAGCTTGCTCATCGCCTGCTCGACCGCGCGCTTCGTGCTCTCGTTGACGGACTTGCCGCCGTTGAGAACGCGCGATACGGTACCCACTCCCACGCCCGCCATTTTTGCTACGTCCGCTATGGTAGCCGCCATATTACACCTCCCCTTCAGTCGCGATACCGCCGTCGTTGTCGGACTCGTCGCGTTTTTCTATGCTGTCGGCTTTGTTGGAATATCCGAACTCGCCGTAAGTGACCGCCTTTAACTGCCCCGCAAAAAGGAAGGGCGCGCGGATGAGCGAGACCAAGCCGCAAAAGAATATCTTGATACCCAGCCAAACCGTTTTGAGCGCAGCCAAGCAGTAGCGCATCGCCACTTTGAACTTGTTGCCTTCCTTATCCACGTCGAATATCTCTTTCACTGTGCCCGACGTCTTTATTGGCGCGAGCGTCTTATTGTAAAGCTTGCCGTGCCACACGAGCTGAGCGGTATACGGATACCCGAAAAGCAAAGCTATCGCAAACAGCACCCAAAGCGCCACGTTGCCTATGGGCGCGGTGAGCGCGCTGACCAAAAGCACGAGCGCGATAGGACCGCTTACGCATGCCGCCGCTATAAGCCCGAAGTTGCGCCGCCGTATAGCTGCCGTGCGATCGGAATACGGCGACGGAAGAGCAAGCTTGCCTTTCTTGGCAAGCGCCGCAACTATGACTAAAGCGATGACGCATATTACGACGACACCTAGCACTATGCCGAAACCTATACCGAAAGCCGTGTAATCGAGCGGCACGGGCGGTATGTAAATGCTTATCGTTTCTTGTTCCGTACTCATTACGGAAACGATAAACACCGTGCCGTCAGAAAGTTCTACGGTGTTGTCGCCCGCGCCGAGAGCCGAGCTTTTTATTTTGAGCGTATATCCTGTCACGTCGTAATACGCCGACGCTATGGCTATACCGTTTATCTTGACGTACTCGGTCGTGCGCTTGCCGATAAATACGGAAGCGTCGTTGCCTCCCGTCACCGTTATGTAGCCTATATCGCATTGCGGTATGGACTCTACGCGCACCGTTACCTCAAACGAGAACTTGTCGCCCGCAACGCGAAGATCGTACTCGCCCGTCGACGGAAGCACCGAGAAGTATTCCTCGTTTATCATAAGCGCGCTTCCGATCACGGTATAAAAACCGGCGGGTATCTCGGTATTTTTAAAAGTCCCGTTTATAATTTTATCTACGCGGGTATTGCCGCCGAGTCCGATCTCGAGCGCGCCGTCGGCGTACTCGTACTCGTCGTAAACGATCTTTACCGACTTAAACGTAGCACGGGTCGCGCAAGCGTTGAGCCCCAATCTTCCGCTCTTGGGCTCGTTTTCGCCGAGCGTGGCGTTTATTACTTCCTTTCCGTCTATAAACACCTTAACGGCATTGCCCTCCACGATGGCGGTGAGCGATATATTGTGTATATCCGTCGGCGTAAAACTTGCCCGAGCGATCTCGGGAGTGCTGTCCGACCACAGCTTGACGACCTTGCCCGGATCGTCGTAGTTGACTATTATGTATCTGTCGAGCCCGTCGGCGGAATCTTCCGCGGTCGCGCGAAACACCAACGCCGCAGCCGCGCCCGTGCCGAGGTCGAAAGTCGCGCTGTAAATAAAATCGGCACATTCTTCTCGGGCGAGAATAAATCCGTCGCCGCCCGGCTGTTCTCCGATAATACAGTCGCCCGAGACCAGCCACTTGCCCGATACAACGCCTTCGGCGCTGAAAGTAAGGTCGCTGTTGGCGGCGCCCGAATGTACCGTAACGTCCACAAGCTTAAACGCTTCGCCGCTGTTTACCTTTATAACGGCGTTACCCGCAGAAAGCGCTTTCACGGTAAAGCCCGAGCTCGTTGCGGCGAGCTCGACGCATTCGCCGCCGCTCACTATTTCGTAAGACGGCTTGCCGTCGGAGACTACAGTCACTTCTTTTTCGGGAGTGAGCGTCGTATCGAGTTCTATATCGGTATCGGATATATACAAAACGCTCTCGGCGGCGCTGTCGCGCCACACCGTGCCCATAGCATTGACTTTGAGCTCTATGATGTTCAGATCGCTCTCCGACTCGAAGCTCATGCGCGACGAGTGCGGGTCGGCGAAAGTAAGCACATAGAAAGGAACGGTAAATCCGTCGCAGTAGACCTCTACATTGTTCCTGTCCACGAGTATGTAAAAATCGAGCACAACATTGGTCTTGCCCATGCCCGAAGCATATCTTTTTGCATAATTGGGCTGAGGGAAAGCTATGCCGCCGTCGTCGGTATGCGTGCGGTCGACATAATAGCCCTCGCGCTTGTTCCAACCTATTTCGGTATACCGCGAGCCGTCGGCGTTCATGTTCACCTTGAACGCCACGCCCGTTCGCGACGGGTTGGACAGCGTTGCTTTTATCTCCGCCGTGCGGCTGTTTATCCCGTCGAAAATACCGTCCGCCATAGGCGAATAGTAAATATCGACAAGCGAGGTCTTGAGTTTTTGAAACTCGCCGTCCTCTACCGTTATCGGCGTGGTCGTGAGCGTCTCGCCTTCTAGTCCGTACATGACTGGGATCGTCATGCCGCCGCCGTTCCACACTTTGCGCGCCGTTTGCAATACTCCGCTTTCTATGGACTCTGCCGCGTTGGGCACGCCGGAGAACCAGCTGAGCCCCACGTTCTTTCCCGCGTACGCGCTGTCCGAATCGTCGTCTATATAAAAAGTCTGCGCGGCATAAGAATCCACGCCGTAGTCCATCTTTTTGAGCCGCGGGTTGTCGCGCAAAAGCGTCGTGATCTTATTGCCGCCATCGTCGCGCATAACGATCATACCGTTCTCGTAAGAGAGATCGCACACTATATAGTAACGCGACGTAAACGTTATGACTGCGCGCTCTCTGTTGCCGTCCGACACGAACACGACGTCGGGACACTCGGGACGGTATACCTCGTATACGCCCGCATGCTCCCACTCGACGAGGTTTTTGGACTTTAAAAAGAACAGCATGTTGTCTTCCATATCGGTAAGAGCCATGCCCCACTTGTATCCGTCCGCTATGCCGGGCAAGTCGGAAATATCAAAGACCTTCGGGTCACGCCACGACCCGCCCTGAACGGGGTTGCCGTTAAGATCGAGCGAAGTCGAGCTGTCTATATTGTCGCGCTTGTTCCAGGACAGACCTCCGTCTGTACTGTACATAACTATCTGATGGCGGTTGCCTCTGCCGTCGAACCGCGTGTAAAACCCGATAAGCCCCAGCGCGCCGCCGACGCTCTTATCCGATACGTCGCCGAACCAGAGATATTCGTTGTCGATCTTGTCGCTGTCGCCTTTGTGATACACGCGCGCCGATCCCGACCACATAGCGCCTATGCCGTGGTCTATATCGCCCTCCATGGAAAGATCGCGGTCGGGCACGAGCGCGATCGGCAACAGTTCCCAATGCACGAGGTCGCGGCTTCTCGCGTGTCCCCAATGCATGGTGTCCCAGGTATTGCCGTAGGGATTGTGCTGAAAATACAGGTGATAGTAACCTTTATAATACACCAATCCGTTAGGGTCGTTGTTCCAATGCGCGAACTGCGAAAAATGATACTGATTGCGGTATATCTCGGCATAGTTTGAGTAATCGGTCTCGCCTATCTCCTCGTCGACAAAGCGGACATTTGCGTTAAAGCAGTTATAGCCAAGCCTGCCGCCTTCGTAAGAAAGCGTCTTCGCGTCGTCGCCTTCGCCTACTGTCACGGCGTTGAGGTCGAGTTTTACCGCCTCTTCGCTGCCGTCGACGTACGCGAAACGCCGTATGCCGTCAGCGTAAAACTCGGCAAACACGCTGTCGCCCACGGGCGTTATCACAACTTTGAGATAAACCTTGCCTATCGTCGCTGTGCGGCTCGCCACGTATTCCTTTTCTCCGTCGTTCATGAGCTCGGTGCCCACATAGTATTCGCTGTCTATAACGTGCACGGTCTTTTCGCCCGAGCTGTAATCGAAGTACATCAGTTTGACCGCATTTGCCGCGCGATCCACGTTAAACACCCAATACGAAAGGTCCTCGGTCGCGCCGAACACAAGTCCCGCCGCACTGCCGTGCTCGAACTCCGCCGTCGCCGAAAACGCGAACTTTTCGTCTTTTTCGTACCGCGCGTCGGTAAGAACGAAAACGTCGTCGTCGCCTTCGAGCACGTTTTCCGCCCGCGCCGAAAACGCCAGCGAAAAAACGACCGCCGCAAATAACAACACGCATGTGATCATGCTCCAAAGCGCATATTTGATTTTCGATCCCGTCATTTTCATTCTATCGTCTCGACCCCTTGATTATCGGTATAACTGTTGCGTTTTTTTCGCATTTGTTATTTGAGATATTTTTCCACCGCGCTCGCATCGGGAAGATTATCTATCGCGCCGCGCCCGAGCGTATTGAGCGCGCCGCACACGTTTGCATAACGCAGCGCGTCGGTTAGCAATCCGTCGGTATATTCCGCGCCGCGCGCCGTATCTAACTTTTTCAAAAACCCCGCATAGAACGCGTCGCCCGCGCCCGTCGTATCAACAGGCTTGACTGCGATGGACTCCGTCGCGCCTTCTTTTCCCTTATACAGCCAACGACTTCCCCGACCGCCGAGCGTTACGCATACGAGCTTATCGCGAAGTCCTTTCACATAGTCCGCGCCGAATATCGCGTATTCGTCCTCGGAAAGCTTAACGATATCGGCAAGCTCTATGTATTTTTTATACAGCGTCACAGCGGTTTTCTCGTCGCGGAAAATATCGGTGCGGTAATTTACGTCGAAGCTGACCGTCTTACCCGCTTTTTTTGCGCGCGCCATTATCCCGTCGGCGTAGTCTCTGCCCTCTTTTTCGGAAAGCATGAGCGAGCCGACATGAACGATATCCGCTTTTTCGAAAAGCGCGTCGTCTATGCGCGGCAAAACGTAATCGGCGGTCGACTTGCGGTAAAAGCAAAACGATCTTTCGCCCGTCTTGTCTATATCGACAAAAGCGAGCGTGGTATTGCGGTCTTTTTGCGTCGCTATGAATAGCTCGTCAAGCCCGCGCGATGCGGCAAACTTTTTCAAGTACTCGCCTATGATATCGTCGCCCACACTGCCGACGAATGCGCTTTTTCCGCCAAGCTTTTTTATGGCGCAGGCAACGTTAAACGGCGCGCCGCCCGCCTTGCGTTCGTAAAAGAACGCGCCGTCCCGTTCGCTTCCTATCATGTCGACGAGTATTTCGCCTACGCACAGTATCATAGTTTGCCGTCCTCCGTATTACCTATCCCGTTCGTTGTTTCTTGCGCCGCCGCTTGACGCGGTTCGGAAGGATCCGATTCTTTTCCGTCCTCGGCTCGCGCCGCGCGCTTTTTCGCCATAGAAGATATTGTCAGCATGACCGCCGTCCTTATCGCGAGCACCAGGAAAAACGCCGCGCCGGTCAGCCATGACAATATGCTTTGCGATACCAAAAACCCGAGCGCAAACGTTACGAATCCCGCAAACAGCGCGGACCACGGTATAAAACCGCACACCGTTTTTGCCGCTGCGCCAAACGTGAGCTCGTCGTGCTTTAAAAGCTTAGTCATGCAGAACATGATGACTATGACAGCAACGGCTACGAGTATTATGAAGGGCATGGTGAAAAAGAAATTGATTATCGCGTTGTACACCGTCATTGCCGACGCGCCCTTAAAACTCATAACTATAAAGTCGTCTATCGCCGCGGCGGAAGTGCCGATCGCGCCGTTATCGAGCTTACCGTAATGACCGTAAAACGTTTGTTCCGCGCCCGTTTTCGTGACGAACGAGCCGACCATCGAATCGCAAAACACAAACAGCGTATTCTTGCGATCGGAGTAATTTTGATAGTAGTAATTGCGCGTTTTTGGCGCGCTCCCGTCGCGTTCGTACTCGGTAAGCGACGGATAGTAACTTCGTATATAAAGATCGTACAACGCGTCGGTATATTTATCGCCCGACAGCTTTTTCACCTCGGCGTAGGCGTCTGCCGTTTTGTCGTCCGTCCTTTCGTCCAGATAGCTTTCGCACTTTTGCACCCACTCGCCGTCTATGACGCGCTCGTTCCCGCTGTAACGTATTTTAAACTTGTACAAAGTTTTTACGTCCGCATCGAGTTCTAGATACTGTTCGTAAGATATCTCTTTGCCACTGTCGGACACGCAGTACGCGGTAAAATCGTCGTACGTTTTAGCAGGGCGCGTATCCAAAATAACGTCGTAGCCGCGGGAATAATTTTGTTTGTCGTCCGTATTGCCTACGGTGTCGATAATGCGATCTGCGTAGAGCGTGCCACTCTTGACGGTAAGCGGCGCGCCGTCATCCGAAAACGCTAGACGCACCGTCTCCGTAAACTGTGGCGCATTGCGATAGTTGGCTTTAAAAGTAAGAGTATGCGCGGCGATAAGACCGAAGAGCAAAAACAAAATACCCAACAGCGCGGCAAGGAATAACCATCCCAAACCGCGCTCAGGCGCTCGCGTTGCCGTTTTATGCGAGAAAAAACTCAATCCTATGTATTTAAGTCCCTCTGTCATATCCGCCCTTTTTAGTAGCTTTATGCTTTTGCCGTCGGTTTTTTAGCCGCCTTGGGCTTTGTCGTCGCACTCGGCTTTTTAACCGCTTTGACAGGATTCTCGTCTTCCGCACCGACCGCCGCCGATTCGGCTCGAGCCGCCGCTTCGCTCGCTTTGTTGTTAAACTCCCGTCCGAGCAAACTCTCCCCGCTCTCAACGTCGAAGAAGTGCAGTTTTTTCTCGTTGAACGCGAGCTTGACTACCTCGCCCGGAGCGTATGCCACTCGGTCGTTAAGGCATACGATATATTCCGTGTCGCAAAGCTTGACAAACAAATGCGTGTTGTCGCCCAAAACTTCTTTTATGCTCACGCTCACGGCGAGCCCGTCGTTTGCTATGTCGATGCTCTCGCCGCGCGCGCCCATAACCACCTTGTGTTCCGCGCCGTCGAGTATATCTTCGCGCACGGTGCGCATGTTTTTGAGATCGAACGAAAGAGTCTGACCGTCGGCAAAAGTCACATTGAGCTTGCCGCCCGAAGCGCGCGCCGTCACGTCGAAAAAGTTCATTTGCGGCGTACCGATAAAGCCCGCAACAAACTTGTTTTGCGGGAAATCGAAGAGATTTGTAGGCGTGTCTATCTGCTGAACAAACCCGTCCTTCATGACGACTATACGCGTTCCCATAGTCATCGCCTCTATCTGGTCGTGCGTCACGTATATAAAGGTCGTCTTGAGTTCGTTATGTAGTTTGACTATTTCGGAGCGCATTGCCGTGCGCAGTTTTGCGTCTAGGTTGGAAAGCGGCTCGTCCAAAAGGAACACTTTGGGTCCTCTGACCATTGCTCTGCCGAGCGCTATGCGCTGACGCTGTCCGCCCGACATATCCGACGGCTTGCTGTTCAACAGCTCGGTTATACCGAGTATGCCCGCCGCCCACTTGACCTTTTCGTCTATCTCCGCACTCGTATAGTGCCGCTCTACGTAAAGCTGTACGGGCGTGGACTCGTAATATCTAAGGTCGGCGGTAAGCTTGTCGCAACGCGCCTGAGCTTCGGCTTTGAGTAAGTCTGCTCGCTTTACGATATCGCCTTCCGCATCTATTGCGGCAATGCGCGCTTCCAATGCAGCTTTGGCCTCCGCGTCAGTCTCGCGCTTGGCTTCTGCGGCGAGTCTTTTTATATGCGCCGTCACGTCCGCGCGCGCATGCTTTTCGGCAGACGCTATATCCTTTTCGGTTTTTGCGATCTGCTTTTTCAACTCTTTTATCTTTTTATCGTCTATGCCTACGACTTCGTTGCCGAATTCGTCGCGCTTGGGTTCCGCTATCTTGCGCATGCGTAAACCGAACGCAATATTATCGTAAGAAGTCATGTGCGGATAAAGCGCATAGCTCTGGAAAACCATGGCTATATCGCGATCTCGCGGCTCAACGTTGTTCATCAGCTTATCGCCTATATAAAGCTCACCCGAAGTAATGTCTTCAAGCCCCGCGATCATACGAAGAGTAGTCGATTTGCCGCAACCCGACGGTCCGACAAAAACGATAAACTCGCCGTCCTCGATCTCCATGGAAAAATCTTTGACGGCGACAAAATCGTCGTTTACCCTCGCCACCTTCGTCTTGCCCTTGCCTTTGCCCGAAGACTTGTGCCTCGCGGGATAGACCTTACGGACATGCTTCAACGATAAGCTTGCCATCACTTCCTCCGATTTACTTTATTCCGCACGACAAAACCGCTTGGAATCGATTCCAAGCGCATTGTACCACACATGCTCGGATATGTCAATACTTTTTAACGAATTTTTGAGGAATTTATTATATCCGCTCGGGCATGTATCATATCCACCAACTCTTTATTGTCTTTTAACAGCTCAAACAGGCAGTACAATTGTAGCGATACTTTCATTTTGGTATTATTGTCGTTGTCTTTATTCAATAAATCTTTAAACTCGTCTATGTTTTCGCAGGAATCAAAATCTTCCATAGATATAAACGCTTGACTGCATATCTCGTTAAAATCCGTAATGACGCATTTTTTCTTAAGCTCGTCATTGGTTATTTTATTTTTGTATTTCTTATGCATATCCTTAATCTCATGTTTTGTCAGATCCAAAAATGTTATGCCGAAGAAATCGGGCTTACCGCCCCTGTCCAATAATCTGATAAATCCGCAAATATGCGTTGAATCCATATACTTAGCAATAGTTTGGGCTGTATCCGTCTCACTCGTTGGATCGCATATATAACTCTCTTCAACAAGTTCGCGCACCATGCCATAAGTAATGAATTTTTTAAAATCACACGTATACTTTCGCATTTTTTTAATGTATTTTTTAATTATGTTCTTATCTTTTTCTTCTTGCATCAATTGAAAATATTCTTTGACTCTATTATCATAGTCTTCTTGCATCGACAACAAACTCGCGTTTTTATTATTAAATTTTCCACTTTTATCCATACATTTGATTAACTTTTTCTTCTTTAGCTTTAAGCCTTTGGTATGATCGTCATAGATTTCTATAATATCTTTCAGCTGACTCTGTTTCGATCGATCATTGACGGAAGTCGCGGATGTAACTTCTTCCCTCTTTGTTTTTTTCGATTTACGGCACCCCATCAAATCGGAAAAATCGGAAGATCCCGAGCCGCTCGGCACGAATGTATTGTTATTATAGTCGTTCCTATTTTGCACATTGATAACTAAATAACCGTCACTTGTTACTGCAAGAGTATTGACGCCTATAATGTTTGCCGCAGGGCTTTGAGATAAATCGAATAAAAGCCCTGAACTATCAACGTTCATATCTTTCCCGCAAAAGATTGACGAGCCGTCGTATGAAAAATATCGATTATACATCTGATCGTTTGTTGTAATATTGGTAAAATAATCAGTTTTCTCGACTTCTACTAATTTGATATCCTTAAATAATTTCAATACCTTAAGCTCGCTAGAGTCACCGCTGTATTTCGGGTCGGATAATCTATTAATAACCTCGCTCAAATTATTTTGTTCAGCCAAAACGGTTTTCACAAACATATCCGTTCGCAAACGCACGAGATCACTGTTGAAAATGCTTTTCCCTTGAGATATCTTATTTTCTACTATCCTATAAAGTACTTCGCTGCGGTCTTTCCCAATCTTTCGTTTTCGGGGGTGAACATTAAGAAGCATGTCGTTCGATCTTTTATAAAGCGCATCATTTACAATATCGGAATAGAGAAAGTATTCTCCGTCATATTCACCCCATTTATATGCATTATCGCTATAATCGGCAGTGATCCCCGTCGTTGCCTTGCTTATTATTTCGGATTTATACTCATTGCTTTGCAATAATTGCCTGTGAAAATAAGAATGTCTCAGATCATTTATCGACTTTACAGTTCCAAGTAAAGATATAAGAAAAGATAAGGTCGAAATAACGATACTTACGATTTCTTTGGTATTATCGGCAGTTTGAGTGCAGAAAGAAAAAACACTGTCAAGAATACCGCCCAACGAAATGAGTACCAAAACCGAAAAAGCTATCGTAGACGTAATAAAACCCGCTGACAAAATCGCTAAAAACTTATGGTATTTTTCTTTGTATTTGCTACCTTTTTTCATAAAAACCCCATTGATATATTTTAATGATTATACCAAATAACACAATGATTTTCAAGCAATTATCAAACTTTTACTCTCATATAGTAAGTGACGCGAATAATTACGCCGTCGAACAAAAATGAATACGCCTTTCAATATAAAATCCCCTCGCGGTCAAGCGAAGGGATATTCGATCATATTATTTGCGGGTAGTTATCTGCCCTGTTTTTTGCTTACGCCGAGCCCCATCGCGCCGATACCCACGTGACACGCGATACTGCACGAAAGCGGTTCGTAAAATACGTCTATATCGGGAAACGCTTCTTTGACCGAGTCGCGCCAAAGCATTTCTTCCTCGGGAGATTCGAGAGTGCTGGTCGTGCCTATCGAAAGATTCTCGTGCGGCACGTCCTTGAAGCGCTTTTTGATGTCTTTGTCGATAGCGTCTATCATGACGGCTATGCTCTTTTTCATGCCGCGCACTTTTTTGAACGCGTCGAGCTTTCCGCCCTGTATCGTAAGCACCGGCTTGATATTGAGCACGGTCGCTATCGCCGCCGCAGCGCGCGTCGCTCTGCCGTTTTTGAGCAGATATTCCATCGAATCGACCGTTATGTATATACTCGATTCGTATGCGTTGGCTTCAAGCGCGGCTTTGATCTCACTCCCGCTCTTTCCCGCATTGGCAAGCGCGACGGCGTCGAGCACCGAGTCTCTTAAAGTGACGGAGATCCTGTGATTATCCGCAACGAATACTTTTCCGTCGAAGTCTTTTGCGAGCGCGGTAGCGGTATCGCACGTTGCGCTCAGTCCGCTGGACATGGGGATAAACACGACCTCGTCGTAACCGGAAGCAAGAAGTTCCGACCACTTGTCGCAAAGTATCTGCGGCGCGGGCTGCGACGTGGAAACGTCTTTATGCTCGCGCATTTGCGCATACAGATCGGCATGCACTATACTCTCGTGTTCGAGATAGCTGTTGCCATCCACAATGACCGGCATGGGTATCACGGCGACGCCGAGCTTTTTGCCCTCTTCTACAGAGATACCGCTATTGGTATCTGTCATTATCGCAACTTTCATATGTAACTCCATAATTGACAAATCATCTATTATGCGCTATAATTGTAACATACCGCACCGCTTGCGACAATCGCGAATGTGATATAAAAACGCCCGTTTCGTTTCACTTGCACGCATCGCAGTCGCATTTTCGCGTCAAAAACGGATATAATTCTTTAAAGCATAGATCGCTCATCGGTGAAAGAATGAACAAAAAAACGGAAATCAACAAAGCTGTCAAACGCAAAATAGCCGACGCTCTTCTCGCTCTCATGCGCGAGAAAAGTATTGCCGACGTTACGGTCACGGAACTCGTGAACGCCGCGGGCGTGGCGCGCGTTACGTTTTACCGCAACTATTCGTCCAAAGAAAACGTTTTGACAACGCTTATCGACGACGCGCTCGAAGAGCTTATGGACGGGCGCGATTACCACGAAATGGACTATATGACTTACCGCCATGTGCTTGCGGCGTTCGAGATGTTCAAAAAGCGTCAATCCGACGTTTCCGATCTGTATCACTCGGGTTTTGCGATACTGCTGTTGGAGCGCCTTAACGATTTTCACGCGGCTATCGCGGGCGGCATGCCCAACAGCTCCGCAGACAAGTACGCCGTATATTTTTACATGGGCGCGATGTTCGATATCGCCGTCAATTGGATAGAAAACGGCTGCGTCGAGCCTACGAAAAGCATAGCCGAAGTATTTTGCAAACAGCTCGGCATAGACGTGCCCGAAAACCGCATACCCGAAGCCGAAGAGCCTACGCAATCAAACGCTTGACATAAACTTTTATTTATCATAAACTTCACAGCAGAATCAAAACTCGTTTTTTCGGCATACAATGAAAAAGTTTTTAAATATATTCAAACCCGCCAATATCATAATTTGGAGCGTAAGCATCGTCGCCGTCATAGTATCGTTTATCGCGTTTAAAAACCGCGAATACGTATACCTCATCGGATCGATCATAGGAATAACCTCGCTCGTATTTTTATCCAACGGCAATCCTATCGGGCAAGCCTTGATAGTCGTTTTTGCCGCATTTTACGGCTTTGTATCGTACTCGTTTTCGTACTACGGCGAGATGATAACCTACCTCGGAATGAGCGTACCCATAGCTGTTTGGGCATTTATATCGTGGCTGCGCCACCCTTTTACCAAAGGCTCCGCCGAAGTAAAAGTCAATACCGTATCTAAACGCGAATGGCTGTTTTTTGCCGTCGGCGCGGTCGCCGTTACGGTGGCGTTTTACTTTATTCTGCGCGCGCTCGGCACAGCCAATCTTATCGTGAGCACCGTTTCCGTTTTGACCTCGTTTTCCGCCGCTTACCTGACGGCGAGGCGCAGCAGGTTTTATGCGGTGTTCTATGCGCTCAACGACGTGGTGCTCATAATTTTATGGGTATTGGCTAGTTTAGAGAGCATATCGTACGTACCTATGGTCATTTGCTTTTTCGCGTTCCTCGCGCTCGACACGTACGGTTTTTTCAATTGGAGCGCCATGTCAAAGCGTCAACGCAAAGCCGAGGCGCTTGCGGCTAAGCCCAATGCTTCCGAAGCATCCGAACCCGATACGGCGACAGACTGCGACGGACAATAGTTTTCATACTTTCGTTCTTATAGTTTTCGCCACGTTTATAAAGTGATCGGCAACGCGCTCGGCGTTTGACGAAAGCGAAAGATACTGCGCGCCGACTTCCGCCGTGCACTTCCCGTCTTTAAGCCGCGCTATGTGCTTGACGGACATTTGCGCCGTCGCGTCGTCTACGTTTTCTTCGAGAGCGAGCGCGCTACCCAGCGCGGTGCCGTCGCCCGTTTTGTACGCGGCGACGACTTCTTTATACAGCTTATTGATGAGGCTTTCCAGCTCGATTATTTCTTTTGTCGCTTCGTCGGAAAAGCGCGAACCTATATCGGACAGCTTGTCCGCATACTCGATTATGTTTTCCGCATAATCGCCCACGCGTTCCAAGTCCGACACCGAGCGTATAGCGGACGATAGGTATACGCGGTCGGGCTCGCCGAGGTCCTCTTTTAATAGTTTGACTATGAACCGCACGAGTTCTCTGTTTAAAAAGTTCAAGCGCTCTTCGTTGCGCCTGAACGCGGCTATATCTTTGTAGTCGAGCGTGCGCGCCGTATAGCACGCGTACCCGAAGTTTTGCATCGCTACGTCCGCCATTGCCAAAACTTCGTTTTTTACCTGCTGCACGGCGAGCGGCGGGGTCTTTAACATGTGTTCTTCCACAAACGCGAACCTCGGCGAATCGTCGCCGCCGCCCTTGTTTTTGTCGGGCACGAGTTTTGTCACAAGCTTTACGAGCGGCGTAGTCAAAGGGAGGAATATGCACACGGTTATCACATTGAAAAACGTGTGGAACATGGCGAGCTGCAACTGCGGCGCGTGCGGGAAGATTCTTTCGAAAAGCACGCCGTAATCTGTGCCGCCGAGCCGCATGAACAGCCCGACGAGTAGGAATACAGTTGCGCCGCCCACGTTGAAAAACAAATGTATTAGCGACGTGCGCTTCGCGTTTTTGGTGCTTGTAAGCCCCGCGATAAGCGCGGTCACGCACGTGCCGATATTCGAGCCCATCGTGATATAAACGCCCTGACTGAGCGAGATAAGCCCCGTTACCGTCATAGTTATCGCCATCGAGGTCATGACCGACGAGCTTTGCACAAGCGCCGTCAACAGCGCGCCGATAAGTACCAATAGCACGGGATTTTTAAACGTTGCCAAAAACGCGCGGACGCCGTCGAGTTCGGAAAACCCGCTCATTGCGCCGCTCATCATGGAAAGCCCGACAAACAGCATGCCGAACCCCGCCGCTATGCCGCCGATCTTTTTCGTTTTGTCTTTTCTTGCAAACGCGAGGATAAACGCGCCTATGCCCGCAAAAGTCGCAAAAACGACCGACGTGGATATCGAATTTTCTCCGAACAGTCCGATAGCGACGAGCTGACCGGTGATCGTCGTGCCTATGTTTGCGCCGAATATGACGGTGGCAGCTTGCGCGAGCGACATGATCCCCGCATTGACAAAGCCTATGACCATGACGGAAGTCGCGCTCGAACTCTGTATGACCGCGGTCGTCGCCGCGCCTACGCCCACGCCCACCAATTTGCTCTTGGACGCTTTGTTGAACAACTTTTTAAGCTTGCCGCTGCCGAGCGCTTCCAGATTGGCGCTCATCATCGAACAGGCTATAAGAAACACCCCCACGCCCGCTATCAGCGTAAGCGCCGCCGTGGCGATACCTATCGCATCCATACAAGTCTCCTTTTTATATTGTATGCGATTTTTGCCGCATTAAGTATTTTTGCCGCGCACGCGAAAAAAAGACCTCCGCGTAAGATATTTCCGCGAAGGTCGGGCGTTCTATTTATTTTTGATTTTGAGCGTATTCAGGTAATTCTTTGTTTCGGGCGATATCCTGTAAGACTCGCGCGCTTTTTGTATCGCTTTGTTATGTACGAACACGGGGAGCGTTTTGCTCTCGATAAGCGGCAGGGTCGTATCAAACTGCTTGACAAGAGCTTCCGCGAGCAGCCACGCCGCCGCCATATCCACATAATACTCGCCGTATGCGATCTTTGTTTCGAGCGTATGTAGCGTGTTCTCGATATGCGCCCCGTCGAGACAATACCCGAGCATGTAAATAATATAAAACCTTTTTTCGTACTGACCCTCGCAATTTAAAAGATACGAAAAGTCTTTAAGAACTCTATCCGTATCGACCCAATCCAAAAGCGGTACGACGCAGTCGGTATGCGCCCACGACCCGAAGACGGGAATGAGCTTTTTCAGATATTCGCGCGTGGCTTCGTAATCGCCCTTTCTCGCCGCCAAGCACCCGATAAAAAGCACAACGTCGTATATGCGCCTGCCTTCCGCGTCGGCGAAAAAAGCTTTGATTATGTCGTCGCGTTTTTCTATAGGCACGCTTTTTGCGAGCTTTTTTATTATCGGAGTGCGCACGCCAAGCGACCCGTACTCGCAGTTGATTATGGGGTCGTTGAACGCCTTGTATTTTAAATCGACGTTTTCTTCGAGCGCCGATCTCGCCTGTTCGTAAGTTTCTATCTTCATGCTGTTTTCCTTTCTCCCTTGTCCGCTACCGCTATGAGCCACGCCGACAGCGACTTGACGCTGTCGAAAACTACGATCGGGGCTTTTACCGCGTTGAGCGTGCCGCCGAACTTTTCAAAGTCCTCGGGCACGTCTTTTATATCCGTAAACTCCATCTTCGCGCCCGAGCGCAAAAGCGTGACTATCGACGCGTTTCGGCTCGACGCGAGGTTTTTCAAGAGCCCGACCGTCGCGAGATTTTTTATCTCGACGGGCACTCGCTCGTATGCGTCCTTGAGCTCGCTAAGCAGCTCGTCGCGTTCTTTTACGGTAGACAGCTGCGAGATCCTGCGGTACAGTTCCACGCGCACCGCGGAATCGCAGAAGTCCTTTGGTATGACCGCCGTGAAATCCACTTTCATTACGGCGTCCTTGTGCGTTCTTACAGCCGCGCCGCGTATTTCCGCGACCGCCTCTTGCAAGAGCTTGCAGTACATGGAATATCCGACCGACACTATATGCCCGTGCTGTTCCGCGCCGAACACGTTGCCTATGCCGCGTATGCGCATGTCCTGCTCTGCGATCTTGACGCCGCTGCCGAGGTCGGTGTACCGCGCTATCGATTCAAGTCTTTCCATTGCTTGCGGCGTCAGTCGCGATTCGTCGCCGTAAGTAAAGTATACCTGCGCGACGCGGTCGGAGCGCCCCACTCTGCCCTTTAACTGATACATCTGACTGAGCCCCATGTTTTCCGCGCCGTAAACGACCATGGTGTTTGCATTGGGTATGTCAATGCCGTTTTCTATAATAGTAGTCGCTACCAATACGTCCGCCTTGCCCGCGGCAAAATCCTCGACCGCCGCGGTCATTCGTTTTTTGTCCATTTGACCGTGGGCGTAGGTTATTTTTATTTTGGGCATGAGCGCTTGGAGCCTGCCCGCGTACTCGGCAATACCCGTGCCCGGTGTGTTCACGTAATTATACACGATAAACACTTGCCCGCCGCGCTCGACCTCGCGCGTGACGGCGTCGGCGACAAGCGCGTCCGAGTATTCCGTTACGTATACCTGCGCGGGCAGTCTGCCCGTAGGCGGCGTTTCCAGCATGGACACGTCGCGAATGCCCGTGAGCGCCATATGCAGCGTTCTGGGTATGGGCGTTGCCGAAAGGGTGAGAACGTTGACGTCGGTCTTGAGGTTTTTGATCTTTTCCTTATCCGACACGCCGAACTTTTGTTCTTCGTCCAGCACCAACAGCTCGAGTTTTTTGAACTTGACCTTGCCGCCCAACAGCTTGTGCGTGCCGCAGACTATGTCTATCGAGCCGTCTGCGAGTCCTCTAAGTGTTTCCGCCTCGTTCGGTTCGGTGCGCGAGAACGCCGCGACTTTCACGCCGAACTTTTCCATGCGGTCTTTGGTCGTTTTGTAATGCTGATGGCATAGCACGGTCGTGGGCGACAGGAACGCGACCTGACCGCCTTCCGCTATCACTTTGAACGCGACGCGGAGCGCGACTTCCGTTTTGCCGAAGCCCACGTCGCCGCAGATAAGCCTGTCCATTATTTTCCCGCGCGTCAGATCGCTCACGCACGCGTCTATCGCGGCGAGCTGATCGGGCGTTTCGCTAAACGCGAAATCGGCGGAGAACTCGTCGAACAGCGCGCTTTCCTCGGCGTACTTTTTGCCCGTCGACGTTTCGCGTTTCGCGTACAGTTCCAAAAGGTCGAACGCCATGGCTTTGAGCCGTGATTTTACGCGGGTCTTGGTGCGTTCGAACTCGCTGCCGCCGAGTTTATTGAGCTTGGGCGGGTTGTCGGTAAAGTCGTACTTGCTCAGCCGTCCCATGTTTTCGACGGGCACGTACAGAGTGTCGCCCGCGGCGTACTTGACCGTGATATAATCGCGCTCGTACCCGCCGAAGTCGACTGCGCCCACCGCCTCGCAAATGCCTATGCCGTGCGTTTCGTGCACTACGTAATCGCCGGGCTTGGGCAGTTCTTTTATGCCCGTTCTCTTTATCGATTCAAACGGATCGCGTTTGAGTCCGACGTTGCGCATGCCGATGACGACAAGGTCCTCGTCGAAAAATACGCCGCCGTCGGCTGTCGGCGCGACGTATTCCACGTCGAACACGCCCAGCTTTTCCAAGCCGTCTCTTATGTCCGCGCCGATACACACGGTTATTCCGCGCGACCGCCACGCCTTTACGTCGTCGGCTAGTCCCGATAGCGCACGCCCGTACAGCGGAAGATCGAGGCTCTTGTACTTATACACGGCGTCGGGCTCGAAAAACCGATTGGCGGAGTCTATCGAATGAAAGCACAGCGTCGCGCCGACGGCGCTCGGTTTTTGGGTCAGGTTGTGTTCCGCCGAGCACGGCGCTTCGTTCGCTTCTATCAAGCGCTTCGCGCGCGCTATGTGCTCGCGATAGCAAAACACGCACGCATCGTACACGCTTTTCGCGTCCTCTATTATAATGGGAAGAGAACAGTACTCGTCGAGCGTAGTGTGCGGGAACAGAGAGAGCGCGGTCGCGCCGCCGTCGGTATCGCCCGCAAGCAGGCGGTCTTTCAGCCTGTGCTCGACCGGCACGCCCGCTATCTTGCGCGCGTTGCCCGCTTTTTCGAGCTTTTCCGCCGCCGCCGTCGCGTCAAGCCCCGCAAGCTCGCTCGCGGGGTACGCGGTAAACTCTTTCAGTTCGCCGCCCGCGGTCTGGGTATTGACGTCGAGCGCGCGGATGCGCTCTACTTCCGAGCCGAAAAACTCTATCCTTGCCGCTTCGCCGCCCGCCGTGCACACGTCGAGTATATCGCCGCGCACGGCAAAGCACGACGGTTCGTCTACGTGGCCTACGCGCGTATACCCCGCCGCGACGAGTTTTTTTATCGTCTCGTCCTGCTTGTATTTTTTTCCTACTTCAAACTCCGCCGCCGCAGCCGCGACCGCGGCTCTCGGCGGGAGTATTTGCATCAATGCCTCGGCGGTTGTAACTACTACCGTGCTTTTGCCCGCGGCTATATTGTATAGCGCGCGGCACCTGGCGCCGTCGTATCCGCCCGTTGCCAATAACACGTTGTTCTTTGCAAGCAGCAGTTGGGCTTTCGGGTAGTGCAGCGAGAACTCGGTAAACGCCGTTCGCGCCGCTACCGCGTCGGCGCATACGTATAAAAATTTATCGAACGCCAAACAAAAAAGCCGCGCGTCCGATTTGGTCAACCCGAAAACGGACGTGCGCTTACCCGACCTCACGACGCGCACCGCGTCGCCTATCGCGCCTTTTGCCGCGCCGATTATATCGCCTATCTTTCTCACGCTACAGCACCGATACCGTCAGCGTCTGCCACGCCGTGCCGCTCAGCCAGTCCTCGGCAAAGTCCGCCGCTGCCGCGCACGCTTTTTCCATCAGGTCTTTGTACCCCGCGGGGATCTTTGAGAGCACATAGTCGGCTAACTGCATGTATTCGGGCTTTTTGCCTATGCCTATCCTTACGCGCGGAAACTCGCCCGTACCGAGCTTGCTCACGATATCGCGCATGCCGTTGTGCGTGCCTGCGGACCCGTTCTGCCGCGCTCTTACCGTGCCCTTCTCCATGTCTATATCGTCGTAGAAAACGAGTATGTCCTTGGGCTCGATCTTGTAGTACCGCGCCAAAAACGACACTGCGTCGCCCGATAGGTTCATGTATGTATTCGGTTTGCAAACGATTGTTTTTTGACCGAACAGCGTCGCCGTAGATAGGTACGCGTTGCTCTTTTTGTCCAATGCGAAATCGGGCATAATAAACCTCGACGCGAGTAGGTCCGCCGCGCCGAAACCTATGTTGTGATATGTGCCCCGATACTCGTTATCGGGATTGCCCAGCCCGACTACGAGCTTCATTTATTTATCGAGCGCGGCGTTGAGCTTTTCCAAGAGCTCCGTCACGTCGTTGCCGTGGACTTCAGCCGCTTCTTCGACGGTCTCGCCGCGCGAGATCGGGCAGCCCAAGCAGTGCATTCCCATATCGAAAAATACCTGTTGCACTTCCTCGAGCGCCGCGTCGTTTTCTTGCGCAAGGCACAGTACGTCGTAGATCTTCATATCCGCAGTGACTTTGTTTGACATTTCATACTCCTTTCTATCCGTCTGTATTTCGGTTATTAAGTATACCAACCGCCCCCGTTTTTGTCAACCTTTTTTTAAATGCCGTATATGGGCGTTGGCAATTCGTACATTGTTGCACTCGGCTAATGGCTATACCGTTTAAAAATTTCTTTATCGCCACTTTTACCTGCCGTGTGATTTATGGTATTTGAAGTGTATCTCCAATATTGTTGTCATTCTGAGCTTGCGAAGAATCTAGGCGACCCGCCGCATGGCGTAAACGTTAAACAAACTACAACCCCAAAACATACTTGTTTTTATTCGGGTGAAACATAAAATCCCCATCATCGCCCACACACGACAGACGCCAAGCGTAAGGCTTGCACTCGGCTAGTGGCTATATCGTTTAAAAACTTCTTTATCGCCACTCGCCGCAGAATTATATCACTAACCAAGAATCTTTGTTGTGTCATTCTGAGCTTGCGAAGAATCCAGGCGACCCGCCGCATGGTTGCATTGTCGAACAAACGATAACTCACTAACGTGTGCTGCTCTTATTCGGGTGTACCCTCAAATCATCTTCGCGTTCATACACGACATACGTCCAACATTTGGTTGGCGGAGCGCCGAGGTCGTCGCTCCCTACGGTCGTTTGAAAGTTCGTTACCGTCCTCTTGTCATTCCGAGCCTGCGAGGAATCTAGGCGATCCGCCGCACATACGACACAAAAAACAAACAACAACCCATAAATGTTAACGCTCTTTTTCGGGTGTTACCTCAAATCATCTTCGCGCCACACACGACTAACGGTCACGCGTCAGGCTTGCTCTCGTCAAAATCGAATATTTCGGTATATTCCGCAACGCAATTAGTGCCGCCGAACTTGTTCACTCGAAACTTTTCTGTAACAGTCGCTTTTACCGGCTTTTCGCCGTCCACCGTAAGCGTGAGCTTGATGCTTTCGTACTCGGGATAGTCCTTGCCGCCGAGCGTCGTTCTTACCTCGTTGCGCGAGTACACCGTTGCTCTACGCGGTTCGAACACGAAAGTATACGTGTTATCTCCGCTCTTTTTTGCTTCCGTGACCGCGCCAGCTATCTCGTACTTGACGATACCCGTGTACGGCTTGCCGAACGCCGCCTCGAACGCGTCACTATCATACGTTTTTTCCGCGCCGTACACGAACCGCTTGTTCTTGTATTCGGCGCGCGCGACAGTATACACGCCGTCCTTGTATGATTTTTTCATGCCCGCTTTTACAAACGCGGACTTGCTCTCCACTATATCTATAAACCCGTCGCCCGACACGACCCTACCGCCCGTCGCCTTTTGCGAGTACGGAATACCAAACACTCGCGCTTTGATAACGCCGTGCATTTCGGTCGTGAACGCGTGGCTTTGGGCATACGCGTCCGCCGCCGTCAGTTTTTGCATAGCCTCGCCGTCGATACTCGACGCGGCGGTGGCCGTGCTGTCCGTGCGCGCGCGGCGCGTTGCGGGCAACAATGCCGCAGACGTCAACGCGATCAGAATAAGCAATATTATCGCTATCGGCGCGACCCGCTTTACCGCGATCACAGTCTTTTCTTTCATGACCGTAGTATGCCTTAGCGCCGCTGTTTTTAAACATCAACCAAACACGGTTTGGATGTTTGTCGAGTGTTTACAAAAGTAATCGGTTTTGCGTAACGCCCGAATAATTACACCAAAGTTTACAGTCGGTCGTATGGCGTGACGACTCGTCAAGCCGTTGTTTTTCACAACGTGCTTGGTCGGGTGCATCCATAAACAAATTACCCACGCAAACACACGACAGTCGCCAAGCCTTCGGCTTGTTAGACTTTATATATCGCAGTGCCGTACGCGCCGAGAGCGGCGCTTCCGAACAACAGCTCGCCGCTCTGTGAGACTGTTTTACTGCCGCTCCCGTAATTATGATAAACAACGAGTTTCTCATCGGCGTTTTGCACGGTTATCCTGAGCATACCGTCGTAAACATCGCAAGTAGCCGTACCGTTTATGAGCGCGGGGTGCGCGTCGCGTACCGCAGTAAGCCCCTTTACGTAATACAACAGCGAACTCTCGTCGCCCGCCTGCTCCGCAACGCTCGCGACCGCGGTGTTGGTCCCGCCGTACCCGATACACGTGCACTTGTTTTCCCAGTCCTGTGTCCAGCGCATGGACTGACGGAACGCGTTATCGCCGCTGCCGTTGTTCTTAAGCCCGATCTCGTCGCCGTAATATATCCAGCTCAGTCCCGGCAGAGTCATTACCGTAGCAAAGTACAGCTTCATCTTTTGCGTATCCGCGCCCATGACCTTGCTGAACCTGTCCTTATCGTGATTGGACGTGATCATCGAGTTTATGGGCTTGTCTTCGCGATATAACGCGTACTGCGCCGCGTTATAATTGAACTTATCCGCCGCTGCTGCCGCATTGCCCGTGTTTATACGCGATGGCAGATCGAAGTACGTATTAAAATCGAACAGCGAGTCCATGCCCGCATAGAACGGCGCAACGCACGCGACGTCGCCGCTGAGCTGTTCGCCGAGCAAAAAGCAATCGGGGTACTTGGTTTTGAGATTGTGATTGAACTCTTTGAAGAACTCGACGTTCTTGGTCATATTGAAGTTATACCCGGTATCGTAAGCCGCCGCTTCCACGTCGCCTGACGCGTTCTCGCTCTCGTCCCACATAAACACGTGCTTGATAGCGTCCATGCGGAACCCGTCAAGCCCGTACGCCATCCAATACATGGCTACGTCCGACATAGCGTCTCTGACCTGTTGACAATCGTAATTGAGCTCGGGCATCCACTCCCCGAACGACGAATAATAATACCACCCGTCGCCCGCCGAGCAATAGCGGTTGCCGCCCGTATTTTTCCATCTGTAAAAATCGCGGTACTTGACCTCGGCGGTCGTGCCGTCCTGATACGTGACCGTCTCCACTACGCCCTTTTTCGACTTGATAAACCACTCGTTGCTTCTTGACGTATGATTAACCACGAGGTCCATTATCACCTTTATCCCGCGCTCGTGCGCCTTGTACACAAGCTCGCGGTAATCGGCGTTAGTGCCGAACTTGGGATCGACCGAATAATAATCGTAGCAATCATACCCGTGCAGAGAATCGCTCGACTGAATGGGCGTGAGCCACAATACGTCCACATTGAGCCCGTCGAGATAATCGAGCTTGCTTATTATACCGCGGATATCGCCCACGCCGTCGCCGTCGCTGTCGCAGAACGACGCCACGAATATCTGATACCCTACGCCCATATCCTCGCAGCCCGACGCGGTGTCCATTACGGGCAGTGCCGCCGCCGTCGCGCGGTTCACGTTATTGGCGCTCGCTCTCAAAGGCTCCGTAACGGGCGGAACGTCGCCGCCCGAATTCCCGCCGCCCGTAAACGAACTACTGCCGCGATTGGTCGCGCCTTCTTTGATATACCAATGATAACTGTTGCCTATCTTCTGCGCGGAAGAGACGGTCACGGCACAGTCGTTGCCGTCTTCCGTTCCCCACGTGCCCGACGCGCTTATTACCGCGGCTTTAAAATTGACCTTGGCGGGCGAACCGAGCATAGAAAGATCGATGGCGTACACCTTGCCCGACTCGTCCACAATGCTCGACGCGTACCGCGTTCCGCCGGCATTGTCCAGCCACACCCACAAGCACCAGCCGTCGTAATCGCCCGCGTCTCTGAGGTAATGTATATACAGTGTATCGGCTATTTGCAAGCTCGCGCCCGGGACATACCCGCTCGGCATATCCGACCCGCTCCGCCACTTGGCAAACAGCGTCGTATTTTTAGTGAGCGCGGTCGAATCGAAGCTCCATTTATCCGCGCCTTCTTCTATGTACCACCCGTCGAGCGTATAGCCCTCGCGCGTAACCGACGGCGCGGCGAGTCTGCTCCCGTAAACAACGGTCTGCGCGGGAGGATTGCTCAGTCCCGCTTTCCGTGCGTCCAAACCGACGTTGAAAGTCGCAGTGACTTTGCCGCGCGACGGGTCGGGCGTAATGGGATCGGGATTCGGATCGGGGTCGGGATCGGGGTCGGGATCGGTCCCGCCCTTAGGCGTCCACTTGGCGTAGAGCGTGAGCGGCGCCGAAACGGTGTCGTACGCGAAATGCCATTCGCTCACATAATTCTCGTCGGCGTACCAGCCCGCAAACACAAACCCCTCGCGGGTGATCGCGGGCGGCTCTTGCACTCTGTCGCCCACCGTCAATGTTTGCGACGGCACGGCAATCGAACAGCCCGTTACAAAGTTTACGACGCACGTCGACGGCGAGGTCTTATTCCGCCACTTGGCGTAGAGCGTAATGTTGCCGTCCACTCTGTCGACGTCGAAATTCCATTCGGTCTTGTACTTGGCGTCTTTATACCAAGCGACAAACTCATAGCCCGCGAGCGTGGGGTCTTCGGGCTTGACTACCAAAGCCCCCGACGGCAGAGACTGCGCCCGAACGCTGCTGCCGCTTCCCGTTACGAAAGTGACCGTGTACTTTTGTTCGGGCGTTCTGCGGTTACAGCCCGCAAGCGGCATTGCGGCGAATATGACGGCGGTAAGCACCGCTATCACTATCGCTATCGGCTTAATCGAACGTGTCTTTATATTCATTTTCCGCTCTGTCCTCCGAGTTATGCTTTTTATGCGATTTTTTTGCGTTTTGTCCGTTTTTGTCGAGCCTAGCCGCAAGTCGAGCGCGGTCGTACTCCGGTCTATATTTATTGCCCGATCTTCGGGTATCGGCATTGCCCCGCGCCGCTCGTCCTTCGAGCGCTCTTCGCCGCGTTCTCATAAACAGCATGGTCGCGGCAACCACCGCCGCGCCGACTATCATGACGCTCGCTACGCGCACCGTCGCCGCGCTCCCGCCGAACATGCCGACTACGAGAAGCGCTATGCCCGTTACCGTAACCAAAGCTACGTCCGCAACGAGCACGCCTTTGGGGGCTTTTCCCGCGCGCTTTGCCAAAAACCGCAGGACCGTGTCGGTAGCTATTCCCGCCGCAAACAGTATCGCCCCGACCGCCGTGATAAGCACCGCGTTCTTCAAAACGCCGTACACCGTTACGACCGCGCCGACCGCGGCAAGCGCGAGCACGGCGTAACAAAACCGCGAATACACGACGTGCTTTTCCGCGAGCTTTTTTTCCTTGGTTTTGAGCGCGACGGTCTTGCCCGTTTTTTCGCGCCACAGTTCGGTAAGCTCGGCGTTTACCCTGTCGATAAACGCGCGGCGTTTGCCGTCCGCGGCGTACTTTAACGCATTTTGACAGTACGGCGACGAGAACGGCGTATCGGGAAACTTCCCGCCCTCTTTCGCGGCGTTCTCTACTTTTTCTTTCAAGCCCTCGACGAGCGCGGCGTCGCACGAATAGCCCGAACGGCACAGCATGAGACACCACCACAGCTCACTGTCGTCGGGCTTGGCGTCCAATGCCTTTATCAGCTTGGTCTCGGCTATTGCAAACTTGCCTGCGGCAAGCGCTTTTTTCCCATCGGTAAGATTTGACATACAAACGCTTTCGTCCGCATCCATTATATATTCGCAGACGCGTTTTGTCAACCAAGCACAGCTTGGATTTATTCTCGTGTACCAACCAAATGTTGGACGCCTGTCGTGTATTTGCGTGAATGATTTGTTTTACGTTACACCCGACCAATCACAGATTGGATTTCTGTCGTGTGTGGGCGCGAAGATGATTTATCGTTTCACCCGAATAAGAACGGAAACGATTATATAAATCCGTAGGGAGCGCAGACCCCGTGAGGGATTGAGCGACAGCACAGTGCGCTGTCGCGCCCGAACGTTCTTGCAAGCTATGCTTGCAAGAACCGCTTAGCGGTTGGCGCTCCGCAAACACTTGATTGGTTGTAAAATAAAAAACGCTCCGTTTCGAGCGGAGCGCTTTTATCTATCCGATATCAGGTCAAAATCAGGCGCTTGAAGCAGATGCACCAGATAAGGTCGACCCAGCCGAGGATCACGCCGGTAGGCAGTATGGCGAGAATGAGGAATATTATCTGACCCAAAGCCTTGCCGTGTATCGCCGCCGAGCCGCGGACGAGAACTTCCGTTATCCAGTTAACGCCGGGGATAAGAAGCAGTAAGACCTGCACGATTCTCGGTAAACCTTTAAAACTGCTGACAAATGACATATCAGCCACCTCCTTATTTAGGAATAGATATCTCTGTACAATTTTATGTTTTTTTCAAAACATTTATGCAACGCGATAAAAAATATCGACGGCATACAAAAAAGCGCTTTGCAGCGCTTTTTTCTTTTGCTTGATTATATCGGCAACAAGCGGAGAATATGCTTGCTCACGATCATGAGGATAAGGTCAACGATCCAAAGGATAAAGCCGAGACCTATGAGACGGATGATACCAGCGAGAATCTTGCCGTCCAAGAAGCGCGTGATCGCGCCAAGGATCCACGAAGTGAACGGAATTATAGCAAGTATAACGCTCACTATGTACGGGAGACCCAAGTAATCACTCTTTGCCATTTTCTTACCTCCTTGATTTACTGTATGTATAATAACACATATATACGCCTAAATCAAGTATTTTATTTAAACTTTTGACCATTTATTTTACTTTCGATTAGCGGCGGTAGAGACTAAGAGAATTATGCCTCTTGACATAATAAATCAAGTTATGATATACTGTACTAAATGGACGCGGAAAGACTCGATATCGAAAAAACTTTAAAGTTTCTCACGCTTGACGAGAAGATCCGCATGCTGTCGGGCGACGGCATGTGGCATACTTTCGGCGTGGGCGAACTTCCGCGCGTTCGCATGTCGGACGGGCCCAACGGCTTGCGCATGACCGACGGCGCGGGCACTTCCGCGCTCCCCGCGACGTGCTTTCCCACTCCGTCCATGCTCGCTAACAGCTGGGATCTTGCTCTTCTTTACAGCGTGGGCGCGGCAATAGGCAAAGAAGCTACGGCAATGGGCGTCAATCTACTTCTCGCGCCCGGCGTCAATATAAAACGCGACCCGCGCGGCGGGCGCAACTTCGAGTACTATTCGGAAGACCCGTATCTTTCGGGCGTGCTCGGCAAGGCTTTCGTTTCGGGCGTGCAGTCGACGGGCGTCGGCGCGTGCGTGAAACACCTTGCGGCAAACAATCAGGAAGGCAACCGCATGTATGCCGATTCCGTTGTCGATCCGCGCGCGCTTCACGAAATTTATTTAAAACCGTTCGAGATCGCGCTTTCCGCCGAACCCGAAGCGGTCATGTGCGCGTACAACAAGCTCAACGGGCAATACTGTTCTCAAAACCCGTATCTGCTAACGACGTTCCTGCGCGATACGCTCGATTATAAAGGCGTTACCGTTTCCGATTGGGGCGCGGTACGCGACCGCGCCGCCGCGCTCAAAGCGGGGCTCGATCTCGAAATGCCGGACTCTTTCGGCTTGTCCGAAGAAAACCTGACGGCGGCGCTCGAGCGCGGCGAGATCACCGAGACCGATATAGACAACGCGATCAAGCGCATACTTCGACTTATAGACAACGTTTACCTCGAACCGTACGGCGATTACGACGCTGATGCGCACGACAGGCTGTGCTACAACGCCGCCGTCGAGTCTTGCGTACTGTTAAAAAACGACGGCGGGTTTTTACCGCTTACGAAAGACGTGAAAGTAGCGGTCATGGGCGGTTACGCCGAGCACTCGCCCATCGAGGGCGAAGGCAGTTCGCACGTCGTTCCGCTCAAAACGATCTCGCCGCTCGACGCGTTTTCACGCCGCGGCGTGGAAGTCACTTATTACCGCGGGTATTCGGACGACGAAAAAGAAAACGCCAAGCTTTACGAAGAAGCCCTGTCGGGCGCGTCGGCTGCCGACGCGGTAGTCGTGTTTGCGGGCGTTCCCGCGCCCGCCGAGGGCGTGGACAGGCATACGCTCGCGCTCCCGCCCGAACAGAACAAACTCATATCCGCGCTCACCAACGCAGGACACCGCGTGGTCGTCGTTCTCGCAGTTCCGGGTCCCGTGCTCATGCCTTGGATCAACCGCGTTCGCGCGGTGCTGTACTCCGGACTCAACGGTCAGAACGGCGCGCTTGCCGCCGTCGACGTTTTGTACGGCAGGGTCAATCCGCGCGGCAAGCTTGCGGAGACCTTCCCCGAAAACGAGAACGAGCTCACTGCGGACTTCGGCGCGCGTTACGCGCCATACCGCGAAAGTATTTACGTCGGATACCGTTATTACGACGCTACGGAAAAACCCGTGCTGTTCCCGTTCGGGCACGGGCTCGGTTATGCCGACGTCGAGTACGGCGAAGTGCGCGTCAAGCGCCTCGGCGGCGCGGAGTTCGAGGTATCGGTCGAGCTGACCAACCGCTCGCCCCGCGACGCTTACGAAACGGTGCAGGTCTACGTTTCCGACCGCACGGGCAGAGTGATGTGCGCGAAAAAACAGCTCGTCGGGTTCAACAAGGCTTTTATAGAAGGCATGACGACTGCCGTGGCGACCGTTCGGCTCGACGGCAAGGCTTTTGAGTTTTACGATCCGACCGCGAAAAAATTCCGTATTTGCGACGGCGAATACAAGATACTCGTCGGCGCTTCGTCTGCGGAAATAAAACGTGAAATAACAGTCAAGACGGACGGCGACTTTTTCGATATGATACCCGTTCCGCCGTCGTACGCCGACCCGGAGCGCAGCGGGCTTACGGACGAAGATTTCGAAACTCTGTACGGCGCGCCGCTTCCCGCGCCCGCGCCGCGACCGGTAAAAGGCAAGCACAGTCTGGACAGCTGTCTCGACGACGTCAAGCACACGCTCGCGGGCAGGATAGCGGTCTCGGCGGTAAAGCGCCGCGCCAAAAACGTAGGCGACGACGGTTCGCCCGCGCGCGAGGCGTTTTTGAACTCCGCGCTTTTCACCCCGCTGTCGGCGGTCGCGAGCATGTCCGACGGCGCAATGACGCCGCGGCTTGCCAAAGGCATTGTGGAAATGGCTAACGGTAAATTTTTCAGAGGCGTAAAGACCATGCTGTCCAAGCAAAAGAGCGACAAGCTGCCGCACGACTAATCATTACGCCTGCCGCAAAAAACTCATTAAAGGCAACGACATGGACAAAATAACGATCTTTTCATACATAGACAGCGCTTGCGACGTTCTCGACGAAAACGCAAGCGGTTTTTCTCATGCCGCCGAGCGCTTGACCGAATACTTGCAAAACACTTTCGGCACGATCGACGCGACCATAGGCATTACTTCGCGCATAAAGACGCGCGACAGTCTCAAAGAGAAAATACTCCGCAATCATTTGTACAACGACCACCCCGCCGACAGACTTGTATTTGAAATGCACGACATCATAGGCGTGAGGCTTGAATGTCGATTCTTTAAAGACGAGGCGTTTTTGTATTCCAAAATACGCGAGCTGTTCGACGTGCCGCTCGGCGACGGAATGTACTGCCCGCAGGGCAAAAAGACCATTCGGTTAAAGCTCGATACGCCCCAGCCCGAAAAACAGAAGAACGGGTTCAATATTTACCGCATCGACGGGAGCATTACTTACGCGGGCGAAAATTATAATTTCGAGCTTCAGATAAAATCGCTTGTCAATAGTTTTTGGTCGGAGATAGAGCACAAGCTCATATATAAAAACATTCGGTATAACCAGTCCGACAATCTTATGAAAGAACTTTTAAACTCCATCCACGAGAGTCTTACGGGCGTCGATCATCAATTGAATCTCATATTCGACAGGTTCACCGACAACGCCATAGAAAACCAGCGCGCTCAGCTCGAGAGCATGCTGTCGCTCGCGCTCAACGAGATGTTCACAGCTATCATTCGTTCGCAGACGGGTATTTCCGTTTCTATCTCGGACTACTCGGAAGCGGTGGTCGCCTATCTCTTGTCCGCTTCGTCGTACATGAAAGGCGCGAACGAGGGGTTGCCTTTGCGCAAGATAGTCAAGAACGCGCTTATCTCCGATACGCAAAACGGCGAAAGCGACGAGGACGACGATGAGGATATCAATTATTCGGGCGTGCTCATAAGCCTTATGGATTGGCTGCGCAACGTCGATTACAATACCATTGCCATTGGAGAAAAATTCGAGCTTGCTCAGCCCGACGGCATCAACGGCGAGATCGCGCGCGTGTTTTTACGCCATATCAACGACGATTTCTATCTGAATACGTTTTTCCATATATTCTTTTCCATTGAACGCGGAAACGACGACGAGGACTTTAACGATTATATCGCGTACTATGCGGGACGCGTGCTCGCGGGCAAGACCCAAGAACAGATATACCGCACGCTCGCCGCGCTCGGCGAGATACCGGCGCACAAGCTCCCACTCGAGTCGACTATAACTACGCTCGCCGCCCTCCTCTAACCAACCAAGCGCAGCTTGGATTTCTGTCGTGTGTTTGCTTGGTCGGTGGAACGGCGGTGCACCCGACCAAACACGGTTTGGATTTTGTCGTGTATTTACATTGTGATTTATTTTACATTACACCCGAATAAAAGCAAAACAGAATATCCCGCTATCGATACCTGTCATCCTGAGGCGAAGCCGAAGGATCTAGGGCGTTAGCCCGCATGGTTAATGTAATGTTTGATTTAAGTGTCAATCCTGCGGCTACGCCAAAGATTCCTCGCAGGCTCGGAATAACAAGAAACAATAATTGACGCTCAAACCGTAGGGCGGGCAGACCCTTGCCCGCCGTTGTTTTTTGTACCGTGTTTACTCGGGTGAACCGCAAAATAAATCGCCTACGCCCACACACGACGTACGCCAAGCCTTTGGCTTGTCATCCTGAGGCGAAGCCGAAGGATCTAGGCGATCCGCCGCAGAACGTATACGTTAAACTAATCGCAACCAAATCGTAGGGAGCGCAGCCCCTTGCGCTCCGCAAGCCTTACGCTTGGCGACTGTCGTGTGTGGACGCGGTCGCTTGAATGGCGTTACACCCGAATAAAGGCAACAGATAAAACAATTTATTTTTTAAATTGTTTATTAAACTCTTTCAGATCGGCTTTTGTTTCTTCGGACAGCTTATCGTATTCCACGTTTTCGACAGCGCCCTGCAAAACGTACAAAAACACCAGACAAATATCGGGATATCGTAATTTCAGTCTGAAAAACGCTTCTTTACTACCCAGCTCTATCAGCTCTTCCGCCGAACCGATACCGACGGATTTAAGTTTTTTCGACATTTCGGCGCCGATATTTTTTAGCGTTGTCAATTCGCTCATACTCGATTCCTCTGTAAATAATCTTTTATTTGTATAACATTATAAAAGCGCGTCGACGGTACTCCGTAAGGCGCGCTGTTTTATTATTAACGCAACTGCGGATTGGTCGCGACGATATACAGCGTCGCGCCGTAAAAGCGCGGGTCGCACGACGGCTCGCCCGCTTGCGCCACATACTCTATGGCCTCGAACTGCTCTTTTGTTCCGTTATAGTTTACTGCTTTGAGCGCGGTATCGTCGAGGAACGCACCTTCGCCGAACGCTTCGAGTTCTTTGCACACGGTGATCTCGACCAGTCGCGAACACCCCGCAAACGCGTAATCGCCTATCTCCGTTACCGACGGTGAAAGCGTGACCGTTACTATCGGAGCGCCCGCAAACAGCGACGGCGCGACGGCGTACGGCGTATCCGTCGTGGGCAGTATCGGCTTTAAGTCCGCGTAAGGCACGCCCACGAGATACGTTTTTTCGGTGGAAGACGATCTGTAAAACACATACTCGCCGTTGCGCTTTATCCCGCTCGGCTCGTCTGCTTCGCGGATATCCAATGCGTACATGCCTACGCCGCCGAACCCGTCGCCGCCTATTGAGACACCGAGCCGCGCGTTGTCGTACACCTCGTAAAGGAATCGGCAGTATTTGAATGCGTCCGTACCTATATGTTCGAGAGTTGCGGGGAGCGTTATGCTTTTGAGCGCGGTGTTCATGAACGCGCGCTCGCCTATCGAGCTCGTGCCGCCGAGCGAAGCCTCGCCGAGCGCAGTGCAGTTGGCAAACGCCGCAGTATCTATATATTTAAGGTCGTCGGAAAAGCTTACCGATCTCAACGCGCCGCACCCGTAAAACGCATACGGCTTGATACGCGTCACGCCCGTAGGCACGCGGACGGAACTCGCACGCGCGCCGTCTATAAAAAAGTCAGCCGACGTCGAGACGGGGTTTGCCGCGGGATCGGCAAATGTTATTCCGCACCAATCGGCTACCGAGCCCCAATACAGCACCACGCCGAGGCTCTCGCACCCGCCAAACGCCGAGCCCGCGATACTCGACACGCCGTTGCCCATTTCAAGCATGCGAAGCTGCGAACAGTCGTAAAACGCATAGCTCCCTATATGATCGATACTGTCTGGTATCTTGACTTCGTACAGAAAATCGCAGTCACGAAACGCGCCGTCGGCTATCGCCGCTACGGGCTTACCCAAGTACGACGACGGGATTTCTAGCGTCGACACGTCCTCGCCTCGCTCTTTTGCTCCGTCTATATAGTCGGCGGAAAAGCCCGAAACGGTATAAGTCCCGCGTCCGTCGTAACTGTACGAAAGCGCGTAATCGGGCTTATCCTCTTTGGTACTGCGGCTCTTATCGTTATTTCCGCACGCCGCCGTAACGACTGCGAGCGCCGCCACAGTAACGCACATGAGCGCCGTTTTTAATTTTTTCATTGTCTGCCTCCCATACCCCGCGCGCCGCGGGCGCGCCTTTTTAGTTATCGTAGCTATCCTTTCCCGCGTCGCTATCGGGCGCAACGGGTGGTTTTGCACTTACCGCCTCATCGGGTTTCTTTTTCGCGTTCGGTCTGTGATAGCGCGAGTTTGCTGTGTATTCTTCGAGGTTAGCCGTCATGCCGCGCGCCGACCTGAACGGAAACACAAAACTCGCTTTTTTCTTGCCCGCTTTCTCGAGCCCGTCTTTAATGCTCTCTTTGAGTTTCTCGAACGACACCACTATATGCCGCTCGTCGGCAAAACGCTTTATCTTTGCCGTAAGGTCGATAGAATGTGCGAGATCTATAATGAGCACGCCGAAGAAGAACCCGACCACAAACGCAAACGGCATATTGTCCACGAACCACGCCGCCGCGCCCACGACAAACCTGTCGATGACAAGATAGTAAAACGCCGAAACCAAAAGCCACAGAAATGAGAACAGCGGACATATTATGCCCTGTATATTGCCCCAACGGTCGGTATAGTCCCACAGCTTGATCTTGAGCCCTTTTATAAATATAAGCCCCGCGACATACTCGATAAGCACCATTGCCGCAGTCATTATCGCGATAACGATCGCCGCGTCGCCTGCGGCGCTGCCCGTACTTACGGGTATTTGCGCTATCGCGTACAGTCCCGCAAGCCCGAATCCGTACAGCGGCAAATACGGACCGGTGAGAAAGCCCGGGTTGATCCACTTTTTAGCGGTAAAGCACCGCCTAAACACAACTTCTATGCACCAGCCGAGCACGCTTCCCACAAAAAACAAAAACGCCGCCGTCAATAAGTACTTAACTATCATTCATGCTCCGTACATGCGCCGAGAGTGCGGTCACAGCCCCAGCTCGTCGAGGTAGGCGTTGAGTTCGATATACCCGCCGTGCGGCACGGCATTCAGGTCGAACCCGTCGCCGTGCAACAGTCCGTCGGTGAGCAAAAAGAATTTGAACCCCGCCGCTATCGCCGCGCCGTCTTCCACCGCGTCGTTGCCTATCATGAGACACTCGTCGGGACGCGCGTTTATTACTTCGGCTATCTCCGTAAAGTATGCGGGATTGGGTTTGCAGTAATGCGAATTTTCGTACGAGGTCACGTGACAGAACACCGACGGCTCAATACCCGCCCAGCGCACGCGCCGCTCCTGCGCTATGCGCGGAAACACGGGGTTGGACGCGAGCACGAGCCTTAGCCCCGATTTGGCGGCAAGCCGTTCGACTACCGCTTTCGCGTCGGGGTTTACTTGTGCGACCGACTTTAACCCGTCGAAACTCGTTTCGTAAAACTCGTCGAATATTTTTTCTTCGCTCCTGTCTCGGTCGGGGAACGCCTTGAAAAACGCCGCCCAAAACACGTCGTTATTGAGCTTTTTTCCGTCGTTTTCCACCATATCCGTCGCGCCCTGCGCCACCGCCGACACCACCGCCCGCGGCTGATATCCGTACTTTGCCGCATGCGCGCCAAGCGCGGTAAAATACTGCCGCGTAAACACGTCCTGATCCATTGGAACGAGCGTTCCGTCCATATCGAATAAAACAACTTTTATCATACTGCCTCGCGCCGACAAGCTTTCGGCTTTGGAATATTATACACCGATACGCTTCGCTTGTCCACTTTTTTGATAAACATGTTCAGCGCTTTTGTAGCACTCATAACATGCGACATGAGCCGAACTACAATAAAAAACGACAGGCAAAGCCTGCCTGCCGTAAATACCTTGATATTATGTTTGCGCTTTTATGACGCCTAACTCATTTACATGCAATATCACCGAGTTCATGGTTTGCAAGCTTTATTGCCGCGGCGACGGTGTCGTCCATATCGTAATACTTGTATCCCGCGAGCCTTCCGCCGAAAAGCGTGCCTTTCAAGCCCTGCGCTTTTTTCGCGTACTCGGCGTACAGCGCGGAGTTTTTCTCGTCGTTTATCGGGTAGTACGGCTCGCCGCCCTTGACAAACTTTTCGGGATACTCGCGAGTGATAACGGTGCGGCCTTCCGCCGCCGACGTTTTGTCAAAATGCTTATGCTCGATTATACGCGTATACGGCACGCCGAACTCGGTATAGTTGACTACGGCATTGCCTTGATAGTCGTCCGTTTCGAGTGTCTCCGTCTCGAACCTCAGCGAACGGTATTCGAGCTCGCCCAGCTCGTAATCGAAAAATCTGTCTATCGCGCCCGTGTACAGCGTGCGCTCAGCCATGCCGTCGAATTTTTTTCTGTCCGAAAAATAATCGACGCCCGTGAGCGTTTCCACACCGTCGAGCATTTTCTTTACCATGGGCGTATACCCGCCTATGGGTATGCCTTGGTATCTGTCGTTAAAGTAATTATTGTCAAACGTGAACCTGAGCGGAACGCGACTGATGATAAACGCGGGCAAATACTTACAGTCTCTGCCCCATTGCTTTTCGGTATAACCCTTTATAAGCGTTTTGTATACGTCCTCGCCGACGAGCGAGATCGCCTTTTCTTCCAAGTTCTTCGGGTCGGTTATGCCCGCGCGCTCACGTTGCGCGGCGATAACGGCGCGCGCCTCGGCGGGCGTTTTGCAACCCCATAACTGATAGAAAGTGAACATATTAAAAGGCAGGTTGTAAAGCTTGCCTTTATAATTGGCTATCGGGCTGTTTACGAAATTATTGAACTCGGCATAGCGGTTGACAAATTCCCAAACGCTCTTGTCGTCGGTGTGAAAAATATGCGCGCCGAACTTATGCACGATAATACCGTCGCGCATCTCCGTAGCGATATTACCGCCGACCGTTTCGCGCTTTTCTACGACCAAGCACTTCTTGCCGCGCTCTTTCATGATAGCGGCAAAACACGCGCCGAAAAGCCCCGCTCCCACAATAAGGTAATCGTATTTCTTGCTCATTATTTCCCCGAACTGCGCTTACGCGCGCGATAATTATTATTATTCGACTTCCGTCGGAGGCTCTTCCGTAAGAGCCTCTCCGTCCACATTCGTACTTTGTTCCGTTTCCACCGTAGGCACATCGCCGTCGCCTTGCGCGCCGTCATCGATTGCGCCGTCAATTTGCGCGCCGTCGTTCGGCACTTCGTCTGTCGCGTCGACGTTACTTACGCTATTCTCTTCGTCCGTGACCGCCGCCGCTTCAAGCGCGGGCTCGACGGTCTCGCCGCCCTGCGCGCCGGAAGCTACCACGTTGCGCTGTATAGCGTGCCACTTGGGTTTGCTGAATACGCCGATGGTTATCGCCGCGGCGTAGATTATCATAAATACAGGGAAAAGGAATACCGTGGGCATAAGCTTACGGATGGGCGCTTTTATGCGTTTGCGCTCCAGCAGTACCGCAAGCAACGCTTGGAGTATGAACATGGCTACAAACGCAAACGCCAACGAGTAGCATATCGTCGAAAGATACGTCCAAAATATATCCCAATTACCCATTATCCCGTGATATATCAACACATATGCATAATATATGGGTAGCCACAGACACATCAATACGCACACGGGTATAAACATGAGCGTGAGGAACATATCGAGATAAGTCCACTTCCATCTCACGAAAAACAGCAAAAACGACTTTATGCCCTGCGTATAAAACAGCTTATTGAGCGCGCCCGCCATTCGCTTATAGCGGCGGAACGTGTCTTTTATGGTAGCGGGCTGATCCTCATAAACGATAGCGTCCTTGACGTACATCGTTTTTATCTTGTCCTGATTGAGACGGCGCATGGTAAACTCGCTGTCGTCGGACGAGGTCAAACAATCCCAACCGTGCTTCTTGATGATCTCCGCGGAAAACATCATTCCCGCGCCGCCGAGCATGGTGCCCTGACCGATAGCCGAGCGGAAATTGCTCGCAAAGCGGCAGTCGCGTATGTACCAAAGCCCCGATATCCCCGCAATAACGTTTTGATCGATATTTTTGGAGTTGGAGTAGCCGCGGGCGCACTTTACTCCCGCATGGAAAGCGTCGTTCATGCGCGAAATATAATCGCGCTCCATGAGGTTGTCCGCGTCGAATTTGATAAACACTTCGTACTCGTCGGGACGCTCCTCCATGATCTTTTCAAACAGGTATTTGAGCGCGTACCCCGCTTTTTTATGCTTGGGATCGTCGTCGAAACGCTCATACACGATAGCGCCCGCTTGCCGCGCGAGCTCCGCCGTGTTGTCCGTGCAGTTATCCGCGACTACGTACACGTCGAACTTGTCTTTGGGGTAATCGGAAGCGAGTATGCACTTTATGGTATCGGCAATTACCGACGACTCGTTACGCGCGGGTATGACAATGCCGAACTTGTGCTTGACTTCCGAAACGGGATACTTCTTTGCCCGCACAAAAAACAGTAATATGTATATAAGCTGAATACCGAACGCTATTCCGATAATCGTCAGCAATACTTGATCGTTTATGATTGATAGTATTCTGTTAAACTCGTCCATGTTCACCGCCGCGCCGCGTAAAACCGTTACACAGCGCCCTAGCCGTCTTTCGTACCGACCGTGTGATTATTATACACTGCCCCAAACGCATTGTCAAGCGCGCGCCCCATTTTTGACCGCTTTCTAGCTATTATTCCGCGAAATCGCCGTTTTGATACGCGTTATACGGCATTCAACAGCCTTCGTGCCGTCGCAAAAAAAGCATTTAAAAACGGCGCGCCCGTTATAAACGCACCGTTTACGGTATCTATTCCCATCGTCCGAAGTTTATTTTTTCTTGGCTCGCGCTTTTGCGTCTATGGCTTTTTGAATATAGTCGGTATGACGGTGCTTGTCGTTGCGGGTAAGCAGCGACACGTTCATTGCAAACGTGATAAGCTTTTGCGCCGAGTCTATCGCGGTCTCGCTAACCTTCATCGCAGTAGGAAGATCGCCGTCGCTCTCTACGGTCGCAAACTGCGACGGAACTTTATCGTATTCGAGCGAAAGCTTCAGCGTGACGCCATCGCCGTCGAGCGTAATCGCGGCTTTTTTGTCCGCGCCGAAGAAGAACTGTTCTTCTTCCTTGGTGAGCTTGGCTTTCATGCCGGGATAGGACAGCACGGTATTTTTGAGTTCGTTGTATACGCCGTGAACGGCTTTGGTCTCTATGAGCCTGTCTATAAACGGTTTCTCGGCGGTTTTCTTTGCCGTCGACTTTTTCGCCGCAGGCTTTTTGGCAGGCGTTTCGGGCGCTGCGCCGTTTTCGGTCTTTGCCGCCGCCTTTTTTGCGGGCGCTTTTTCGGGCTTGACTTCTTCGGGCGCTTTTTCGCCGCCTTCCGCGACCTCGTCGGATTTGACTTCGGGCGCAGGCTCTTCTTTTACTTCCTCTTCCGCTTGCGGTTCGGATTTGGGTTCGGTTTCATGCGTATCGCTCGGCGCTTCCTCCGTTATAGGCGCTACGACGGGCTCTTCCTCCGATACGGGCTCGGACGCTTGCGGTTCGGGCTCGGTCTGCTCTTGCGAAACAGGTTCGGTAGCGGACGCGCCGTCTTCCGATGCGGCGTCCGTCGTACCCGCTTTATCCGCCTCGGCTTCGCCGTCGGGCTTATGTTCTTCGTCCGAAGCGTCCGCTGCTTTTTCCTCGGCATCCGCTTGGGCGTCGTCCGATTTTTTGGCGTGTTTCTTGGACAGCACCATATATACTACGAGCGCGGCGATTATAAGCACGAGAAAGACCACGCCTACTACGTAGTACCAAGGACTGTCGGGATTGGTGAAAGCGTCGCTGACTGAACCGATAAACAACATTCTTCTTACCTCGTCAACATTATACTAAATACGCCAATGTATGTCAATCCTTTTTGTCTGCCGCGCGCCGCTTTAATTTGCGCATCGACTTTTTCCAATGTGCTTTTCCCGCTTGATTTTACGGCTTATCAATGATAAACTGTTTTTATGAATTGTTAGGCGGCGACAAGCCCGCCTAAATGACACAAACCGAAGCGAGGTGAAATATATGAACATAACTATCGTGGGGGGGGGAACGTAGGCACTCAATTTGCGGTGCACTGCGCGCATAAAGGTCACGCCGTCATTTCCTACACTTCTCGCGCCGCCGAATATCCCGAAGAGATAGAAATAGTAAACAAGGACGGGACTTGCTTAATGAGCGGGCGCGTCGAGCCGAGCTACGACCCCGATCGGGCATTTTCGCGGGCGGATATCGTTTTTGTCACTACGCCTTCGTTTATGGCGGACAAAATAGCGGAGACTCTCGCCGCTTGGATAAAACCGACCGCCGACATATTTTTGGTGCCCGGCACGGGCGGCATGGAATGTCCGTTTGTAAACGCGCTTCCAAACAATCGGGTTTTCGGTCTGCAACGCGTTCCGTCCGTAGCCCGCCTCATAGCAAACGGCAAAGTTTACGCGGAAGGCTACAGAGCCGAACTGCATTTGGCGGCTTTGCCCAAATCCGAAGCATATCGCGGTTGCCGCATGATCGAGGATATATTCGACATGCCGTGCGAACCTCTACCCGATTATCTTAACGTTACGCTCGTTCCGTCCAACCCCATATTGCATACGACACGGCTGTATTCTTTGTTTAAAGATTACCGCGACGGCAAGGTATACGACAGGATCCCGCTGTTTTACGAACATTGGAGCGACGATACTTCCGAGATACTGTTCGAATGCGACGACGAAGTGCAAAAGCTTTGCCGCACCCTACCCGAATTCGATCTGTCGTACGTGAGATCGCTTCGCGAACATTACGAGAGCGATACGCCGAGCGCGCTTACAGCCAAGATAAGAAGTATCAAAGGCTTTAAAGGATTGGCTACGCCGTCCGTAGCGGTAAACGGCGGATATATCCCCGACTTCGACTCGAGATATTTTACCGCCGATTTTTCTTACGGTTTGCAAATATTATGTCAGATAGCCGACATGGTCGGCTCGCCCGCGCCCAATATGAAAAAAGTCCTCGATTGGTATTTGAAGTTAAAACCTTCGAAAGGTTTCGATTACGCTGACTACGGCATAACCGACCTCGCTCGATTCAAAGAGTTTTATTCAAAGTAAAATTCCCTTACAAATCATCATTGCGATCGCGCCTTTTTTGCGAAACGGATTTTATGCGTTTACAACTTTCACATTGTAAACGCATTGATTTTTATTGTACCGAAGTCGGCGTCCGTATATACGGCGGGCATAAAAAATGCCGATTTATTAAATTTAAGAAATTTTTAAAGATTCCCGCTATGAAAAAGTGATATAATCAAACGGGAGCTTATCATGAAATACAACTGTTTGATAGTCGACGATGAGAAAATGCTGGCGGACAGCACAGCCGAGTACTTCGGACTTTTCGGAGTGACCGCCGCCGTCGTCTATTCCGCGGAAGATTGCGGAAAGTTTTTCGAGACCGACACCGCCGAGCTCATACTTTTGGACATAAACCTCGGCGACGGCAACGGGTTCGATCTATGCAAAAAGCTACGGCGTTCTACCGACGTGCCCATTCTTTTTATATCGGCGCGGACGAGCGACGACGATAAAATAGTCGCTCTCGGTATAGGCGGCGACGATTATATCCAAAAACCGTATTCGCTCGGCGTACTTCTCGCCAAGGTCAAAGCCGTGCTAAAGCGCTACGGGCAAAACGCCGATTCGTATTATTCGGACGGGTATCTCACGATAGACGCGCAGGCAAAGCAGGTGTCGGTAAACAGTATCCCCGTCAAGCTTACCGCGCTCGAATTCAAGCTTTTGACTTATCTGGCGGAAAACAAAGGAAAAGTCATTTCCAAGCGCGAGCTCTTTGAAAAAGTATGGGAAGACAAGTTTACGGGCGACGGAACGCTAAACGTGCACGTCCGCAGACTGCGCGAAGCGATAGAACCAGATCCGAACGACCCGAGATATATAGTTACCGTTTGGGGCGACGGTTATAAATTCACGGGTGACCGCCGATGAAAAATCGATTTTTTCTTTTAGGCGTCGCCCTCTTATTCGCAGCCGAGATAGTCGCTCTCGTCGTGTTCGCCGTTCAAACGCCCGACTCGTCGCAAGACGCCGTTGCCGTCAACGAGGTCGTACAAACCGTAACGAATGATTTCGACGATATCGACAGTCATAAAAACAAAACCGCGCTCGACTACGTCGTGATAGACAATAACGGCGACGTTCTTTACAGAACGCGTTCGGGCTTGTCCGAAAACATTAACGCGGCGATAACACACAGAGACACCGTGCTCGATATAGAAAAAGACGGGACGGTAGTAGGCAAAGTGATAATCTACAACGACGGGGCGCAAACCTTGCAAGCTCAAAAACAAACGGCGGTAACGGTACTGTCGACGGCTGTCGCCGTTCAAGCCCTTATATGCATAGGCTACGCGGTCTATATGTATATTTCCGTCATAAGACCTTTCAAAAGGCTCAAAGGCTTTGCCGAGCGCGTTGCGGGCGGCAATCTCGACATCCCGCTCGCAATGGACAGGCAAAACCTCTTCGGCGCGTTTACCGAAAGCTTCGACATCATGCGTTCGGAACTCAGGCAAGCCCGACTTTCCGAAGCGCAGGCGCAAAAGAGTAAAAAGGAACTTGTAGCCAAGCTTTCGCACGATATCAAAACCCCGATAGCGAGCATAAAAGCCGTCGCCGAAACGGGCGTCGCCGTTACCCGTAACGCGAAAGACAGAACGAACTATACGCAAATCGTAACAAAAGCCGATCAGATAAACACGCTCGTTACCGACCTTTTTACGGCGACGCTGGAAGAATTACAGCAGCTGACCGTAACGCCTACGGACATAGAAAGCAAAAGAATAAAGACCATGCTCGAGAATGCCGACTATTTCCGTCGCGCGACCGTTCCCGATATACCCGACTGTCTTGTATACGCCGACCCGCTCAGACTGCAACAGGTATTCGACAACATTTTCGCAAACGCCTATAAGTACGCCGATAATACCGAGATCGTCGTGGGCGTGCACAAGACCGCCGAGCGTTTGGACATAAGCATCGAAGACCACGGCGGCGGAGTCGACGACGTAGAACTGCCAATACTAAAAGAAAAATATAGGCGCGGAAAAAACGCAACGCACATAGAAGGAGCGGGTTTGGGGCTTTATATATCCGATTATTTTATGAAGAACATGCGCGGCGAACTGAAAATAGAAAACGGCTCGCACGGGCTGAAAGTAACGGTATCATTACTCCCGAGCGGTTTTTAAGAAAAATTTAAGGAATCGTTAAAGACGTTTAAGGATCGAAAGCTTTATAATACCCGTTAAAAGGAGGTTTTGTATGCAACGGCAAATTTTATTGAAAACGGAAAACCTGAGCAAAACGTTCTCCAACGGCGGCAGGCAGCAGCACGTTCTCAAAAACGTCGATCTCGAACTCTATCAAGGCGACTTTACAGTCATCATGGGCGCGAGCGGCGCAGGCAAGTCTACGCTTTTATACGCGCTTTCGGGTATGGACACGCCAAGCCTCGGCAAAATAGCGTTCGGCGACAAAATCATTACCGATCTTTCGCAAGACGGGCTTGCAGTGTTTCGCCGCGATCACTGCGGGTTTGTGTTTCAGCAGATATACTTGATCGACGGCATGTCCGTAATGGACAACGTGCTTTCCGCGGGCATGCTCGTAAACAAAGACAAAAAAGCGCTTATCGAAAAAGCCAAGGCGTTGTTTACGGCAGTCGATATTTCGGAAGATACTCAAAAAAAATTCCCCACACAAATATCGGGCGGCGAAGCGCAACGCGTGGGAATGGTCAGAGCGCTCATAAACGAGCCCGACATACTCTTTGCCGACGAGCCCACGGGCGCGCTCAATTCCAAAACAGGACTCGACGTTCTCGATACTCTTACCAAGTTCAACGAGCAGGGTCAAAGCGTAGTTATGGTGACGCACGATATCCGTTCGGCTCGGCGCGGCAATCGCATACTGTACTTGAAAGACGGCGTCATACTCGGCGAGTGCGATCTTGGCAAATACGCCCACGGCGATACTGCAAGGCACGAAAAACTTACCGCTTTCCTTTCCGACATGGGGTGGTAAAATGAGAAAGTCGATCCTTATAGCGCGCTCGAATATCAGAAAAGCCAAGGGACAGACCGCCGCCATTATCGTTCTGATCCTACTCGCTTCGTTGCTGTTTAATCTTTGGCTCATGCTGTCCATGGACTACCACGCCAATTTCGACAGATATCACGATAAGCTCAACGCCGAACACGTAACGCTCGTAGTGGAGCAAAGAGACGGCGGAACGAAGGAGTTTTTGACTCGCACGCTCGACGGCGACAGACGCGTTTCGCAATACCGTCTGGACGACTGCATGTATATGGTGGGCTCGTTCGCTTATAACGGCGGAATGATGAACGGCGAGTTTGTATTTACGGACAAGGTCACCGCGCTGACGCGCACCGTCGGCAAAGCGGAGATCGTCGAAGGCAGCAAGATCGCGAGCGGAGTATATCTGCCCATGCTGTATAAAACGGGCGATTATACTGTAGGCAGATCGATCGAGATCTCGGTAGGCAGCACGCCAGTCAAGTACACTATATGCGGTTTTTTCAACAGTGCTATGATGGGTTCGCATAATTGCTCGCTGACGCAAATAATACTTACCCAAGATAAGTATGCGGAACTCGAAGCAAGCGGACTCGCGCCCAAAACAACGCTGTGCTCAGTGCGATTGAAAGACGTTTCGCAAAACATGAGCTATGAAACATTGTTAAAAGCGAGCGTTTCCGAACGCTTCCCCAACAACCGCATGACGAGCAACTGCTACGACACGGTGTCGCAGTCGCGCTATATTTCGCAGATGATCTGTTCATCGATCATGGCGGCAATGGCGTTTTTCGTTCTGCTTATCGCGCTCGTCGTACTTGTGTCCAACATAATCAACTACATTCAGACAAACATGAAAAATCTCGGCGCGCTGAAAGCCGTAGGCTATACCTCCGCTCAGCTTATCGCCTCGTTGCTGTTGCAGTTTTTAACGATAACTGCGATAGCCGCGGCAGCGGGCGCGGGACTGTCGTACGGCGTCTTCCCCGCCGTCAACGCGATGATGATATCTCAGACGGGTATTCCGTACGCCATGAGGTTTTTGCCTCTGCCCGTATTGATATCTATGATCATTCTTGGCGGGACCGTCGCGCTTGCCGTTTGGCTCGCCGCACGCAGGATCAAAAAGATAGAGCCGATACTCGCACTGCGCTCGGGCGTGCAAACGCACAACTTCAAGCGCAATCACGTTCCGCTCGAAAAAACCAAACTGCCGTTGAATTTTGCGCTTGCGCTAAAGACCACGCTTTCGGGCGTCAAGCACAATATCACCGTTTGCATCACCATGCTCGTACTGTCGCTCGTCGTCGTGTTTTCGGGACTGATGACCGAAAACGTCATTAAAGACATGACGCCGTTTTTGAACTTGATCGTGGGCGAAACGGCGGACAGCGCGATCAACGTGCAGACCGAGATCGAAAACGATTTTATAGAAAAACTAAACGCCGACAGCCGCGTGGAAAAGGTTTATCTTTACAATTCGCTGAACGTATCGCACGTCGGCGGAGTCGAGCTCATGGCGACGATGTCGGATGATTTTTCCCGCGTGAACAATCGGGCGGTGGTATTTAAAGGCAGGTTCCCCAAGTACGATAACGAGATCGCCATAGCCGCAAAGTATGCGAAAGAAAAACACTTTAAGATAGGCAACGAGATCGAGATCTCGGCAAACGGAAAAACGGAAAAATATATCATCAGCGGACTTACGCAGATCACCAATAATCTCGGCAAAGACTGCCTTTTGACAAGACAAGGCTACGAGCGTTTGGGCACGTTGCAGAACGCGACTTATTATATCAATCTCTCCGACGATGCCGACGTCGACGCTTTCAACAACGAGATCAAGGAGTTTTTTGCAGGCAGTATTAACGCGACGATAAACGTTTTGGCGACGGTCGAAGGCGCGGGCAGCGTGTATATCGATCTTATGACTATCATCGTTATAGCCATACTCGCGCTTTCAGTCATTATCATTTGCTTCGTGTTGTATTTGCTTGTGCGAACCATGCTCAATAATAAACTGCGCGACTACGGGATAATGAAGTCGCTGGGTTTTACGACCAAGCAACTGATACTTCAAACGGCGCTTTCTTTCATGCCCGCGATGATCGTTTCCACAGTTGTCGGTCTATTGGTAGGCTGTCTTGTCATCAATCCGCTAATGTCGCTGTTTTTAAGTTCGATAGGCATAGTCAAGTGCACGTTTAAAGCGCCCGTCGTATTCAGCGTATTGGCAGGCGTCGGACTTATTCTGTTTGCCTTTGGGTTTGCGTGTTTGCTCTCGTACAAAATCAAAAAAATAGCGCCGCGCGCACTCTTGACCAACGAATAGACTCGACGCCTCAAAGCGCAATAATACTCTCCTATCATATAAATACAGCGCGCTATACGGCGCGCTTATTTATTTTACATTATAGCCGAATTATTGTATAATGACTGAAATAACGATAAGTGGAGTTTACATGGGAAACAAAGCATTGGTAGTCATAGACATTCAAAACGACATTACGAAGAACTACAGGGAAATAATCGGCAACGTCAACGCCGCTATCGATCGGGCTGTCGCAAACGATATACCCGTCGTTTACATAAAGCATAACAACCTGTCGGCAGGCACCCGAACGTTCAAGCCCGACACGCGCGGAGCGGAATTGGTGCCCGAGATGAAAATTGTTTCCGAGAATATTTTTGTAAAAAGCAAGGGCAACGCGCTGACAAGCGAAGCGTTTGCCGACTTTATAAACAAACACACAATAACCGAGTTTTATATAGCGGGCGCGGACGCCGTCGCTTGCGTAAAATCGACCTGCTACAATATGACAAAGAGCGGGTTTACCGTTCACGTATTATCGGATTGTATTACAAGCTACGATAAAAAGAAACTCCCCGAAATGCTCGATTATTACAAACGAATCGGTTGCAGCATCGAAACGCTTAATTGTTAATACCGTTATAATACAAAAAACCCCGCTTACAGCGGGGCTTTTTGTTGTCTTTACAGGACAAAAATACTGCCGTGTCCAAAAGGCACAGAAGGGTTGCAGATTGCGTACTTTTAAATGCGAACGCGACGGGAATGTAGCCCCACCTACATGACCGAGCGCGAGACACGCAAAAAGGGCGCAAGATGCGCCCTTATGTGCCTTTTGGAGCTGTTACCGGGATTGCCGCGGATTCGCGGCGACCTTTGCGCTTCGCGCAAGCGGTTTGGCAGATGGGGGCTCGAACTCCGTGAGCCGTAGCGGGCTGATTTTGCACGTTTCCGCGTCAGGCTTCGCTTGTAGTACTTCCAGTACAACTTCGCTCGCCTTCCTTGAACCGAGCTAAAATCGGCTCCGCTACAGCGCCTTGCGGTTTTGGCGGCATAGAAGCAAATAATAGCGGTGAAAGACGCGATGGGCGTAGCCTATGCGCTACGTTCGAGCGGCTTTCGCCGCTAGTATGCCGTTTATATGCCGCCAAAACCTCGCGGGTTCGAGCCCCCATCTGCCCTGTCCCTGCGCCGTTTCTTGTTTTCATTTCATTCTCTTTCTTCTACTCTCGGCGCGCTTCTCGGTCCTACGATATCAGCTCCAACAAAAAAACCCCGCCGTAAGCGGGGCTTTTTGTTGGAGCTGTTACCGGGATTCGAACCCGGGACCTCCACCTTACCAAGGTGGTGCTCTACCGACTGAGCCATAACAGCATATTAAATTGTACTTACTTTATCGAGATTCTCTTACTCCGAGGTCTCCCTTACCAAGGCGGTTATCCGACTGAGCCCACGCAGCAATCGCGAAGCGATTATAACAGCATATTGTTTACTTGATCTTGTCAAGGTTATTCGGCAAGCTCTTTCACTGCTCACGTAATGATTATTATACTATGCCGCGGGCGGGTTGTCAATCTTTTTGCCGTAGTTTTTCGGGCATAAAAATACGGTCGATACGCGGCATTTGTAAAGCCCGTCCGCGTCGAAGTCAAGCCCCGCTTTTATTTCACACGTTTATATACATTATCGCGACCATCGCCAAGACTGCGGCGATCGGAACAGTCAACAGATTAAGCACGATAAACACGACATCGGCGAGCTTGGACATTTTGGGCGCGTCGTCGGTTTTTTCGTCGCTCGCAGGCGTTGTCTCCGCCGCGGTTGCGTCCGCGCTCGATTTTTTTGCGTTATGCTTTCTTATCTCGCCGACGAGCACGGGAACATACGCCAACACGAACAGCACGACCCACAGCGCGGAGCCGAGCGCTATTGCTACGCTCACTATAAGGAACAGTATAGGTATCACCACTCCCGAATCTCCGAGCATTGACATGCTTTTATATACTCCCCACGCACCGCCCGCCGCCAAAGCGACAAGCAACAGCTGACCTATATAAGATACCGTTCTGCCTATAACGCCGCAACGCTTATACAATGCTTTTGCGTTGCCGAACTGTACGCTTATTCTGAATATGCTTCCCAATACGGACATGATAGCCTCCTTATCGAGGTCTGCTACAAATTTATGTAGTTATTTGTCATTATACCATGACCATACCGTAATATCAATATATAACTAAAAATTCATATTATTTGTCGATCATACGTATAATCGACACCGATCGTTCAGGTTATAACAACGCCCAACAACCTAACCGACAAGACCGCCATAGTCGAAGGCGACTGCTTGCACCCGCCGTTTATCCAAGTCCGAAACACGGACAGTATGCCGTCGGCGATAAACGTCGTGTAAAAATCACCGAGCATCGGATCGAAAGCGACCGCATTATGGAGCGAGTTCGTGAAAAAAGTTTCCACGCACTCTCTTATTTTTTTATTTACCGTGTCGTGCAAGCCGCGGTCGGTAAACGCCGCGCCGAACCCGCGCTCTGCGGCGATAAACTCGAAACAGTACGCGAGCATATCGCGCGATCGCGTATTTTCTGCGTCGAATCGCTGCGACAGCCCCTCAAACATCTTATCGAACTCGAACTTGACGACGGCGGTCTTGGACTCGAAGTTGCGGTAAAACGTTTTGCGCACGACGCCCGCCGTGTCGCACAGCTCGGTCACGGTTATATCGTCGAACTTTTTGTTGCGCATCAGCGAAAACAGCGCGCAGACTATTCTGCTTTGAGATCTCGCTTTGCCCGCGTTTGTTTTGCTTGCGTCCGTCAAACCCTCTCCCATAGCTTTACAGCAATTGTCCGATACTGCCGTTAAACTGATTTTTGAATCCCTGTATCGGCGTTTTGTTTATTACTATTATATTGTCCGCGCCGCCGCGGAAAAATCCGATAAACCCCGCCGCGGGATACACCACAAGCGACGTGCCGCCCACTATCAAGAGGTCGGCGTTTTCTATCGCGCCTATCGCGCCGTTTACAGTCGATTCGTTGAGCGCTTCGCCGTAAAGCACCACGTCTGGCTTGATCACGCCGCCGCAGTCGCACAGCGGCACATTGGGCGCGCTTTTCATGATGTCGTCCAAACCGTAACGCTTGCCGCACTTCACGCACCGATTGCGGTGCACCGAGCCGTGAAGCTCGAACACCCGCCTGCTTCCCGCGGCTTGGTGCAGTCCGTCTATGTTTTGCGTGACGATAGCGGACAGCTTGCCTGCGCTCTCCCACTCCGCGAGTTTCTTGTGCGCCGCGTTCGGCTTTGCGTCTCGGCATATCATTTTGTCGAAGTAAAACCTATAAAACTCGGCGGTATTCTCACGAAAGAACTCTGCGGAAAGAATGGACTCGGGCGGATAACGGTACTTTGTGTTGTACAGCCCGTCGGTACTGCGGAAATCGGGTATGCCGCTCTCCGTCGATACGCCCGCGCCGCCGAAAAACACTATCCGCTTTGCGCCGTCAATTTTTTCGAGATACTCTTCGCGCGTCATTTTGCGCCGCCCGTTCTTATGGCGTTTATCGCGGCGATCAGTTCTTTCGGGCTGTCGATTATCCTGTCGGGACCGAGCGGTTCGATTCGCGCTCTGTCACGAAATCCCCAAGTAACGGCGATAACGGGTATGCCGCAATTCTTTGCCGTAGCCACGTCGGTCTCGCCGTCGCCTACAAACACGCACTCGCCTGCCGTCACGCCGAGTATTTCAAGCGCGCGCTTTACGCCGTCGGGCGCGGGTTTCGGTCTCACCGTATCCGAAGTACCTACGACCGCGTCCGTCTCTGGAAAAAATTCAAGCCGCAATTTTTGCGCCGCCGCGTCATACTTATTGGTGACTACCGCCGTCTTTATCCCCGATGTTTTCAGTTCGGTCAGCACGTCGCGAACGCCGTCGTATAATCGCGTCGCGTCCGCGCTGTGCGCGTCGTAGTATTTTGTAAACGCGCTCAAGCACGCGTCAAACTCGGTCGGATGAACAAACCCGTCTTTATCGCATGCCCCTGCGTCGCCGCCTTTTACGTGCGTGATCGCGCGCTCTATCAGCCGCGGCACGCCGTTGCCGACAAACGCTCTCGCCTCGTTATAAGAAAGCGGCGGAAGCGCCACCGCGCCGAGCGCGTGGTTCACCGCCGTCATCAAGTCGTCAAGCGTGTTTAACAGCGTTCCATCGAGATCGAAGATTACTGCGCGTACTTGCATTATTGCTCCGTTGTATCGAGAATTTCATCGCGGTGCGCCGCCGCGCCGCCCGGCACCCACACGCTCGCTATGCCGAAGCGGTTTGCGCCTTCTATATCGCTCGTGCGGTCGTCTCCGATCATGACCGACTCGTTCTTTTCCAAACCGTACTTATCGAACAGTCTTCCGAAATACGCGGGGTCGGGCTTGCGACAGCCGTGCTCGGAGCTTATGAGCATGCCGTCAAACGCGCCGTCGAGCCCGCATTCTTTTATCTCGTCGTAGGTAAATGCCGCTTGAGCGTTAGACAGAAGGTACACGTTTTTGCCCATTGCTTTAAGCTCGTCCAAAAGCGCGCGCGCACCGTCGAACGGTGTCAGTCGCTCTATCGACGCGCGGCGGAATATCCTCAGCGCTTCCGTCGCGGCTTCGCGCGACAGCCGTCCGCCCACGCTCCGCGCCATGCTCTCGAACTGCGTCACGCAGTCGCACTCGGGGAACAGAAATTTATGCTCCGCGGCGGCGCGCTCGTTAAACAGTTTCCAATACCTATCGAACTCATAGCACAGCCGCTTTTCGTCCGTTTTTATTCCATGCGCTGCAAAATACTCGCCAACGGGCGTCCATGCCTTTTTGCAGTGTTCGTCGGTCTTGACGTCTATGAGCGTGTTGTATAGATCGAAAATATAATTTTTCATGTTCACCTCGCGCAAAGCGTTTATGCTTATAAATCGTCGCTGAGCGAGTCTACCGCGTCGTCGTCTATATCTGCGGCGGCGGGCTCGTATGCCTCGCCCGCGCTCTGTTCGGGCGGTTCGTACGGCGCGGGATCGCCATCGTAAAACGACTGCTTGCCGTACGCGCTCGGGGCTTCGGGGTGATGATCGGGGCTCTTGAACGTGACCGTTGCGGGGTTCCACAATAAGCGCACCGAGCCCGTTTCGCCGTTACGGTGCTTTGCCACGTTGAGGAAAACCGTTTCCGTGCCTTGCGGCGAGTTGCTCGATGCCGCCGCGTCGTCGGCTTCGGGCTTTTTCGACGCAGAGCGGTCGAGAAAGAACACTATGTCCGCGTCCTGCTCGATAGCGCCCGAGTCGCGCAGGTCGCTTAGTTGTGGCGTGGGGTCTTTGCGCTTGTCTATGTCGCGGCTCATTTGCGAGAGCAGGAGTATGGGAACGTTGAGCTCTTTCGCCGCGAGTTTGAGCGAGCGTGTGATCTCCGCTATCTCGCGCACTATGTTATCTATACTCTTGCCGCTATGCATGAGCTGTAAGTAGTCGATCATGACAAAGTCCAAGCCGTGGCTGTGTTTGAGCTGACGGCACTTACTGAGTATTTCCGCTGGCGTTACGTCGCCCGACTCGTCTATAAACAATTGCGCGTCGCCGAACTTGTTTTGCGCGCGGTACAGTTTGGACCAATCGTCGGCAGTAACCGCGGCGCGATTGGCGCGCGACATGTCGTAATTACCTACCGAGCACAGCATGCGCTTGGCGAGCTGAACGCCGCTCATTTCCAGCGAGAACACCGCGACTGAATAACGTTTTTTGTCTTTGCCGTGCGGCGCAGCGAGCGCGGCGTTTACCGCGCAGTTCATGGCAAAACTCGTTTTACCCTGACCGGGGCGCGCCGCGAGGATTATAAGGTCGCTTCTTTGAAACCCGCCGCCGAGCAGTGAGTCGAGGTACGGAAAGCCCGTAGTCACGCCCCTGAACGCGTCGCTGTTTTCTTGGCGTTCTTTGAGATCGGCAAGCGCCTGATTGACGAAAGTACGCACGGGTTCGGGCTTGCCGCGCCTGCCCGTTTCCGCCAGCGCGTACAGCGCACTCTCCGCCATGGTCAGGGCTTTGTCGTCGGGGTCGAGCGCGTACGCCGCGTCCGCCATTTGTTTGGCTACCGCTATCATTGCGCGGAGCTTGGCGGTCTTTCGGACTATATTGTAATAGTACGCCGAGTTGCTCACCGACGGAACGGCGTTCACCAGTTCCGAAACGTACTCAACGCCGCCGCACATGCCGAGCGTGCCGTTCGCGCTGAGCTGTTCGGTGACGGTGACGAGGTCGACGGGCTTGGTCGCCGCGAACACGCTCGACATCGCCTCGAATATGAATTTGTGCGAGGGATTGTAAAAATCGTCCGAGTCGAGCTGCGGCAGGTATTCCATTGCCGTCGAGCTGTCGAGGAGCATGCCGCCGAGCAGCGCGCTCTCCGCTTCGTAGTTATTGGGCGTTTCGCGCGCCGTCACGTTGGGATGGCGCTTTACGCTTTCATCTTGATTGTTGTTTGCCATTTTTTTAAGACCTATCCGTCGTTGAGAGTGATTGATATTATCTTCCGCTATTATAGTTTGTATTTGTTTGTTTGTCAATAAGCAGTTCACCGTTATCGTAAAGCTTCCGTAGGGCGTGACGACCTCGGCACGCCGCCAACCAAATGTTGGACGGATGTCGTGTATGAACGCGAAGATAATTTGAGGTTACACCCGAATAAAAACATGCACGTTTATGGGTTGTCGTTTGTTTAACGTTTACGTCATGCGGCGGTTCGCCTAGTTCATTCGCTTACGCTCAGGATGACAAGAAAGCGGTAATTAACTTTCAAACAACCGTATGGTGTGACGACCTCGGCACGCCGTTGTTTTTCCTGTTGCATTTATTCGGGTGTAACGTGAAACAATCGCCCACGTAAACACACGATAGTCGTCCAACATTCGGTTGGTTATAGCGTCGCAGTCGCGCGGCAGACGGGCAACAGGCGGCAAGCCGCCGAAAATGCATGAGCGCAACGCCTTTATTCGGGTGTAACGTGAAACAATCGCCCACGTAAACACACGACAGTCGTCCAACATTTGGTTGGCTACATGGGGAGGTGCGAATCGTAATCCCTAAACTCCTCGGGATTATACGGGAACCTATCGAGCAGAGTGGTCTTAGGCTTTTTGGCGCGCGTTACGAGCATAATAACGCCAAACACGACCCCGCCCGCGGCGAGCGCGACGCCGTACCAACCGTACGGCACGGGACGGGTGTATGCAAAGCTCATATCCGATTCGGTCGTATCGAAGTACCGCGAAAACACATACTCGGCGTAATCGCCGTCAAGATCGCGAGAAGTCCCCGACGAGCTCATGCGCTTGGACCCCGTCATTGCATAGTTAAGCTTGAGAAGATCGGGCTCGAACCCTCTAAGGTACGGGAACGCGTCGACCACCGACGGCAAGTACGTAATGCGCTCGCCGGTATTCTCCTTGTACGAGAACCAACCGTTTTTCAGCCGTTGTATCACCGACGACGACTGATTGGGCAGGACGGCGTCATACTCGGCGCGTATCCCGTTGAACGGATTGGCGGACTTTTTCACATACTTGCGCACGAACGGATTAGTCTTGTACGACGCCGAAAAATCCACCGACTCCGCAATATCGCGCAACCTATCGCTTACAAAACTCCCGCCGCCGTTTCCGCCGCTGTCCGCGCCCGCATCCGAAAACGCTATACGATAACTAGCCGTGTACGCGTCCGAAGTATATACCGAATCGACTATCTCGCAACCGAACCCCGAGAACAGCTCGAAGAAATACCCGTGAACGTTGTACTTGTCGCCGTTTGCGTCAGTCGCCGCCGAGGCTTCCATTTTGCGCACGGTATCGAGGTCTATCGACACCGTGTACATATTGTACCGCGTGCCGTTCTCGGTATAATCGCGAACGGTAACGCTCGCGCCGCAGCCCGAAAAAGCAAGAGCGCACGCCGCTATCGCGCACACTGTGCCAATACGTTTTATTCGTTTTTTCAGAGCTGCGGTCGGCATATAATTACCTTGAAATTTGTATTCGAAGCGGAACAGTATTCCGCGCCGCTATTAGTCGGGTGTAACATAAAACAAACAACGCACGCCAACACACGACATAAATCCAAGCTGTGCTTGGCGTCAAACATTTGGTTTGGTCAGTTGTTTGAGTTCTTGGAGCGAGTCGTTGAACAGTGCGAACGCGTCGTTGTACGGTTTTTCGGTCGCGAGATCGACCTCGGTATCGCAGAGTATATCGTACGGTGATTTGTGCCCGCCGGCGCGGAGGAACTTGTTCTTATAGATATCTACGTACCCGTCGCGCGTGAGGATATTGCGCGCTATGCTCGTTGCGGCCGTAAGCCCCGTCGCGTACTTATACACGTAGAACGCGTTATAAAAATGCGGGATGCGCGACCATTCGTACTTGATAAGATCGTCCGACACGGATTCGCCGTAGTATTTCTTATTGAGATCGAGATACAAGCCGTTGAGCGCGTCCACGGTGAGCGGCTTGCCCTCGAGGTCCATTTTGTGCGCGTAGTACTCGAACTCGGCGAACATGGTCTGACGGAACAGCGTTGTGCGGAAGCGGTCGAGCCGATAGCTCAACAGGTACGCGCGCACGCGCTCGTCTTTTACGTTGTTCATGAGATAGTTTTCGAGCAGGGTCTCGTTACAGATCGACGCGACCTCGGCGACGAATATCTGATAGTCGGCTTTCTCGAACGGCTGAGTTTCCTGCGAGTAGTACGAGTGCAGGCAGTGCCCGAGCTCGTGCGCGACGGTAAAGATATCGTTGGTCGTTTGCTGATAGTTCAAGAGCACGTACGGATGCACGCCGTAAGAGCCCCAGCTGTACGCGCCTCCGCGCTTGCCGTCGTTGGGCATTACGTCTATCCAGCCCTCGGTCATTGCTTTGTTGAGCAGCGCGACATAGTCCGCGCCCATGGGCGCGAGCGCGGTTTTTACGAGCTCGCACGCTTCCTCGTACGGGAGTTTCATTTGCGCGTTTTCCACAACGGGAACGTACAGGTCGTACATATGCAGGTCTTTGAGCCCGAGCATTTGTTTTCTGAGCGCGATATATTCGTGGAGCGGCGCGAGGTTTTTATCGACAGCGGCAATGAGGTTTTCGTATACCGAAGTGGGCACGTTGTCGCCGTACATGCCCATTTGCAAACAGTCGCTGTACCCGCGCGCACGCGCGATAAAGTTGTCGCTCTTGACACAGCCGGCATAGTTGGCGGCGAGCGTGTTTATATGCGCCGCATACCCCGCGTACAGGTTGGTAAACGCGGCCTTTCGGACTTTTCTGTCCTCGTCTGCGAGCAGTTCGCCGTACGATTCGTTATTGAGCTCGATCTTTTCGCCGCCGCGCTTTACCGGCTTGAACTTGAGATCGGCGTTCATGAGCATGGACGCGACGTTGTCGGGCGTGCCGAGCGCTTCGCCCGCCATGGCGAGTAATCGCTCTTCCTTGTCCGAGAGTATGTGCGCGTTTATGCGCTTGATCTCTTTGAGCTGGAAGTCGTAGTCCTTGAACTCTGGATCGTTTATATACCCGTCGAGCACGGCGTCGCCGAGCGCGGACAGCTCGCTGCGCATGAACGCGCTCGCCGTCATGACTTTGCCCATCAATGCTTCCGTGCGGTTCGCGTACCCGACGGCTTTGCTCTCCGCGAGGTCTTCGTGCGAGAGCATGTGCGAGTACAAGTACAGCGTGCCCAGCTTTTGCGATATCTTCGAGTCGAGCCTGAAACACTCGAGCGCTTTATCGCGGTCGCCGAGCGTGCCGCTGTACGCCGCGAGCTCGGGCAGCATGTCCAAGACCGCGGCAAAATCTTTCTCGAACGCCGCGTCGTCGGCGTATATGTCCGACAGATCCCATTTGTACTTTTGCGGTACTTCCTTCCTCTTCATATTTTTACTCCTTACCTTATTTGGTAGTTTATTGTTTCGTAGCTCCTATAAGTCCATAGGTAGTATTCATGTTTGCGCCACTGTTTACTTTGTTGCGCGGGACTATGGTTTTCGTGGCTCCTATAAGTCCATAGGTAGTATTCATGTTTGCGGTGATAGTTTATAATGATGTTTTTACGTAGGGAGCGCAGACCCCTGCGCTCCGCAAACCAAATGTTTGACGATTGTCGTGTGTTTACAAGGTGATTTGTTTTACGTAACACCCGAATAGGAGCGGTGCATATTTTCTTTTGTCATTCTGAACGCAGTGAAGAATCTTTGGCGTAGCCGCATGGTTGTCTTGTTAAATAAACGACATCCTATATCGTTCCACACCTTTTCGGGTGCAATGCAATATCACAACCCAAGCCCACACACGACAGAAATCCAAACCGTGTTTGGCTAGTTCTTGAACGAATGGATGGGCGCGGGGATCGCGCCGCCGCGATCGATGAATTTGGACGGGTCGGCGGTGTTTACGCGCATGATCGGCGCGGTGCCGAACAGTCCGCCGAAGTTGACCTCGTCGCCTACCGTTTTGCCGTACACGGGTATAACGCGGACCGCCGTGGTCTTGCCGTTGATCATGCCTATCGCGCACTCGTCGGCTATCATTGCGGATATGACCGCGGCGGACGTGTCGCCGGGCACGGCTATCATGTCCAGCCCGACCGAACACACCGCGGTCATTGCTTCGAGCTTTTCTATATTGATCGCGCCGAGCCGCGCCGCTTCTATCATGCCCGCGTCCTCGGAAACGGGAATGAACGCGCCGCTCAGTCCCCCGACGCGCGCCGACGCCATGACGCCGCCTTTCTTGACTGCGTCGTTCAAGAGCGCGAGCGCGGCGGTCGTGCCGCATGCGCCTACGCGTTCCAGCCCGATGCTTTCGAGTATGCGCGCTACGGAATCGCCTACTGCGGGCGTGGGCGCGAGCGACAGGTCGACTACGCCTTTATCGAACCCGAGCTCATCCGCCGCCGCCGAGCCGATGAGCTGACCGAGCCGCGTTATCTTGAACGCCGTGCGCTTTATCAGTTCGCAGATCTTGGTTATGTCGTAGTCGGGGTGTTTGTTTATTTCGTACTCGACTACGCCGGGGCCCGAAACGCCCACATTGACCGCGCACTCGCCCTCGGTCAGACCCGTGAACGCGCCCGCCATGAACGGGTTGTCGTCAACGGCGTTGCAGAACACGACGAGCTTGCCGCAGCCGAACGAGTCGGTCTTGCGCGTGCGGTACGCGAGGTCTTTTATCGCTTCGCCCAAAAGCTTGATAGCGTCGAGGTTCATGCCTGCCTTGGTCGACGCTACGTTGACCGATGAGCAGACAATGTCGGTTGTCGACAGCGCTTCGGGCAGGGTCTTTAAAAACTCCGTTTCTTTCTTGGTCGCGGATTTTTGGACGAGCGCGGAGTACCCGCCTATAAAGTCGACCCCGAGCGTTTTGCCCGCGCGGTCGAGCGTTTTCGCGAGCCCGATATAATCGCCGCACGCCGCGCCCACTATCGATATCGGCGTGACGGCTATGCGCTTATTGACTATCTTGACGCCGTACCGCGTTTCCAGCATGGCGCACACGGGCACGAGCCGTTCCGCGTACTTGGTTATCTTGTCGTACACCGCGGCGTTGCACCGCGCGCTGTCGTCGCTTATGCAGTCGGTGAGCGACATGGACAGCGTGACCGTTCGCACGTCGAGATGACGGTTGTCGAGCATGTCTATGGTTTCGATTATCTCGTTGTCGGTAAACATTACACCCTCTGCATTGCGTTGAACAGGTCTTCGTGCTGAACGTGAACGACAACGCCGAGCTTTTCGGTGGCTTTACATAGCCTGTCCGAAAGCGTGTCGGGCGGCACGTTCGCGTCCGTTGCGTCCACAAGCATGATCATGACAAAGTTGTCTTGCAAGATCGTTTGCGATATGTCTTCGATGTTGACTTTGAGTTTGGCAAGCTCCGCCGATACTGCGGCGATTATGCCCGTTTTGTCTTTGCCTATTACCGATACTACTGCTTTCATACTCTCGATTATACCATAACCGCCCGCGCTAAATCAAGCCTTTCAAGCCAACCAATCACAGATTGGATTTCTGTCGTGTATTTGCGTGATCGTTAATTTTACATTACACCCGAATAAAGGCGGTGCATATTTTCTTTTGTCATTCCGAGCTTGCGAGGAATCTAGGCGAACCGCCGCATAGTTGTCGCGCAAAACCAACGATACCCCATAATGTCCCGCACTTATTCGGGTGCAATGCTATTCCCACACCAACGCCAACGCACGACATCCGTCCAACATTTGGTTGGCGGGCTTACGCCCTAGATCCTTCGGCTTCGCCTCAGGATGACAAGTATCAATAACGGGATTTCAACTCAACGTCATTTTTGATTCAATGAGTTACATGTTGTTTTATGTCATTCCGAGCTTGCGAGGAATCCAGGCGAACCGCCGCATAGTTGTCGCGCAAAACCAACGATACCCCATAATGTCCCGCACTTATTCGGGTGCTCCCAATAACAAATCACCAACGCCAACACACGACATCCGTCCAACATTTGGTTGGCAAACGACAAAGCCCGACGGATATCCGTCGGGCAATAAGTCTGTTTATCGTCAATTATAAGTATCGAATCTTACTCCGCCGCAGTGAACGAATTGAACACTATGGAAGCGATCGAACCGCTTGCATTGAGCGTAACGGTAACATTGTACGTACCCGCCGCCGTACATGTGGCATTTGCACCGGGTGTAAGCGTGATTGTCGTGACCGATGCATTGCAAGACATAACGTCGGAGTTGAACCATCCTGCTTGATCCATGGTGCCCGCAGGCGAGGTCTTAACACCGAAGCCCGCGGCTCCGAGCACGATATCGGCAGTCGCCGTCAAGTGATCTTTGTCAAACGACGCCGTTCCGAACTTAATACCGGTCCACGTGGGATCACCGTTATCACCTGCGGGTCCCCAGCCGCCGTGGAATACTACGTCGTATTCCCAAGGGAATTCGACGGTCGCATCGCCCAAACGAGTGATCTCTACCGAATACTCAGAATTCTCGGCATTATATTTAAGATCAATCTTATACTGACCGTCGGCTTTGATCGCGATGTTGCTTGTTCCGCCTACTTGCGAAGAAAGGTTGACGCCGGTTTCGGTGTCTTCTGCAGCGAGAGCGCTTGCGCCGATCTGACCGTTCCACTCTGCGCCTACGGTAAGGATCTGGAATTCCGCGCCGCTGTCGAGGTCTGCCGTGATCGAGTAATCGTCGCCCGTTTTCGTAAGCAATACGTTAGCGGGGACGTCCTCATGTTTTGCTATGGTATTAAAGCCGGTAAGAACAGGCGTTTTACCCGTGCCTACAAGATAGAGATCTTTTTCTACCGTGACTTCGCACGAAGCGGTCTTTTCAAAGCTGCCCATACCGTACGTTACGGTAACGGTAGCAGTGCCGGGCTTAAGCGCCGTGATCTTGCCGTCAACTACGCTGACTATCGCGGGCGCGGAAGACGTCCATTCCACGGCGTCCGTCGTGTTTGCGGGCGTGACCGTCGCCGTAAGGGTTTCGGCTTCTCCTACGTGAAGAGCGGTCGTTTCCTTGTTGAGAACTACGGTCTCGGCATGGTTGCCCTCGCCTGCGTCAAGAACCTTGACGTGGCAGGTCGCGCTCTTGCCGTCGCATTCGACGGTGATGTCCGTCTCGCCTTTGGCGACTGCGGTAATGAGACCCTCGTCGCTTACCGTGGCAACCGCCTCGTCGTCGGAATCGAAGTATATGGTATCTTTTTCATCCGCGTTCTCGGGATTGATCGTAACTTCGAGCTGGAACGTTTCCAGATAATCGAACTCGAGAACGATGGACGTTTTATTGAGCTCTACCGACTCTACGGGCACGGGAAGCGCCGCGACGTCGCCGACTTTTTCGCTCGCTATCGTGTTGCCTTCTTCTTCGTTGATGGTGAGCGTGATTTTGTACTCGCCGTTCGCTTCGATGCCGAAATTATGCTCGCCGGGATAACCGTCGCCGCTGTTTATGATAGCGTCTTCGTCGGAGTACAGCGTATTGTCGGCGTTGATCTGTCCGCTCCACGACTGACCGACTTTAACTACTTTAAACGTATCGATCGAATAAAGCTTGACCGTTACTTCGTATACGTTTTCGGTTTCGGTGTACTTGAATGCGAACGGTGCGAACACTTCCTTTTTGGTCGTTGCGTTTGCATTAAAGAAGTTCGGTTCGCCGTCTTCCGCCGCATTGTAGTCCGCGTACGCGAAATCGCCCGCAAGATAGTAATCGGACTGGTCGCCCGCTTTGGGTTTATTGTCCCCCCCCCCTTTGTTGCCGCAAGCCGCAAGACTGCCGCCGCAAAGTCCGAGAGCTACGCAAAGTCCGACTGCGATAACTGCCTTTTTCTTTCCCATCATTTTGCCTCCTAGCAAAAATTTTACATTGTAAGATTTTTCTTACGTCGTTTTGATTATACACCGCTTTAAAAACTTTGTCAACACGATTTTTCAAAATAATCCAAAACTTTCGCTTGTTTATGTCGTTTTGCAATATGTATCGCTCTTATTCAGGTGTAACAAATAATCAGCTTATATGTCAATACACGACAAAAATCCAAGCTATGCTTGGCGGAGCGCAAGGGTCTGCGCTCCCTACGAATGGGTGACAAGCGATATTGAGTGCAACTGTTGATACAGAATATCCCGCGCATTTTAACCTGTCATCCTGAGGCGAAGCCGAAGGATCTAGGGCGTAAGCCCGCACCAATCACAGGTTGGATTTATGTCGTGTATTTGCAAAGAGATTTATTTTACGATACACCCGAAAAAGTGCGGGGCATGAGGTGGGGTATCGTTTGTTTGGCATGACAGCAATGCGGCGGTTCTCCTAGATTCTTCGCTTCGCTCAGAATGACAAGCCAAAGGCTTGGCGATTGTCGTGTGTGAGCGTGAATAATTGGTTTTGCTCTGCACCCGAATAAAAGCAAAGTGTTTATGGGTTGTTGTTTGTTTGGCGTGACAGCTTTGCGGCGGTTCTCCTAGATTCTTCGCCTGCGGCTCAGAATGACAATAAATGATATGCTCCGCTCTTATTCGGGTGATACGTACAACAAATCACCAATGCCGACACACGACAAAAATCCAATCTGAGATTGGCGTCCAACATTTGGTTGGCTAGTACTTGATTCGACTACCCGTCGTATCCGTCGCCTCCATCACCTCGACGCACGACGGCATGCGCTCAATGAGCGCGGACGAGTGCGAGATAACGCCGACGAGACATGACGACGCCAAGCTTTCGAGCGCGGCGTACACCGTATCGATAAGCTCGTCGTCGAGCGTGCCGAACCCCTCGTCCAAAAAGAAGAACGCGTTGTCGCCGCCCGAAACCGAGCGCGCTATCGCTATCGCCACGGCGAGCGACGCCAAAAACATCTCCCCGCCCGACAGCGTGTCCGTTTTTCGCGCCTTGCCGTCGTTTAAGAAGTCGGACACCACAAACCCGCCGTCGCGGTCGTAACGCATGGTATACTTGCCGCCCGAAAGCTCTGCGAGTATACCGCTCGCCGCCGCCGTAAAGTCCTCTATGTATTCCGCGGCGACAAAATCGAGCATCTTCTTGCTCTTGGTTATCTCCGCTATTTCCTTATATATATTATACGTCTTGATCGCGCCGTCCATTTGGCTGTCGAGCGACTTTCTCTGTTTGACTTTCTCTTCGAGCACGGCGAACTCGGTCTCCGCCCGCGCCTTTTCGGTAGCGAGCGCCGCCGCCTTGTCCCGCAACCGCTCCAAGTCCTCTTTTGCCGCAACGTACGCGCCTTCGTCAAACTCGGGCGCTTCCGACGGACAGGCGCGCCGCGCCGCCTCCAAACCCTCTTCCGCTGCTTTGAGCGTAGCCTCCGCCGCCGCGACGGCAAGCCCCAGATCCTTGCGCTTTTGCTCCCTGGCACCGGCGAGCTTTTCTATATCGCTCTGTTTTTGCTTTACCGCGCCGAGCTCGCCCGCCGCTTTGCCCCTGTACTCGCCAAGCCGCAAGGCTAGCTCCGCCGCGCGCGCCGAGCTCTGATCCGCCGCGGTCTCTGCCGCCGCCTTTTCCGCCGCCGCCTTTTCCGCCGCGGGCAACAGACTTTTCTCGGCGTCTTTCGATCTTTCGTAAGCCGCCGCCAGCTTTTCCGCTCGCGCCAATGCGTCGAGCACGCTCTCGTGCGTCCGCTCTTCCACGCCCGTTTGTTCGAGCGCTTTTGCCGCCGCGTCCTGCTCCGCCTGAGCCGATTTTACCGCCGCGTCGTACTGCTCGTATTTGAGCTTGGCGTTGTCGGTGAGCTTTTCGAACGTCGTGTATTTCTTGTCCGCGTCGCGCTTTGCCGCGAGCGCTTCGTCGAGCTCGACCTTTCTCGCCTCGACGTCGCCCGCCGCGCACGCGCCGCCGCGGTACTCGCCGCCGCACACCGGACACCTGTCGCCCGCGTGCAGCTCCGCCGCGACCGCCGCCGCATACGAATCGACCCGCGCTTTCGTGAGCGCCGCTTCCGCCTTTTCCGCAGTCGCCGCCGCCTCAGTCGCTTCGCTTTTTGCCGCTTCCAGCTCTTTGCCGAGTCGCTCTATCTTGTCCAGCTCCTCGCCCGCATGCTTCATCGCTTCCTCGCGCTCCGCATCGGCTTTTGCCGCCGCGCGCTTTACTTCGTTGTATTTATCAAGCTCGGTGCGAAGCGCATAGTACACAGCGTTTATCTCTGACGCCGCCGCTGTCTCGCGTCCGTCGTCATTCACGACGCGCGCCAAGCGCGCAAGAGCTTCCGTCGTGCGCTCCGCCTTCTCCGCCGCCGTCTTTGCGTCGCACAGCGCCGCGCGCAGCTTTTGCCCGTCCGCATCCGCCGTCTCGCGCTTTGCATTCAGTTCGCCGCGAATCTTTTCGAGCGCGCCGCGCTTACGCTCCGCCGCCGCGCGCTTATCCAAAGCGTCCTTTTCCGCCGCTTCGCACTCGCGGTCGCGCTCGACGAGCACGCTCAGCTCGTTTATCCTCGCGCGGATCTCTTCGAGCTCGCCGTTATAGTCGGGGACCTGTTCCGCCTCGAAGTCGGTCAACGCCCTGTCCGCCTCGGCTTTTTGGGCTTTGGCGCGTTCCGCGCGCTCCGCGCTCTCGGCTACCGCGCGCTGTTTTTCGAGCGCGCTCTTGTACGCGTCGCGAACCTTGCCCATTTCCTCGAACTCGTCGCGCTTTCTTTGTATCTCGCGCTCGCCCGCCGCCGCCTTGGCTTTGAGCGACGCGATCTCGCTCTTTTTGGTCTGTACTTCCGCATCGGTCACATTGCCGAGCGTTTCTATACTTTTCTGTATCGCCGCCGCGTCCGCGTCCGCCGCTTTCATGCGGTCGTTGGCGCGCGAATACACCTCGCCGAACCGCGTCAGCGAGAATATCTTGCCCACCACTTCCGTCTGCTTGGCGGGCGTGAGTTTCAAGAACTCGGCATACTCGCCCTGTTCCAAAAGATATACGTTTTTGAACTCCGACGCGGCGAGCCCGACTATCTCCTCGATAGCCGCCGTCGCTTCCTCGCCCTTTGCTATCGGCGCGCCCGCTTTGTACAGCGTGCACTCGCTGACCGCCGAGCGCTTGATCAACGCGTCCCGTTCGACTGCGTTTTCTTTATCGGACTTGTCCGCTTTTTCGCCGCGGCATTTGATGGTGCGCTCGACGCGATACACTTCGCCGTTTGCCGAAAAATCGAACGTTACGCTCGCACTGCTGCGCGACAGGTTGACCACGTCGGCGAGATTGCCCTTGCCGCTCTTGCCGTACAGCGCGAGCATGATGCTGTCGAATATAGTCGTCTTGCCCGCGCCCGTCTTGCCGCAAATACAAAACAGATTGACGCGTCCGACTGCGTCAAAGTCGAGTTCCTGCGCGTCCGTGAACGAATTGACGCCCTCTATCACAAGCCGTATCGGTCTCATTTTTTGTCTCCCATAAATCCATGATCGTCTATTCCCGCGGTTGTCCGAAAAGCGCAGACCTGTCAGTGCTCCATGTTTTCGCCGCTGATAATTTCGTGCATAATTTCGCTAAACGCCGCCTTTACTTCCGGCTTGGGCTTGCGGTCGTAGCGGCTTTCGTAGTACGCTTCGAATATCTCGTCGTCCGACAAATGCGCGCGACGCGTTTTGACCGTATCGCCGCGCACCGTCGCGGTTATGACGAGATCGTTGTACGCGGGATGAGATTTAATTTCCGACGCTTCTTTTTTGCCGAGCGGCTCGCCGCAGTAGCGCAGCCGCACGTAGTCGTGCTTATAAAGCTCGAGTTTTGCCATGCACTCGTCGTAGTTGTCGGCGTCCGTTTCGGTCAGTTTCTTGCCCGACGACAGCGGGATCTCCGTGATCTTGCGCGTTTTGGTGTCGACGAGCGTCACCGATTTGTTCCGCGTTTCGTCGTACGCGTACTGCAACGGCGAACCGCAATAAACGGCGAGCGGCGTCTTTGTGACCGTATAGCGTTTATGCACGTGCCCAAGCGCGACGTAGTCGGCGGTCTCGGGCAGAACGGACGCGGGCAATGCCAAAAGTCCGCCCAAGGTATCCGCTTTTTCGTCCTTAGTCAAAAACAAATGCGTGCACAGCATGTTGTACTCGCCGTCGTTAAAAAAGCCGCACGCCGAAGCGAGCGTGTTTTTCACGCGCTCGACGTACGGGATATTATAGTCCTGCTCGCTCCACCTTGAAAGCCGCGATTCCGACGGGTACGGCACGAGCGCGATATTGACGCGCTCTTCGCCTTTGACGACCGTCACGCCGCCCTGCCTTCCGACGAGCTTTATGCGCTGTTTTGAAAGATAGTCCGCCGCCGCCGCGACCTCGAAAAGCGACGCGGGCGGTACGGGCTCGTCCAAGATCTCCGAGCCGAGCGCGGTATAGTCGAGCTCGCCCGCGAGGACTATGCCCTGAAGATCGGCGAGCGGTTTCGCCGCGCACAGCCTGCGCTCATCGTCGTGATTGCCGGCAAGCGCGATGACGGCGCGACCGCGCTCCGCAAAAGTGAGCATGGCGCGGTAAAACACGCGCTCGGCTTCGGACGGCGGGACCGTAGCGTCGAACACGTCGCCGGCTATGAGTATGACGTCGGCGTTTTCCCTGTCGGCAATGCCCGCTATCTCTTTGATAACGTCGCACTGCTCTTCGATCCGCAACGCTTTCCCGAGCCGCTTGCCCAAGTGCAAGTCGGCGGTATGTATTATCTTCATGCTACTCTGTCCTTTGAATGCGCTTTTTCATTTCAAACACTTGAAAAAATAAGTGCTACGTGATATATTATAGTACAAGCTCGATAAATTTTCAAGCTAATTTGGCAATCGGCGGGCTATATTAAGCAATTACGTATTGCCGATACAGAGGAAACAGATGTTCAAGCTCTCGCCCGAAGCGGCGCTCGACGGCTCGGTCACCGTCGAAAACAAGTTCATAGTCGAGTATATGCCGTACGCGGACGGCGACTACGTAAAGGTGTATCTTTACGGGCTGTCGCTTGCCGCGAGAAAAGCCGATCCCGACGATACTCTCGCTCGGCTCGCAAGGCGCTTGGGGCTTGACTCCGCGACCGTGGACGCGGCTATCGAGTATTGGACGGAGCGCGGGCTTATGGCTAGGCTTGGCGACGACGTTACATACTACCCGCCGAGCGCGTCGCGCATCAAAATAAAAAACTACGACGTGGACAAGTACGCCGAGTTCAATCGCATGACGCAGTCGTACATAGACGCGCGGCAGATAACGCCCAACGAGTACAACGAGTACTATGCACTCATGGAAAAGTACGAGCTCGAATGGCAGGCAATGGCGGTGATAGTCAATTACTGCGTCAAGCTCAAAGGCGGGAACGTTTCGCGGCAGTATATCCTCGCCGTAGCGCGCAATCTCGCCGAGGACGGCTACCGCACTTTCGACGGCGTTACCGAACGGCTCGAAGAGTACGGCGTGTATTATAACGATATTTGCGAGATACTTTCCGCCATGGGCAAGAAACGCCCCGACCACGAGGCGATAGGCGTTTACAAAAAATGGCTCAAAGAATACAAGTTCGATAAGTCGGTCATAGCGTTTGTCGCGGGCACTATCAAGCACGGCGGTATAGCGTCGCTCGACGCCAAGCTGACGGGCTACAAAGACCTCGGGCTTTTCACGTGCGAGCGCATAACGGAATACGAGACGGAGCGTAAAGCGCTTCTCACGCTCGCCAAAAACGTCAATCGCGCGCTCGGCGTGTACTACGAAAACGTAGAGCCCGAGATATCGCTTTACATAAAGCCGTGGCTCGCGCTCGGGTTCGACGACAAAGCGATACTAGCGCTCGCCGATCACTGCATGAAAAACAATCTCAAAACGCTGTCCGATCTCGACGCGGTAGTGCGCGAGTTTTTTGCCGCCGCCGTCGTTACCGAGTCGGATATCCGCGCGCGCATAGACGGCGAAACGCGCTCGGATGCGGAGATAGAACGGCTCATGCAGGAGCTCGGTTTGATCGGCGCGGTCAAGTCGACTTACCGCGCGTACTATTCGGTCTGGGCGTACAAGTACGCATTGCCCGCCGACGTTATATTTTTGGCCGCGGAAAAAGCCAAGGGCACTGCCAGCCCGTTCGCGTACATGAACAGGATTCTCGTCGCGTGGCACGCCGCGGGCGTCAAGACCGTAGACGACGCCAAAGCGCAGTCTTCGGCAATCGCGGAGGTCGCGGCGACGGCGGGCGGCAAAGACCGCGCGGCAGTTACGGAACGGTACTCGGCGGAAGAGCTCGACGCGATTTTCAACGACGACTAAGGGGGCGAGGCGCAATGAACGCTTACGACAGAGCGGTAAACGAAATAAAGAATCTGCGGCGCGAAGCGGAAGACCGCGGTCGGCTTATTTTTAAAGCCGCGCTCGATCGCGACGCGAAGCTCGCCGCGGCGTACAGGGCGTACATCGAGCAAATGCATTTGTTTGCGCGCGGACAGAAAAACGAGTTCAAAAAGGCGGAAGCCGCGCTCAAAAAAGCGATAGCCGACGCGGGGCTCAAGAGAGAACAGCTCGACCCGCCTCACGCTTGCAAGCTCTGCCGCGATACCGGAAAGGTGGGCGGCGCGTACTGTTCTTGCGTTATAAGCCGCGTGATCAATTCCGACAGACACAACCTTACTCTCCCCTCTTACGATTTTGATAAGTGCAAAAGCACCGCGCCGAGCGACAAGCTCAAAAAGCGGTACGAGGAAGCTGAGGCGTATATAAATTCCTATCCCGACGGCAAGCCGTTTTTTGTGCTCTCGGGCACTGCCGGCACGGGCAAGACCGTGCTTGCGTCCGCTATCGCGTCCAAGCTGATGGCTCGCGGCGCGTCGGCGGTGACGGTGACCGCCGCGGGGTTTGTCAGGCGCGCGCTCGATTACCACACGCAGTTTTCCATACCCGATTATACGGACAGGTTCACGCCTATGCTCGACTGCGACGTTCTCGTGATAGACGATCTCGGGACAGAGAGCGTGCTCAAAAACGTGACAAACGAATATCTTTATATCGTTATCAACGAGAGATGGCAGGCGGGTAAGTATACCGTTATCACGACCAACCTTACCGCGAGCGGGCTGCTCGGCAGGTACGGCGAAAGCATATTCTCTAGGATGTGCGACAAGTCGAAAGCGATAAGCAAGAAGCTTGACGGCGACAACGCGCGCTTGGGCATTAAGACCAAGACGGACAAGACCGACAAAACATAGTCAGGAGGCGCACATGGATTTTACGGGCGTAAAAGACATTTCTATTTACGGAACGGACTGCATAGTCGATATCTCGCGCGGCGACGACGCCGCGTTGAGGTTTGTTTCCGCCAAGGAGAAATACTTCGAACTCAATGTTGACGACAACGGCATGTTTACCGTGCGCCAAAAGGACCGCAATCTTTTCTACAAGATCATTCTGCACAAGATCGAGTTTAAGCTGATACTGCCCAAGTGGTTCCGCGGCAAACTGCGGTTCCGTAATAAGAACGGCGGGCTGTACGTGAGCGGCGCGGACTTTGCCGACGTGGAGCTTTCCACCGATAACGGCAAGTTCGATCTCAAAGATATCAAGTGCGACAGTTTTCAGCTAAAAATGCGCAACGGCACGGTGCTCGCCAAAAACCTTAACGCCGCGAACGGCGCGGGGATCAAGTGCACCAACGGCAATATCAAGATCGAGTCGGCGGTCACGTCGGCGCTTAATATCTCGTGCAATAACGCCGCTATGTCCATTATCGACGTGGAAGCCAAAAAGTTCGAGTGCACTACTTCGAACGGCGCGATCGACGCGAGCGGGATAGTTTCCGACGAGCTCAAGCTCGAAACGTCCAACGGCAAAATAACCGCCGCGCCGCTCGGCAAGCGCGACGATTATAAGCTTTCGCTCGATACGCGCACGGGCGCGATAACCGTCGACGGCGTGGCGTACAAGAAGCTCGCTGACGTCGCGGGCATGAAAAAGCTGTTCGCCAAGACTGCCAATGGGGATATAGACGTCCGCTTCTTCTAGCCCAAGCACAGCTTGGATTTTTGTCGTGTATTTGCGTATGCGATTTGTTTTACATTGCGCCCGAATAAGAGCGGAGCATATCATTTATTGTCATTCTGAGCCGCAGGCGAAGAATCTAGGCGATCCGCCGCATATCGTAAACGCCAAACCAATCGCAACCCATAAACTCTTTTAAATTATTCAGGTGTGATATAAAATCAACAGCCCCGCCCACACACGGCAGACGGCAAGCGTAAGGCTTGCGGGCTTGCGCCCTAGATCATTCGGCTTCGCCTCAGGATGACAAGGGTCGATAGCGGGATATTCTGTTTTTTATTTATTCGGGTGTAACGCACAATTACCGATCTCGTTCACACACGACATTCGCCAAGCCTTTGGCTTGTCATCCTGAGCGTTAGCGAAGGATCTAGGCGAACCGCCGCTTAGAGTAAACACCCGACCAAACGCGGTTGGATAATTACAGATAGTTTATAAGACAGTATCTACTGTCTTTTTATCATTTATATATGTGCTAGGTTTGCTGTCGGCATGTCGTGCCGTGGCTCCGATTGACATAATCCCAAAGCGCGCGGCATAAAATATAGCGCTATGAAAGAACAAAAAATCGAAAGCTCGACTGTCAAATTCACTTCGCACGCGATCGCGCTTACCGACCGCAAAAAGGCGACGCTCACGGGCGTGGGCAAAGTGGAAAGCTCCAACGCTACGGAGATAGTGCTTATCACCTGCCTCGGTCGGCTTGTCATCACGGGCGCGGAGCTCAAGATAGAACGATTCGATATGACCGTCGGCGACGTCGCCGTGACGGGGAATATCGACGCGCTCAAGTACGCCGTAGCCAAGCCGCCGCTCATTAAACGCATATTCAAATAACGCCGTGATCGAGATATATTCGTTTATATTTTCGCTCGGGCTGGGTATTGTCGCAAGGCTTTTGTACCTCGGCGCGAGCGCGCTCGCTAAGCGCACGGATTTCCTGCCCGTTACCGTGGTTTTGGACATGCTTGTCGCGCTTGTCGTGGGCGGCGCGTTTATCGCGTACATAATCTTCTCCGCCGCCGAGCTCGCGCCGTACATGTTTGCCGCGCTCGGAAGCGGTTACGTCGTCACGCTCGCTTTGACCAAGCGCAAACATAAAAATGCTTGATATAATCGGCGTTTATATACCGCCGTTAAGTCATGCAAAAAGGGCGTTTTGATAGCGCCCTTATATGCCTTTTGGTCGAAGTGGCGAGAATGCCGCGGACATGCTACAACCTTTGCGCTTCGCGCAAAGCAAAAAACCGCCTTTCGGCGGCTTACTTTTAATATGACAAAAATTCTGTCATCCAAAAGGCAGAGAAGTCCGGATTGGGCACTTTTAAGTGCGAGCGCGACGGGAGTTTACACAGACGTAAATGACCGAGCGCGAGTCACGCAAAAAGGGCGCTTTGATAGCGCCCTTATATGCCTTTTGGTCGAAGTGGCGAGAATGCCGCGGATTCGCGGCGACCTTTGCGCTTCGCGCAAGCGGTTAGCGAACTGCGCGCTAATTCCTTTTCAATATTTATTTATTTGATTTTCTTTTTTTGCTTTCCGCGTCTCGAGCTTTTTTTTTGGCGCGCTCTCGTCTCGGAACACTTCGCTCAAAGCAAAAAACCGCCTTTCGGCGGTTCTTGCTTTGGTCGAAGTGGCGAGACTCGAACTCGCGGCCTCATGGTCCCTAACCATGCGCGCTACCAACTGCGCTACACCTCGTGAGATTGCGTCTTATTATAACACCGTATTTTTTGTTTGTCAATCTTTTTCCTACTTCTTTTGTAAAAGAAGTGGACAAGAAAACTTTGAACATTTTACCTTTCATTCTTATCCATATTACCTCATTTAACAAATGCAACTTTCTACACAGCTTTGTAAAAGTAATCGGTAAGAAAACTTCGCGCGTTTGCCTTTCTTATCTTATCGCTTGTTTTTTAGTTTTTCGGCTTACCCTCACTCGCCGCGCCACTGATATATACTTAGATCCACCACCCCGCCGTCTGAGACCGCGACGCCCTCCTCGATCAGCATTTTTCTTTGCTCGTCGATACCGCCGAACGCGAATCCCGGCGCGAGCCTGCCCGATGCGTTTACCACGCGGTGGCAAGGCACGCTCCCGAAGTACGGGTTTACGTGCAAGGCGTTACCCACTGCGCGAGCTGCGCCTATATGCCCCGACATAAGTGCGATCTGCGCATAAGTCGCGACCTTGCCCTTCGGGATCTTTTTTACCGTTTCGTATACGCTCTCCGCAAAATCCATGCGCTTACCTCGTTTTGTCCGTTTTCAAAAGCGTCGGATCGATGAGCACCTTGCCTTTGGCTTTTTGCTCGTCGCGTATTATCTCGCCGACTTCGGGCAGGATTATAACGCCCGAGTACGGGTTTTTGACGCTGTCGACGCGGCTTCTGATCGTCGCTTTTACATGCGATCTTTCAAAAGCGAGGTCGGTCGCTTTCATCGTGCAGTCGATAAGCTTTAAGTTCTTGCAATAGCAGAGCGGCTGAGTGCCGATGATCTCGCAATTGATAAAAGTCAGGTTCTCGCTGTACCAAGCTAAATACTCGCCTTTGACAACGCTGTTTTTTACCGTTATGTTTTTGCCGTGCCAAAACGCGTCCTTGGTATCGAGGTTGCAATGATCGAGCTCCACGTTTTTCACGTACTGAAACGAATACTTGCCGCGAAAATCCAATCGCGTCGCTCTTATGTTTTCGGCGCGCATCAAAAAATACTCGCTCACCGCCGTAGAGTCGCGGAAGTATATATCGCTTGCCGACCACCCGAACTCGGGCGAAACTATATCGCTCTCCTCAATTGACACGCCGCGGCACTCGCGCACCGCTTTTATGCCGTGCAGCTTGCTTTTCTTGATGGATATATTATCGGTATACCACAGCGCGGCACGGCAGTTTTCGGTCATTTCGCAACCGTCGAGCAAGACGCTGTCGTCATGCCACAGCGGATACCTTAGATCGAAAAAACAGTCTTTCGCTTCGACCGCTCCGCACTCTTTGAGCGCGCTCTCGCCGTCCTCTTCGCCCTCGAAACGGCAGTTTTCTATTCTGACTTCGTCGAGCCCGTACAGCGCGCGCTCTTCCCCGAACCTTTCGCCTTTGTATTCGTAACCCACTTAGTTCTCCTCTTGTTCTCTCGATTTTTCCGTTTGCTCTTTTATGAACTTGACGCCCGCCGTCGCGTCGAACAAATGCCGTACCCTGTATTTTTTGGTCCCGCTCTTCGGCGTTTTCGCCGTGACCGTGACTGTGCCCGTCATCAGGTCGCGCTCGAAAAACGGTATTTTATACTCGACTTTCGTTACGTCCGCAAACGATACGTACTTGCGCTTGTCTTTATTGATAATGACGAGCCGCGTATTAAAGACGATAAGCGTGCGCTCGTTATGCAACGACACGATAACGGATATCGCGCCCGCGCACGCTATCATTATTCCCGCGATAAGAGCAAGCACCCACGACAGCGCGATAAACCCCATAGCCGCGCCGATCAATACGACCGTTGCCGTTATTCGCGTAATTATCATCACACGCCTATACGCGCGATAATTCGTGGCGTATTGGTATACGAGTTTCTCGTCCGTTTCGCGTTTTTCGTCCATGTCGTCTCCTTTAAACAATGATTATGCCCGTAGATATCAAAAGGAATATCACATACAGCAACGGCGTGACCGTGTTTAACGTTTCCACTCCCGCAAACAGCGCGCGGCTTTGCTTGGGTCGATTTTTAAGGATCATCATGACAAGCGTTACGACCGCCGCCGCTACGCCGAGGATCAAAAGCCACTGCGATTCGGTGTTCAGCTCGTACACGCTCGTCGCGCCCGGCATAAACGCGAACATATCGGCTACAAACAGTATCATGAAGTTGAACACGTTTGAACCTATTATGTTGCCCGCCGCGGCGTTGAAGTTTTTGCGGTGGCACAGCGTGACCGAAGAAATGAGTTCGGGCAAGCTTGTAGCAACGCCCAAAAACAGCGCGCCCGCAAACGTTTTGCCCAAGTTGAGCTTGTCCGAAACGATATCGGTAAGGTACGTCATGCAAATAGACAGCCCGATCAAAAATATCGCGCATACTACAAAGCGCACCGCCGCCTGTTTCAGCGTTATATTATCGTCCGCGCCGCCGCCCTCGCTCTCCGAGGTTTTGGGCGTCTTTTTTATAAACAGCACGTACAGCACGAGTATAAGCGGAGACACGACCGAGTACCAGCCTATCTGCAAATATCCGCCGAAGTACATAGCGGCGGCGGTCAGCGCATACATACCCAAAAGCACGCCTATCGCCGCATAGTAAAACTTGTTGAACTTGGCTTTTTTCAGTCCGCGCGCGAATATCAACAGCATGACGCCGAAAAATGCCAGATTAATAAGGTCGGAACCCAAAATGTTGCCTATCACGAGCGCGTTCTCTCTTACTATCCACACCGCCGAAAGCGAAGTGAAAAGCTCGGGCAAGCTCGTTACCGCGGCTAGCATGACGCCGCCTATAAACGCGCCCGAAATACTGCTCTTGGAATCGATAACGTCGACGTACTTGCCTATCTTTATCGACAGAAACACTACGCCGGCAACGACAGCGAGATAAGCTATGTATACGAACCAATCGGGCATCAGTTGTTTTCCTCCGTCGTGATACGGTCGTTATAATTATCGGAAACATACTCGCGCACTCTGAGCGGCACGCCGAGACTTTTCGCAAGCGCGCGGCACTTTTCCACCGCCGCCGCGCCTATAACGTCCACGACGCTGACCGTCGTGTCTATCCCCGCTTTTTTACAGTCCGATACAAACTCCAAGACCGCGCCGAACGCGCGTTCGCCGTAGCGCGAGTTTGTGACGGCGGTGTAATTTTTTGCGTCGCAATGATTGAGCGATACCGATACTTTATCTATGCACGGCGCGAGCTCGGGCGCTATATTCCGCCCCGCCGAAAGACTGCCGAGACCGTTGGTGTTCAGCCTTGTGGTAAGTCCCATGCTCTTGACCCTTTTGGCGCACTCGCACAATACGCCGAGCGCTTCCGTCGGCTCGCCGAACCCGCAAAACACGACTTCGCGCGTCGTATGCCGCTCTTCGAGCGCGGCGTACATTTTTATCACCTCGTCCGCCGTCGCGTCTCTGTCGAGCCGCAAGTTCACGCCCGCCACGCCGTCGCCCGTATTACGTATGCAAAATCCGCATGCGTTTTGGCAGCGGTTGGTGAGATTCACGTAAGCCGTGCCGTCGAGAATGTAAACAAAATTGTTCATTGCTTTTTCATCTTAAAGAACAGCCTCTCGGCGTTCTCTGCCGTTATCCTTTCTATTTCTTCCGCAGAAAGTCCGCGAAGTTCCGCGAGCTTATCGCGAACGAGCGCGACGTTTTTGGGGTAATTGATCTCGCCCAGCTTTTGCGCGGGTGACAGGTACGGCGCGTCCGTCTCTATCAAAAGTCGGTCGAGCGGCACGCGCGACGCGACGTCCGCGAGCACTCTCGCGTTATGGTAAGTCAGCTTGCCGCCGAAAGAGATATACAGTCCTTTTTTGAGACAGATCTCGGCGCTCTCCCACGAGCCCGAATAGCAGTGCATGACGCCGCTTTGGGGAAACTCGCGCGCGCGCAAAAATTCGATAAAGTCGCCCGTCGCTTCCCGCGAATGGAATATTATCGGCAGTCCTACTTCGACTGCGAGATCGTACTGCTTGACGAGCGCAACGATCTGCGCGTCGCGGTCGTACGTTTCGTGATGATAGTCAAGACCTATCTCGCCTATCGCGACCACCTTGTCGTGGCGCGACAGTGTTTTAAACTCGTCCAAAAGTTCGTCGGTCACAATTTCGGGATAGTACGGATGAACGCCGACCGAAGCGTACACACCGTCGAATTTTTCGGCGGCTGCGACCGCGTCGCGCGACGACTTGCCGTCGCACCCTACGCATACCAGCGCTTTGAGCCCGTCCTTTTTCATGTCGGCGGCTATGCCCGCGCCGCCGTCGCCGTACTGCTCGTCGGTTATGTGCGCATGCGAGTCTATCAACATATTTTATCACCCGCTTCGCCGAGCGGCTCTATGAGTCGCGGCACGTCGTCCGCGCCGGACGAGCACAACAGCATGCCTTCGGAAACTATCCCGCACAGTTTGGCGGGCTTGAGATTGTACACGAGCGCGGCGTTCTTGCCTACGAGCTCGTCGGGCGCGTACGCGTTTGCTATACCCGATACTATCGTGCGGCGGCGAGTGCCGTCGAACACAGTGAGCTTTAACAGCTTTTTGGATTTTTCCACTTTCTCGCAAGCTTCTATCTTGCACACGCGAAGGTCGGTCTTGAAAAACTCGTCGATGGATACTTCCGCCGCGGGCGCGTCCTCTTTTTCGGGTTTTTTGTCCGCCGCCGCGCCACTCTTGTTTTTATCCGCTTTGCCATTGAGCTCGGCGGCTATCTTTTCTAGCTCCACAAGCTCCTTTTTTATATCGAGGCGGTTGAGTATCGGCTCGATCTCGCCCGTAGCGTACTTTTTGACCGCGCCGAACCTGCACGCCGAGAAATCGTCGGGCACCTGGATATTGAGTCCGCCCTCGAATATGCGGCGCGGGTACTTGGTGAGAAAGGGCAGTAAAAGGTTAGCCGTCACGCGTATGCCCTCGAGCAGTGCGTACATAACGTCGTTGAGCCTTTCGGTATCGCCCGTCTTTTTGAGCTCCCACGGTTTGTTTGCATCTATATATTTATTGGCGAGGTCGATAACGCCGAATATCTTTTCCAAGGCTTTGCCGATGAGCGGCTTGTCCATATCGGCGCGAACGCCCTCGATAAGCCCGTCCACTGCGGCGGCAAACGCTGCGTCGCGCTCGTCTTTCGTCTTGGGCGCGGTCACTTTTCCGTCGAAATACTGTTTGCTCATGGCGAGCGTGCGGCGGACGAGGTTGCCGAGATCGTTGACTATATCGTTGTTTATCGTGGACAACAGCGACTCGTTTGTATACGAAAGATCATCGCCGAACGGCATGGCTCTCAGCAAGTAGTACCTGAGCGAATCGACGCCGTAACGGTCGGTAAGGATAAACGGGTCGACCACGTTGCCTTTGGACTTACTCATTTTGTCGCCGTCGAACATTATCCAGCCGTGACCGTACACGCGCTTGGGGAGCGGGAGCTCCAATGCCATGAGTATCGCCGGCCACACTATCGAGTGGAAACGCACGATCTCTTTTGCCATTACGTGCATATCGCACGGCCAATACTTATCGAAGTTTCCGTTTGTCTTGCCGCCGTAGCCGAGCGCGGTTATATAATTGGGCAGCGCGTCTATCCACACGTATATCACGTGCTTGGGGTCGAAGGGCACTTTTATTCCCCAATCGAATGACGAACGCGTGACCGCAAGGTCGCTGAGACCCTTGTCTATAAAGTTATTGACCATTTCTTTCACGCGCGAATCGGGCTGTAAGAAATCGGTCTCGGTAAGCAGTTTTTTCACTCTGTCGGCGTACTTGCTCAAACGGAAGAAATAACATTCTTCCTTGGCGTCCTTGACTTCCCTGCCGCAGTCGGGGCACTTGCCGTCCACGAGCTGACTCTCCGTCCAAAAGCTCTCGCACGGCGCGCAGTACTTGCCGACGTACTCGGACTTATAGATATCGCCCTTTTCGTAGAGCTTGGTGAATATGTCGGCTATCGCTTTTTCGTGCGCTTCGTCCGTCGTGCGTATAAACCCGTCGTTGCTTATGTCCATGCGCGTCCAAAGCGTTTTTATTCTGTCAGCCAATCCGTCGACGAAATCTTTGGGCTTGACGCCTTTTGCGGCGGCGGCTTCCTGAACTTTTTGTCCGTGCTCGTCGGTGCCCGTAAGATAGAACACGTCGTAGCCGTCCATGCGCTTGAACCTTGCTATCGCGTCACAGCATACCGTGGTATAGCAATGCCCTATATGCAGAGCTCCGCTCGCGTAATATATGGGCGTGGTGATATAAAACGTCTTTTTGTTTTCTTTTTTGGTTGCCATATTGTAAAACCTCTCGTAATTATTCGGACCTGAGCGCCGCAACGGGATCGCGCTTGCTAGCGGAAAGCGCGGGGAGCATGCCCGCGACCAGCGTCAACAGCACCGATATGCCTATCAAAAGGATCACGTGCCACCAAGCGACGGACACGAGGTTGGTAGTTACCATGCCTTCCGATATCGATATGAATATCGCCGACAGCGGGAAGGACAGTATGAGCGTGACGAGCACGCCGATTATTCCCGCCGCCAATCCGATTATAACCGTTTCGGCGTTGAACACTCGCATGATGTCCAATTTTCTCGCGCCGACCGCGCGAAGCACGCCTATCTCTTTGGTGCGCTCCACTACCGACGCGTAGGTGATTATGCCTATCATGACCGACGACACCACGAGCGATATTGCGGCAAACGCGATAAGCACGTACGTCATTATGTCTATCATTTGCCCGACGGCTTGGGTCACCATTTCCGCCGCGTCGAGAATGATTATTTTGTCCGCTTTGTCCTTGCCGCGGTTATACCGTTCGAGATACGCTTTCATATCGTCTTTGGTATCGAAGTTTTTGGGATAGAAGTTGAGCGTTGTGGGAATGTCGCTCGCGCCCACCGTTTGCAATGCGAACCCGTAGAGGTCGTCGGCGGTAAACGTGATGCCCAGGCGCGTGGAAAGTTCTTGGTTCAAAAACGACACCGCCAAAGCGAACGGCACGCCGCCTATGTTCACGGGGTACTCGCCCATGGGCGTGGGGATCTTTATCGAGTCGACCATGCAAACCGCGCGATTTTCGGTCTGCGCCTTGCCCACATTGCTCTTTTGCGCGTCCGCTATGAACTCCGCGTCGAGCGCAGGCGTGTACACGAGCCCGCTCGAGTACAGCGACAGCGCCGAGCTTTCTTTTATGCGCATGACGCCCACTACTGTCAGCTCCTTGTTGCGAGGATCCTCGTACAGTGCGCGTTTTTGTTCTTGCGTCGCGCTCGAAAACGCGAACTGCGAGTAGAACGTGCTGTCTTCGGCTTTGGTGTACCAAGCGTCGTTGGAAACGAGTTTGAGCTTTTGCCCGATGAGATCGTCGAAAGTCGCGTCGTCGAGATCGTCGGGGGCTTTCAAGCCGATATCCAAAAGCGTGGAGAGATTGATCGAGTTGTCGTTGCCCACGACTACCGCGAGCTCGTTTGCCGCCGTCGGGTAATTGCCCCATATATCGTACTGCGACAGTACGTACTCGCTGTTGTTCATAAGCTGCTGAACGTGCGACGACGTGCCCAAAAGACTGTTAGAACCGAGCTCCACCCGCGTATAGTTGATACCGCCGCCGCCGTCGTCGAGGTTGGCGCTTAGTATGACGCGTTCCATACTGTACCCGCGCGTGACGTCAATGACGTGCTTTTGCATTTCTTCGGTCGATATGTAATCGAGGTAGTCTTTTGTGATCTTGTTGTAATGGTTGGTCATGCCCGAGCTCGTTTTTATATGGAGCTTTGTGCCGTCGGGGTATTTTTCGAGCTTGGCTTGCGAGCCCGCGCCGTTCATAGTCGCGTCTACGTCGACGGTCATTTGCGCGACCGTGACCGGATAGCTCGCGAGCATTTGCGTTTCCATATTGTCTACATACGCAGTAAACCCGTTGCTGAGCGCGAGCACGAGCGCGACGCCGATTATGCCGATAGAGCCCGCGATGGATGTTGCTATCGTTCTGCCTTTTTTTGTTATGAGGTTGCGCGACGAAAGCCCGAGCGCCGTAAGAAAGCTCATGGACGTGTGTTTCATTGCGGCTTTGTTGGCTTTGGTTATTCGGCGCTGCGCTTTTTTGTGCGCTTTTTCCTGTTGTTTCTTTTCCGCGGCGGTTTGCTCTGCCGCTTCGCTTTGCGCTTTCGTTTCTTCGGTTTTCTCGGGCTCCGCTCCGCTCTCACCGAATCCTTCTTCGCTATTTTGCTCCGCGGCGGTATTGTCGGGTTCCGATCCCGTAGTTGCCGCGAGCTCGCTTTCGGTCACGGGCGCGGTGTCGCCCACGACTTCGCCGTCGAGCATGGAAATAGTGCGCGTCGCGTAGGTCTTGGCGAGCTCGGCATTGTGCGTTACCATGATGACGAGACGGTCTTTAGCTATCTCTTCGAGAATATCCATTACCTGCACCGAGGTCTGGCTGTCGAGCGCGCCCGTCGGTTCGTCGGCGAGGATTATGTCGGGATTATTCACGATAGCGCGAGCGATGGCGACCCGTTGCATTTGTCCGCCCGACATTTGGTTGGGGCGTTTTTTGAGTTCTTTGCCGAGCCCTACGCGCTCCAAGGCTTCCTTGGCGCGCCTTGTGCGTTCCGATTTTTTTACGCCCGTCAGCGTGAGCGCGAGCTCGACGTTGCCGAGCACCGTGAGGTGCGGAATGAGGTTGTATGATTGGAATACGAAACCGATACTGCGGTTGCGGTATGCGTCCCAGTCCGCCGCTTTGAAATATTTGGTCGATCGCCCGTTTATGACGAGATCGCCGTCGGTGTAACAGTCGAGCCCGCCTATGATATTAAGCAGAGTCGTTTTGCCGCAGCCCGATTGACCGAGCACGGCTACGAGCTCGTTCTCGCGGAACGCGAGAGACACGCCTTTCAGGGCTCGGACTTTTTGATCGCCGACCGCGTAATCCTTTACTATGTTATGTAATTCGAGCATAACGCCTCCATACGTTCGTTAAAACGAATGTGATATATTATACTATATTTCATTCGGCTTTGTAAAGAATAACGCCACGCCTTGTCAAAATCTAACCTAAATCTAATTTGGCGATTTTGTTGCGTTTACGTATATTTGTCATCTGTTTATACAAAACTAAACGTGATTTTCAAAGGAGATCGATATGGGTATCAAACAGAGATTCAAAGGGATTTGGTCCAAGCTTCGCAAAAAGACGGGGCGCATGGAAGCGGCGGACGATATTGTCAAAACGCCGACAGATAGCGAGATTTCGGCCGAGGAAGTCGTAGAGCGCGAGGTGTTCCCCAAGCCCAAGACCGCTTGCGGCAAATCCAAAGCCGAGGCTGCGCGCGTCGCAGTCAAGGTCGCGCCGAGGACCGCCGCGCGCAAGCGCGCCGATGCGGAAATAGCCGACGATCCGTCGCAGCCCGCAAAAAAGCAGTGCGGTAAGTCCAAGCCCGCAAAACGAATTTGCGGCGGGGCGTGCGGTAAGGGCAAGAAGAACGGGACAAGACCGACCAATCCCGATTACGAGATGATCGATCCCGACGGCAATACCTGCGATTCTTCCCAATCTTAATTTTTAACTGCCGTATATGGGCTGTCGCGATTCGTTAAGGGTTACACTCGGCTACGAATTTGCTATTGAAAAATATCCTTATCGCGGCTTTTAATTGCCAACCCAACCAAATGTTGGACGTATGTCGTGCCAAGCACAGCTTGGATATTTGTCGTGTATGGGCATGGGTGATTTGTTTTAGGTTACGCCCGAATAATGGCGGTACAAAATACAGCGGCGGGCAAGAGTCTGCCCGCCCTACGGTTGCGTTGCGTTATTATTCGGGTGTACCGTCATTTTTCGATAGAGTACACACACGACAGACGCCAAGCCTTTGGCTTGTCATTCTGAGCCGTAGGCGAAGAATCTAGGCGATCCGCCGCATAGTTGTTTTATTAAATAAACAACAACCTATATCGTTTCACACCTTTTCGGGTGCAACCTCAAATCATCTTCGCGCCAACACTCGACATACGTCCAACATTTGGTTGGCGGGCTTACGCCCTGGATCCTTCGGCTTCGCCTCAGGATGACACATGTTTATACGTAGGATATTCTATATGATATTGGTCGGGTGCAAAAACAAACAATCACCCACGCAAACACACGATATATATCCGATCTGTGATTGGCGCTAAGCTTTTGATTTATTATTATGAAGCGAATACCTTTAAGCGTGATCGAGCTGTGCGACGAGGACGGCAAGATCACGCCGCTATACGTAGTAAAGGACGGCAAACGCTACGCCGTCGATAAGGTCATGTCGTCCATGCGCCACGCGCCGCAGGTCGAATGCGTTTCGCCTACGCGCTACGACTGTATGATAGAAGGCCGCAAAAAGACAATATACCGTGACGCATATCCGTCCCAAAAATGGTTTTCGGTAATGCGGTATGATTAAGAAACCGCGCATTTCGTCACGGCGCAAATTATAAACGCCCGCGAACGAGTCCTATACAACTTAAAAACGAGCCCGACATCCGTCGGACCCGCTTTTGGCGTTATTGACTATTCGGTTTTATCTTCGGGCGCGGGCGCGTCGCTTTCCGTCGGCGCGCTCTTTTCGCTCTCGGTTTCCATCGGTTCGGTTTTGTCGTGCGCGTCGTTTTCTGCCGTATCGGTCGGGGGCTCGCTACCCGTTTCTTCCGCCGCCGTAGCTGGCGTATACGGCGGGATGCGCTTGGCTTTTCCTTTTTTGTAGTAATATACAAGGAAAGCTATTCCGCCGATAAAAAACACCAATAGGATAAACAAATTCCACAGCACGTATTCGCGCTTAGATATATCGAGGTACGCGAGTTTGAGCAGACAGAATAACGCGAACGCGTACTGGACCGCGACTACTATTATTATCGCCACGACAATGGGCGTTTGCAATGCGCTTAAAAACATACCGTGATTATACCGCTTTTAATATTAGTTGTCAAGCACTGTGCGCCGCCGCATCATACATATAACAGTAGATCGCCGTACGTCGGGAACGGCCAAAGCGCTTTGGGAACTTCCGTCTCGAGCCTGTCGCAGTAAGTGCGAAGCTCCTGCATGGCGGTGAACATCTCGTCGTGACAGCGGCGCGCCTCGCCGAGCAGATCGGTCTCGTTCTTGACGGCGAGCTGAATGTCGGACAGTTTTTGCTCCGCCTCATACGCGCGGTCTACGAGCATCGCAACCGTTTTGAGCTGTTCGGTCTGCGCCTTAGCTTCCACTTTGAGTGCGGTCAGTTTTTGGATGTTATCCGCGAGCCGCGTCGTGAACTCGATAGCGGCGGGCAGTATCTGCCTGACCGTAATCTCGCACATGGTCAACGCTTCGATATTGATGACCTTGCAATAGTTTTCGAGCAGTATATCGCGGCGCGCGCGCACCTCTTCCGCCGTGTATATCTTGAGCCGCTCAAAAAGCTCCACGTTCTCCTTGCGGTCGTAATACGACAGCGCTTCGGGCGTGCCCGAAAGATTGAGTAGCCCGCGGCGCGCGGCTTCGTCGCGCCATGCGTCGGCATAGTTGTCGCCGTTGAACACGATGCGTCTGTGCGCGAGATATTCGCGTTTGATAAGCTCGAGAGCCGATTTTTTGAAGTCCTTGGCTTTTTCGAGCTCGTCGGCGAAAGTGTTTAAAGTGTCCGCCACGGCGGCGTTTATCATCACGTTGGGGCATGCGATATTTACGGACGAACCGAGCGAGCGGAACTCGAACTTATTGCCCGTAAACGCGAACGGCGAAGTGCGGTTGCGGTCGGTCGTGTCCTCGTAAATGACGGGCACGCTCTCCGCGCCCGTAGACAGTCTGCGCTTGACGTGGTTGCTGTATTCCTTGCCCGCCGCGAGCGTTTCCATAAGATCGGTTATCTCGTCGCCGAGGAACATGGATATTATGGACGGCGGGGCTTCGTGAGCGCCGAGACGGTGGTCGTTGCCCGCCGTCGCGACCGAAAGGCGCAGAAGATCCTGATGATCGTCCACCGCTTTTATCACGGCAGTGAGGAACAGCATGAATTGAAGATTGTTTTTCAGGTCCTTACCGGGCTCCAACAGGTTTTCGCCGTCGGAAGTGCTTATCGACCAGTTGTTATGCTTGCCCGACCCGTTTACGCCCGCAAACGGCTTTTCGTGCAACAGGCACGCCAAGCCGTGCTTGCTCGCCAGCTTGTTCATAAGCGTCATGGTGAGCTGATTGTGGTCGGTCGCGATATTGACCGTCGAGTACACGGGCGCGAGCTCGTGCTGACCGGGCGCGACTTCGTTGTGCCGCGTTTTGGCGACAACGCCGAGCTTCCAAAGCTCTTTGTCGAGGTCTTCCATATATTCGAGGACTCTGTCCTTGATACTGCCGAAGTAATGGTCTTCTAGCTCCTGACCCTTGGGCGGTTTCGCGCCGAACAGCGTTCTTCCCGTCACCACGAGGTCGGGGCGCTTTTTGTAAAGCTCCAAAGGTATCAAAAAGTATTCCTGCTCGGGTCCGACCGAAGGTATCACGCGCTCGGTCGTTTTTCCGAACAGTTTGAGCACGCGGCACGCCGCGCGGCTGAGCGCCGCCATCGATCGCAATAACGGCGTCTTTTTATCGAGCACTTGACCGGAATACGCCAAAAACGCAGTCGGTATGTACAGAACGCTCTCTCTCACGAACGCATAGCTCGTAGGATCCCACGCCGTGTATCCGCGCGCCTCGAACGTTGAGCGAAGCCCGCCCGAAGGAAAGCTCGACGCGTCCGGCTCGCCTTTTATAAGTTCTTTGCCCGAAAACTTCATGATAGCCGTGCCGCCCTCCGCGGGGTGGATAAAGCTGTCGTGCTTTTCGGCGGTAATGCCCGTCATCGGTTGGAACCAATGCGTATAGTGCGTCGCGCCTTTTTCTATCGCCCAGTCCTTCATGGCGTTTGCCACGACGTCGGCGATGTCGGACGATATTGGCTCGCCGCTCTTGATGGTGCTTTGCAGTGCGTTGAACACGTCGCGCGGCAGCCGCTCGCGCATGACTTTCTCGTTGAACACCATCGATCCGAATAGTTCGGGAATATTAGACATACCGTCCTCCTTAATATAAATGCCGCGATCGCTCGCGGACTTTTCCTTAGGCAGTAGCGGGCGTATTTGCTCCGCCCGAGAGCGACTCTTTTAGCCCGATACTGCGTTAAACTCGCTCATAGTAGCGCAGAGGCTACAATTTCGCTCGTTTGCCTTGTCTCGGATTAAAATAGTTTGTTCTCGGGTGCAAGCAGTTTTAACGCATTAGAGGCAAGCAGTACAAGGAAAAGCTGTGAAGGGCGTGCTTGCGGTACGTACAAACAGCTTTGACGCTGTAATGCGCCGCCTATAATGCGTTAAAACCGAAGCTAATATGACCGCTACTGCCTACCTTATAGCCCCCGACGCTTGGGGCGTCCGCCGTATTCCGCCGAGGTCGATTAAATTATACAACCGCCGCCGCGCGCTTGTCAATCACTTTAAACATTCGCACTGTATAAATTTGCCGTCAAATATACAACGGCGCGAGGGAACTCCCGCACGCCGTTGTGCATAACTTCCTATTCGTATATATGCCGCATAACGGCTGTCGCTCTACTTGTTGAACTTGCCCGCAAGCGCCGCGAGTTTTTGCTCCATCGTCATGTTCTCGGTGGAAACTTCCTCGTCGCGGTCGCGGTCGTGATAGTCGCGCGCGGGGCGGTCGCCGCGGTCGCGATCGAACCGTCTTTCTCTGCGCTCGTATCTGTCGCCCCTGTCGAACCGCTCGCCGCGGTTATTGCCGCCGTGCTTTTCTTCCGTAACGGCGTCCGCCGCGGGCGCTTTGTCTTCCGCTGTCGCGTATTGGCGTCCGAACTTGCGCTCGCCGTAATCGCGCTTGGGTCTTTCGTCGCGGCGCTCTCTGCGCGGGAACTCCGCTCTCTCGCCGTCGCGGCGTTCGCCGCGCGCTTTGTTTTCTGCGTTATCGGCGTTGCCTTTTGCCGCGCGTTCCTCGCGTTCTTTCTTGCGTTTTTCCCACTCGGCTTTCTTTTCGGCGCGCTCTTGCTTTTGCTTTTCCCATTCCGCTTTTTTCTCGGCGCGTTCCTGACGCTGTTTCTCGTACTCGGCTTTCTTGCTCTCTCGCAGTGCGGGGTCTATACATGTAAGCGCGATACGGTGCCGCTCCTTGTCCACGGAAAGCACCCACACGTTGAGCTTATCTCCTACTTTGAGCACTTCCGACGGGTGGCGCACGTAGTTATCGGATATTTCCGATATGTGCAACAGTCCGTCCTGATGCACCGAGATATCGACGAATGCGCCGAAGTCGGTCACGTTTCTTACGACGCCCGTCACCTGCATGCCTTCCTTAAGATCGTTGAGGTCCATGAGGTCGGAGCGCAGTACGGGCGGGGGCAGTTCGTCGCGAACGTCTCTGCCCGGCTTCATGAGCTCTTCGGCTATATCGTTGAGGGTGGGAACGCCCACGCCTATCTCGGTCGCGACGCTCTCCTCGCCTTCCGACGCTATCTTTTGTTTGAGCCCGCTCAGCTTGAACGCTTTGACGTCGTCCGAAGTATAGCCGAACTTGTCCAAAAGTTTTTGCGCGGCGGCGTACGATTCGGGGTGGACTGCGGTGCTGTCCAATACGTCCTCGCCGCCCTGTATGCGCAGGAAACCCGCGCACTGCTCAAACGCTTTCGCGCCGAGCTTGGGAACTTTCAAGAGTTCTTTTCTCGATCTGAACGGCTTGTTCGAGCGGTACTCGACAATGCTCTTTGCCGTGCCGAGGTTGAGTCCCGACACGTACGACAACAGCGAGTACGACGCGGTATTGAGATCGACGCCGACGCTGTTTACGCAGTCCTCTACCGCCGCGGTGAGCGACGACGTGAGACGTTTTTGCGGCATGTCGTGCTGATACTGCCCGACGCCGAGCGAACGCACGTCTACTTTTATGAGCTCCGCGAGCGGGTCCAAAAGCCTGCGCGCTATCGAGATAGCGCTTCTTATGGTAAGGTCGAGCTCGGGGAATTCCTCCGCGCCCAGCTTGCCCGCCGAGTATACCGACGCGCCCGCTTCCGAAACGACCGCGTATGTGACCGGTCTGTCGAGTTCTTTTATTAGTTCCGCGACGAATATCTCCGATTCTTTGGACGCGGTGCCGTTGCCTATCGCGATGCAGTCTACCTTGTACTCGTCGATGAGTTTTTTAAGCGTTTCTTTCGCCGCTTCTATCTTCTTTTGCGGCGGCGTCGGGTACACGACGGAGCTGGCTAGGAACTTGCCGCTCTCGTCGATGATTGCGATCTTGCAGCCCGTTCTGTACGCGGGGTCGAGCCCGAGTATCACTTTGCCTTTGAGCGGCGGTTGCAACAGTAACGGTTTGAGGTTGCACTCGAACGTTTTTATCGCCTGCTCGGACGCGCGGTCAAACAGTTCCGCGCGCACTTCGCGCTCTATGCTCGGCGCGATAAGGCGTTTATAGCTGTCCTCTATCGTGCGGTCGATAAGCGCGTCAAACGCCGAACGGCGCTTTTTTGCGGCGGCGATAACGCCCAAGGCTTTCGCCTCGTCTACGGTTACGCTCGCTTTCAGACAGCCTTCTTTTTCGCCGCGATTGACCGCGAGCACGCGGTGGCTGGGCACGGTCGCTACGAGCTCGTCGAACTTGAAATACGTTTCGTATACTTTTTTCTTTTCCGCGTCGGTGCAGCTCTCGTCGAGCGCGGCAACCAAATGACCTTCGGCAAGCGCCGAGTCGCGCAGAGTTTTGCGTATAGCCGCGTCGTCGGAAATGCGCTCCGCGATAATATCGCACGCGCCGTCGATGGCGGCTTTGGCGTCGGGAACGCCTTTTTCCGCGTCGATATACGGCGCGGTCAGTTCGGTTTCGTCATACGCGCTAAGCTCCTGCGCCTCGATGATGTCCGCGAGCGGTTCGAGCCCGCGTGAGATAGCGACGGATGCGCGCGTTTTTTTCTTTTGCTTGAACGGGCGGTATATGTCCTCCGCCTCGGTCAGGGTTTTGGCTTTATCGAGGGCTTGCGCTAGCTCGTCCGTCCATTTTTCCTGCGCTTCGATCGCGGCGCGGATCTCTTCCTTGCGTTTGACGAGGCCTTTGAGGTACTCGTAGCGCTCGGACAGTTCGCGAATGACTTGATCGTCCGTCGCGCCGTGCATTTCTTTGCGGTAGCGCGCGATAAACGGCACCGAGTCGCCCTGATCGAGCAGATCGACGATGTTGGAGCAATGCTCTTCCTTGAGCGAGAACTCTTCGGCAAGCTGTTTCTTTATATCCATGAATTTCTCCCGACGGACGGCGGAACGCCCGCCTGTCCGAACATAAAAGTGCTTTATTATTCTACAACACCCGCGACCGAAAAGCAATCGTTTTATCGACTATTTCCCAAACCAAACACGGTTTGGATTTCTGTCGTGTGTTTACGTGGGCGATTTGTTTTACGTTTCACCCGAATAAAGGCGGAGCTTATTGTCTCCCATTCGTAGGGAGCGCAGACCCTTGCGCTCCGCCAAGCACAGCTTGGATTTCTGTCGTGTGTTGGCTTTGATTGTTAATTTTATATTACACCCGACCAAACACGGTTTGGATTTATGTCGTGTATTTACATGAGTTGTTTGTTTTAGGTTACACCCGAATAATTGCGGTGCATATTGTCACCTTTTCGGGTATAACCTCAAATCATCTTCGCGCCCACACACGACAAACGCCAAGCCTTTGGCTTGTCATTCTGAGCCACAGGCGAAGAATCTTTGGCGTAGCCGCAGAACGGTAAACTAAACCACTCGTCACGCATTTCGTTCGCGATATTTAAAAAATGCACAAAACAAAAACGCTCCGTTCGGAGCGTTAATGCTTGATAATGTTTGATTCAAATTACATAGCGGGTCCGGTCGCGGACGGCGTGTACACGCGGGCGGCAAGCTCTTGATTGAGCGCGTAAAGCCCTTTTGCGTCGTGTCCGAACATCTTGAATTTTTTGATCTGATCTTCGGCGTTCTTTTCTTCCTCGCCCTGTTCTTTGATAAACCAGTCCAAGAACTGCATGGTCTTAAAGTCTTTTATCTCGAAAGCGCGCGCATAAATATTGTTTATGAGCGAAGTCACGTACTGCTCGTGCTCGAAGCCCGCGTTGAGCGGGTCGATGGCGGCGGCGAATTTTTTATCGGGCTTGTCTATCTTGTCGAACGTGACGCGTATCCCGTTGTCGATAAGATAGCGGCGCATCATCATCGCGTGGTCGCGCTCTTCCTGCGCCTGTATCTCGTACCAATGCGCGAAACCGTCCAAGCCTTCGTCCGCATAATAATTGGCAAAGTCGAGATACAGATACGCCGAGTACAGTTCTTTATTCACTTGTTCGTTGATGAGTTTTGCTATTTGCTTGTCTAACATGTCAGACCTCCGTATTTTGTTATCCCGATCATTGTATCACTAAACGCTTAAAAAATCAATCGAAAATCGAACGTACATGATATCACAAATCAATTTATTAAAGTTCTCGACTTGTATTGAAATATCCCGCGAAGTTTGATATAATCGATAAAGGCGTTGCGTCAATACGACAAAGGAAAAAGAATTTATGTATTTGGCTTTTATTGCATATCACGGCACGGTGGGAGAAGAAGGCACGGAACGGATAGCGCAGGCAATATGTCAGACTTTTACTCAGTTCGGGCATTCGCACCTTCCCTACTGCGGACCGTGTACGGACGAGCATACTTTTGAAAAACACATGACGGACGTCATTCCGTATTCGCAACTGTTTTTGCTTGTCGTCAATGATTTTTGCCCGCAACAAAACGGGCAGATAGACCAACGCAAAGTGGACGGCGGCGCGGGGTATCTCTGCGAAGAAATCAAATCGTTCCGTAATCTCGTAAAACGCAACACCCGAAACGTTAAAGACTTTGCCGTTTATTACTGCGGCAACAAGCGGAAAAACTACGGCGAAATAGTTTCTTACGTAAGAAACCTGTTGCGCCCGCTTGATCCCGACGACACGCTGTACACAGGCAACAATTACTACATAACCGACTTAAAAGATCTGTCGGCTTGGGTAAAAACGCGGAACAGATCGACGGAAACAAACAGTATTTTTTCCGACGAGTATGCGCCGTTCGAGCCGTTGGAAGAAAAAGTAAAGGACTTGGTCGAAAACAAAAAGCGCGGCGGAATGCTCATAGAAATGAAGCGCGGAATGGGCAAGACCCGATTTATAAACCACGTCAAAAAAGACTTGTACCCCCAAAGCGCCGTAGCCATACACTTTACGAGAGATCAAGGCTATGTCTCTCTCGGCAAGTTCCGCTCGGATTTCGTATCTCAGCTCAAAGAACATTTGGGCGGCGCCGAAGAACCCGTATTTTTGGACGACTACGGCGAACTCAACAGAACAAACTTCGCGCGCTTTCTAAACGATTTCAAAAAGTCGGCGTTCCCCGACAAAACGCTTGTCGTATGCCTCGACTCCGTCGACGACGGCAAGTCCGCAAACGGCAAAACTTCCGTTTTGGATCTGTTCGGCGATCTGTCCTTATTCGACGAGAATATAGTATTCTTATTCACGGCAAAGATCCCCGAGGACGGCGGCGACTACTCGCATATAATGAAGGAGTTTTTGTCCGCGTTCGGCGGCGAACGCATAACGGTAGACGAGAACAATATGCAGTATTTACAGTTTTTGTACTTGTATTACAGCAATCACATTTTGGCAAAGTTCAGCCCTGTGCAGGTAAAACAAATAAACCCGCGCTTCCTTTTCGAAGCGGTCAAGCCCAAGGACATGCTGTCTTTTTCCATCTTGTTCAGAGTGGTCAATCTTTATCTTTCCACGACGCAGGAGGAAGACCCCAAAATAATAGCGTCAATAGAAGAAGCGCTTAAATTCTACTACGATTTTTTGCGCGAACACTCTAGCCAAACACACCAATACGACGATTTTATCACCGCGCTCATCATACTTGCCCTATCCGACAGACCGCTGAACAAAGAGCAGTTGGACGCGGTCTCCGCGCAGTTGCTCTGTAAAAACGTTTCCGACGCGTTCCTCAAAAACACGTCGGCGCTGTCGATATTGGTGAACACGATATACAGCCGCGACAAAGCTCCGCTATACGAGATTCGCCACGAAAAGATAAAAGAAATGATAGAGCACGACGAGGAAACTTTCCGTATCCGCTCGTCGCTTTTGGATAATATCGGTTTCAAGCTTGGCGCACTCCGTTCAAGCGACCTTTCGCTATTGGACTTTGTAAAAGATAATGAGAGCGTTATTTATCTCTTTAAAGGATATTTGCGGTATTCGGACGACGCGCAACAGATACGGGATCATTTCGAGACAATGGCTTGCCGATTATCGCACCTTGATTGGGGCGACAAAATGGCGCTTATTTCCCGTGAGCAGGACTTACTTTCGTTTATAGTAAACTCCGAACATTTTGAAAATTTACAGCCGCTTACGCAAGCGAAATATTTGACACGTATCGCGATAGACGAGATGGTATTGCATTGGAGCTTCGATTCGCGCATGCACTTCGAAAAAGCATTGACGCTCTGGCAGTATATCGGCGAAGAGAATCTGTCGGACGGCGAGCTGTACAACTACTTCGATTTTCTGACGGCTTACGGGAATTGCGTTACGCGCTTCGAAGACGAATATAAGAGCGTACAAATTTTTGAAAAAGCGGTCGAGGTAAGCCGCAAGCTCAAAGCAAAAAACCTAATACCGCTGAGGGATTTTACAAACAATTTATTAGCTTACGGCAACGTGCTGACCATTGTCAAGCAGGACTACGACGGCGATAAAAAAGCGATAGACGAGGCGCGCGAACTGTTGGAGAACTCGTTGGACCCGATGGACCTCGGGCAACGCGGTTGGCTGCATCAACGCATTTCATATTGGAACGAGTGCCAAGGCAATACCGCTTTGGCGCGCCAGGGCTTAAAAGACGCGATGGACGCGTACGAATACGCCTTTACAAAAGCGCCCGACAGTTTCTATTTCGGCAATCTCATCGTGGCTACCGGCGCGCACCTCAATGCGCTCAGCTATGAAAAGCCGTTTGAGGAACTCGCGGAATACATGCGCGAAAAAGAAGAGAATTTGTTTATTATGGCAAAGAAGATCGATTTCTTTTCCTACATGGAAGAAGCGATCTTCTACCGCCTCATCGGCGATATATACGCGCACTACGACCGCAAAAACGACGCTTTGATACAATACAACAAAGCGCTCTCGCTACTGCGCTCCGCCGAGCACGACACGGGCGTGGTAGACTCTATGTCCAAGTACCAAGCGCTTATATCGGACAAAATAAATAAACTGTGTGAATAGAATCGATTTTACCTAAAATCGGTACGCGCCAAAACACGCGCTTGCCGTTGTTTTACTTAGAATCAAAGAGGTCATTGTCTATAATAACGGCGCATTTCCGTCAACTGTTTCGAAAACGCTTAGCGAATTATTATCTATAAAACCAAGCTCATCCAAGACCGATATCATCTCCGCAACGCTCTCGTACTCTTTTCCCGACAACATGAAACCGCGAGCGTCACCGTCGGCTTCGGGGTACATGACAATCTCCGCACTCATATTTTGATCGTTACAAACAAACAGTTGCTCTATCGTCGCGCTTTCGTTTAACAGCTTTTTGATTTTGTCTATATGATATTTTATCGGTTCGTATTTTGCCGTTTTTACATTATGCGTAATTATATCCGTGAACACAACAGGCTCTTTTAATTTCTTTATCGATGGTTTTTCGCTCTCTTCCGTTATATAAGTCGTTAAAATGTTTGTACCTTTAAAAATTTGAATATCGATCGTATCGAATTTATTCAATGCTTGCGCCCTTTTGCTAAATACGTCGTTACGCAAAGACTGCGTATTAAACTCATAAAAACTACGCTTTTTGCCGTTTACTTTACCGGTGATTTTCAGGGCGATTAACGAGCGGTTTCTTACGTCTCCTTTAAGGTACCTTTTTATCTCGCTGACCGTCGGTTGATAAACGGTGACGGAAATGATTAGGTTGGCGCATATCTTGCGGTAAATAACGATAGCGTCCACAAAAGCCCCTATCAAATAAATCGGGCATATTAAAAGCCCGAAGCAAAAATAATAGACTCCGCCGTTCTCGACCATTATCGGAACGCACACAAAAAATATCGCCGTGCCAATGATCGAAAACGTGAATATCACAACATTCAACGATATTCGAGATAACGCGGCGTTCCTCGCCGCGATTTTATTTACCGACATTTCACTCCCCATAAAACAATAAGTATAGTGCTCTATGCATGCAAAGTCATTCTATCACAAAACATTGTAAAGTGCAACATTCAAGTTTATTTGAATCGTTTGACCGCGAGTTTGTGCGCATCTTGCCCGATGGTTTATTACCATCAACCTTAAATTGAAAAAGAGCTTACACGCAGTAAACTCTTTTATTCCGACATTGCTTATTCCAAATTCGCTCTCATGCGCGGCTAAAACTTTCGCCTTGCGTTCTTAAAACGCGACAATGGATGCAACGTCACGTTGCTGGTGGAGATGAGGGGAGTTGAACCCCTTTCCGACACGGATATGCGGGGACTTCTACAAGTTTAGTCTATTGCTCGAAGTCCGCGCGCACACCGCAACAAACAAAGGTATACGCGCGCAAGGTCTTTTTACTCGGTATGGTTCGACCATTCCCGCGCCGAGTTGCCCGCCGTTACTTTAAGCCCGCGCTCCCGCCGACGGGTAGCGGGTGCGGACTCTCGCGGAACTTACGCCGCGAATGCCATTGCGGGAGCCGCAACCGGAGCTGCGAACTTCACCACTTTGGCGTTTTCCTTTTTGTTGGCAATTAAAGCCTTTTGCGTTTTTAGGTAGCCGACCCTACCACTTGCTTTCCTTCGCAAGCCCCGTGCCGTCGAAGCCTTTACATCCCCAAACGGTTTTTTCGCGCCGCGGTCTCGCCTTCGCCGCGAAGCGCTTATATCGATATTATACGCTACCCGCCGTCGTTTTGCAAGCGTTTAACGGATTTCCTCCGCTGTCATTTATGCTTAGAACATGGTTTTTTGCCGAATCGTATACAAAAACGCGCCTCGGCCGTAAACCAAGACGCGTTTTTTATTATACCGTTTATTTTACCTAATAGATCATTCGGCGCTCTTTTTTGCTATATATTCCGTCGCGATCTCTTTTGCTCGCGCGAGCGTCGGCGCCATGCCGTCTGCGAGCAACATACCGTTGAACTCGGGCGCGTCATATTTATCGCCGAGTATTTCTTTCGTTGAGTCATGAATACCCGTCATCACCCACATTCCGTATCCGTACGGCACGTACATTGCGGGAACGCCCATAAACGCCTGTATGAGCATGCGCGCCTGTTCTATATCGTCAGTTGCGCCCGCTTGCACATAGTCTTGCGCCGTCCGTCCGAAATAATTGACCTGCATATCCATAAGCAACGACGACAGATAACCTTCATACATATTTATCATAGAGTATTCCGCATACAGTCCCGCCGCCGTATCGCCTTCTTCTTCCGCTATATTATTGAGCACTGCGAGCGCGGTGTACTGCGCCCAGCCCTCGGAAAACGCCGTGCAGCCCGTCACTGCGGAAATAAGTTTGGTTCCGTTCTCTTTGGCGTTTACATACGCATACAGGTGTCCGGGATAACCTTCGTGCGCCATAAGCGGCAACAGTCCGGTACTGCCCTGCTCGAGCAAGTATCCGTTGAGCGTAATATGCTCGGTCGCGCCGAGGTCGTCGAGCGGCGTAGACATATAGTAAGCCAGAGTGCTGCTGCGCTCCGCTTCCGTCGGGTTCATATACTTGAAACCTATGTCGGGTTCGGTCTTTAGGTCGGGCACTATCTTTTTTGCCGCGACCTTGAGATAGTCGAGCACTTCCTGCGGCGTTTCCAGCCCCAAAAGCTCTTTTTCGCCTTCCATGTAAGCGCTAAACTCCGTAAATTCCTCGGGCGCGGATTGCTCGAGCGCCGCCGCCTTTTCGATGATCGCGTCTTCCCGATCGAGCGCTGTCATATATACGGCAAACAATTCGTCATACAGTCCGTCGAGTTCTACGCCGCGCTCGCCCGTTTTCTGCGCAAACATCCACTCATAGTACGCCTTTCCCACTTCGCCGTACGCGCCGAGATAACTCACGTCGCAATCGACTACATTACCCGTAAACTCGTCGAGCCCCGCCGCCAGCGTTCTCACGCCCGTCATGAAACCGTTATCGAGCGCCGCTTTCATTTGATTCTTATACTTTGTTTTGACCGTATCGCTGAGGAAACTCGCGTTTTCGATCTTGTTCGCGGCAACGTCGTATAAATAGTAATTGCTTCCTTGAGCTTTTACCGCGTCGAGATAATCAATCATGGCGTTTACCGTGCAATCGTAAAGCGGAAATCCCGCGTCTATGCGAGCCTGCGCATAATCGAGATATGTAATAAACGCGTCGTCCGTAGTATTAGTCACTGCGATCAGATCTTTGACGTCCCGTTCCGAGCGCAGCTCGAAGTTTTCGAACGTGGTCGCAAACGAAGACACATATCCGCCTTCGTCGCTTATATAATCGCCGCCGATAAGATCGAATTCACGAGCGTAGCCTGAGCCGTAATAATCGATATACGTATCGAGCACGTTTTCCATGGAGCGGTAAGTCGAAGCGTCCGCATTGGAAAGTTTATCAAAGTCTATCGTTTCAAGCATAGACTTGTATGCGCCGAACGCGCCGAGCACGTCCGAAGCGTCGGAATCGCTTATTTGGGAAAAAGAATACCAGCTCGGCTCGCCGTACCGCGTGTAACCGAACGACCTGCCAGGCGTGACAGAGAACGCGTTCCAACCGAAAATGTCGTCACCCATAAGCGCAAGCGCGAAATCATCGGCAAGCGCGTTCAGTCTTTGCGACGGAGACTGCTCCTTATTGCCGCACCCGACAACCCCAAACATCGCGCATCCGACTGCGGCTACCGCGCCCATTCCCGCAAGAGCGGTTTTCATTCGTTTTTTCATGATTTTGCCTCCAAAATGAGAATATGTATACTTATTATGATTTTTTGTCAATGCCTGACGTTAAAACATCACAAGCAAGAACCCGACGAGCACACCGACAAACAGCGCCAGCGCTGGCAGTTTACTCTTCCACATGAGTATCGCTTCGGGCAAAAGCTCGCCGAATACTACATACAGCATCGCCCCGCTCGCAAACCCGAGCGACAGCGTGAGCATTATTCTGTTGATACCGCCGAGCGCATAACCTATGACCGCGCCGATGACCGTCGGCAAGCCGCTGAGCGCGGTAAGCGATACGGCTTTGGGCTTGCTCATTCCCCCCGCTATAAGCGGCACGGACACCGCCATGCCTTCGGGAATGTTGTGTAGCCCTATGACTATTGCGAGAATGAACCCGCTACCCGAAAATATATTCGCGACCATATCGGGCGCAGTCGCGTACGACGCGCCTATCACCATGCCCTCGGGCAGGTTATGTAACGCGATTGCCGACATCATGACAAGCCCGGCGACAAACAGATTGCGACGCGACGGCGTCGTCGATTTGTGCGTTTCGTAGTGATTGGAGTGTATCAGTTCGTCGAGGTCGTCCGCCGTTGCCGGGTGGTCTTTGTCGATATGTACTACTTCGCGATCGGTGCGCTTATCTATTAAAAAGTTCAGCGCGTACACAACCGCATAACCGACTATCACGGCGAGCACGACTATCGCCGGAGTGTACGGCGGGAGCGCGCCCTCGTTCATCAGATCGATAGGCTCGCGCATAAGATCGAAGCACACGACGGCGAGCATTATCCCCGCGGCAAACGACAGTAAAAGGCTTACGACCTTATTGGACTCGCGGCGCATGACCGCGCCCACAAGCCCGCCTATTCCCGTGCCGAATACACCCGAAATAAATGTTATGATAATGATCGCGAGGTAATCCATAAATAGCTTACCTATTATATATCATTTGCACATTTGTGCGCAACTATTTTATATGCAAACTGTTTTATCTTACAATTATATATAATTTGTTGTTTTTCTGTTAGCATTATTTATTTCTTCTATTTTCAATACTCGTCTGTAAAAATATTGATTTTTGTTATTTTTTTTCGCTCATATTTTTCAACAACAGTTTGTCTTTATCGATTTTTTCTTTATCGATGACATCCGTGAACACTATAATCTCCCGCATCACGGCAGTTTAATTTTTGTCCGAAATTTGCGATTTTTTTACATTTTAGCTAGTAGAAAGTTAAAAATTCCGCGATTTTACGAGTTTTCTTCGCCGCCGTCGGTGCAATCGGGGCAAGGCAGCTTGCCCGTCGCCGAACAGTCGCGGCAGTAAACCGTTCCCATAGAGCAATTTATACAAGTTGTTTTTCCGTCCGTACATAATATGCAGTCTTGCTCGCCGCTACCCATGCACAGCGTACACAGTTCTTCGCCTCTGCCGTTACACGAATAGCAATCGCGGTCGCCTATTCCGAAGCAACTCGTGCAAATTGTATCGCCCATACCGCTGCAATAAATGCATCTTTTGTATTTGTAACTGCCGGTTATATAGTCGTATTCGTATCTTTTTCCCAGCCCGGAGCAGTAATTGCATCTTTTTCTTCCGCCGGTGCAAAGCGGGCAGTCGGTTTTACCTCTTCCGAGGCAGCTCATGCACATGCTGTTGCCGTCGCCGTCGCAAAGAAAGCATTCGACCGAGCCCAACCCCAAGCATTTGGTACAAAGCAGCTCATACAGTCCGCCGCATTCATCGCACAAATAAATGCCGCGCCCGTCACAAGACGAACAGCTTATGTTGTGCGTGTCGTAGCATGTTTGACATACGAAATGCACTCTTGCCATTTGCCCGCCGCAACCGCAAAACAGCATGACGACCGTTGCGAGCATAACCGCTACACACAATAAACGATTTTTATTTGTGGCACGTGCTTTCATTTTTGCCCTCCCTATGAAAAAGCCGTTTAGTTCGGCGCCGCGCTCATACCGAGCCGACTTTCACACAAAACGCTCAAACCCTGTCGCACCGTGATGATCGAATAGACGTCAAATGTAACGATGATATCTACGGAAAACTCCCGTTTGAGTTCTCGGCTCGAAGTTAATATAATTATATCATACTGCACGTATAAATGCAAGTTGTTTATAAAATGTCAAACATTTGGTTTGCGGAGCGATGCCAACCAAATGTTGGACCAAACACGGTTTGGATGTTTGTCGTGTATTTACTTTTTTGTTTGTTTTACGTTTCACCCGAAAAGCGCCGGACATGATGTGGGGTATCGTTTGTTTGGCGTGACAACAATGCGGCGGTTCGCCTAGATTCCTCGCGAGCTCGGAATGACAATAGGCGGTAGTGAACGTTCAAGCAATCGTAGGGGGCGACGCCCTCGTCGCCCCGCTGTATTTTGTAACGCCTTTATTCGGGTGCAATATCAAACAAATCACTGGCGAAAACACACGACAAACATCCAAGCTGTGCTTGGTTGGTTAGTCGGTATTATTGGATTTTTCGTTTGTTGCGTAGTCCATGATCGCTTTTTTGGCTAGTTTTTCGCAAATATCGGGCGACGACGCGACTGCGGAAAGCGGCGTGAACGTAAACACGCCGTCGCCCTTGCCGAACGCTCCGCCCGACAGCGAGTAATATCCGAACTCGTTGAATATGAGACAGTCCAAAAGTCGCGCATCCATATTTTCCAATATTTCCGCCAATACGTCCACGCTCTCGATATAATCGAACGCCGAAAAGAATAATTCGTATTCCCGCCTGCCCACTATCACATACGCCGCATCATGCGCGTAAACCGCGCCGACTATCCGTTTCGCATCGACCACGGCATCGCCCGAATACACTTCGTGCGCGATGAGTCGGGCATGCTTATCCAAGTACGCGACGTGCGTGCCTCGCGCACCGTCGCCGAACAGTATCATGCCGAGATAATTAACGACGGCGACGCGATCGGCAAGCCGAACTTCGCTCGCACCGTGCCATATGTTTACGTCGGATATCGCCTCGATGACTTTTACTGCGAGCTCGGTGACGTTTTTCACGCCGGCAAGCGCAGTCGGCGTGTCGCGCAATACCTGTGCAAGCGTCGCACGCTCGAGTATCTCATGCGCGGCGGCTTTTGTGTCTTTTCGCGGAATCACATACGACAGCGCGGTTTCCATTATCTCGACGTCGCTCATCGCATCGAGATATTTATCTTTGCTTACGGCAGTGCGTAATCTTTTTCTATGCCCTTCATGCGGATTGAGTTTGCTTTCGGCAGGTGGTTCGGACATACTCGACCGATCTGTGGTACGCTTATCGTCGGGCGTTGCTTTATCCGTCGTTTGTTTATCGGATTTGCTGCCGCGCTTTTTTTCGTATTTATCGCGAGCGGCATGACGCACGCTCGCATCATTGATCACGCGACCTGCCGTTCCGCCTGCGATCTCGCTCATGCTGCGCTTATATTCGGAAAGCGCGTCTTGCGCCGATTTGTCGGGCGCGGTCTCGGTCGCAGCTTCGTCAAGTATCGCGTCGGTAAATTTGCTTATCCGCCGTGCGCGCCGCTTTTCGGCATCTTCGCGGTACAGCGCGTCATTGTTTTCCTTACTCACGCCGTTCCCGACGCTCGATACGTCTTCGCGTTTTTCGCCATTACCAAAAGACACCCGCGGATCGTCTATTCCGCTACCGTCTGCCATTTCTTAAAATCCCTATTATAGTATTCGCGGCACGGCGCCTATCGCTTTCACGACCTGCCGCCCGCCGATATTCGATATCGATAATATATCATGCGCCTATGAAAATAGCAACATTTTTTTAGATTGCACTTTATTCACATCGATAAAAAACAAGCTATCGCTTTGATTTGATTTTTTTGACGTTCGCCGCGATATATCATCTCGACAAAGAAAATCATGTCCGATAAAAAATATGTCGAATCTTGATTTACTAAACCGACGGTTTAGTTATACGTGCGGGTATCCGAATCTTTGTGCTCCTCATGTAAAATTTCGAGAGAGCGCGTCGGACTTTTAGTCGAATTTTTGCGATACTTGTTAATATCGCTCCGTCATTGATACGCCGTACCGCTATTTAATGAATATACTTAGCAAAACACGCCGCACTTTCGTGCAATATCGGTCGTTCTAATATAATATACTAATTCGGATCTACTCGATCATGCACACGAGCTTTTGGGCGCAAGAGCACGAAACGATATATCGGCTTCAATAACGCGCGGGCTATGTTTTATCTTTGATCTCATATACTTATCTATTATTACGGAACGCGCTTTGTAATTTACAGCGGATGTATGCGGTCGGTTAGGTTAACGAGAACCATTCTCTGTGCGGTGTCGCGTTTTGCCATATTTCTTTCCGCCGACCAAAAATAGCCACTCAAAACTTTTTTGCTCAAATCTTGATTTACTAAACCGACGGTTTAGCGGCACGTTAGGGTATCTGAAACTTTCGCTCTTTTAGGTAAAATTCTGTCTCAGAGCGTCTGAATACGGCGCAAAATCGGTCGATCACGACGGCTCTTGCCGCGAAAATCGGAGTAAGCAGACTTTCCATATTCTCGGTTAAGTTGCTTTTATGCATTGACCAAACGCTTGATCATCACAAATACTTACACACAAACGACAAGCCCCAACGCATACTTAGGGCAGTAATACTACGCGTTTTCATATAAAATGATAAACGCTTATATAGAATACAGCGCTGAGGCAATATCAACCCAAAACGACTCTCGGCATTTATATCAATACCGCTTTTCGTTTTCGACACGCCCGATCGCCGCTATCCAACCGTACTTTTAATGTTTACCTACCGTTGTTCAGACATTATATAGGCGGCAGATATCATCATATTTCGACATTATATTGATTATTATATTATAAATATATGCATACTATTTTACAATAAAACCGTTACTGCAAGCGGAGTTTAAGGGCTTGTAAAAGTGGCAATAATCGTCGGCACGGAGGTAAAAAATGAATCCTTTTTACGAAAAATCATGCAAGATAGAAAAATGCTTTGACGATTGGAAAAAGCTTTATCCTACGGCATACGACAAGCACGACACCGATGCATATACCAAGGTGCGCACTATTCTTATGACGGGCACCGAGTTTGAACAACAATGGTTCATGCATCAACTCGCCCGTCATACTGCGGACAATAACGCTCGACGCGACGTGGCATTGCTTCGAGGGCTCGAACAGCAACAGCAAAAGCGGCTTTCCTACTTGAAGCCCAAAGACGAAACGGTGCTGGAAACTACCATCGCTTACGAGCAGCTCGCAGTCGATCTTACCGCCATACTCGCGCAAACGGAAAAAAATAAATACGTTAAAGCCGCACTCGATTTTGCATTGCTCGAAGACTTCGATCATCTTTATAGGTTCAGCGACCTGCTCGAGATGGAACACGGCATTTCGGGCGAAAAGCTCGTCGGCAGTTATACCGAGATAATGCCCGGGCGTCCGACGATCGCCGAGCATCGCCATCCTTTCGATAATGTTCGTCGCCCCATACCGTCGTCGGCATCGCTCGCGACCAAACTGCATACAATGACGATCACCGCGGCGGAACAGCAGACCATGAACTTCTATATGAATCTCGGCACGTACTATCCGTCGTCCGATCTCGGCCGTAAGCTTTTCCTTGAGATAGGCATGGTCGAAGAAGAACACGTTACGCAGTACGAGTCGCTAATGGACCCCACGGCGACATGGTTCGAGTGCCTTCTCATGCACGAGTACGCGGAATGCTATTTGTATTATTCCGCAATGAACGAAGAGTCGAACGACGCGATCAAAAAGATTTGGACCATGCATTTCGAGCAAGAGCTCGCACACTTGCACTATGCCGCGGAACTTCTCAAAAAGTACGAGAAAAAAGAATGGGCGCAGGTAATACCCGACGCCGAGTTCCCGCCGCTCCTCGCGTTTAACGATAACTGCGAGAAGAATAAACACTATATACGCAACATTCTGAAAAACACCGTCAATAATACTTCGGTAATGGAAGACTACGCCGACGTCAACAGCATACCCGACGACTACCAATACTTTAAATACAATACCGCCATTAATAAAACCCATACGTCTGTTGCCAGCCACAAAGTAATAGACAGCTATATAGCGGAGTTTGGAGAAGACTACCGATTTACCGTTGCCGAGCATCCCGTTAAACCCTTGCGCGACCGCAAAACCGACAATGTAGATCTCGCGCGCAAAAAGTCTTGACGCCGAGCATATCCATTTACCACTAAGAATCATCGGAGCTAAAAAGCAGTTTCGACGCAAAAGCATTTGTCGGCGCACTAAATCAAAACGCTGTACCACGCGAGTATAAACGGCTGAAATACTTCGATTACGAGTAGAACATTACCGACAGGTTGGAGTGCCGCAGCAAACGGACAGTTTTCTTATCGGCAAACAAACAGTCGCAATCTACGCGGGTTCGAATAACATTTGCCTAAGCAGGCGGAAGTCGAACCCGCGGGGCAATAGGCGTCTAGCGTCGTCTAGCGTCGATAAAAAGATAGACGCATAACGGGAGCAATTTGTTTTAAAATGCTTATATCTATTTAAAAGCGACTGCATTTGCGGTCGCTTTTATCTTGTATAAACTCTTGTTGATAACTGTAAGCATAGCTAATCGTATACGCTTAAAAGCAAATACATCTTAAATATCACGTTTTTAGCGAGGCGATTTAATATAAAATATACCCATATACGCCGTGCGCTTTAAATAATCGCAACTTTTTATTGTTCCACGTGAAACATTTTAGTCTCGGGTATATCCGATTGTTCCACGTGAAACAATTGATTTTGAGGCAAAAAAATGTTCCACGTGAAACATTTATCGCAACACCACCGCGCAAAAGCCGCTTTTGCTTGACAAAAAAGCATACGCCATATATAATAGCCTAGACAACATCGCTTGTCTAATACATATTACGGAGTACGACATGGCACCGATCAGAAAAGGCGGACTTGGGAAAGGGCTCGGCGCATTGCTGAGCGATATCGAGGAAGAGAGCATTATAAGCTCGGAAGCTCCCGGGGAAATGTTACTAGCAAATATCGATCCAAACGTAGACCAGCCGCGTAAAAGCTTTGAAGACGGCGCGCTCACCGCGCTCACCGAAAGTATCAAGCGTCACGGCGTTATAACGCCTCTTATAGTTACTCCCAAGCCCGACGGTCGCTATATGATAATCGCGGGCGAGCGGAGATACCGTGCGGCTACTGCAGCCGGTTTGGTTTCCGTGCCCGTAGTAGTGCGTGAGTGCACAGACGTCGAAATAGACGAGCTTTCTCTTATAGAAAATATTCAGCGCGAGGATTTGAACCCGATAGAAGTAGCGCGCGCTATACGCAAGCTTATGGACGATTACGGCTATACGCAAGAACGTGCGGCGGAACGTATCGGTAAAGCACGCCCCACGGTAGCCAATCTTTTGAGACTTATCGAGCTTTCCGAACCCGTACAAGACTTGGTAGCGCGCGGTAGACTGTCCGCAGGGCATGCGCGCTGTCTGGGAGTCGTGTCCGATCCTACTCTACAGGCAGAGCTTGCCGAAAAAGGTTGCGACGACAAGATGAGCGTCAGAGAGTTTGAAAAACTCGTCAAAACCACGCTCAATCCCAAGAAAAAGACCGAGGCTCCCGTACAGAGCTTGGAGCTTAAAGATTTTGTTGTGCGCATGCAACGCACGCTCAAAACCAAAGTCTCACTGCTCGGCAACGACAACAAGGGCAGGATATTCATTGATTACTATACGCGCGACGATCTCGCGCGACTCGAGGAAATGCTCAGTTGTCTCGAAGAAAAGTTCGGGCAATAATAAATAGTAATTAATTAAACGGCTAAGCGCACTATTCCTTGCAAGCGAGGCAAGTGCGCTTTTTGATTTACTTTTTCGATTACAAATTGTATAATAGCAGATAAATAAACAGTGATTTCAGGTGAAATATGGGTTTAACAATAAATATCTACTATACGGGTAAAAACGGCAACGCAAAAAAATTTGCAGAAGAAATGCAGTCTAGCGGTATTGTCGATAAAATCAAAAGTAACAGCGGCAATCTTAAATATGAATATTTTTATCCCGCAAACGATATGGAAACAGTGCTTTTGATCGATAAGTGGGAAAATCAAAGCGCGCTTGATGCGCACCACAAAAGCGATTTAATGAAACAGATAGCCGGTCTTCGCAACAAATATAAACTTAAAATGAGAGTTGAAAAATTTACCGAAATAGAATGAAACGGTAAATCAAATTACAATTCGTTCGGCAATTAAAAATGGGGATTTTTAAAATCTCTCGCTTTTTTAAGTCTCTATGGAAATTACCAGTTAAACGCACCGCTTTTTTAAAGCCCGTCGCGGTTTTCTTAACTGCCAAGCTTTATTTGCAAGATAATACATATCACGTTTTCGCTTACGGCTCAACAACCTCGCTCGACGACACAAAACAACGAAATTCTTTATAATGCGATTTGTTACGAGCATATTAAACAATATCCGAACATTAATATGAATCGGCGACAAGCGGGTCGGGCGGCAAATACTTGACAAGCGCGATAAAAAATTATATAATACGCATAATTTTATCTTTGGAGAGATCCTATTGGATATATCGAGTCCAAGCAGTCTATGGCGGGATTACGACGCCGCGGCGTTGCCGCTCAACGAGACCGAGCTGTCTAAAAAGACGGACGGCGATTTGACTGTTCGCGAATATTACTACGACGGGCTCACTACCGGCGACGGGCGAGTACGTGCATTCGTTCGCATTTACGAACCCAAAGTTTCAAAGGGCGTAATACTGTACATGCCCGACGTCTTTAACGAAGCCGTAAAAGACGACGTCGCGGAAAGCATGATATCGCACGGTTTTGCCGTAGCGATACTCGACTATACCGGAAAATCCGAATCGCAACCGCGCTACACGCTTTACCCCCAATCGCTTAAAGCATGCAACTGTTTGAATCAAACCAAATTTGTCGCCGCGCGCGAAGTAAACAACAGCCGTTGGTATATATGGACTTGCATGGCGCGAAGAGCAGTGCTTCTTTTAAAAACGCTTTATCCGGACAGTTCTGTATTCGCGCTCGGCAAAGAGCTCGGCGGAAGCACCGTTTACAAGCTTTCGGCTTTTGAAGATGGGCCCGCGGCATGCGCGACTCTGCTCAATATCATTCCCGACGTGACGGGCGAAGGAAAAACGGCAATAAACTATCGCGCCGCGCTCGAAAACAATTCTTACGCGCCCATATCGCGTAAACCTATGTTTATAGCCGTTTGCTCTAATACAGACGACGGAATGCTCGACAAAATGTCCGAGCTCGCACAGTCCACAGCATCGCTCAAATGCTTCCGTATTGTCAAGCGCTCGGGCGGCGACGGAATCCGTTTGGTATTTGACCAGCTCGATAACTATTTTACGCGTATAGCGCAAGGCGAGTCTGTAAACCCGCCGCACGTTAAGCTTACAGCCGTCAATTCCGAAAATAAGTTATATTTTAATATCGTTATTAAAGACGAGAACGAAGAAAACGAAAAACTCGACCTTTGCGCGGCATTTTGCATAGAGAACCCTACTAACCGTAATTGGACCAATATCAAAGCGTCGGGCATAGGAGACGGCGAATATATAGCGCGCGTTGACGTACTGCAAAGCGATAAGCCCGTCTACGCATTCACCGATCTGACCGACAAAGACGGAAACGTATATTCTTCGCCGATCACGACTATAATACCCAAAAATTTGGGGATATCCGCTCAGCCTACCGTAAAACGCAGACTCATATACAGCGGCGAAATGGGTACGGACGTTTGGACGTCCACCTGCGGCGGCGAAATAATGATGAAGCACGGACCTTATGGTATAGACGGGATCTCGAGCGAGAACAACTCGCTTATCACGTATAAAGCGGGCGATCTCTTGTACCGCGCCGATCACGATTCGTTACTTCAAATTTTGATCAGCGGAAAAAGCAAAAAAGTAGAGCTCACGGTAAGCGACGGCGATGAAAAATACACATGCGACATCAACCTGGCTTCGCCAGATGACTGGACCAAACTGACGCTTGCTCCGACCGATTTCAAAAGCGCAAACGGATCTTTATCCGATTGGTCGCGCGTAGTTATGATCAAGTTTGTCGGCGACGACGAGTTTCTGATAAGCTCTGCGCTGTGGGTCTGATATGGACGAAGAACTCGCTAAAGGCGAACTGCTGTTAAACGACCGAAAAAACAGCAAGCTCATACCGATAATTACCACTTTTATGGCGATAATACTCGTCGGATTAGCGCTGTTTTATTATCTTTTCGGTTGCGCCGTCGTGGACGGGCACAGTATGGAAAACAGTTTGCAAGACGATCAGCGCGCTGTCCTGCTTACGCGCGGATACGATATCGATCGCGGCGACATAGTGACACTCAATCACCCGAAAGAAAAAGACGCCATGCTTATAAAACGCGTGATCGGGCTCGGCGGCGACAAACTGTTGTTTGTTGTTACCGAAAACGGTCAGGAAGTCGATCTGTACCGCGCCGGACCGAACGACAAACATTTCAGTCTGGTAGAAGAACCGTATATAAAAGAACGCATGCGAAGCGGCGAGAGATTCGATTACGGAATAGTCAAGCTTACACCGTATGCCCACAGAGAAAAGATCGAATCCGCGATTTTCGGTACTGCGGAAGCTCAATATTATATCTATAGATCATTTACGGTACCGAAAGACAGTATTTTCTTTTTGGGAGACAATCGCAACAATTCAACCGATTCGCGGTATTACGGACCGAGCAGTATAGATAAGATAACGGGTAAATGCATAAAAATAGTCGATAAAAACAGTGCGCTCGAAGGTTTTATGAATTTGATGTTCGGACTTTGATACCGACTTTACCTAAAGGAGAACTATAATGAAACAGGTAGCGATAACAACGGACAGCGCGTCAGACCTTAACGAACTGTTCAAAGCGCGCGATATCGGCGAGTTTTCGCTGTACGTGATGCTTGGCGACGATCAATATCTGGACGACGTAGATATAAAACCGACACAGATATTCGACTATTACGATAAAAACAAAGTATTACCCAAGACCGCCGCGCGTTCTATAGAAGACTTTTACGAATATTTCAAAAGTTTTACCGATGCCGGACAGGAAGTGGTGCATATAGCTATATCGTCTCAGATTTCTTCCACATACGAATATGCTCACACTGCCGCCCAAAGACTTCAAGGCGTGTATGTAGTCGACGGACTGTCCTTGTCGTCGGGAACGGGGCTTCTCGCGCTCACAGCCGCCGATTTACGCGACGAAGGCAACGACGCCGAAACAATAGCAAAAACGCTCGAAAAACGAAAATCGTCCGTTCAAGCGTCGTTTATGATAAACACGCTCGAGTTTTTGTATAAGGGCGGCAGGTGCAGCGGTCTCAGCGCATTCTTCGGAAAAATGCTTTCAATAAAACCGTCGCTCCAGCTCATCGACGGAAAAATAACGGTCGCCCGCAAATACATGGGCAGTTTTGAAAAAAACATACTCAAATACGTGGACGCGACGCTTCAAAAGTACGACGCACCCGACAAGAAATACATATTTATAACTCATACTTTCGCCGACCCGACGGTTGTCGCCGCAGTAAGAAAAAAACTTTTAGATTACGGCTTTGCCGACGAAAACATACATGAAACGATTGCGGGATCTACCATAACAAGCCATTGCGGAAAAAGCACGCTCGGCATTCTGTATATCAATGACGGAGAAAAAGCATAAATGGCAAACAAAAACGAATTTGCTCCGTCAATGCTCGAGAGTTCGAACGGCAGACGGATATTCAATCAATTCCTACATGCGGAATTCGAAAACGCCGACGATCTTATACAAATATTCGATAAACTCACTTCGATGTACTTCGAAGTAAACTCGGTGATCAACATTTCGGCTCTTCGCACTGTAGACGACGTTTATATCAAGCACTATCTCGACAGCCTCGCGCCGCATAAGCATTTTAGTCAAGGAACGATCTGCGACGTCGGCTGCGGCGGCGGGTTTCCCACAATACCGCTCGCTATTGTGTCCGATGATACAGTCACCGGAGTAGAGAGCGTAGGAAAAAAACTCCTTCTTATCCACAGAAGCGTAAGCGAACTACACCTCAAAAACTTAAAGTCCAATTATGCGAGGTCCGAAGACCTTATCAAGCTCGGACGCAAGTACGATAACGTATGCGCAAGAGCTCTTGCCGATACCGATAAAGCGCTCGGCTTTTGCGCGCCGCTCGCAAAAAGCGGCGGACGGATAATTCTCTATAAATCCCAAACGGATAAAGCTGCGGCTCCCGAAACACTGTCAAAACAAAAAGTAAAGCTTTTGGATACTGTCGATTATGTTCTTTACGGTACTGATATAAACCGCAGATTATATATCTACGAAAAACAATAAAATCCACTTGACCGTATGTGTTGTGTTTAATATATATTTTATATAATAGATACAGTATTAAGGTTAGTGTAAATGTGTATAAGGCGGTCGCACTACGATATGCGGAATAATTATAGTATCTGACCACAATCGGTAGTGAGAAAAGTTTAACAGAAACAACGTAAAAAAAGTGTATACGCCGTGTAAAAAGGTTTAAAACTTGAAAGTAATGAACACGGCGACGAATGAGCCGCCTAAGAATCAACGGAAAAAGATCGAAAAAACTCGGCAGAAGTCGGAAAAAGTCGGTATTTATGAACCGAATGTAGATAAACAATGAACAAAACCACAAACAACAACAGAATAATAGCGGCGCTTGCTACGCCATACGGTAAATCGGCTGTAGCGGCGATCAGAATAAGCGGAAACGGCTGTATAAAAGCGGTTGAGCGGTTTTTGTCGCGCGGTCTTGAAACAGGAAAATTGGCGTACAACGTTTTTGCGTTCGGCAGTTTCAAAGAAAACCTTATGGCGGCGTGTTTTAAAGCGCCTCGATCGTATACAGGCGAGGACACAGTAGAACTGTATCCTCACGGAAATCCCGTAATTTGCGATGAGATAATAAAAGTATTAGTCGAGCATGGCGGCATGGCGCTTGCCGAGCGCGGCGAGTTTACCAAGCGCGCATTTTTGAACGGTAAACTCGACCTCATGCAGTGCGAAGCGTTGGCGGACATAATAGACGCGGAGACCGAGCAACAGCTTTGTTATGGAAACGACAGATACGACGGGCATTTTACGGAGTTGAAACGTGCCGAACAAACTCTAAAAAATGCGTTATCCACAGTGGAAGCGGTGTTACATTATTCCGACGAGCTGGAAAACGAGGAAAAGGAAGAAAACGTTTCGACTGAAGTATACGACGCGATCGACGCGGTAATAACAAGATTGAAGAAAGAGATAGACGGGTATTCCGGCGGTCGAATAATAAACGACGGTATGCGCATTGCGCTTATCGGCGCGCCAAACGTGGGGAAATCAACTATTCTTAACGCTTTGACGGGCGCAGACCGTGCGATTGTAACGCCGATTGCGGGCACAACGAGAGATACGGTCGACGGCGAGTATGTGTATAAAGGGCGCAAGTTCATAGTGACCGATACGGCGGGCTTGACCGAAACGAGCGATATTGTCGAAGGACTAGGAGTGGAACGCGCAAAAAAAGCCGCGCTCGACGCCGACGCCGTGGTATTTGTTGCGGCAAATGATAATACCGAGTTCAAAGATACGGTAATTTCCGACCGCGCGGTGCGAATATATGTAATAAATAAACGCGACGACAAAAAAGATTGCGGCGAACATTACGAAAACGCACAAGATAAGAACGATCGACTTGAAATAAGCGCCAAAAACGGCATAAATATCACGGCGCTCAAGCAAAAGCTTTACGACAGTTATCCTAAACAATATGGCGAGATATGCAATCACCGTCAGTACGGATGCGCCGTTCGTTGTCTGGAAGCGTGTATCGCCGCAAGAAACGAGGGTAAAAAAGCGCAGGGATTGGAAATAGTAGCCGCCGCGCTGTATGAGGCGTACTCGGCAATGTGCGAGCTATACGGCGAGGGCGACGCCGACGAAAACGTTATAACCGCCGTGTTCGAGCGGTTTTGCGTAGGAAAATAGGGTATATATATGAAAAGCAAAGTAGAAAGAAAAAAACAAAAAGCGTCTAAGCCGACCGAAAAAACGGTCGCCGTCAATAAGAAAGCGGCGTTCGATTATTTTTTCGTGGAAACGTTTGAAGCGGGCATTGCTCTTTGCGGCGCGGAAGTCAAATCGGTCAAAAACGGCGACGTCAATCTGCGCGACAGCTTTTGCCATGTGGAAAACGGCAACTTGGAGCTTAAAAACTGCCGTATCGCGCCGTATAAAAACGTAGGAGCGTTCGCGCCCGAGCCCGACAGATCGAGACGCTTGTTATTGCACAAAACGGAACTTAAACGGTTGACGGGCAAGGCGGCGGAAAAAGGCTTTACCATAGTGCCCGTAAAAATGTACTTTAAAGGCAGGTTCGTAAAAGTCGAGATCGCGCTTGCCAAAGGAAAAAAGAATTACGAGAAAAAACAGGTGATAAAAGAACGCGATATCAAGCGCACCGCCGAGCGCGAAATGTTGTAAGGCAAAATAATCGCAAAATAGTTAGAGCAAAAAAACGACGCGAAAAGACCGCGCCGTTTTTTGTTGCTTTTGAGTTATTATCTCATGACCGTATGGCGCGCCGTGAGACTGGATTTAAACGCAAGAAAAAAAGATTGATATACCCGAACGTGTAACTAAACCGTCGGTTTAGTAAATCAAGATTTTTGCAGTTATTTTTATCGCTCATTTATTTTTGCGCATAAGCAAAAATAATAAATAAATATTGTAAAACGGTATAAACCGAAAAAAAGTGCAAAAACTAAATCTGTACCCGCAACGGGTGCGAAAAACAAGGAGGGGAAGAAAATGAACAGCAAAAAGAATGCTACGGCTAAGACCGCTGCGGCAAAGACGACTCGCGCATGCAGCTCCAAAAAGTCCAATGCGACTTCGGCGAGCTCGAAAAAGACGACCGCTCGCGCTACGTCTGCCAAAAAGACGACTGTCAAATAACTTTTAACTTTCTCTACATTAAGATCCGCAAACGCAAAAGCGAATGCGGATTTTTTATTCGGTTTTCGTCAACACAAAACATATTGACAATACCAAAATATTGTGTTATGTTACCGATAAGCTTTATGCGTAATAAATGAAGAGAGGGTAACATGAAAACTTTTAAAATCGGGAAAAAGTTTTTTGCTATTTTTCTTGCGGTCATTTTATCGTGCTTTTTGATCTTTCAGTTTGTTGCTTGTGCATCAAAAGATAAAGGCGATCAAAATGATACGGATATCACTAAGCCCGTGGACCCGCCGCCCGACGATAACGACGATAACGACGATAATACGGGCGAAGACGGTGGCGACGGTGAAGAAGACGGCGATAAAGACGACGGTAATGGCGACGACGATAAAGACGATGACAACGACGGCGACGATAAAGACGACGAGACAATCAAGCCGACGCTATCGTATGTATTTTCCGGCGGCAATGCCGAAGAGGCGGGTTATGCCGAGGGTAAGGTTACGCTGAGTTCTGCCGAAGCGGGCGAATACTTATTGTATTGGGCGGACGATACGGCGGCGCTTACCGGTTATTACGAGGTGTGCGCTCTCGACGCGTCGGACGGCAATGCGGAATACGATTTCGGTTATCATGTAGCGATACCGGTCGGTGCGACCAAACTTATAGTTACACAAGCCGAAGAAAAGTCAGTCGAAAAAGCGATCGCCGTTTTTGATATACCAACGGATAAACGGATTGATGCGAGAAGTAAACTGTATTCGTTCGGATCGTATTCCGACATACATATTGATAAGCAAAAAACATATAAAAAATCGACCGAGAATTGGGCGCAGGCATTGAATTATGCCGCAAAGAAAAACGCCGATTTTATAGTCACGTCGGGCGATACGATTACCAATGCCGAGGGACCCGCCGAGGAATGGGATATATACAGGAACACGATCGCTGCATCCGATTTTAACGGCCCTATATGGGAATCGAACGGCAATCACGATCTTCGAGGTTACGACAATTATAAGGAGTTTGCTACGAGCGGCAATTATGCTTTTGTGCGTGCGACGGGAACGGACAGCTCCCTTGCCAATTACGAGAACAACAAGCCGTACTATTATGTGGAAGAAAAAGCCACGGGTGACGTGTTTATTTTTATGGCGCTCGAAAACGGATATCACGCAAGAGATTATGATGAATTTTCGGCGGCGCAGATGACATGGCTGGAGGGGCTGTTGGATACGTATTGCGGCATAGGCGTAAACGTATATATAATAGAACACTCGCCGATTGAAGGGTTCGGCGCAGGCGATAGAATGTCAAACCCGTATTACCGTTCCATGCTGAATACGTCTTTTGTTACCACGCGTCGATTTAAGAGTCTGTTGGAGCAGTATAAAGACGTTGTGTGGATGTCGGGGCATACGCATATCGATTTCTCACTCGATTACAATTATTCAAACGAAAACGGTACGGCGTGCCACATGATACACAATCCGTCGGTAGCGTCCACCACCGTCGCAGACAGTAGCGACAGCGGACTTGACTACAAATATTTTGCGTACAATTCGCAGGGATATTACGTAGAGGCGTACGGCGATCGCATAGTTTATTACGGTGTCGATCTGAGCGCCGAGCTCATTTATCCCGAGTATTGCTACGTTATGCAGGGCGGAAGAAACGTAGCGCCTGTCGCTAAAAATTCGGAGCCGCAAGCTACCGCAAATGCGCTCGCAGATAAAAGTTTGCAAGAAGCAATGTCGGAAGCAAAGGTAAAGCTGAATTCAGCTAAGAGTTTTGCATCGTTCGATCAGTATCAGGCGCTTAAAAAACTGTATAATATGTACAGTCTTAACGCGCCCGCCGACGACGGCGCGGCGGTCGTTGCGCTCGACGGAGCGTATACTGCGCTCGAAGAAATAATAAACGGCGTGGACGGCGGAACGTTCTTTTTTACCAATACGAGATCGTGGTCGAGCGTATATTGTTATGCCATAGCGGAAGACGGCAAAAGCAACAGAGGCAAGCCGGGCGCAAAAATGGTTTGGGTGGCAAAAAACGACTACGGTCAGGATATTTATGCCATACGTTTCGACGGTTACGGCAAGTACGAAAAACTCGTTTTCAATAACGGGAGCGGCGAAGAGACGGTCGAGATCGATATAAGCGCGAACGAGAAAAACGCGTTCTATATAAAAGACGGAACAAAAACAGACGGAAAGTACGGCAATATCGGCACGTACGGTTATGCTTGCGAGACTCGGCTGTATCGCGAGTGCGAGCGGTATCAGCTGTGCTATTACAGTAAGTATAACGGCGGAGACAAACTGCTTCATTCCTGGAACACGATTGACACGCCTTTCAAGGAAAAAGGCGACGGAACGTTTGAACTTACGCTCGATCTCATCACAGACGACAGCCTGTCGTTTTGCATATACAATTATGCGACGGGGCAGTACCGTTGCGTCGCGGCGAGCGAGAGCGTTACGTATACGGACGGCGGAACGGCGAACAAAAATCTCGCGGCGGCGAGCGGAGCGAGAGGAAAGAGCATCACAATAAACGGCGCAAAAAGCGGCAGTACCGTAAAAATAGTCTTCGATCCCGCGGCAAGCAGCGTCAGCTTGACTTTTGCCGATATTCGGTAAAACAAAGCAATAAAATTAATAAGAGAGAAATCCAAACCGTTTTATTCGGGTGAAGCGTAATATTATCAATAACATAAATACACGACAAAAACAATCTGTGATTGCAAACCGTGTTTGGTCGGGTGTAACGTAATATTATCAATAACGTAAATACACGACATGAATCCAAGCTGTGATTGGTCGGGTGTAACAAAAAACAAATCATGGGCGTAAACACACGACAAAAACAATCTGTGATTGCAAGTTGTGCTTGGCGGAGCGCAGAGGTCTGCGCTCCCTACGAGAGGGCGGCGTTTGGTTTGGCGCGTCATGTATGCGGCGGTTCGCCTAGATTCCTCGCGTTTCTCGAAATGACAAGCCAAAGGCTTGGCGTCTGTCGTGTGCGGGCGTTATGGGTAATTGTGCTCTGCACCCGAAAAAAGCAAAACAGAATATCTCGCTATCGTTTCCTGTCATCCTGAGGCGAAGCCGAAGGATTTAGGGCGTAAGCCCGCCAACCAAATGTTGGACGTTTGTCGTGTGTTGGCGCGAAGATGATTTGAGGTTACACCCGAATAAGAGCAGCACACGTTAGTGAGTTATCGTTTGTTCGACAATGCAACCATGCGGCGGTTCGCCTGGATTCTTCGCCGATGGATCAGAATGACAAGCCAAAGGCTTGGAGTCTGTCGTGTGTCGGCGTTATGGGTAATTGTGCTCTGCACCCGAAAAAAGCAAAACAGAATATCCCGCTATCGTTTCCTGTCATCCTGAGGCGAAGCCGAAGGATCTAGGGCGCTAGCCCGCAAGCCTTACGCTTGGCGTCTGTCGTGTATTTACTTTTATTGCGATTGGGCGGTACGCCCGAATAAAAGTGTAAGCTTCAATATGTATTCGTAGGGCGTGACGACCTCGGCACGCCGTTGATTTTTGTGCCGTTTTTATTCGGGTGTAAAGCAAAACAAACCACCAAAGCAAATACACGACATAAATCCAAGCTCGCTTGGTTGACAAGGCACGGAAAATGTCGTATAATGCAAACGTTATATGGACGTAGTATACAGCGTATTATCAATGATTGCGGGCATCGGCATTTTTATGTTTGGCATGAAATTTATGTCGGACGGTTTGGAGCGTAGCGCCGGACCGGGAATGCGCAAGCTTTTGGGCAAGATAACAAACAACCGCATCGCGGGCGCGGGCGTGGGCGCGGTAGTCACGGGCGTAATACAGAGCTCGGCGGCGACGACGGTCATGGTAATGGGCTTTGTCAATGCGGGATTGATGACGCTGTTTCAAGCAACGGCAATAATCATGGGCGCAAACGTCGGCACGACGGTCACGGGTATTATTGCGGCGCTTTCGGCATTTTCCGTATCGAAAATTTTCGGCGTGCTTGCGTTTGCGGGTGCGTTGATGGTCATGTTCATCAAAAAAGAAAAATACCAACGCATAGGCTACATACTCGGCGGTCTCGGCATGATATTCGTCGGTCTGGACCTTATGGGCGGCGCGTTCAAGAACGCAACAGTCAGCAGCGCCATCGAATCGATGTTTTCAAGCATCAACTTCCCGCTGCTTCTCATCCTGGTCGGCATACTGTTCACCGCGCTCATGCAAAGCTCGTCGGCTGTAACGGGCATACTCGTAACAATGATAGGCGCGGCGGCGTTGGAGCTCGAAGACGCCATGTTCATAGTGCTCGGCAGCAATATCGGCACGTGCGTGACCGCGCTTATAGCGGCTATCGGCGCAAGCACCGACGCCAAGCGCGTAGCCGCCATACACTTTACCAATAAGATAGTCGGAACGGTGATCTTTACGGCAATCATCTGGCCGCTTACCACTCAGGTCGCGGACGCGTTGCGGTACTGTTTTCCGCAACCCGAGTTTCAGGTCGCAATGTTCCACTTCTTCTTCAATCTGTTCACGACGATCATGCTCTTGCCCATGATAAAATGGGTAGTCAAGTTCGCGGAGTGTGTCGTTCGCGGCAAGCGCGGCGGCAAGGATGACGCGCCGCACATGTACTACATAGACGACAGGTTCTTGCAGACCCCGCCCATCGCGGTCGCGCAGGTCAAGAGCGAAGTCGACCACATGGGCGAAATGGCAAAGACCAACCTCAAGCGCGCAATGACGGCGGTGCTCACGCTCGATCTTTCGGAAATGGAAACGGTCGAGAAAGACGAGCAGTGCATTAACCATATCAATAAAGGCGTGGCGCGGTATCTCATCAAACTATCGTCGGCGTCGCTCACGCGTTCGGACGAGAAGTTCGTCGGTTCGCTGTATCACGTTATCGACGACATCGAGCGTATAGCCGACCACGCGCAAAACTTCATGGAAGAAGCGCGCGAAATGTTCGAAGCCGACTGCGCGTTTACTCAGGACGCCATAGACGAGCTCGAGGACATGTACGACAAAGTCATGGCAATGTTCGACGAGGCAATGTTCATTTTCGAGAACAACGCCGTGGGCAGGCTAAACGAGTTTGCCGCACGCGAAGAAGATATCGACATGACCAAGCGACTGTTGAGCAACAACCACATAAAACGCTTGAATGCGGGCGGGTGCACCGTGGAAAGCGGCACGTATTTCCACTCGATAGTCAGTGCGCTTGAGCGCGTAGCGGACCACTTGACCAATATAGCGTTCTCCATCAAATCGCCGTCGGGCTCTCAGCGCGAGGCAATGGAAAAGATAGCCGAAGAACAGCGCCGCCGCACGCGCGAACGCCGTCATAGCGGAACGGGGCTCGTCGCAGTAGGCGAAGACGGTCAGCCCGTGCCCGTAGCGAGCGCGGGCAAAAACAACAAGACTAAAAAAGCTAAAAAGCCCGAAGCGCTCGAAGCGGCGGCTACCGCAGACGCGGACAAGCCCGAAGCATCGGATCAAGCAAGCGACGGCGCGGAAATCGAAAACGACAAAGAGGGAGCGAAAACATGATATTCGTTCTCGGCAGTATAAATAACGACATAACGCTCGAAGTGGGCAGGATCCCCAAGAAAGGCGAGACGCTCTCCGCCGACGGGTGCTTTATGGGCTTGGGCGGCAAGGGCGCAAACCAAGCCGTAGCGATAGCCAAGCTCGCGGGCGAGGGCGAGAAAAAGCCCGCAGTCAAACTGATAGGGCACGTAGGAAAAGACGCGGTGGGCGCGGAGCTCATTCGCAAGCTCAACGACTACGGCGTAGACACCGAGTTCGTGCGGCAGGTCAATCGCGCAACGGGCACGGCGATCGTGACCGTAACGCCCAAGGACAACAGAATAATCGTCTACGGCGGCGCAAACGCCGGAATAACCAAATCGGACGTAGACGAAGCGCTCGAGCACGCGACCGAAGCGGACACGCTGTTATGTCAGTTGGAAACGCCGTTATATATCGTTGCGTACGCATTGAGAAAAGCGCGCTCGCTCGGCATGACAACGATATTAAACCCCGCGCCGGCAAAAGCTTTGCCCGACGATATGTATTACAATGTGGATATCATCGTTCCCAACGAGACCGAAACGCTGATACTCACGGGCATTAATCCTCAGGACTCCGATTCGCGTCGCGCCGCAATGATCAAGTTCCATATGCAGGGAGTTCCGTACGTTGTGCTCACGCTTGGCGATAAAGGCGTATCGTTATCGGACGGCACGCACATAACCGATCATATCCCCGCGCGCAAAGTGGCGGTGACCGATACTACGGGCGCGGGCGATACGTTCGTCGGCGCGCTCGCGCTCACATACCCGCATATCGGTATGTACAGCTTCCGCGAGGCGTGCGCGTTTGCCAATATCGCCGCGTCCATATCCGTAATGCGTCACGGCGCGTCCGACAGCATACCGACCGCCGAAGAAGTATACGCGCATTACGTGCACGAAGTGATCTGAAAAAATCGATAAAAACAAAACCGCGAGCGTCGTAATAAACGTTCGCGGTTTTTGAATGGAAAATATTAAAGCGCGGAGCTTAGAGATTTTTAACGAGACTTATGAAACCGTATTTCGGATAGTCGGAAAGTATCACGTATAAAAACGCCGTGCCGAGAAACGAGATGATATACCCGATATCGCGCGAATTGCGCATGGTTATGTGCGACGCTTTGGGCGCGTCGGGCGCGGGTGCGAATACCGTGTTGAACACATCGTGAACGGGCGACGGCAGTGCGCGGACGGCGTCGGTGATAACGGCGAGAAACGTTTCGACGTCCGCGTCGGCGCAACGCGCGAGGAGCGGGTACGCCTCGGACATAGGCATGAGCCCATGTGAAGCGAAAACTACGGCATTGCGAAAATACCGATAGCCGAGCGAGCCGCGGTCAAACCCGTAGTGCGCGAGAAACAGATCCGCAAGGTAATTTATTTCCGCGTCGTTAAGTAAACTGTCGATCTTGTCTATAACCATAATTGCAGTGCGGCGAGCATAACGTCGCCGAGTAAAAATTATTATTTTCTGCCTATAAGCTCGTCAAGCGTGATACCCAAGTATTCGGCGAGCATATTAAGGCTTGTGAGCATCGGCTCGCCGCCGCTTAACCAATAGTAATACTTGGACGGATTGATTTTTGTATCTTTGATCAGTTGTAGCGGTTTGACGTTGTACTCTTGCATGACGGTTTTTAAACTTTCACCGAAAGGTAGAGCGACTTTTGCCGAGACCCGCGTGTCGTCCAAGCTCTTACCGCATAAAAAATCAAGCGTACATTCAAGGTAGTCGGAGAGCGCGATAAGAGTTTTCAATTTAACGTCGTGCACTTTGTTCAGCGTTCTTCGTATTATCGACGGATCGATACCGAGCGCTTCGGCTAATTCGACGATCGAAATATTACGCTCGACCATAATGCCGTAAAAAGATGATTTGAATTTTTCTACAATATCTTCCACGTTCGTTTAAGTATTTGCGCACTCCCGAGAGCTTGATTTATAATACAATATCATTGTGCGTAAGTCAAGAGTTATTGAGATAGCGACAAAAAACGTATAGGGATTTATGTCTGTAAACCGTCGAAATTACTTTACAATGAGTAAATTTTCGGATATAATAAAAAAGCCGAATAAAAGAATGGAAGCGTATCGAAGCGGTCATAACGAGGCGGTCTTGAAAACCGTTTGGGTGCAAGCCCACGGGGGTTCGAATCCCTCCGCTTCCGCCATATGAAAACACTGTTGAATTCTGAACCCCCAAAGTCCAAATTCAATAGTGTTTTCTTTATTTACACCCATTTAAGGCATTTATCGCGTATTTTCTGCCAAATGCAAATTGGATAACTTTTCTTAAAAACTTGAATTTTTATAATTAAAAGTTAAAAAAGTTTACATCTGAACCCCTTTGTCTTATTACTATTGAATCGATTTGTAATATTCCTCTTCCTTTTTCTTTGGCGTTTTATAACTGTTTTGGTAATGCGGGCGTTTCTCGTTATAGAAAATCATATACTCATCAACCGCTTTGTAAAACTCATTTTCAGATTTGAACTTGCGTCGATATAGTTCTTCTCTTTTTAACGATGCAAAGAAACTTTCCATTACGGAGTTATCATAAGGTACATACGGTTTAGAAAACGACTGAATTACATTTACCTTTTGCAAATATTCTCTAAAAGTCTTACAGACATAATTTGCTCCATTATCAGTATGAAATATCAAACCACTTTCCGGTTGTCTGTTTATGTAAGCCAACTTAAATGTACTTTTAGTTAACTGTGTGCTATTCTTTATTCCTATTCTGTATCCAACTACCGCCCTTGAAAACAAATCCAAAATAACACAAATATAATAATTCTTTTCTTTTACACGAAATAGCGTTATATCGCTTACCCAAACTTGATTAGGCTTCATAGGATTAAATTGCTGCTGTAGCAAATTTCGATTTCGTTTTTTCTCTTTATCGTAAATGCTTTTCGCTTCTTGACGAATACTTTTTATCCCCATATCTCGCATCAAAAGTCTTACTGTTTTTTCGCCGACTTTTATCCCCTGCTCTTTTAATACCGCCATGATTTTACCTGCACCGAAAATTTGATTACTTTCATCATAAATTTTTTGTATCATTTCTCTCAATTCTTCTTTCCGTTGAGTATACACTGTATTTTGCTTTTTGTTTCGCAAAATATGATTGTAAAAAGTCCCTCTCGATACATCATAAGCTTTACATAGGATATGTACGCTATGCTGACCGTATAATTCTTCTAATGCATATAATTTTTCTTTTAAAGGCGAACTGTAATTACAGCTCGCCTTTTTATAAATTTGGATCATTTCTTCCAAGCGTTTTACTCTTTGTTGAAGTTTTTTATATCTACTTACGCTAATAATATTGTCTTGAATGGAAACTTCGTCTGCGTTTTGTTTTACCCACAAATACAATGAGCTTCTGGAAACACCAAACTCACCAATTAGCGTTGAAACTCTTTCTCCAGATAGGTACCTGTTTACTACCATTTCTTTTTGTTCTTTTGTTAATTTCATATATAATACCTCCTAAAAACATAATAGAACCGAGCATTAATTTGCTCGGTTCTATTGTAACTAAATTTTGTCATAAAATCTTAAACTTTTCCAATTCTATGCATCTATTAATAATTAAACCCTATATCCATATTGAATTTGATTTTCAAGTTTCTGAAGTATATTTCTTATTGTATTGCCCCAACTTTCTGTGTGTATTATTTTCTCAATAACAACCTTTTGGTCAGTTAATTCGCGCTTTGTTTTTTGACTTAAAGTTTCCCAATTTTCTTTAGGTATAATATAAGTCGCATTCCCGTATTTAGCCGATTCTAACACGCAATGATTAGCGAATATATAAGCATAATACCCATCAAACCCATTTAATCCCTCGGCAATTTGTTCAACATTGTATTTATCAAGCATTTCCAACCGTGCCACATCAAATGTATCAGTGTCCTCACCACGCTTTTGTAGTTGCCCTTTTAAGTGTGCGCCAGGTTTTTTATCGGGTGGAAGAATTTCCCAGTTGCAACGAGTTCTTTTAGCGTCTTGGGTTATTTTTATTTCATTACTGAAAATAAAACAGAAACCATATATTTCAAGAAATAAATTAACTACTTCTTTTAATAGCTTCTTTCTTACAGCAGGAGTTAAAACAGCAATAATATATTTTTCGCCTTCACTGTTTTGGTATAACGTAAATTCTATTTCTGTCGGCGGAACATCTACTACTGGATAACAATCACGATATATATCTACCGAAACGGGATATGCATCGTCATTGCCGTACGGCTGAATCCAATTTGTTGTTATGTAGCGCCTTTCCATCGGTTTGGTCTTATCTGGATACGAGTAACCATTTGCATTCTTTGCCGAATTTATCCCAAAGCTAGCAGCAGGTAATATTGTATCACCAATATTCTTAAGATTTACCTTTTTTGCCTCATCACCTAAAACGGGTACGCCAATCTCAATTTTTTCAATATTATATCCGTGTGGCAAATTTAATTTAAGTATTCTTTTTTTTGTTATTTTGTACTGAGCCATAATAATTATCCTTACAATTTCTGTTTATTATAGCATATATTGTGCTTTAAGTCAAACATAAATCACAATATATAGTCCTATATTTATTTGCAATGTGGAAATGTTTATATCCGAACCCCTTTGTCTTATTAAGTTCAAATCCTGTCCACTCGATAAATTAACTTTAAATCAGCTTTTTTGTACTGTTTAGACAGACGCGTTCACGTTAGAACCCACGAGGTCTAATGCGGACGCTTTTCTTTTTCAAGGCGTTGAGTATATTCTTATTTGTGGGTTTGCCTGCATTATAGTTAATTCCAAAATCCAAGAACACGGCGACGCATACAGAGTAGCAAGCGCAGTATTGCAACTTAACGATAACGACGAAGTTATTGCAGAGTATTCGTCAATCGGGATAGCGTCCAAAACGGTCGGCATAAGCGATTGGTGCATTAGAGCGGTTTTGAAAGGGCTCTATAAACATGCCGGAGGATATAAGTGGAAACGCAAATAAAAAATTAAGACAGTTCACTATGGGCTGTTCTTTGCATATCAAAAACTCCGCAACTATCGCAAAGTTTTTGTTATGCAATAAGGTTGGACAATTCAGTCCAAATTAGCACATGTGTCAAAAATGTTATGCCGCTATCCAGCCGTAACCTTGTACTGCCATATCTATAAAGCGATTGAGCAGTATATCGGTTTTGGCTTGGAATGTTTCTTTGTCATAGCTATCCGGCAAATCGTCGTTTAATGAAGTTTCAATAGCCGACCGCACTATCTTTTTCGGTTGTTCGTCTTTGTACCAATCCACGATGAGAAGCGCGCGGCGGTTTTCTGTCAATTTCCTGTAAAGGTTTTTTGCCGACAGCTTGACTTTTTGCTCTTCGGCTTTTGTCAGCGTTTTGCCTTGTATAAGGATATCGAATATTTCAAGCTCGGCGTCGGTCAGTCCTTCTGCTACGGCTCTGTTTTCTTCCTGCTTGAGCTGTTCCATAAGCTCTATCAGTTTGTCGTAGCTTTCCTCGTTTTCCGTGCTCCCAGCATTGTAAGCGTCGATAATATTTTTGTATTTTTCCGAAAACTTATGGCGTGTGCAATTCCGTCGCAACATCTTTTCGAGCGCGGCTTCTATAAACGCCTTTACATCGTCTATTACGATTGCTTTGAATTTTGCTTGCTTTATTTCCTTGCGTAGCTCTTCGACGTCTATTTTGGACAGGTCTATTTCTTTTGAAGAAACGAGTTCTTTATTATATATTTCGTTCGGTCTTACGGAAACGCTACTGTCTAAGATCTGCTGCATTTTTCGGCGCGCCGCGTCGATTTTTTGGTCGTCGATAAGATTGAAGAACAGTCCGTGCAGGTAAGCGAGCGGAGCATACTTCGGGTTGATCCAATCACATTCGAATATTTCGGGCTTTGCCGCGTCGTACAAATTCACAAGCGTATTAAGAATAACCTTGCATTTGTCCTTGTCGCCGTCTTTGGCAATAACGGTATTGTACGCGTCGAGTATCGCTTCGTGTGAATCGAATGTGTCAGATTCGGCAAGCATAGCGTCAAGATCGATCCCGAGCGATTTCAAAAACTCGTCCGCTTCGTCTATCGAATCGTCGATATACGAAATGAGCTGTTTCATATCCTTTGCCGGATATTCCGTTCCGTCCCCGCCCGTCGCGTAATCGGAAAGCGCCTTTTTGACGTACTTAAACACGTTAAGATAATCGACGATAATGCCGCAAGTTTTGCCCGTGAATCGCCTGTTTGCCCTTGCTATCGCTTGCATGAGCGTGTGTCCTTTCATGGGCTTGTCCAAGTACAGCGTCGAAAGACTTGCAACGTCAAAGCCCGTCAGCCACATGGCGCACACAAACACTAATTGCAGTTTGTCGTTTTCGTCTTTGAATCTGTCCTCGATGTCCTTGCCTTCCGCGGTCTTTTCATTCATCTTTTTGCGGTGCATTGTTATGTCGAGCCCGACTTTTTGGAACTTTTCTTTTTCGTCGTTTTCCTCACTGACGATGACCGCCATCTCCATGTTGTTCATGTAGTTGATGGTCTTGGTTATTTTGTCGCGCTTTTGCTTGGTGTCGGCGGCGTTGCGTTCTTTTATGAGTTCCTGTTTTTCTATTTCCCAATAGTGCTGTACTTTGTTGTACATTTTGACGGCTGTGTATTTATCCACCGAAACGACCATGCCTTTACCCGGAAAGCCGCGGCGGGGGAAATGATGCGCTATGTCCTTGGCGATTTTGTCCAATCGGTCGTCGCGCTTTATTACTTCCAGAACCCGCGACGACGAGTTTTCCAAAAGCCGCAATTCGTCGTCGCTCAGCTCCAATTCTTCGGCTACGTTCATTATGTCGTCGTCCAAATAATCGTTTGTGAGCCACACTTCGGGAACGCGGTGCGAATAGAACAGCGGCACGGTCGAGCCGTCGTCAACAGATTGTGCAAAATTGTACTCCGAAACATAGTTGCCGAACCATTGATTTGTCAGCCGTTTGGAGCCGAGCAGGGGAGTTCCCGTAAAAGCGATATAATTCGCGTTCGGCAATGCCGTACGCATGTTTTCCGCCAAGTCCTTGTATTGCGTGCGGTGCGCTTCGTCGACCAAAACAATAATATCGTCGCGCGTGGATAGCACGGGATATTTTTTGTTCTTGTCATAATTGAACTTGTGAATGAGCGTAAACACAATGGTCTTATTGCCCGAAAGATATTCGCGCAAGTCTTTACCGCTGCCCGGGCGAACCTCGTCTTTTTCCCCGATCACTTCGGTGCGAATAAACGTTTTGTATATTTGCCCGTCAAGGTCCTCGCGGTCCGTTATAACGAGGAATGTAAAATTCCCGAGAATTTTGCGCCGCACTTTGCGTACGAACATGACCATTGAATAGGACTTGCCCGAGCCTTGCGTGTGCCAAAATACGCCGAGCTTGCCGCCGAGCGATTTGCGGTCGTTTGTTGCCGCTATAAGATTATTTACGCCTAAATATTGATGGTTTTGTGCAATTATCTTTACCGATTGGTTATCGAACAAAATGAAGTTTTCTATGTAGTCGATAAGCCGTGATTTGTCCAATAAGCCGTCCACGAAATACTTGACTGAGCTTTGCCCGAGCGTTTTCGCTTGCCTTAGCGCCTTGCGGTTTACTACCTCTTTTTCCGATTCGACTTTGAGCCACTCGAAGAAGAACTCGTAAGACGCATTGAACGCGCCGAGCCGCGTTTCGGTCCCGTTGGAAAGAACGCAAATTTGATTATATGCAAATAGGTTGGGAATATCTTTTTTATATTTCGTAAGATTGACGTTGTACGCTTCCTCGACCTTAACGATACTGTTTTTCAGTTCGATAAATACGAGCGGTAAACCGTTTACGAAAATTATAATGTCCGGGCGATGCCAATACACCGTGCCTCTTATCCACATTTGCGAAACCGCAGTAAACGTGTTGTTTTTCGGCTCGTCGAAATCGACAAGCTTTACAATGTCGAAATCCTCTTTGCCGTCACGGCGAACCTTAATTTGTTTGCCGTTGCGGATATAGCCGTAAAGCTTGTAGTTGGTCGCTATCAAGTCTTTGCCGCCGATGTCTGCGGAAAGCTCTTTTATAACTCCGTCAAGGTATTCGCCCTCGATAGTAGGGTTTATCCTCTTAATTGCCGCCGCGAAAACCTCGGGCAAAATGCATTGCTTTTTGTCCGAACGCCCCGTGCCGTCAGGAAGCACTTCGCGTTTTTGCGGCGACGGATCGCAACGGACAATATCGTCATAGCAAAACGGCTCGGCGTACAGTTTGCCGAGTATTGCTTGTTCTATATTGTCTTCGGAAATAAATTGCGCCATATTGTCACCTTTTTCTATTATAATGCTATTTTACTTTCTCCCATTTTGCTATTAAGTAATTTACAAATGCAGAACAAGTAATCAGCATATATTTAGTATCTTCAACGGTTGCATCAGTAAAATCAATGCTTCCATGACGAATACCACCTTCTTTACTAGTATAGCCATAAAGACTGCTAATCGCACTTTTAAATGCTCCATGTAGTCTTATGCCTTTATTTTCTAAAGCATTTATTGCTTTGCCCAATGTTGCGTCTTTGTTTTCTGTAATAATACAACACATTGCTTCGACTGCGCTTATGGAGTCTTTTATAGAATTTTCATAATCAGGATTCTTTCTATTCGCAAAGTTCTCAACCGCTTTACGAAGATGCATTCGCACAGAGTCATATGGTATAGCAAGCGAGGTTTCTATAGATTCTATTTCTTGCTCGCTTATAAGAGGAACAACTAAATTATCTATAATTCGATATGCAGAGGCTTCTTCTTCTAATATTCGATTAAATTGTTGGCTCATTTTTTTTGCAATGTCTCTGGATAAATGCATTAAATATTTTTCAATAAAATCGAATATTATGTACCATTCTTTTGCAGACATAATATATTTTTGCAATGCATCAATATTTCGTTTCCTTGCAAAATCATTTTGGGGATACTCATATAACACACCCATTTCTATCATCATTTCTTCGATTTCTGTCGTGCTGTTTGCCCAGTCGATTAAAACACAATCAAATTCTTGTTTATAAAATGAAGCAAAAACTCTCTTTTTTAGTGTTTCAGAAGCATTTTCATATTGCAAAACAGAACTCTTATATCCGTATCGTTGAGAAAAAGTTAGCATATTGACACCTCCAATTTTCCGCTCATAAGTCGAGGAAGGAGTAAATCGCGCTGTATAATGAGATTTTGGGTTGATAAAGTTAATAATTTAATTTCTTTATAAATAGGAGCAACCATTCTAGTAAAATTCGCTTGCAATTCTCTGTTAGGCAATAAAATCTTGCACCGTGAGAAAAAAGGAATTGTTAATTGCTGTTGTGATGTTCCATATCCTTCAATAGTGTTCATATCTAAAAATAAGTACAAATAATATAAATCAATATCTTTTTCAATAGGCTCCATAGCAATCAAACGAACAATAGGAACATAAGGTTCGGTTCGTAAAAAAGCATAACCGATAGTTCCACGCGCCGAAACAGTAACACTATTTTTTGTTATTATAGCCTCATTAGTATAGCCAAACAATCCTTCATTTTCAATGCCATTTGAGTAAATAGGAATACTATATTCGGCAGTTTTATGTTTTGAGTATTCTTTAGGAGCATCGCCTCCAACTTTCAAACGTGTTACTGTTCCTATTTTTTCTATTCGCCAGCCCTTTGGTATGCCGTTTTCAAACTCACAATTTTCGTGTTCGGGGAAACGGAAACGAACAAACCATTCTTTGTAGAGGTTTTCTGCCATTTGTTCCAATATCTTAATGCGCTTGTTATTGTTTTCGATTAAGTCGTCATAAACAGAAAGAATAGAAGCTATCTTTTGTTGATATTTTATATCCTCGAATATTTCAATTCTAATATTTTTTAATCTACTTCATGATAATTCAGGGAAAGTCGCACCAGAAGCAAAACACTTAAGATATTCTATATTCTGCTTCAAATAGTAATATAAATATCTATAATCAACAACTTCCTTATGACAAATGATATTCTTAAACCCTTGATTAGTACAAATTTCATTAGCGGCTATTGCCAAATATCCGATAGGAGCTCTGGATGACAATAATATTGTATTTTGCGGCAATAATTTAGTACTTGATTTTCTAAGTCCAAGTGTAGTTATATTACTACCACCACGAGAAATAAAAACGGATTTGTAACTAGTTAAATCCGCAGGCGTAACCCATGGAATATTTCCACCCCAATATTCAGAGATTGAAGTTGCAGGTGTGCCACCCCCAATAACCTCTCCGATATCTTTAATTTTGTAAACCTTAAATTTTTGTTTCATTAAAATAATTCCTTCAAATTATCTGCAATCAATTTTTCCAACTCTGCCGCATCGGAATTTAATTGTTGTAATTCCGCATTTAGTCCGAGCATTTCCGCTTTGAACTCATCCTCGGTCATTCCGTCGTCCTCTATGACAACTCCGACATAACGCCCGGCATTGAGCGAATAGTCTTGCTCCTTTATTCCGTCCTCACCGTCGATTTTCGCCGCTTTGCACAGTCCTATAACGTCCTTATAAACGCCGTCGGGGAAGCGTTCGTTTAGCCAATCTATTTGCGCCTGCCAATACGCTTTGTCGTGCGTGTCATCGTCCGTGGCGGTTTCGGGCGCGGCATTCAATTGGGTGTTATACTCGGCAATTAAATCATGAAGCGCCTTTGAATCGCCGTTATACAGTTTCGTGATCACGCCGAGATTTTTGATTTGTTCGTCGCTGAACTTGCGGTGTGCTCTGTCTACTTGAGTAAACACATTGCGAGCGTCAATAAACAGTATCTCGTCCTTTTTATCGCTCTTGGATTTTTGCTTATCGAAAAACCAAAGCGTTGCGGGGAGGGTGACGGTATTGAACATGTTGGACGGCAACGTCACCATTTGAGATATAATGCCTTCCTCGATCATCTTTTTGCGAATGTCGTATTCACTGCCGCTTGCGTCCGAAGCGGAGTTAGCCATAACGAGCGCGGCTTTGCCGTTTTTGTTTAATGCCGCCGCGAATAGACCTATCCACAAGTAATTTGCGTTAGGAACTTTTTCGCTCTTGTCTTTTTTATTGCTTTTCGACTTGTTGCGCGGTATGCCGTAGGTCGTAAAACGCGCGTCGTCCTTTAGTTTTTCGACAACGACCTCGTCCACATTGAACGGCGGATTCGCCATTACGTAGTCGAACGAACAGGGGGTGTTGTACGGGTCGGAATAGAAAGTGTTTGCCTCGGTTATTTCGCCGCGAACGTTGTTCAACAGCAAATTCATTTTTGCAAGCTTTACGGTATCGGGCTCTTTTTCCACGCCGTAACATCTGAACGCCATTTGTTCGGTTTTGCTTGCGTTGTGTGCGTGCATATATCGCGCCGCTTGAACAAACATGCCGCCCGAGCCGCAAGCGGGGTCTAAAAACTTTTTCTCACCGGCTTGCGGGTTCAATACTTCGACCATGTACCGAACGACGGTCGCCGGCGTATAGAAAGTGCCGCCGCCTTTCCCTTCGTCGATAGCGAAATTGCCGAGAAAGTATTCGTAGATCTCCCCGAATATATCCACTGTGCAGGTTTCGGGAATGTCTTTGAATATGCGTACAATATTAGAAAGCAATTCGGGCTCTTCTTCGGGCACGAGCTGTCCGTAAACTTCTTTTGGAAGCACGCCGCTCATCTTTGGGTTTTCGTCCTCGATAGCGGTCATGGCGTTTTTGACGAGCGTCGCTTTTTCCGCATTGTCGGGCGCGTCGTTTATGTAATCGTAGTACGCGCACTCGGGCAGATAAAACCCGCATTTTTCTATCGCTATATCTTTGAGCGATTTTTCCATACGCGTGCCTTTTAAGCGCGTATATTCCGCGACTATCTCGTCATGATGTTGTTTGTACAATATGTCGGCATAACGCAAGAATATAAGCCCGAGTATAGGCTGACCGTATTTATTGGCCGCTATGTGAGCGCTGGCTCGAAGCACGTCCGCCGAATGCCACAGTCTGTCTTTTAAGTCTTTAAGCTCTTTATCCGTCATGAGTTTCTCCCGAAATGTCACTGCATATTATATCATTTTTTATACTACAAGTCAATGCCAATGGTTATCGACAAAAGTCAAACATTAAATTTCTTATGAAAAACTTTAATCCATTCATCAACAAGCGGTTCATATTTTCCTACATAGTATTTAGGTACTTCAATGTAACTCGGCAGTTCATTATATTTGAATTTCATTACCGCATACGAAAAGGTAAAAGCGTCAAATTCCAAATCTTGATCGTAGTATTCTTTAACAGTGTTTTCTCCGCTGGTTTTCGGTCCGATATATTGTTCATACCCACGCGCCCAGCGTTGTATTTTATCTATACTCTCCGTACCGTCATAATTACCTTGACTATAACTTTCTATCTCGCCGAACTGATATAAATGTCTAAATTCATGTAAGGCGAATTGCTCTATTACAAGTGGTTGTCCGTGGCGAAACGCAAAGTCTATTGCAGCGATATTAAGATTTACTGTGTTTGTCGCTTTGTTGGTCGTACCCAAAACCGCACAACACTCATTAAACATAAAACCCCATACAGGTTGCTTTCGGAATTTGAAAAAGGGCATATTTTGACATAGCATATCTTGTATGCAATCCTTATATAGTTGGCTAAAATATTCAAATTGTTCTTGTGTGAATCCCATTATTTTCCTATACTGTCTATCTGAACTAATTAACATTATAACATAATATTTCGCTACTGTAAAGACTCCAAAAGCTATATTGACATATATGACAATAGATAACGAGCTATAGAGAATGAAAATCAGGGTTCTAACGTGAACACCACTTGCCCGCCAAGCAAAGACACCCGAGAGGGTGTTTTTGCTTGGCGGAGGTAAGAGAGATTCGAGCGGCAGTGAAAGAGCCAAGGAAGTGGAAAACACGGTAGAGAGAATAAAATAATCATAAAACGAAAAAGAAATTGAGCCGCAGTTCGCTAACCGCTTGCGCAAAGCGCAAAGGTCGCCGCGAATCCGCGGCAATCCCTCCGCTTCCGCCAGTACGAAAAAAGTCGTATTTTGTCGAAAGATGAAATAGGACTTTTTATTTGTAAAAGTCGCTATGCGAATAATTGTAAAGCGTTACGGTAGTAGGTGTTACGGTAAATAGTAAAATTTCCGTGTAGTAATCATTATGTGGACCTTCAAAAGTATCGACTTTAACCTTTACGTTAAAGACATTGCCTTCTCTATCTAATATTTCAATTTGTGAATCACCTATTTCATAGCGTCTGTAATAGCCGTAATATCCCTCTATTGCTTTTTCAATATAAGGATTGAGTAAAGCTATTGAAAGCTCATTATAGATTGAAGAATCGGCATCTGCGAAAATCGTTTTAGTCGGTGTGAAAAGTAACCCGCTTATAAGACTGATAATTAAAAATACTGACAAAAATGATAATTTAATATTTTTCATCCTACAATTAGTATAGAAGAAATGCAATAAATTATTTAGTAGGTTAGAACTTTACGCGGAAAACACCGTCCTGTTTTACGCGGCATCCTTTTCGTGTATTAGACACAAGCAAAGACACCCGAGAGGGTGTTTTTGTTTGGCGGAGGTAAGAAAGATTCGAGCGGTAATACAAAGGCGATCGCCAAGCGGTTTAGCGGGCGAGCCTTTGTTCGCTCGGCGCTTCGGTTTTTGTCGTTCGGTTAGTTCGTTGCGACGGGCGCTTGATAGCATTTTACGGCGCTATATGATTGAAAATCGGTATTGTTTATGGTATAATGTCAATGCTTAAACATAACGACAAAATGAAATTTATTAAGGAGAGCAACCCGATGAACAAAGAATGGCAAAAGTTGTATGAAGAAGCGATGAGCGTTTTGAATCCCCACGATGTTTCAAATAAAATGTGGGTGGGAAGTGTTGCGTCTGCCGTACTCACGAAAAAAGGTAATATTTATAAGGGCATATGTATTGATACGGACGGCTCTATCGGTATGTGTGCGGAAAGAAACGCTCTATCAACAATGCTTACATATGGCGAAAGTGAGATTACAAAAGTTGTTTCTGTATATAAAGATGGAAATGTAATTCCTTCTTGCGGTATTTGCAGGGAATTTATGATGCATTTAGGCGGGGATGTGGAAAATATTGAAATTCTATTGGATAAAGAAGGGCGAACAACTAGATTGATTGAGTTGATGCCCGAATATCCTCGACATAAATAACGGCTTATTAATCAGTTTAATTATTCGTTTTATGGTAAAAAATTCCCGTAACCCCTTGACAGAAGCAGGATGTATAGTATAATAATAATTAAGAACTAAACACTACAAAAAACAACAAGGAGAAAAGGCATGAGTGAAGTCACGAAAGAGCAAACGGGAAAGAAACAAATCGGTGTAAAACTCGCTCTGTTGTTAGTATGTCTTATTGTAGTAATAGCAGCAAGCATAGTATTTATCGGCTGTAATAACCCGAACGCCGAGGAAAGAGCGGGCGAGGAAATAGAAATAACAATCATCCAAAGCGAATACGAGTACGACGGAGAAAAGCACTGGATAGAAGTGAGCGGAGTAAAGGAAGGAGATGAGGTAAGGTATTCGACTGACGGAGAGAAGTGGGAGAGCGCCCGACCTG